>NZ_JBWKVD010000004.1:0-90703 GCF_059421525.1 Pseudomonas sp. GW821-FHT02H06
AATATGGCGCAGCGGACGGGACTCGAACCCGCGACCCCCGGCGTGACAGGCCGGTATTCTAACCGACTGAACTACCGCTGCGCGTAACACTTGAAACGAATGGTGGGTGATGACGGGATCGAACCGCCGACATTCTGCTTGTAAGGCAGACGCTCTCCCAGCTGAGCTAATCACCCTTCGCTTCGGTGTGGCGCGCATTCTACGGAGCGATCAAAAAGCTGGCAAGCACTTTTTGAAATAAATTTTATAATCCTTCCAAAGGCTTACATCAGGGTTGGCCGCAGGGTCACAGCAGCGAATAATGCCCCCCTTTGTATAAAGGAGAGATGTACCCCATGTGGTTCAAAAACCTGCTTGTCTATCGCCTGACCCAGGACCTGCCATTTGACGCCGAGGCGCTGGAAACCGCGTTGGCGACCAAGCCTGCACGTGCCTGTGCCAGCCAGGAGTTGACCACTTACGGTTTCATCGCCCCGTTCGGCAAGGGCGAAGACGCGCCACTGGTGCACGTCAGCGGTGATTTCATGCTGATCTCGGCGCGCAAGGAAGAACGCATTCTGCCCGGCAGTGTGGTCAACGATGCCTTGAAAGAGAAAGTCGAAGAGATCGAGACCGAGCAGATGCGCAAGGTCTACAAGAAGGAACGCGATCAGCTCAAGGATGAAATCATCCAGGCCTTCCTGCCCCGCGCCTTTATCCGCCGCTCGGCCACTTTCGCCGCCATCGCCCCCAAGCAAGGCGTGATTCTGGTCAACGCTTCCAGCCCCAAGCGCGCCGAAGACCTGCTGTCGACCCTGCGTGAAGTGGTCGGCTCGTTGCCCGTCCGCCCCGTGACCGTCAAGACCGCGCCAACCGCTGTGATGACCGAATGGGTCAAGACCAGCCAGACCGCCGAGCACTTCTTCGTGCTGGACGAGTGCGAACTGCGCGACACCCACGAAGACGGCGGCATTGTGAAATGCAAACGTCAGGACCTCACCAGCGACGAAATCCAGCTGCACCTGAGCACCGGCAAAGTCGTCACTCAGCTGTCGCTGGCGTGGCAGGACAAGCTGTCGTTCGTGCTGGACGACAAGCTCGGTATCAAACGCCTGAAGTTCGAAGACCTGCTGCAGGATGAAGCCGAGCAGAACGGCGGCGACGATGCGCTGGGTCAGCAGGACGCCAGCTTCACCCTGATGATGCTGACATTCGGCGAGTTCCTGCCGGAGCTGATGGAAGCACTGGGCGGCGAAGAGATTCCCCAGGGGATCTGATTTCGCCTACGGCGCAGGAGCCGGCTTGCTGGCTCCTTCCGTTTCCGGGTTCATTCATACCAATAAGAAAGGAGCAGGCCATGCGTGCCCTGGCTGCGTTGAGTCGTTTTGTCGGTAATACCTTCGCGTACTGGGTGCTGCTGTTCGCCGTGCTGGCGTTCCTGTTCCCGTCTTGGTTCATCGGCCTCAAGTCGTACATCGTGCCGTTGCTGGGGCTGGTGATGTTCGGCATGGGCCTGACCCTGAAGCTTGATGATTTTTCTGAAGTCGTGCGCCATCCCTGGCGCGTGGCTCTGGGGGTGGTCGCGCATTTCGTGATCATGCCCGGCGTGGCCTGGCTGCTTTGCCAGCTGTTTCACCTGCCGCCGGAAATCGCCGTGGGCGTGATTCTGGTCGGCTGCTGCCCGAGCGGCACGTCGTCCAACGTCATGACCTGGCTGGCCAAGGGCGATCTGGCGCTGTCGGTGGCCATCGCCGCCGTCACCACCCTCCTCGCCCCGCTGCTGACTCCGGCGCTGATCTGGCTGCTGGCCTCGGCGTGGCTGCCGGTGTCCTTCATGGAAATGTTCTGGTCGATCCTGCAGCTGGTGATGCTGCCGATCGTGCTCGGCGTCATCGCTCAACGTTTACTCGGCGCCAAGGTGAGTTTTGCCGTCGACGTGCTGCCGCTGGTGTCGGTGGTGAGCATTGTGATGATCGTCTGTGCAGTGGTGGCGGCGAGTCAGGCGAAGATTGCCGAGTCGGGCCTGTTGATCATGGCCGTGGTGATCCTGCACAACAGCTTCGGCTTTCTGCTGGGTTACTTCACCGGCAAGCTGTTCAAGTTGCCACTGGCTCAGCGCAAATCGCTGTCCCTGGAAGTCGGCATGCAGAACTCAGGCCTCGGCGCCGCGCTGGCCGCTGCGCACTTTTCGCCACTGGCGGCGGTGCCGAGCGCGCTGTTCAGCGTCTGGCACAACATTTCGGGCGCGTTGCTTTCGACGTACTTCCGGAAGATGACGCCGGATGCGGTGGTTGCGGAAGAGAAGCCGATTGTAGGGTGATCGGCATGGCGCCTGTGGGAGATCCCCGATCACCCACGCATCATCCGGCAAAATGCGATCCCTGTGGGAGCGAGCTTGCTCACGAAGAGGCCGGTACATCCGCTCATTTTTCTGCGGCGGGAATACCGTCTTCGTGAGCAAGCTCACTCCCACAAGTTATTTCGACACCAGAAATATCGGGTTTCTTATTAACGCGCTGGCACTCGCCTTAGCGCACCGCCCCCCGCAATTCCGCTACCCGCTCACGCACCAGCGCCGGTTGCGATTCCTCTCCCGTCAACGCCGGCCCGGCCACCAAGGTCACTCGCGACCACAGCCTGCGGAACACGCCCTTGTTCGGGTCGCGGCTGAAAAAGCTGCCCCACAACCCCTGCAATGCCATTGGAATCACCGGCACATCAGTCTCCTGCAAGACCCGGGTCATGCCACTCTTAAAGGTGTCGATCTCGCCGTCGGTGGTCAGCTTACCTTCCGGAAAGATGCACACCAGCTCGCCTTCCTTAAGGTAATGGGCGATGCGTTCGAACGCGCTGTCGAACACTGCCTTGTCCTCTTTGATACCGGCAATCGGGATGGCGCCCGCCGTGCGGAACACGAAATTCAGCACCGGCAGATTGAAGATTTTGTAGTACATGACGAAGCGGATAGGCCGGCGCACAGACCCGGCAATCAACAGCGCATCGACGAACGAGACATGGTTGCAGACCAGCAATGCCGCGCCCTCATCAGGGATCAGGTCGAGGTCGCGATGCTCCACGCGGTACATGGAATGGCTGAGCAGCCAGATCATGAAGCGCATGGTGAACTCGGGCACGATTTTGAAGATGTAGGCGTTAACCGCGATGTTCATCAGCGACACGACGAGGAACAGCTGCGGGATCGACAGCTTCGCCACGCTCAACAGGACGATCGAGACAATCGCCGAGACCACCATGAACAGCGCATTGAGGATGTTGTTGGACGCGATGACCCGCGAGCGCTCTTTCTCCGGCGTCCGCGACTGGATCAGCGCGTACAGCGGCACGATGTAAAACCCGCCGAAGACGCCGATGCCGAGGATGTCCAGCAACACCCACCACGCCTGCCCGTACCCCAGAATCGCCAGCCAGTTATTGGCCTGCACGTTCTGCGGGAAATCACCGGAATGCCACCACAGCAACAAGCCGAACACGGTCAGGCCCATGGAGCCGAACGGCACCAGGCCAATCTCCACTTTGCGGCCTGACAGTCGCTCGCAGAGCATGGAGCCAGCGGCGATGCCGATGGAGAACACGGTCAGAATCAGTGTGACGACGGTTTCATCGCCATACAGAAAGTCCTTCGCGTAGGCCGGGATCTGCGTCAGATAAATCGCCCCTACGAACCAGAACCACGAGTTGCCGACGATGGAACGCGACACCGCTTTGGTCTGCCCCAGGCCGAGTTTCAGGGTGGCCCAGGATTCACTGAAGATGTTCCAGTTCAGGCGCATGTCCGGCGAAGCGGCCGCTGCTGGCGGAATGCCTCGGCTGGCGAGATAACCCAGGCACGCCACCGAGACCATGGCTGCCGCCACGATGGGGGCGTAATGGGTCGCCGACATCATCACCCCGGCGCCGATGGTGCCGGCCAGGATCGCCAGAAACGTGCCCATTTCCACCAGGCCGTTGCCGCCCACCAGTTCGTTCTCATGCAGGTGCTGGGGCAGGATCGAGTACTTCACCGGCCCGAACAGCGCCGAGTGGGTGCCCATGGCGAACAGCGCCGCCAG
Source organism: Pseudomonas sp. GW821-FHT02H06 (assembly GCF_059421525.1). Classification (NCBI taxonomy): domain Bacteria; kingdom Pseudomonadati; phylum Pseudomonadota; class Gammaproteobacteria; order Pseudomonadales; family Pseudomonadaceae; genus Pseudomonas; species Pseudomonas sp. GW821-FHT02H06. Next base: position 4,050 of record NZ_JBWKVD010000004.1, read on the forward strand.
CATCAGCGACAGGTGATTAAAGAGAAAACCCGTTGCCCCCACGACCATGATCACGATCTCCAGGACCTTGATCATGCGGATCAGCTTGTCCTTGGGGTATTTCTCGCCGAACTGCCCGGCCAGCGCCGAGAATAGAAAGAACGGCAGGATGAACAGCAAGGCGCAGAGGTTGACGTAGATGGAGCGGTCGCCGTCGATGCTCAGCTTGTAGAGGATGGCGAGGATCAGCGACTGCTTGAAGATGTTGTCGTTGAACGCCCCGAGGGACTGGGTCACGAAAAACGGCAGAAAGCGCCGCTTACCCAACAAACTGAACTGCGACTGACTCATCTTCCCTGGTCCTGAGTGGCGCCGGTATCGGCTTTCGGATGGGAACGCCGAAAGGCGGTTCCGGGCCACATTGAAGACGTATCCGGCGTCAAAGTCGAGCACGCGCTCCAACGCATAACCCGTTAGAGCGTGGGAGCGCCATCTAGCGCAAGCCAGCGATGCAGGGCGAAACGAACAGCTCGCCTTTATAGGCCCCGGTCACGGTGCGCTTCATGATCACCAGCCACAGGACACTCAGCGCGGCGACCAGCACGCTGCCGAGAACCGCAAAGAACACAAGATGAAGCACCGCGCCCAGCTTCAAGGTGGTCAGCGCGAACACCCCCAGCGGAAAGGTAAAACCCCACCAGCCCAGGTTGAACGGGATGCCGTTGCGCAGGTAACGCGCGGTGATCAGCAGCGCCATCAGGCACCACCACACCCCGACACCCCACAAGATCACGCCGCCGATCAGGCCAAGGCCCGAGGCGATTTCGCCGACGCCGGGCAGGCCGTTGGCGTTGAAGATCAGTGGCGAATCGGCGCCCAGCACAATCAAACCGAATGCGCCGGTGCTGATCGGCCCGAGGGCCAGCCAGCTCGATGCGGCCATGCTTTCGTGGGGCAGTTTGTGCAGGGCCATGCGCAACAGCAGGATGGTCAGAATGCTGAACGCCACCGGCACCGACATCGCCCACAGCACGTAGCTGGTGATGAGCACGCTGAACTGGCTGTGACTGTCCGTCAGATGTGGCGCCAGCTGCCCGCCGCTCACCGCCGCCACTTCGCAGGCCACCAGCGGCAGAAGCCAGACGGCGGTCATCTGATCGATACGGTGTTCCTGGCGGGTGAACATCAAAAACGGGATGACCACGCCGCAGGCCAGGGACATCGCCACGTCCAGCCACCACAACATCTCGGCAATCGGCAGCACGGCGTCGCCCCATCGCGGCAGGCCGAAAGTCAGCAGCCCATTGATGAGCGTCGCCAGGCCCATGGGAATCGCGCCGAAAAACATCGATACCGTGGAATGCCCGAACACCCGCCGTGCCTCGTCGAAAAACATCACCCACCGGGCGATGTAGAGGGCGCTGAAGGTCAGGAACAGCACGATGTTGAGCATCCACAAGGCTTCGGCCAGCTGGAACAGACCGGGGATGGGCACCGGAAGCTGCACCAGCACAGCCGACAGAATCCCGGTGCCCATGGTCGCGGCGAACCAGTTGGGGGTGAATTGGCGGATGACTTCCCGAGGGTGACTCAGTTGGCTGAAGGGTCTTTGCGGGCAGAAAATGGCGTGGGTCATGGCGGGCTCCTGTCCTCGTGTGAGGTGGTCCCCATAGTAGGACGGCAGCTGATATCGACTAAGCGGGTAATTTAGCTATAGGTCATAGATTTCCCAGATATACACTGATCATGGGATTCGCCGCCCCCCCTGCGACACCGCGCCGCTCAGACCTTGGTCGTAACAGACGAACCCTACGCGGCGTGCGAGACTGTCCGGCCGGCGAGGGATCGCCACCGAAACCGCTAGCCGCTTGCCTCCGGAGTTCCCATGTCGCTGTCCAGCGGGCTGATCGCTGCCGTCGCCCTGGCCTATATGGCCATCATGTTCGCCATCGCCTTTTACGGTGACCGCCGCAGTACCCCGCTGCCGCCGCGCCTGCGCGCCTGGGTGTACAGCCTGTCGCTGGCGGTTTACTGCACCAGCTGGACGTTTTTCGGCTCGGTCGGCCAGGCCGCCGAGCAATTGTGGTCGTTTCTGCCGATCTACCTCGGGCCGATTCTGCTGATGCTGCTGGCGCCCTGGGTGCTGCAGAAAATGGTGCTGATCAGCAAGCAGGAAAACATCACTTCAATCGCCGACTTCATCGCCGCCCGCTACGGCAAGTCGCAAACCCTCGCCGTGGTCGTCGCGCTGATCTGCCTGATCGGCGTGCTGCCCTACATCGCGCTGCAACTCAAAGGCATCGTGCTGGGGGTGAACATTCTGATCGGTGCCGGCGCCGACGCCACAGGGACTCGCGCCCAGGACACTGCGCTGATCGTGTCGCTGGTGCTGGCGCTGTTCACCATCGTCTTCGGCACCCGCAACCTCGACGCCACCGAGCACCACCGCGGCATGGTCCTGGCGATTGCCTTCGAGTCGCTGGTCAAGCTGTTCGCCTTCATGGCCGTCGGCGCGTTCGTGACCTTCGGCCTGTACGACGGGGTGGATGACCTGTTCAACCAGGCCATGCTCGCACCGCGTCTGGAGGAGTACTGGAAAGAAACGGTCAACTGGCCATCGATGGTGGTGCAGACCGGCGTCGCCATGATGGCGATCATCTGTCTGCCCCGGCAGTTTCACGTCACCGTGGTGGAGAACATCGAGCCGCAGGACTTGCGCCTGGCCAAGTGGGTGTTCCCGGCGTATTTGCTGCTGGCCGCGGTGTTCGTGGTGCCGATTGCGCTGGCGGGGCAGATGCTGCTACCCGCCTCGGTGCTGCCGGACTCGTTCGTGATCAGCGTGCCATTGGCCCACGCGCACCCGGCACTGGCGATGCTGGCGTTCATCGGCGGGGCTTCGGCGGCCACCGGGATGGTCATCGTCGCCAGCGTTGCACTGTCGACCATGGTTTCCAACGACATGCTGCTGCCGTGGCTGCTGCGGCGCAAAACCGCCGAGCGCCCGTTTGAGGTGTTCCGCCACTGGATGCTCTCGGTGCGCCGGGTCAGCATCGTCGTCATTCTGCTGCTCGCCTACGTCAGCTACCGGCTGCTGGGCTCGACTGCCAGTCTGGCGACCATCGGCCAGATCGCCTTCGCCGCCATCACGCAGTTGATGCCGGCGATGATCGGCGCGCTGTACTGGAAGCCGGCCAATCGTCGCGGGGTGTTCGCCGGGCTTGCCGCCGGGGTGTTCATCTGGTTTTACACCCTGGTGCTGCCGATCATTGCCCACAGCATGGGCTGGTCGCTGAGCAGTTTTCCGCTGCTGGCGTGGCTGCACAGCAACCCGTTCAATCTGCCGATCAGCCCGCTGACCCAGGGCGTGGTGCTGTCGATGCTGGGCAACCTCGCTTTGTTTGTGTGGGTCTCGCTGCTGTCGCGAACGCGGGTGTCCGAACACTGGCAGGCGGGCCGTTTCATCGGCCAGGAATTGCAGGCGCGGCCTAACAACCGCTCGCTGCTGGCGGTGCAGATCGAGGACCTGCTCAAGCTCTCGGCGCGTTTCGTCGGAGAAGAACGGGCGCAACAGAGCTTCATCCGTTTCGCCTACCGGCAGGGCAAAGGTTTCAACCCCAACCAGAACGCCAACGGCGAATGGATCGCCCACACCGAACGCTTGCTGGCGGGGGTGCTGGGCACGTCGTCGACGCGGGCGGTGGTCAAGGCGGCCATCGAAGGCCGCGACATGCAGCTTGAAGATGTGGTGCGCATCGCCGACGAAGCCTCCGAGGTGCTGCAGTTCAATCGCGCGCTGCTGCAAGGCGCCATCGAGAACATCACTCAGGGCATCAGCGTGGTGGATCAATCCCTGCGGCTGGTGGCCTGGAATGCGCGCTATCTGGAGCTGTTCAATTACCCGGAAGGCCTGATCAGCGTGGGCCGGCCCATCGCCGACATCATCCGCTACAACGCCGAGCGCGGTTTGCTCGGCCCCGGCGAGGCCGAAGTGCATGTCGCCCGGCGCCTGCACTGGATGCGTCAGGGCCGCGCGCATACGTCCGAGCGGTTGTTTCCCAATGGGCAGGTGATCGAGCTGATCGGCAACCCGATGCCCGGCGGCGGCTTCGTGATGAGCTTCACTGACATCACCGCGTTCCGCGAGGCCGAGCATGCGCTCAAGGGCGCCAACGAAAGTCTCGAGCAGCGCGTAGCTGAACGCACGCGGGAACTGTCGCAGCTGAACACAGCGCTGAGCGAAGCCAAGGCCCATGCGGAAGCCGCCAATCAGTCGAAAACGCGCTTTCTCGCCGCCGTCAGCCACGACCTGATGCAGCCCATGAATGCCGCCCGCTTGTTCTCCGCCGCCCTGCTGCACAACGACGACAACGTGCCCGCGGAGGCGAAACAGCTGATCCATCATCTGGACAGCTCGCTGCGTTCGGCCGAAGACTTGATCAGCGACCTGCTGGATATTTCGCGGCTGGAGAACGGCAAGTTCACGCCGACCATCACGCCCTTCGCACTGAACAATCTGTTTGAAACCCTCGGCGCTGAATTCAAGGCCCTCGCTCAGGAGCAGGGTCTGGACTTCCGCGTGCGCGGCAGCACGTTGCGCGTGGCCAGCGATGCCAAGCTGCTGCGGCGGGTGCTGCAGAACTTCCTGACCAATGCGTTTCGTTACGCCAAGGGGCCTATTTTGCTGGGGGTGCGGCGCAGAAGCGGGCAGCTGAGCCTGGAAGTCTGGGACCGTGGGCCGGGTATTCCCGAGGACAAGCGGCAGGTGATTTTCGAGGAGTTCAAGCGGCTGGACAGCCATCAGACCCGCGCCGAAAAGGGCTTGGGTTTGGGGCTGGCGATTGCCGACGGTCTGTGTCGCGTGCTCGGTCATTCGTTGGAAGTGCGTTCATGGCCGGGCCAGGGCAGCGTGTTCAGCGTCACGGTGCCGCTGGCGCCTGCATCGCCGATACCGGCCGTTGCGCCGAGCGAACCTTCGCGTGCTGCGCTCAACGGTACGCAAATCCTCTGCGTCGACAACGAAGACAGCATCCTGATTGGCATGAACAGCCTGCTCAGCCGCTGGGGGTGTCAGGTCTGGACGGCGCGCAATCGCGAGGAATGCCAGGCCCTGCTCAACGACGGCATTCGCCCGCACCTGGCGTTGGTGGATTACCACCTGGACCACGGTGAGATCGGCACCGAACTGATGGCCTGGCTGCGCACGCAACTGGGTGAGCCGGTCCCCGGCGTGGTCATCAGCGCCGACGGCCGCCAGGAGCTGATCGCCCAGGTACACGCCGCCGGCCTTGAGTATCTGGCCAAACCGGTGAAGCCCGCAGCGCTGCGGGCGTTGTTGAGCCGGCATGTGCGTTTGGGTTGAGGCTGGCCGGTATCGTCACGATGGGAACGATGATCCACTGTAGGAGTGAGCTTGCTCGCGATCGGCTGCGAAGCAGTCGTGAAACCGGTAATGCCTGACACACGGCACGCACCGGTTTGCTGCCGCTGCGCGCCAGATCGGGAGCAAGCTCACTCCTACAGTTTTCTTCCGCAGTGCTCGACGAATTCGCGGCGGGGGTGGACGGTTCTATTCAACCTTCCTGAACACAAACACCAACCCCACCACAATCAGCACCATCCCCAGCATGCTCATCAGCGCGAGGCGGTTGCCGTAGATCAGGTAGTCCATAATCGCGGTAACGCCGGGCACCAGGTAAAACAGGCTGGTAACGTTGACCAGATTGCCTTGGGCGATAAGCCGATAAAGCAGAAACGTCGCCAGCACCGACACCACCAGCCCCATGTACAGCACCGGCACGAAGAAGCCGATGCTGTGTTCGAAATGAAAGGGCTGAAATGGCACGAACACGGCACACACCAATGTCCCCGCGAGGTATTGCACCGGCAACGTGCCGAGGGGGTTGTCGGTGATGCGTTTCTGCATGATCGAGCCGCCGGTCATGCTCAACATGCCCAGTACGCCGAACGCCATGCCGGCCAGTGATCCGCCGTCGCCGATGCCTTGCCAGACCACCAGCACCAGGCCGGCCAGCCCCAGACTCAGGCCGAACATGCGTGACGCCGAGCGGCTGCGTTCAACCAGCACGGCCGTGAGTATCGGTTGCACGCCCATGATCGTGGCCATGACGCCGGGCGCGACTTTCATGTCCAGCGCCAGCAGGTAGCAGATCTGATAAGCCCCCAGCAGCACCGCCCCTGTCATCAACGCAAAGCCCATCGACGCGCGGGTGGCGGGAAGCTTGTAACCCAAGGCCGGGATCAGGATCGCCAGCGCCACAAGCGCCAGCAGAAAACGGAACAGTAGAAATGCAAACGGTGAAGCGTGGGTCAGGCCCCACTTGGAAACGATCGCGCCGCTGCTCCAGAGCAGGACGAAAAGCGTCGTCGTGGCCATCGAGGCCAAGGCTTTATTAGCGAACATGAGTCACCTGTGATTCAGACAAAATCGGACCCGGCACGAACCGGATTCACGGATGTTTTGCGGGCGTTTGCAGGCTGCGGTCGACAGCGTTGACGCAGTCGCTCAGCCGAGCACAACGACGCCTGGCGGTGCAACGACGCACACGACAGGGCTGTTCACAGATGGGGGTGGCGGGTAACGCGTGATAAAGGCGATTTGCATGCAGCTGCACGGTTCCGCAACAGCGCGAGCCGTGGCGGATAAAGCGAACCGGGTGCGGGATGCAGGCATCGTGCTCATCTTCTGAAACGAGTGACTCGTGTTGCCAAGTGTTACGGCACGACGCCGACTATAACCAGCCAGCGGTGCCTCGTGCAATGCCATAACGCGACGTCGTGAATTGCCCAGATGCAGCGCTACCAGGACAGCTTCAGCTCGACGCCGAGGTAATTGCTGTCGTGCCCGCCGGCATCGCGCACTGACTGGCCGACGTCGTAGTGCACCGCCTCGACCGCGCCGCTCAGATTAGGGGTGAACGCATAGTCCGTGCGCACCTGCCCGTAGGCGCCGGTCCAGCGACTGCCCTGCCCCGCGGTTCCGGCCACCGCGATGTTGGGCTGCACGTAAACGGCGTCTTCGGTGGTCTCCCGCCATTGCAGGCCAAGGGCCGTCTGAATGCTCAGCTTGGCGATCGGCTTGATGGTAATCGACGGTTTGACGTGCAGGATGTTGGCATAGCCGGTGTAGCCCCCCAGCGAAAAATAGTAGCCGTTGGGAAACAGCGGATTGAACGTGCCCAGCGTGCCATCGCCGTTGTTTCGGTCGCCCGACGCAGCGTCCAGTTGCAGGCCCAGACGCGGCGTCCACCTGACGTCGGCGAAGGTGTAACCAACGCGACTGCCCGCCGCCCACGCGCGAATGCTTTTGGCGCCGACCGAACCGGTCTGCCCCATCGCCTCCAGGTCCCAGTCGTAGCCATCGGCCGCGCCGCCGAGCCGTGCGTTAAAGATATTCCGGTGCTCAGCGCCGCTGGCATCGAGGTAACTGGCGTCGTCGCGTTCATACAGCCCGACATAGGCCGACAGCTCGTTACTGCCGCCCACCAGCCGCTCGGCGCGCAGCATGTGAAAGCGAAATTCGTGGTTGGAACGATCGTCGAAGTGGCGCTCGTCCTGGTATTGCACCGGTCGGCTGGCGATCGCGATGAAGCGCCACAGCCCGGTCTCCCAGTCCGCCCACAACGCATCGAACGACTGGCGCACGTTCGGCCCGTCGCGAGACGAAATAAAGCGCTGTAAGTCGAAGGCGAAATCCTGCCGCCCCACCCGCGCCTTGAAGGTGTTGTCGCCCAGCTTCTTGGTGTATTCAAGGAACGCGAGGCGCAGGTCGGTGCGATTCTGGTCAGCGCCGCCAAGGGTGGTTTTGTCGTAGGCGCGCACGTCTTCCAGCCGGGTAAACACGCGCCAGTTCTCGTTGAAGTGCAGATCGACGTGCACCTGAAAGCGCTGCAGCAGATACCGGTCCCGGGCGACATTTCGCGTGCCGAACGCGCTGGCGTCGTTCATCTCGAAACGCTCACGCAGGGTGCTGCCCAACGACAGGTATGTCTGGGGGTTGTCCGAAGACAGCGAGATGTACTTCAGCCTGTCCAGCGGCGCTGTCCTGAGGGTTGGATTGGCCAGCACCGACCAATCCTCCTGCCAGCGATTGGTCTTGATCGCCGGCCTGGTTTCAGCCTCGTCAGCACGGGCCGGGCTGCTGGCCATGGGCAGCGCGATTGCCAGGCACAGACCACTCAAACCTGAAGTGAATCGAGCACTCGCCATCGGTCAACCGGCCGCAGCGGTCTGATGAATTTCAGCGACGTAGCCACCCGGAAACTCTACAACTGCCGCCGTACGTCCTGCGCTGGTAAAGGGCTCGACGATCACGTTCACCCCCGCCGCCTTCGCTTTGCTCAATGTGTCCTGCAGGTTGGCGACTTCATAGCCGGTGTTGTCGTGGCCGAACGGATACGGCAGACGGCCGTCGGTGGCCAGCACGACCATTTTGCCGAACGGCGACTCGATGCGAATGCGGTGGAAAGTGGCATCGGCGCGACCGATCTCGATGCCCGGCGCTTTCTTCTCGTCGCTGACAACTTTGCCGTGGGAGAACGCGATAAACGCTTTTACGAACGCGGCAGCCCGGTCGTTGGACACGTAGACGCGGTTCTCGGGAATGGTCTGGAACGGTGCGTAACTCGGCACTTTGGTGTGCCAGTAAAGTTGCATGTTCACGCCACCCGGCCACTGCACGACGGCGTCGCGACCGATGGGGTCCGGGAAGCCCGAAACGATGACGTCGGCGCCGGCCTGACGCGCTTCTTTGATCGCCAGGTCCATGTCCTTGACCAGATAGCCGTTGCGCTCATCGCCAAATGGACGCGGGATCGGGGTCTTGAATCCGAACAGCGACACCGTGCCGACCGGCGTTTGAATCAACTGGGACGTCGTGCTGCTCGGCACCGGCAAGACATTGACCACCACCTGTGGCGTGCTCTGCCCGCCGAACGTCGAGGTGAAGCTCTGCACAAAGCGATCTACATCCGCAGGCGCGACGTACACATGGGTGGTGTCGTATTGAGGCGCAACGGCCACGGCGGCGGACTGGGCAAGGGCAACGGTCGGTGCAACCACGGCCGCCATCGGACCGGCCAGGCCGAACAGCGTGGCGGAAAGCATCAGGAATCTGGCGCGCATGAACATCCGTCTCCGGGCAAAAAGGGCTGAACGCAGGGTCCGCCGACTGGCCCGGAGAGGATTGAATAGACGTGCTATTTGCCGGTTATGCCCTCGCGCCAGGCATAAAAAAAGCGCCGCTGCACAGGGTGCAGCGGCGCTCGATAAAACCGAGTGTTAGCCGAACAGCCAGTAGCCCAGCAGCGTCAGCACGATCACTGCCAGCACCGGACGCAGGATGCGATAGGCCTTGGGGTTGGCGCGCTTGAACTGCTTGACCTTGCCGCTGAAGCTGTTGCTGAAGCGCTTGCTGAACGCATAGGCCTGATTGATCCCGCCAACGCGCTCATCATCGGTGTTCTGCGGCGCTGTGGCACGACCCAGAAACGCGCTGACGCGGCGGTTGACCGCGGTCATGAAACGATTGCTCAGCGGCCGCTCGATGTCGCAGAACAGAATCACGCGGGTGACGTCGGTTTCGTTCTTGACCCAGTGCACGTAGGTTTCATCGAACATCACGTCGTCACCGTCGCGCCAGGCGTAGACCTGACCGTCGACAAAGATGCGGCAATCGTCGGAGTTCGGCGTCGACAGGCCCAAGTGATAACGCAAGGAGCCGGCAAACGGATCGCGGTGCGGGTTCAAGTGACTGCCACCGGGCAACAGGGCGAACATCGCGCCTTTGACGTTGGGAATGCGGCTGACCAGTTCGACCGTCTTGGGGCACAGCGCCTCGGCGGACGGCAGCGGTTTGTCGTACCACTTCAGGTAAAAACGCTTCCAGCCTTTCTTGAAGAACGACCCGAAACCCGCGTCGTTGTCCTTCGCGGCGGCACGGATATAGCCTTCGTCGAACAGGTGCATGGCTTCATCGCGGATGGTTTCCCAGTTGTCGCGCAGCACATCGAGCTCGGGAAACTTGCTGCGGTCCAGATAAGGCTTGGACGGCACGCTGGAGAAGAGGTACATCAAGGCGTTATACGGGGCGAACAGTGCGGAGTGATTCACGAACTGGCGCAATACCGGCAAACGCGCCTTGCCGCGCAGATGCACGTACAGCGTGCTGCCGACAAACAGCAGCAGAATCGCCGCTTTGACAGCAAAAGAAAGGGTCATGAAACTCTCCTTGGAACAGGGCCGAACCGCGCGGCCCGAAGCTTACGCCGCTGAAACCGCCGCCGGATGACCTGGGACAATCTTCCGGCGGGTTTCGAATGGCGGCCATCATAAGCCTTAGTCCGCCGGGTAAAAAGCCGAAGCGGCCGCCAACACGACTATTGGGTCAGCTCGCGTTCAGTAAACAGGTCGCTGAAGAGCATGCTCGACAGGTAGCGCTCGCCCGAATCCGGCAGCACCACCACGATCGTCTTGCCCTGCATTTCCGGCTTCTCGGCCATCCGCACCGCTGCGTGCATGGCCGCGCCACAGGAAATACCGCAGAGAATCCCCTCCTCCTGCATCAGGCGCAGGGCCATGGCCTTGGCTTCTTCGTCACTCACCAGTTCGACGCGGTCGACAATCGAGAGGTCGAGGTTTTTCGGGATGAAACCCGCGCCAATGCCCTGAATCTTGTGGGGGCTGGGTTTGATCTCTTCACCGGCCATCGCCTGGGTGATGATCGGCGAGCCCAGCGGTTCGACGGCCACCGAAATGATCGGCTTGCCCATGGCGTGCTTGATGTAGCGCGAGACCCCGGTGATCGTGCCGCCTGTGCCGACGCCCGCAACCAGCACGTCGATAGCGCCGTCGGTGTCGTTCCAGATTTCCGGGCCGGTGGTTTTCTCGTGAATGGCCGGGTTGGCCGGGTTCTCGAACTGCGCCGGCATGAAGTACGTGGCGGGGTCACTGGCAAGCAACTCCTCGGCCTTGGCGATGGAGCCTTTCATGCCCAGCGCCGGCTCGGTCAGCACCAGTTCGGCGCCCAAGGCCTTGAGCACTTTGCGCCGCTCTATGCTCATGGAGGCCGGCATGGTCAGTGTCAGCTTGTAGCCACGGGCTGCGGCAACAAAGGCCAGGCCGATGCCGGTGTTGCCAGAGGTGGGTTCGACGATGGTCATGCCGGGCTTGAGTTTGCCGCTGCTTTCGGCGTCCCAGATCATGTTCGCGCCGATCCGGCACTTGACGGAGTACCCCGGATTACGCCCCTCGATCTTGGCCAGGATAGTGACCCCGCGCGGCGCGATTCGGTTGATCTGCACCAGTGGCGTATTGCCGATGGAATGGGCGTTATCTGCGTAAATACGGCTCATGACCGGGTCCTTGTGCAGGTTTGGAAAAGCTCAAAGCCTATGCCTTGAGCCGGTGCAACGTCCAGTCGAAGCGAACCGATCACATCGCCAGCAGTCAACAAAACTACGTCACTGGAGGGTGGAGACATGAAACGTCGTTACAGCTGGCCGTTATGGACAATTGTTGGCTTGGTGGTGTTGCTGATCGCAGTCCACATCGCGCTGCCCTACGTGGTGCGCAATTACCTCAATGAAAAACTCGCCGACATGGGCGACTACCGCGGTCAGGTCACCGATGTGGACCTGGCCCTGTGGCGCGGGGCGTACCGCATCAATGGCCTGAAAATCGTCAAGGTCGACGGCAAGGTGCCCGTCCCGCTGCTGAATGCGCCGGTCATCGACCTCGCTGTCAGCTGGCACTCGCTGTGGTACGACCATGCCGTGGTCGCCGAGGTCGCATTTGTCAGTCCTGAACTCAACTTCGTCGACGGTGGCCCGGACAAGCGCCAGTCCCAGACCGGTGCGGGCACTGACTGGCGCGCTCAGCTGGACAAGCTGCTGCCGATCACCCTGAACGAGATGCGCATTCAGGACGGCAAGATCACCTTCAGCAATTTCAACTCGACGCCGAAGGTAAAAATCGATGCCGACAACATCAACGCCAGCATCTATAACCTGACCAACGTCGAAGACAAGGCCGGCAAGCGCGATGCCCGTTTCGAGGGCAAGGCCATGCTGCTGGGCCACGCGCCACTGGAAAGCACCGCGACGTTCGACCCGTTCAGCCTGGAGGACTTTGACTTCAAGCTGCGCGCGACCGGTATTCAGCTCAAGCGCCTGAACGACTTCGCCTCTGCGTATGGCAAATTCGACTTCAACGCAGGCGACGGCGATGTGGTCATCGAAGCCCAGGCCACCGATGGCCAACTCAGTGGCTACATCAAACCGCTGCTGCGCAATGTGGATGTATTTGACTGGCAGCAGGACGTCGAGAACCAGAACAAAGGCTTCTTCCGATCGATCTGGGAAGCCGTGGTCGGCGGCAGCGAAACGGTGCTCAAGAACCAAGGGAAAAACCAGTTTGCCACCCGCGTCGAACTCAGCGGCAGTGTTCACAAACAGGACATCAATGCGTTCGAGGCGTTTTTGCAGATCCTGCGCAATGCGTTCATAAAGGCGTTCAACACGCGCTACGACAGCGGCAAAAGTGAGGCGAAGTAAGCCGGCCACTTCCTACGTAAATGGAGCCAGATCGCGAGCGTTGTGTCAGCGATGGATCATCGTTGACACAACGCCGTCCTGGCTCACTGGTCATCTTCACCGGTGCCTTTGTTGGCGACGCTCGCCTCGTCTACACCGCTTCCTGTGCCAACGCCATAGGCCGCACGCTTCTCGGCCAGCAAGACGCCGTTCTCTGGCTGATTCTGCAACGCATCCCATCCCAGACACGCCAGCGCCAGGGTGCGCGGTGCCGCCTCGCTGCCGTTGGTGTAGCGGGTGATGCTGCGCGTGCTGACGCCCAGCGCTTCAGCCGCCATGGCCAGCGGCAAGCCGGTGCGCGCACGCCAGCCGATGAATATCCGCGTGTTCTCGTCGGTAGCGGCCTGCGCCTTGGCGTCCAGGTACAGGGTGTCGGCGCCGATCTGGATGTCGGGCTCGGACCACTCGACGGTCCAGCCGTCGTCGCCGATCTGCGCCTGCTTGAACACGTTCGGATCCTTGAGCGGTTGCAGCCCCGGAAATGCAGCGATGTCGCTGCTCAGGTCGAGAACGTATTTCACGTCGTTGATAAATGTCAGCGCCAATTTTTGGTGAGCCAGCGCCTCTACGGTCTTGAGGCGTGGACGTTTCATGGATGCCATCGTTTCCATTCCTCCAGCAGTTCTGTTTGGTGGGCCCTTACCCATTCGAGCGCCTCCCTGAGTACGGCGGCCGGGGCGTGGCCGAGCATGGGTTCAACCAACTGCAGACAGATCAACACATCCAGCCCGCCACCGGTGAGGTGCACGTGAGGCGGCAGGTGATCCTTTTCCCGCAGTTGAATCCAGTATTTGTCCCTGAATCTGTAGTTAGTAGACATGCGCTGCAAGGTATCGCTATTTTGGCGATACCTCAACGGTCGTTACAATTTTTAGCCGGTCAGGTCGTGACGCCCCATTCAGATACTGAATAAAGCGTCTGCGTTCACAGTGGCGCGGGGTGCGCGGTATAGTCGCTGCACTCTTTGCGCCCTATCTTGCGCGGTTAAGGCCTACGGCCTGTTCGCGCTGTTCGAGGATTTACCCGATGAAATTCGAAGGCACCCACGCCTACGTCGCCACCGACGATCTGAAGCTTGCGGTCAATGCCGCCATCACCCTGGAGCGCCCGCTGCTGGTCAAGGGCGAGCCCGGCACCGGCAAGACCATGCTCGCCGAGCAACTGGCCGAATCCTTCGGCGCCCGGCTGATCACCTGGCACATCAAATCGACCACCAAGGCGCACCAAGGCCTCTACGAGTACGACGCGGTCAGCCGCCTGCGCGACTCGCAACTGGGCGTCGACAAAGTCCACGACGTTCGTAATTACCTGAAGAAGGGCAAGCTCTGGGAAGCCTTTGAATCCGAAGAGCGGGTGATTCTGTTGATCGACGAGATCGACAAGGCGGACATCGAATTCCCCAACGACCTGCTGCAAGAACTCGACAAAATGGAGTTCTACGTTTACGAGATCGACGAGACGATCAAAGCCAAAAAGCGCCCGATCATCATCATTACGTCCAACAACGAAAAAGAGCTGCCGGACGCGTTTCTGCGCCGCTGCTTCTTTCACTACATCGCGTTTCCCGATCGCGCCACGCTGCAGAAGATCGTCGACGTGCATTACCCGAACATCAAGAAGGACCTGGTCAGCGAAGCACTGGACGTGTTCTTCGATGTGCGCAAAGTCCCGGGCCTGAAGAAAAAACCCTCGACCTCCGAACTGGTGGACTGGCTCAAATTACTGATGGCCGACAACATCGGCGAAGCGGTACTGCGCGAGCGCGACCCCACCAAAGCCATCCCGCCGCTGGCCGGCGCGCTGGTCAAGAACGAGCAGGACGTGCAGCTGTTAGAGCGTCTGGCGTTCATGAGCCGTCGCGGCAATCGCTGAGCCTTTTTGGTCAAGCTTATTTAGATCAAGCGCGGGACGCCGACTATGTTGCTCAACCTGTTCAACGAAATGCGCGCTGCCAAAGTGCCGGTTTCGTTGCGTGAACTGCTCGACCTCATCAACGCGCTGAAGCAGCGTGTGACGTTCGCTGACATGGACGAGTTCTATTACCTGTCGCGCACGATTCTGGTGAAGGACGAGCGCCATTTCGACAAGTTCGACCGGGCGTTCGGCGCGTACTTCAATGGCCTGGAAAAGCTCGACGATCACCTGCAGGCGTTGATCCCCGAAGACTGGCTGCGCAAGGAATTCGAGCGCTCGCTGACTGCTGAAGAGCGCGCGCAGATCCAGTCCCTGGGCGGCCTGGACAAGCTGATTGAAGAATTCAAGAAGCGTCTGGAAGAGCAAAAGGAGCGCCACGCCGGCGGCAATAAATGGATCGGCACCGGCGGCACCAGCCCGTTCGGCTCGGGCGGTTACAACCCCGAGGGAATTCGGGTGGGCGACGCCGGCCAGCGTCAGGGCAAGGCCGCGAAGGTCTGGGATCAGCGCGAGTACAAGAACCTTGATGATGGGGTTGAGTTGGGCACGCGCAATATTAAAGTGGCCCTGCGGCGCCTGCGCAAATTCGCACGCCAGGGTGCGGCAGACGAACTGGACATCGATGGCACGATCGACCACACCGCCCGCGACGCCGGCCTGCTGAACATCCAGATGCGCCCGGAACGCCGCAACACCATCAAGCTGTTGCTGCTGTTCGACATCGGCGGCTCGATGGACGCCCATGTGAAGATCTGCGAAGAACTGTTCTCGGCCTGCAAGACCGAGTTCAAGCACATGGAGTATTTCTACTTCCACAACTTCGTTTACGAATCGGTGTGGAAGAACAACCAGCGCCGCACCTCCGAGCGCACCGCCACTCAGGACCTGCTGCATAAATACGGCGCGGATTACAAAGTGATCTTCATCGGAGACGCCGCCATGGCGCCCTACGAAATCACCCAACCGGGCGGCAGCGTCGAGCACTGGAACGAAGAAGCAGGCTATGTCTGGATGCAGCGCTTCATGGCCAAATTCAAGAAGATCATCTGGATCAATCCGTACCCCAAAGACGCCTGGGCCTACACCACCTCCACCAACATCGTGCGGGACTTGATCGAAGACCAGATGTACCCGCTGACCCTGCGGGGGCTGGAGGAAGGGATGCGGTATCTGGCGAAGTGATGCTGAGACCGTAAGAGCGTGGCTCGTCCCGCGATCGGCGGCGCAGTCGTCGTGAAACCGGATTGTGCGGTACATCAGGCTGAAGGCCTTCATCGAGTCATAGGCCGCATCGCGCACATATACGCTCTCACCGAATGAGAACGTATATGTTTTTACATCCTCGGCATTGACATGGACTGCAGGTAGCTGATTACGTCATTTCATCAGTTAAGAATTAACTGATCATCGCAGCCTAACAAAGCGAGTTAGCCACTGTACTAAACGGAAAACATTCCGGCGATTACGGCTGTTTGATATTTAGAAAACAATAAATGGAATTGACAATGAAGAACAATACATCCAAAACAACTGCCCTGCACATGGCAATGATGTTGACATTCATCGGCTTCAGCAGCGGACCAGCAGGTGCAATGGGATTTTTTGGTGCGGAACAAAATAAGCCGCTCAACCTTGAGATGAGCGATCTCATTACAGCAATGAGTGGCGAACCACCTGTAGAAATTTTAAAAGCCGCCGAACCTAAAATCATGGAGCTACCCGACAAACTAACGCGCGTGTTTGGCAGAACCAATAACGAGAATGAAAAAGTGCACTATAGCTTCACAGCTGCTCGCGGGCAGAGGGTTATGATTTACAACTTACCCACTAGAGCCGAGGGACCGGATTGGAACGTCGAGTACAAAATTGATAAAGATTGGATTCAGGTACCGGCCAAGCACAGCTTCATATCCTCGGAGCTGCCACCCAACCAGAAAGTTCTAATGAGAATTTCCAGATCTCTTGGCATGACTATGGAGACTGGCGACAGTTATGTGGTGGAGTTCGGCTCAGCGCCTTATATCGACAGGAAAAGAACTGTACTCTCTGGAGATTACCAATGGTTTCTACCCTATTTTCACGACCATTTCTTTAGACACTCGTTGAGCTGGAGAACTTTGGTAACGGACTCAAAAGGACACCCAGTGGAGGGCGCAATGGTCCACCTCGTCCTGAACCCCGATGAGCACCAACCCCACAAATTAACGATCAAAGAATACATCACCGATCCCTCAGGTTATATCTCTGGCAATATGAGATTCGACGATTGCATCGGTAGAAACACAACCCCTCCCTTCACCGAAGCCCTCAACAGCGGACTAAAATGGAGGGCCACCTATAACACTGGATACTGGAGTTTCTCTGTCAGAGGGAATGATATCGGCGGTCTTGAAACATCGCCCTTAACGCAAATGTGCTCAGCCACCACCGTTCGATAACTTCCGCCGAACCCAGTAGGATCAAGCTGTGCTACTGGGTTTTCCGCCTGCTGGCGAAAAAAACCTCGCATACTTTGCGTCCAACCCTTCCAACGTTCGATGAACGATTCCTGCCAAAATGAATATGTATTCCCGTGCCGCTCCACTGAGTGCTTTATCCTCATTCATCAAGCTGTACAGAACGCTCTCTTCCTGCTGCGCCAGCTCAAAACCTAACCCAACCGGTTTAATTAAACCTGCCTCATCAATGGAAAAGGTGAAGGCCTTTCTTGCCAACTCTGAGTTGTTATGCTCAAGCTTTGCTTTTAAAGCGTCTCGCATGCCTTCCATGTCCGTCGCCAGCAATTCAGCTGCCCGGCTGCGAGCATCCAGCTTTACCTGTTCGCGAAACTCCCAAGGACTCAGGGACCTAAAGAAAACACCGCCATCACCAGACGGTCTCAGCGCTCCATCAAGCTTGACTTCATGATATTCAACGTCCGGTGCAGGGGCCTTGAGCACTGCAGCCTGCGTCTGCTCTGTTCCGGAATCGAGTAGCACCTCCCGTTTTATCGTGTCGTTAGTAGTCTCAACACCCCGCGGGGAAGAGTGATTTTGATTGACGACCAATGTCAGGTCCATATCTGCACCTCATATCAAGAACACATGAAGTGCTTAACGACCCTCGCTCGAAAATAGTGACCTCTTAATCCTGACCAGAATTTCTGATAACTACGTAGGACATAAGCTACAGCGCCAAACAACCCGCGAGCGATTGCAAAATCCCCACCTGCTCCCGATGCGCTACCTCCTGCACCACCGCTTTCATCCGCACCACACTCCCCGGCAGTTGCTGCGCCAGCCGGGCCAGTGACATCGGCGTCAGCGCGCCAAGCCTTGGATAGCCGCCGATGGTCTGGCGGTCGTTGAGCAGGACGATCGGCTGACCATCCGGCGGGACCTGAATCGCGCCCAGCGGAATGCCTTCGGAAATCATCGGTTTGCCCTGATAAACCAGTTCCGGCCCGAGCAGGCGCATGCCCATCCGGTCGGCACGGCTGTCGAGGGTCCAGTCGCTGTTGAACGCATCGAATAGACTCAGGCCGCTGAACTGGCCGATCTGCGCGCCCAGCACCACGTCCAGCGGACGCTGATCGGAGAAGTCGGGGATGAGGTGATCGGGAAGCGCGTGCAGCGCAAATGACGCCCCTGAATAAGTCAGTTGATCGCCTTCCGCCAGCGCTTTACCGCTTCCTTCGAGCCCGCCCAGCCCTTCGCGCGTGACGGTGGCGCAGCTGCCGAGCACATCGACTGCCGCAAATCCGCCGGGCGCGGCGAGATACGCGCGAGCACCCGTGATAGGCCGGGTAAAACTTAGCTGCTGACCTTTGCGAACGAAGAAGCTGCGCCACGGCGCAATCGGTCGTTCGTCGAGCACGGCGCCCAAGTCCGCACCGGCCAGCGCCAGGCAGCAGTCGGATTCGGCCAGCAGCGTCAGACCGCCCAGCGTCACTTCGACAACGGCAGCGTCCAGCGGGTTATTCAACAGTGTGTTGGCCCACGACATCGACACCCAATCCAGCGCCCCGCCTTGGGTAACGCCGAGGTGTCTTACGCCAAACCGGCCCGCGTCCTGCAACAGGCACAGCGGCGTGCTGCTTTTTACCGTGAGCGCGCTCATGCCAGGCCCTCCAGCGGCGTATCGTCGCCGCCCAGTCGCATGAACTCGGCGTGATCAACAGCGGCAAACCGCACGGTGTCGCCGGGCTGCATCAGGCTGTAGCCGTCGATTTCGCGATCAAAGAGTTTGGCTGGGGTGCGCCCGAGGATGTTCCAGCCGCCGGGCGACTCCAGCGGATAGGCCGCAGTTTGCCGCTCGGCGATGCCGACGCTTCCCGCCGCCACGCGCTTGCGGGGGGTCTTGATGCGCGGCGCGGCGAGGACTTCCTCCACCAGCCCCATGAACGCGAACCCCGGTGCGAAGCCCAGCGCGAAGACTTGATACTCGCGCTGGCTGTGGCGGCGAATCACCTCGTCCACCGACAACCCGCTGCGCCCGGACAACAGGCTTAACTCGGGCCCGACGCTTAAGTCGTACCAGACCGGCAACACATGCTGCCGACCGCTTTGGGTGGCGTCGGGTGCAAGGTCGGTCAGCGCCTCGGTAATGATTGCCCGAGCCTGTGTCGGACTCAGCGCCAACAGATCGTAATGCACCATCAGCGTGGTGTAGGACGGCACCAGATCAATCAAATGCGCAGCGAAACCCTCGCGCAACCGCGACGTTGCGGCGAGCATCCACGGCATGTTGGCCTCGTCGATGGCGTCGAACAGGCGGACCATCAGGCAATCAATGGCGACGACTTCGATGCGCAGGCTCACAGGGCGGATGGTCCGGCATCAGCGCCGTTCAACGCCTGACGAATGCGCTGGACCGCGTCGATGGAGCTGGCGTTGTCGCCGTGCACGCACAGGGTGTGGGCCTGGAGCCGCAACTCGCTGCCATCGCTGGCGGTCAAGGCTTCGCCCCGGGACAAGGTCATGGCTTGGGCGATGATGACCTCTGCATCGTGATGCACAGCTCCCGGCAGATTGCGGGAGACCAGACGCCCTACGCTGTCGTACGCGCGATCGGCGAAGGCTTCGAACCACAGCGTGACGCCGAATTCATCGGCGATGGCCTGCGCCGCCGAGTTGTCGCGCATGGCCAGCAGCATCAGCGGCAGTTCCGGGTTGTAACGGGCGATGGCTTCGATGACCGCGCGCAACTGCGTCGGGTTGGCCATCATGTCGTTGTACATCGCGCCGTGGGGTTTGACGTAGCTGACGTGGCTGCCCTGGGCTCGGCAAACGCCGTCGAGTGCGCCGATCTGGTAATGCAGCAGGTCTTGAACCTCTTGCGCAGAACAGGCCATCGAGCGACGGCCGAAACCCACCAGATCCTGATAAGCCGGGTGCGCGCCAATGGTGACATTGTTGGCCAGGGCCAGCGCGACGGTTTTGCGCATGACGCTCGGATCACCGGCATGAAAGCCGCAGGCGATGTTGGCGCAATCGATGTAGGGCATGACCTCGGCGTCCAGACCCATGGTCCAGGCGCCGTAGCTTTCGCCGATATCACAATTCAATAACAGGCGGCTCAATGGCGTGACTCCTGTGCGAACGAAACGGGGAGAAGCTCGAGTGTACGCGCGGGGTTGTCAGGTTGGCAGCGCGGGAACACAGGGCTGTGCGTTGGGAGCATTCTTCGGCGCGGATGGCTCGAGCGTCCAACTAATTAAAGCGCGGGGGGAGGATAAGAAAAAGTGAACGGTGCGGGGGATCTTTGCTGACCGGGACGGCCCCTTCCTGGCTGAAGCCGGTCCCACTGGGTGCGCGGCGTGTCAGGAAGTCCCAATGGGCACGCGCGGTCTTTAGTGGACCGGCTTTAGCCGGGAAGGCGTCAGCGAGACCACTGCCCAATCAAGCCAATGCCGGCAATGGGCCTCAGCGCCAGTCGCGACCCACCGGTCGCACGTGATGCCGACCCACAAACACCCAATCAATGAACACCACAATACTTTCGATGACCAGCGAGAACAGCAGCGCGCACATCAGGCCCCAGCCGATGACTTCCGGCGACAGCAGCACCTGCCAGGTGTAGCCATTCCAGGTCTCAGTGCGGATATTGGTATCGGCAGCGGTCAGCACATGCCAGGCGCGGGCATACCACGGGCCTTGCAGGGCCAGCCATTCGCGGTCGAGTGTCTGATTGCGGGTGAGCAGGTTGCTGATGTTGTCGGCGTCGGTGCGGAACACCGGGTCGTCGCTGCTGCGGTAATGCTGGATCAGCGCCTGGACGTCGCCATTGAAGAACCGCAGGGCGGTCTCGTTATAGCCGCGCAGGCTTTGCTGCGCTTCCAGCATGTGCGCTTCGACGCGCTTGCTGTAATCGCTGATGAAGCCTGGAATCTGCACGCCTATCAACAGGCCTGCCGTGAACAACACCAGTCGTATATAGCTGCGCAGCATAGATCCCTCTCTTTCAGGCCGAGCCTTCGGCAACGCATTCGCCGCGGCGCCAAAGACTCCAGTGACCCGGCTCGTAAGGGTTCCAGGTCTCGTTTTCGGTGAGCGGCTCGGTGGCAATCACCGTCACCACATCGTTGGGCGTGGTTTCCGCCTGGAAATCGACGATGACATCGACGTCTTTCAGGCGCGCCGGCCCGAACGGGGCGCGGCGGGTGATGTGCACCAGCTTGGTCGAACAGTAGCAAAACAGCCAGTCGCCATCACTGAGCAGCGCATTGAACACGCCTTTGCTGCGGTATTCGTTGCAGGCTTCGACCAGGGTCGGCAGCAGTTGCTCGATCTCGACCGGCTCGGGGAACGCTTCGCGCACCCGGTTGAGCAGATCGCAGAACGCCGCTTCGCTGTCGGTATCGCCCACCGGCCGATAGAACGTAGCGCCGGGATTGAAATCCGCGAGCTGGCCGTTGTGGGCGAAACACCAGTTGCGCCCCCACAGTTCACGCACGAAAGGGTGGGTGTTGGACAGGCAGACCTTGCCGACGTTGGCCTGACGAATGTGGCCGATGACCACTTCGCTCTTGATCGGGTAACGCTGGACCAGCTGTGCGACTTCCGACTCGCTGCTCGCGGCAGGGTCCTGAAACAGGCGCAGGCCGCGGCCTTCGTAGAAGCCGATGCCCCAACCGTCGCGGTGCGGACCGGTGCGACCACCGCGCTGCATCAGCCCGGTGAAGCTGAACACGATGTCCGTCGGTACGTTGGCACTCATGCCCAGGAGTTCACACATGCTCAGGCCTCGGTGCGTTGACGCACGCGTCCGGGAAGACGCCGGTCACCATCACAGCTTGGGTTCGACGCGATAACGGCCGCTCGGTGCAGATGCTGGCGTTGAAGCGGGCGAATGGCTGGCGAAGCGCCCTGCCCCTTGATCGGCATAAGGCTCGTCGTGTTCCTTTTGCTCGGCGGCGGCCTGTGCAGCGGCGGCTTCGGCGTGGGCCAGACGGGCTTTTTTCTTGCGCAGGAACGGCAAGCGGATCAAGGCGAAGATGAGGTAGAGCCCCAGGGCGATGGCGCCGTAGGTGGAGAGGTCGAGCACGGCGCGCCAGACGTTGTTGCCGACCTTCAGTGCCAGATCCAGCACGCTGATCGCCAGCGCGGGGGCGTATTGGTCCTTGGCCGGATCGACGATGGTCGGGCAGAACAACAGCACCGCGCCGATCACGCGCAAGGGTTCGCGCAGGTAGCGCCACATCCAGCCGGTCAGCTTGAACCACACCAACAGACAGCCCAACGCGGCGAACGCGTAAAGGCCCCAGGCAATCAGATAGTCGTTGTCGGTCATGACGTCCGTGGTAAGGCAGGTAAAGAGGCGCTTATGATAACGACTTTTCACCAGCCCGGCTTCCCCGGCTTCAGTTATCGGTCTGCCGCGTGTCCAGCACCGGGCAGCGCGACCGATCCCGTTCAGATGAGCCCACGTGAGAGAGCCCAGCATGCCTTCCGCCCCACACACTTCCAACGCCCCCGTCGCCCGCAAGGCTGGCGGCGCCGACCCGTACGCCTGGCTGCAAAACCGCGACACCGATGAAGTGCTCGATTACCTCAAGGCCGAGAACGCCTGGCAGGAACAGCAGCTCGCCGACCTGCAGCCGTTGCGCGAAACCCTGTTTCAGGAGATCAAGGGCCGCATCCTGGAAACCGACCTGTCACTGCCCTCCCCCTGGGGCCCGTATCTTTACTACACCCGCACCACCGAGGGCGACGAATACGCCCGTCACTACCGCTGCCCGCGTCCGGCCGATGACTCCCAGACCCTCGACGAAAGCGCTGAAGAGTTGCTGCTCGACCCCAACGAACTGGCCGGCGGTGGCTTCTTCTCCCTCGGCGCGTTCAGCATCAGCCCCGACCATCAACGCCTGGCCTACAGCCTCGACACCAGCGGCGAAGAGGTTTACCAGCTGTACGTCAAGGAGCTGAGCAGCGGCGTGGTCAGCAGTCTGCCGTTCGAAGACTGTGACGGCAGCATGACGTGGGCGAACGACAGCCAGACGCTGTTCTTCGGCGAGCTGGACGATACCCATCGTCCGCACAAGCTGTACCGCCATAAACTGGGCGAAGCATCCGCCGAGCTGGTGTTCACCGAGCCCGACGGGCGCTTCTTCCTGCATTGCTACCGCAGCAGCTCGGAGCGGCAGTTAATTGTGGGGCTGGACAGCAAAACCACCAGCGAGGCCTGGGTGCTGGACGCCGACACACCCCAGCAGAAGTTCGTGTGCATGGCGCCGCGCAGCGAGGGGCACGAATACTCAGTGGATCACGGCCTGATTGAGGGCAAGTGGAGCTGGGTCATCCGCAGCAATCAGGACGGCATCAACTTTGCGCTGTACCACGCACCCGAAAAACCCGACGGCGCACCTGAGCGGAGCGACTGGCAGAACCTGATTGCCCACAGCGAGACGGTCATGCTCGACGGCTTCAGCCTAAACGCCAAAGGCCTGACCTTGAGCCTGCGCGAAGGCGGCTTGCCAATCGTCGAAGTGCACCCGCAAGGCCTGCCGGCGTATCGCGTGCAACTGCCGGATGCGGCGTACAACCTGTATGTGCAGGACACCCTTGAGTTCGAGAGCGACAACATTCGCCTGCGCTATCAATCGCTGAACCGTCCGCCGCAGGTCTGGCAATTGTCGCTGGCCACCGGGGAACAAATCGTACTCAAGGAAACGCCCGTACTGGGTGTGTTCGACGCCGATGCCTACGTCAGCCAGCGGTTGTGGGCGACAGCCGCCGACGGTACGCAAGTGCCGATCAGCCTGGTGGTCAAACGCGAGCTGGCCGGTCAGACCGTTCCGCTGTATCTGTACGGCTATGGCGCATACGGCGAAAGCCTGGACCCGTGGTTTTCCCACGCGCGGCTGAGCCTGCTCGACCGCGGCATCGCTTTCGCCATCGCCCATGTGCGCGGCGGCGGTGAGCTGGGGGAGGCCTGGTACCGCAACGGCAAGCAGGAGCACAAGCAGAACACCTTCAGCGACTTCATCGCCTGCGCCGAACACTTGATCGCGGAGAACATCACCACTGCCGAACAACTGGTGATCAGCGGCGGCAGTGCTGGCGGCCTGTTGATTGGCGCGGTGGTCAATCAGCGTCCGGAGCTGTTCAAGGCGGCCATCGCCGAAGTGCCGTTTGTCGATGTGCTGAACACCATGCTCGATCCCGATCTACCGCTGACCGTCACCGAGTACGACGAATGGGGCAACCCGCAAGAGCCCGATGTTCACGCGCGGATCAAGGCCTACGCGCCTTATGAAAACGTCACGGCGCAGCAGTATCCGGCCATGCTGGTGATCGCGGGCTATAACGACAGCCGTGTGCAGTATTGGGAAGCGGCCAAGTGGGTGGCGAAACTGCGTGATCTGAAAACCGACGACAACCTGCTGTTGCTCAAGACCGAACTGGGCGCAGGCCACGGTGGCATGAGCGGGCGTTATCAGGGATTGCGTGACGTAGCACTCGAATACGGCTTTATTCTGAAAGTGCTGAACCTGGCCTGACGAAATCTGCGCAGGCGGTGTGTCACATGGGAAGCCCCGGACGCTGTAAAGTCCGGGGCGGCTCTCACGCCAGTCAGTGCTTCACGCAATCTCCCTGAACACTCAACAAGAACTCGCCATGTCTACATTACTCAACAAAGAAATCCGCGACATGCTGATGGACTGCGGTCTGTTCATCGCCCTGACGCCCGCGGAATTTGCTGCGGCTGCGGGATACTTCAGCATCAGCAACATTGAAAAAGGTGAAGCGATCTTCAACGAAGGCGACGCGGGCACGTTCATGTGCATCATTCATTCGGGCACGGTGTCGGTGCAGAAGCTCAACAGCGACGGTCATCCGGTGGAGACCGCCATTCTGCGCAGTGGCAGGGCGTTTGGCGAAATGGCGGTGCTGGACGGCGAACGCCGCTCTGCTACCTGCGTTGCCGCGTCTTCGTGCGATCTGTTGAACCTGGGCAAGGACTCGCTGGACAAGATGCTCAACGAAGCGCCGAAAGTGGCGGCGAAGATCATCCGCGCGATTGCGGTGGCGATGTCGAAGCGGCTGCGCATGATGGATGGGCAGGTGGTGGCGCAGCAGGATTAAGCAGAACGGCCTTCAGGGATTCGGCTTGGCGGACGGCTGCAAGCCCGGCAACGGCTCATCGTCCTTTGGCGGACCTGGCTGGGGGATCTTCGGCAGCAGTGGCGGGTTGCCCTGCCCGCCTGCGTGGGGAATGCCCGGCGGTGCAACTTGCGGGTACGGCGTTGGCGTTGCGGTGCCGGGCGAACCGGCGGACGCCGCAATGGGCTCGGGCGTATTCAGAACAGGTTGCAGGCTCTCGGCAGACGCTTGCGACACGCCGAGCACAGTGATGACAATCGTCAGTAGAATGGAGCACTTCATCGTTGGCCTCCCCTGCCAATCTTTCGCTTATCGCTCAGGCTACTCCTGCGCAACCCATCGCGCTCTGACAAATTGCGCTGTATGCGGCCCGACCCTTTTGACGAGTTATCCATGAAACGTTTTGTTCTGCTCGACACCACTCCGATCCCCGATAACGGCGGCGCCTTGTGCCTGTTCGAGTACGGCGAGGATTTTGTCATCAAGATCCAGGGTGGCGACGGCGGCCAGTTGATGAACACGCGCATGCACGGTTCCGAAGACGCTCTGGCCGAAATCCCCTGCAAGAAGGTCGCGTCCCGCCTCAACCCGCGGGTACTCATCGGCGGATTGGGCATGGGCTTCACCCTGGCGTCGGCACTCAAGCACCTGGGCAAGAACGGCGAAGTGGTCGTCGCTGAGCTGGTGCCCGGCGTCGTCGACTGGAACCGCGGTGCGCTGGGTGAGAAGTCGGGCAATCCGTTGCAGGACCCGCGCGCCAAAGTGGTGGTGCAAGACGTCGCCCAAGTGCTGAAAGCCGAGCCCCAGGGCTTTGACGCGATCATGCTCGACGTCGACAACGGCCCTGAAGGCCTGACGCAAAAGTCCAACAGCTGGCTGTATTCGACCGGCGGTCTTGCGGCCTGCGCCAGCGCGCTACGTCCCAAAGGTGTGTTGGCCGTGTGGTCCGCCAGCGCCGATGCGGCCTTCAGCGACAAACTGCGCAAGGCCGGTTTCAAGGCCGAAGAGGTCAAGGTCTACGCCCACGGCAACAAGGGCACACGGCATACCATCTGGATCGCTGAAAAACTCAAGGGCTGATCGACGGGCAAAGCGCTAGACTTGCCTGCATTGCTCTCCACCGCCAACAGAACACGAAACAGGTGACGCCATGAGTTCGGCCAACACGCCAACCAATACTTCCAAACTGGACCGCATCCTCGCCGACAACCAGCGTGACCGCGAAATGGGTTACCGCGACAAAGCCCTGCGCATGTACCCTCACGTCTGCGGCCGCTGCGCCCGGGAATTTGCCGGTAAACGCCTCAGCGAATTGACCGTTCACCACCGCGACCACAACCACGACAACAACCCCCAGGACGGCTCCAACTGGGAACTGCTGTGCCTGTACTGCCACGACAACGAACACTCGCGCTACACCGACCAGCAATACTTCTCGGAAAGCTCGACCAGCAGCCCGAAAACCGCCAAGGCGACGCACAACCCGTTCGCCGCGCTGGCCGGGCTGATGAAGAAGGATTGAGGCGTTGAACTGCAAGTTTTAAGCGGCAAACTGCAAGTAAAAGCACAGCGGCGTTTGTCGGGCCACCGTTCACCGCCTCTTGCAGCTTAAAGCTTGAGGCTTGCAGCTTCCTGCTGCCTCTTTCCCCTATAATCCCGCGCTTTCTCTGATGAGCACCCTCCCCCGTGGCCAACAAACGCTATGCCTGCATCGGCTTGTTCAATCCCAAATCCCCGGAAAACGTCGGTTCGGTGATGCGCGCAGCAGGCTGCTATGGCGTGGCGTCGGTGTTCTACACCGGCAAGCGCTACGAGCGTGCCCGTGATTTCGTTACCGACACCAAGAAGATCCACCAGGACATCCCGCTGATCGGTATTGATGATCTGCGAAAGATCATCCCGCTGGGCTGCGTGCCGGTGGCCGTGGAATTGGTCGAGGGCGCACGTGCGTTGCCGGAGTACACCCACCCTGATCGGGCGATCTATATCTTCGGGCCGGAAGACGGTTCGCTGGATAAAGAGATCCGCGATTGGTGCGAAGACGTGGTGTACATCCCCACGACGGGCTGCATGAACCTCGCCGCGACCGTCAACGTCGTGCTTTACGACCGCATGGCCAAAGGCATCAACACCCGCTCTGGCCCGCAGTTCGGACGGGAAACCGATCGCACCTGACGTTCGAGCGCTGATAAAACGCATTGAACAGTTTGCGCTGGTGACAGTCAGCTTTAAGGACCCTACCCTTCACGGAGAACGCATCATGAGCGACACCCCGATCATTGAACGCATCGAACGACCTTTGCACGATTACCCGGAGCAGAACGTACAAGGCTGGGAGCGCATCGGCTCGCTGGCAGGTGGTGTCCTGATGATGGGCAAAGGCCTGCGCCGCGGCGGGATCTTTGGTCTGGTGCAACTGGCAATCGGCGGCGCCGTTCTGGCCCGTGGCATCACCGGCCACTGCTCGGCCAAAGCGCTGATCGACAAAAGTCGCAGCGAGATGGACGTGGCCCGTTCGCGCATCGAAGAAGCCGGCGCAGAACTGAGCAAGCTGAAAACCAAGGCTGAAGTGGCTGTAGAAGATGCTGTCGACACCGGCGTCGACGCGTTGAAAGGTCCGAAAGGCGTCTGATCGACGCTGCATCGCAAGCAAGCTCGTGACGGCTGAACCGACAGCCTCACGAGCTTTTTGCGTTAGCCCGCACGAAAAATCAGGTAATCCTCCCAGTCGTCCTCAGGCACGCTGCCTTCGCTGAGCATGCGCCCGGACTGAGAAATACGCTGTTTGTGCACCTGTTCCCGGTCCCCGCACACCAGATGGTGCCAGAGCGGCAGGTCCTTGCCCTCGCTGACCAGCCGATAGCCGCAGGTGGGCGGCAGCCATTTGAATTCGTCGGCTTTTCCGGGCGTCAGCTGAATGCAGTCCGGGACCTGGGCCCGGCGATTCGGGTAGTCAGTGCAGGCGCAGGTCTTCAGGTCCAGCAGCTTGCAGGCGATGCGCGTGTAATAAACGCTACCGTCGTCCTCGTCCTCGAGCTTTTGCAGGCAGCACAAACCGCAGCCGTCACACAGCGACTCCCACTCGACGGCATCGAGTTGATCGAGGGTTTTGCGTATCCAGAAGGGTTCAACGATGGCGGCCATGGTTCTCGCGCAAACAGCTGTGGGGCAATGAAAGGCCGCCAGTCTAGAGGTACACGGCAGTTGGGCCAAGCATTGGCGACTGTCGGTAAGACGCGCGCGCCTGATAGATCGGGTTTGAGCGGGAAATACGGCAGGCTTGTCAGCAGCGAGGCGGCGCAGTAGCGTTAGGCCCTCGCGGGCAGCACCACCAATGCCCGCGCCTTACCCTAGTCTTTTTCGACGATGCCTGCCGTCCACGGCCCATCTGAATGATCACGTCGCCTGGCCCCAGGCGGATGGTTTTATCTCTCTTTCAGGATCGCATCCATGAGCGCCAATCCCCGTGTTGCCGAGTACGCCATCGACCCTCAATTCATCGAGCGCTGGTCGCCGCGCGCGTTCAGCGGCGAGAGCATTCCCGAGGAAACCCTGCTGAGTTTTTTTGAAGCCGCGCGCTGGGCGCCCTCTGCGTACAACTCACAGCCATGGCGTTTTCTCTACGCCCGCCGAGACACGCCGAACTGGGAGCGTTTCCTCGGCCTGCTGAATGAATTCAATCGCGGCTGGGCACAGCATGCCTCGGCGCTGGTGATCATTATTTCCAAAACCACCTTCACCGCTCCCGGCGCGACTGAAGAAACACCGGCGCTGTGGCACACCTTCGACACGGGTTCGGCGTGGGGATACCTGGCGCTGCAAGCAAGCCTCAGCGGTTGGCACACCCACGGCATGGCGGGGTTCGATCAGGAACTGACTCGCCAGGCGCTGAAGATTCCGGAGGAATACGCAGTGCATGCGGCGGTGGCGATCGGCAAGCTGGGGGATAAATCGACGCTGGCTGAATACCTTCAGGCCCGCGAGACGCCGAGCCCGCGTCGGCCGCTGGCTGAGCTGGCGGCTGAGGGGGATTTCAGTTTGTAAGAGCTGGACGCTCGGTTTTAGTGGGACCGGCTTTAGCCGGGAAGGCGTCGGGGCCACTCCACAAAATGGATGGCGTACACACTGGCCTCTTCCCGGCTGAAGCCGGTCCCACAAGGACAGGCTTCAATACCCCTTCGCGAAATCCACTTCTCCGCGCAACGCCCCGCCGGCCTTATAGGCCTTAAGGTTGTCCACAAACAGCTGGGTCATCGCCGGCGGCGACGTCGGTGCCGAGCTGTGACCGGTGAGCAACAGGCCCCACGCCGTCCAGAACGGGTGACGCTGGGGCAGCGGCTCCTGCCGGCAGACATCAATGACCGCCCCCGCCAGATGTCCTTCCTTCAGCGCTTCGACCAGATCCGCATCCACCACCGCCGTGCCCCGACCGACGTTGATGAACAACGCCGAAGGCTTGAAGCGGGCAAACAGTTTGGCGTTGTAGAGATCCTGGGTCTGCGGCGTGTTGGGCAGCAGATTGATGACGAAATCAACCTCGGCCACCAGACGCGGCAGGTCCTCCAGCGCAGCCACCTCAACAAACGGCGCTTCGGTCCGCGCACTCGACGCAATGCCATACAGCTCGACGCCGAACGGCACGAGGAACTGCGCCACGCACCGGCCAATGTCGCCCGTCCCGACGATCAACGCCTTGCGCCCGGACAGGCTGCGGCCCATGCGGTTGTCCCACTTGCGCTCGACCTGACTGACCAACCGCGCCAGCACTTCACGTTCGTGGACCAGCATGTAGGTCAGCACGAACTCGGCCATCACCTGACCGAAGATGCCAACCGCGCGGGTGAGTTGATAGTCGCGGTACAGGCCGTCAGCCAGCAGCGGCGTGATGCCAGCCCAGGTCGATTGCAGCCATTTCGGTTTGTGGCCCTGGCGCAGCAGATTCGCCAGCAGGTCAGGCTGGCCAAGCCAGATCGGCGCCTCGGCGGCCATTTTTGACAGTTCGGCGGAGTTACCGCTGCTCAGCACTTCGATCTCGGGGGCTGTCTGGCGGAGCAGTTCGGTGTAAATGGGGTAATCGTGTTCGGCGATCAGAACGCGCATGGCTTCAAAACTCGAATAAACGGGGCATGCGACCGCGCAGCGTTCCGGACCGCGCTCGGTTGAGCCGGTCAGGTCTGACGCATGCGACGGTCCGGTGTACCCCTGCGGTGGATTGCAGGGTCAGAAATCGATCACATCGGATCGTTGCGGCGCAGCAGCTCTTCGGGCAGGTGCTCGATGTAATCGTCTTCGGCCGGTGGCATCTGCAGGTGGTAACCCTGCTTGTCCAGATTGGCGAGCACCGCGTGAATGTCTTCGCGGGCCAGGGCGCGCTCCGGCGACAGGACCAGATTGAAGGCGTGCTGCGGCTTGCCGAACGCGGTCAGCAATTCCTCGGGCACACGCTCCAGGGCGTCGCTCTTGAGGACATACAGGTACATTTCGTTCCTGCGCGGGCTACGGTAGATGGAGCAAATACGTTTCAAGGCTGTTCTCCGACGTTGGCCAGGCTGTCGAGCAGCATCTGGCCCATCAATTCGCGGCGCCAGCCACGCAGCGAATCGGGCAGTTTATAGGGACCGTCTGGGTAACCGGTCTTGAGCAGGGCTTCGAGGGTCTTTTTGCGCAGCATCAATTCCGGCGCCATGTCGAGACGCTCGGCTTGCTGTTGGCCAATGACGCGCAGGCTCTTGAGCACATTGGAGGCCTCGATCGGCAGCGGCTCCGGTAACGCGGGCGGCCAAAGATCCGGCGACACGCTGCCGGCTTTCTTGATCAGGTCGAGCAGAAACTCTCCGTCCTGACGCACGGTCTTGGGGTGCATGTCGTCGATCTTCGCCAGCGCGGCGAGGTTGTCGGGCTGGGATTTGGCCAGCGGCCAGAGCGAATGTTCGCGCAGGATGCGATTGCGTGGCTGATTACGCAGGCGCGCCTGTTGCTCGCGCCAGGCGCAGAGCTCACGCAGCACGGCGAGCTGCGCACGGGACAGCTTCCACGCCAGCTTGGCGTCGCGGTAAGCGTCATAAGGATCGGTTTCGCGGCGTAGATTGGCGACCAGTTCAGCACCGTCCTCCAGCACCCACGCGTACTTTTCATCGGAAAGACGCGGACGCAGCAGGTTGTACACCTCGGCCAGGTGAACGGCGTCTTCGGCGGCGTAGCTGATCTGGGTTTCCGAGAGGGGGCGTTGCAGCCAGTCCGAGCGGGTTTCGCCTTTAGGCAGGTCGATGTTCAGCACTTCCTGGACCAGACGCGAATAACCCATCGAGAACCCGAGGTTCAGGTAGGCCGCGGCCAGTTGCGTATCGAACAGCGGCGCCGGGAGGCTGCCGGTCAGGCGCAACAGCACCTCGAGGTCCTCGCTGCAGGCGTGAACGACTTTGATGACGTCAGGGTTTTCCAGCAGCGCGGCCAGAGGCTTCCAGTCGCTGATCAGCAACGGGTCGATCAGATAGGCGCTTGAACCATCGCCGATCTGCAACAGCGCGGCGATGGGATAGAAGGTGTCGACCCGCATGAATTCGGTGTCGAGCGCGACGTAGGGCAGGGTCTGCCACTGTGCGCAATGTTCGGCGAGGCTATGGTCGTCGCGAATCCAGTGAATATCGATGGCCACACGGCTCTCCCTCGAAGAATGGCGCGCAGTATATATCGCTACAAGCAGTTACCGGGCATCCGTCCTGCAAGTCTCGAACAACTTCATCTTTGAAGCGCGCAAATAGCCGCCGTGGCGACGACCGTCCATCCGATCACTGATCACTGGCCCGCCTTGCGCAGCACGTACACGCGCCACATGGCGTAGCCGGGGAGAAAGTCGTGGTGATCAACGATTCTGAAACCCGCCCGCGCGAACTCGGATTCGATGTCGCTGCGGCACACCACGAATCGATTACGAGGGGCGGACATACCAACCTCCAGTCGGCCCTGCTGACGTTTGCGACGCCACGATTTCACGTTGCCGTCGACCCACAGCGCGACGATGGCCGTGTCGCGGGTCACCCGGTGAAACTCGTCGAGAATCGCACCGCGTTTTTCGCTATCGCCCAGGTGATGGAACAAACGCATGCAGAATATGCAGTCCACCGCGTTGGCGGACAGGCCGATGGAAAACGCCGAACTCTGGAACGTGCGGATGCGCTTGCGCACCTCGCTGGATGACTGTGCCTCGGCGAACGCCAGCCTGTCGGTTGAAGGATCGGCCGCGAGGATCACCCGATTGGCGTGTTCGGCCAGCACCGGCCAGAAACGCCCGGAGCCCGATGGCAAGTCCAGCACCAGCCCGGGCTCGCCCGCATTCCGCAACGCTTTGCGCGCCAGCTGCGCATCGCGCCACAGACTCAGGCGTCGGCTGAGAGTGTGCTCATGCTGGCGCACGTCTTCGACGTGAACCTGCTTGCTGAGGGGCTCACTCATTGGCCAGTACCCCGTCCGTATAAATCCCCCGACAGCCCGCGAACATGTCCAGCGCCGGGTTATAAACGCTTGTGCGCACTTGCAACAGGCCCAGCATGGAATGAAACAAGTTGTCCTGACTGAGCGGCGCGTTTCGCTCTTTTTGCAGGCAGTGGGTATCCACAGCGAACGACTGCTGATAGCTCTCGGAAAACCAGGCAATCATCGGGACATGTTTCTGTTGATCGGGCGCCAGCATATAAGGCGTGCCGTGCAGGAACAGGTTGTATTCACCCAACGACTCGCCGTGGTCGGAAAGATAAACCATGGCCGTGTCTACTTTGCCCTGATTGTTGCGCAGGATGTCGATCAACATCGCGAGTACATGGTCGGTGTACAGCAATGTGTTGTCGTAACCGTTAACGATACTTTCCCGCGAGCAATTATTCAGCGCATTGCTTTCACACACCGGGGTGAACTTCTCGAACTCTTTCGGATAACGCTTGAAGTACTCAGGACCATGACTGCCCATCTGGTGCAGTACCAGCACGGTGTCTTTGTCCAGTGTGTCGATGAAGTGTTGCAGCCCCTGTAGCAGGATTTCATCGCGGCACTCGTTGTTGGCACACAACGCCGGATCCTTGAAGTTGCTGACATCCTGCATCGTCACCCGGTCGCAGGTGCCCTTGCAGCCCGATTGGTTGTCGCGCCAGATGACATCGAGCCCGGCGCGCTTCAGCACATCGAGCACGCCTTCTTCATTGCGTGCGGTCGTGGCGTTGTAATCCTTGCGGCCCATGTTGGAAAACATGCACGGCACCGACACCGCCGTCTCCGTGCCGCAGGAATGCACGTCAGTAAACGTGAGCAGGCCACGCTCCTTGCTCAGCTGTGGCGTGGTGTCGCGGTTGTAGCCCAGGATGCCGAAGTTCTCGGCCCGCGCACTTTCGCCAACGACCAGCACGGTCAGTGACTTGCGCTTGTGCTGCTGCCAATCGCTGGCAAGTTTGGCGTCTTGACCAATACTCACGAACGGCCGCTGCGCAGACTTGGCCTGCTCGCTCAAGTAACCCACGGACGCCGCCAGGTAATTGCTCGGCACGACCATCAGGCGCAACTCGTGATGATTGCGAAACAGCGAGGACAGCCCCTGGTAATTCATCAACGCAACACCACCGATAGCGACCGCGCACACGACGGACACCAGCGCTTTGCTCAGCAACTCGCGAGGCCAGCGCCGATAGGCAATGGGTGTTTTGAAAAGAATCACCGAAGGCACGACACCCAGAAAGAACAAGTAGCAGAGTAACTTCAAAGAAAGCAGATCGCGCACTTCGGTGACATTGGTTTCAGCGAAGTTTCGGAACATGCCCGAATCAATCATCACGCCATACTGGCTCATGAAATAAGCCACACCGGCGCTGATAAAAAAGAGACAGATCAGTACGGGTTTCAATACACGCTTGAACGCTAACAGCGTGAAGAAAATATTAAACGCGCAGAACACCATCAGCGCAAAAGCACAACGCAACAACAGGCCCTTACCGTCCGAGTCGGTAATCGCAAATAGATGCTGCCAGAGGGTCAGGTTAAACCCGATCAACAAAAAGGCACTGGCAAGCACTGTCACAAGCTCGGGACGAACTGCTTTGACGTTGAGCATAAAAGTCTGCTTGGCTGGAAATGAGAATATAAACGCGGGAGGAACCCCGCCGATGCTGCGAACTTTAGGCATCGGGCCATCAATTTTTTGTGAAAAGGATGAGAACGATTGGTGGGGGTGGGATTGTTGTGTTGCCGCGGCATTTCGCTGGACGCAATGAAGCGATGCAACAGCTGGTGGCAGAAAACGAGGTGAAGCATTTCACTGCGACCGCTAGCTTACAGCTACGACCAAACATAATCAGGTTGCCTACCCTTTTATGGATGCTGTATTTTTCGAAACAACAACTTTCAGCCGGCTGAGGCCGGGCTACCTCGACGATGATGGCTATCGCGCGCTCCAGATTCATATCTTGGCAAGCCCCGAGTCAGGGGATCTCATGCCAGGAACGGGCGGATTCAGAAAGCTGCGCTGGCACGATGAACGTCGAGGCAAAGGCAAGCGTGGCGGCCTGCGGGTTATCTATTATTGGCTAATCAATGATCGCCAGATCTGGATGTTTTCGATCTATGACAAGGATGAGGTCTCGAACTTGACCGCTGATCAGCAGCGTCAATTGAAGGCCGCTATCGACGCAGAGCTGCGCAAGAGAGGCAAACGATGAGCAATAAGCGCGACCTGTTCGCAGAAATGATGGAGGGCGTTGAGGAAATGTCTGCACACCGAGAAGGGAAGCTCACCCTTCGCGGCGATACCTTTCAAGACAGGCCTGCGCCTGAGATTTCTGCGCAGGAAATAGTGGCCTTGAGGCAAAGGCTGCACATGTCTCAGAACGTTTTTGCGCGGCGGATCCGGACCAGCACGAGCACCCTGCGCAACTGGGAGCAGGAGAAGTCCAAACCCAATGCACAGGCTGCTTTGCTGATCAAACTGGTCGAAAAATTCCCTGACATGGTTGACCGCCTGAGCGCGGTTTAGGCGTTTGCTTGTAGAGCAATAGAGTTCAGCGCTCGCCCAAATCAACCTCGGTTTCAAGAGAGGTGGTCAGGCTCGTTATTTCTGGCATTCCGTTCCTCAATTCATCCTCAACAATCATCTGCGCCGCCTTCTCGGCGATCATTACGGTCGGCGAGCAGGTGTTGCCGGAGGTGATGTTCGGCATGATCGACGCATCTACTACGCGCAGGCCGGTTATGCCGTGCACGCGCAGGCGTTCGTCGACTACGGCATCACGGCCCTGCCCCATCCTGCAGGTGCCTACCGGGTGAAAGATCGTCGTGCCAACAACGCTGGCCGCCTCGCGCAGTTCTTCCTCGGTTTGCAGGCTCGCGCCGGGCAGGTACTCGACCGGCTCGAAGCGAGCGAGCGCAGGCGCGGCGGCGATGCGACGGGTCAGGCGAATCGCGTCGGCGGCCACTTTGAGGTCGGTCTCGTGACTCAGGTAGTTCGGGCGAATGATCGGCGCGGCATCGGCCAGCGCCGAACGGATCTCCACCGTGCCACGGCTCTGCGGGCGCAAATCACACACGGACGCAGTGAATGCGGGAAATCCGTGCAGCGGCTCGCCGAAGCGCTCAAGGGACAAGGGCTGCACGTGGTATTCGAGATTGGCGCTTGTCTGCTCCGGCCCCGAGCGTGCAAAAGCACCCAACTGACTCGGCGCCATCGCCAACGGACCGCTGCGATTGAGGGCATAGCGCAGGCCCATGTTCATCTTGCCCCACACACTGCCCGCCATCTGATTCAGCGTCTGCCCGTTGCTGACCTTGTAGATCAGGCGCAACTGCAGGTGATCCTGCAAATTCGCGCCGACGCCGGGCAGCTCATGCCGTACGCCAATGCCGAGCTTTTCCAGCAGCGGACGCGGCCCGATGCCGGAGCGTTGCAGGACCATGGGCGATCCGATGGCGCCGCAGCAAAGGATGATCTCCCGCCGGGCGCGAAGCGTCTGTTCCTTTCCGTTGACGCGTGCAATCACCCCGCTAGCGCGGCTGTTCTCAAACTCCACGCGCGACACTTCCGCATCGGTGATCACCGTCAGGTTCGGGCGTTTCAACGCAGGCCGAAGAAATGCCTTGGACGCATTCCAGCGCACACCGCGCCGCTGATTGACCTGAAAATAGCTGCACCCTTCGTTGTCGCCGCCGTTGAAGTCGGGGATCGACGGGATGCCGGTTTGCGCCGCTGCCTCACGGAACGCATCCAGCAACGTCCATGAAAGACGCTGCTGCTCGACGCGCCATTCACCTTTCTGGCTATGGAATTCAGAGTCGCCGGCGTAGTGGTTTTCCGAGCGCTTGAAGATCGGCAAGACGTCTTTCCATCCCCATCCCGAGTTGCCCTGCTCCGCCCAGCCGTCGTAGTCCCGGGCCTGGCCACGCATGTAGATCATGCCGTTGATGGAGGAGCATCCGCCCAGTACTTTGCCGCGAGGATAGTTGAGCGCACGTCCGCCGAGGCCGGGCTCCGCTTCGGTTTTGAAGCACCAGTCGGTGCGCGGATTGCCGATGCAGTAGAGGTAGCCCACCGGCACATGAATCCAGGCGTAGTTGTCCTGACCGCCGGCTTCGAGCAGCAGAACCCGGTGAGCAGGATTCTGCGACAGCCGATTGGCCAGCAGGCAGCCCGCCGGGCCTGCGCCGACGATGATGTAGTCATGGAGACCGACGTCCGTTTGCATGCATCCCTCGCTGATATTTTTTGTTTTTATGCAGGGCCCATCCTGAAGTTTTTCGCCACAAAACAAAAGACCGCCGCATGTTTCCATGGGGCGGTCCGGGTTGAAGCGTTTGCTGTCAGTAACGGATGCGATTACACCGCGCTGCGACGGTAGCTGCGGTAGTTCGGCATCCAGAAGTTGCGCTCGATGGCTTCGACGAGCATCTCTTCGGTGGTCTCAAGCGCCATGCCTTCAGCCTGAGCCTGCTTGGCCACGGCCAGGGCAATCTTCTTGCTCACCTGTTGGATCTCTTTCAGCGGCGGCAGGACAGCGTCACCTTTGCCCGTCACCATTGGCGAGCATTCCGCCAGCGCGTTGGAGGCGGCCATCAGCATTTTGTCGGTGATGCGCGTGGCTTTCGACGCCACAACACCCAGGCCGATGCCCGGGAAGATGTAGGAGTTGTTGCACTGTGCGATGTGGAACGTTCGATCGCCTACGGTGACCGGAGCAAACGGACTGCCGGTCGCCACCAGCGCGTCGCCATTGGTCCAGGTCAGTACTTCCTGCGGCGTGACTTCGACCTTAGAGGTCGGATTCGACAGCGGCATGACCAGCGGCTTGGCGCAGTGCTTGTGCATCTCGCGGATGACTTGCTCGGTGAACAGGCCGCGCTGGCCGGACACGCCGATCAGCACAGTCGGCTTGCCGTTGGCGACCACGTCCAGCAACTCGGGCGAACCCTCGCCGCTCGACCAGCCCGCCACATCGGCAGACTTCTGCGCGAGGTTCTTCTGGAAGTCCAGCAGGTTGTCCATGCTGTCAGTCAGCAGCCCGAAGCGGTCGACCATCATCACGCGCTTGCGCGCTTCGGCTTCGCTCAGGCCTTCGATGACCATGGCCGCAATGATGTGCTCGGCGATCCCGCAACCGGCCGAACCCGCGCCCAGGAACACAACCCGCTGCTGGCCCAGGGTTTCGTGCTTGGCTTTGCACGCCGCCAGCAGGGTGCCCACGGCAACCGACGCGGTGCCCTGAATGTCATCGTTGAAGCAGCACAACTCATCGCGGTACTTCTCCAGCAACGGCATGGCGTTGGTCTGGGCGAAGTCTTCGAACTGCAACAGCACGTCCGGCCAGCGGCTCTGCACCGCCTCGATGAACAGAGCAATGAAGTCGTCGTACTCCTTGCCGGTGACGCGCTCATGGCGCCAGCCCATGTACATCGGGTCGTCCAGCAGCTCTTTGTTGTTGGTGCCCACGTCGAGCACGATCGGCAAGGTGTACGCCGGGCTGATGCCGCCACATGCGGTGTAGAGCGACAGCTTGCCGATCGGAATGCCCATGCCGCCAATGCCTTGGTCGCCCAGGCCAAGGATGCGCTCGCTGTCCGTCACCACGATGATTTTGATGCGATCTTTCGTCGCGCTGCGCAGGATATCGTCGATGCGATCGCGCTCGGGGTAGGAGATGAACAGCCCGCGGTGGGTGCGGTAGATTTTCGAGAATTCCTGACACGCCTGACCCACGGTCGGGGTGTAGATGATCGGCAGCATCTCGTCGAGGTGCGAATCCAGCAGGCGGAAGAACAGGGTTTCGTTGTTGTCCTGAATCGAGCGCAGATAAATGTGTTTATCCAGGTCGCTCGCGCATTGCCGGTACTGGTTGTAAACGCGGGTGACCTGCTCTTCGATGGTTTCGACGTTCTGGGGCAGCAGGCCGACCAGGTTGAAATCGATGCGCTCTTGCGGCGTAAAGGCACTGCCCTTGTTGAGCAGCGGCATCTCCAGCAACGAAGGGCCAGCATAGGAAATATATAAAGGTCGCGAGGTCTTGGTCATTTGCAGTGATCGCCTTTTCTCTGTTTGCTCTATCAATACGACGTCGAAACGATGCCCCGGAGGTCGATGTACACGACGCTCAACGCAGGATCCGTCCGAAAAAATAGGGGGGTAAAAACAGGGTGCCTATCTTACTCGCCTGAAAACGATTGCGACATTTTGTCGCTCACCGATTGCGAAATGATGGCCGGAAGTCGTCGGAGCGGTCAGGAAATAGCCCCGTATCAGGAACAAAAATGGCGCGGCGGGTCACAGAGGAAACGACGTGCTGCCGGACTGGCTGTTTTGAGAAATGGAGTTTTGGCCGTAGTCACCTCAGGCCTAGGTACTAAACACCTGACATATTGAACTGGCGATGAGCCATTGCAGTCACATTGACATCAAATCGGAGATATTAATGTCAGGCCAGCGCATCTTTCGTATCCACTACCGCTTTCTGGACGAGCAGCGAGTATTCCTCCAACCCGATTCAGCGCTGAACGAAGCCGATGCCTGGTACTACGCCTGCCTGCACGCGGGCATCGGCGTACTGCACAATTTGTCCAAGACCCGGGAAGAGCTAACGGCACTGATCGCCCATGCCCGGCGGTATGGATTGACGGCGGTGCGTTGGGCGGAATGGGTTTGATTGTGTGTAATCTCAACCGGTGCACCGACCTTTGGTGCTGGGGGAGCCCTATCCAGCGCGCTGGATCACATAGCTCGCCTCAAAGCCATGCACACACCCAATCACGTTGAATCCTTTGAAATAGCCCGTGGCGCGAAGCAAATCGACCGCCGGGCCTACCTCCGGTGAGTGTTGAAAGTCCCCGTAGTCGTCGAAGACGATAAACCCGCCTGGTACGACGCTTGGCGAATACAGCAGGAAATCCAGCAGCACATTGCGCCCGGCGTGACCGCCATCAATGTGCAACAGCGCCACCTTAGGCGACAGGTTGTAGAAACGCTCGGCGCACAACTCCGAATAGCCCCTCAGCACCAGGGCGTTGGAGAACAGGTTCTCCTGGTAATAGCTGAACTCTTCAAACTGATTGGGCAGCTCAAACGGATCAATCCCGATGATGCGGCGCTCGCGGTTGCAGACTTCATTCATCAGCACCAGCGACTTGCCCTTCCAGACACCAATCTCGACCACATCCCCGGGGATGCCTTCGACCAGAAGCGCCAGGTAACCCAATAGCCGCACATGATCATGAAACGACAACTCCTTGCGCGGCATCGCCCGCTCAGCCGGCAACGTGCTCTGCGCCTGCTCGAAATGCTTGCCGATCAACGTCCAGACCTGGGCGATCGAGTCATTGAGTTCCGGATTGCTGATGAAGTCGTTGAGCTCTTGGATGGTGATCATGGCTTCTCTGACTGACTGGAAGGATTGGGGTGGGGCGTGGAGCGATCTTGTACCGCTAGTGGGCGTGAGATCGAGAGTAGGCGGGGGTTGGGAAAAGTAAAGTTCCGGGCAAGGTGACGAAGCATTTCCCCAGCCCGGCACTGACTTGATCTAGCGAAAACCTAGCCAGCCAAATCCCTTGATCAACAGATCCTTTCGTTTTCTCTCAACATGGGCGTCGATTGAACACAATATGCTCGCGAACAATTCCCACTCTTCACAGCCAAACCTTTCTGGAATGAAGGAAAGGTCGTACCACGACAATATTTCATCTACGGAATAGTCTCCGGACTTATAAAGCCTTATATAGCTTTTGAGATCATGCCTGAGGGAACGTGCTGCAAAATACGACTTCCCTTTCATCCATTTCTCTATTACCTGATCCGCTGTGAGCTGTCCTACCCTCTGATCCTCAGGCAGATAATCCAGTAGCCCCTCAGCCAGATGTTTCATGAAGTCGATGAGTTCCATAAATCCGCGCATGGACACCTCTTGAGGTTGCTAAGAAGTGACACTGTATTCATCTACGGTGTAACCACCGGCAGTGTGCTTAACTAAATATGACCTGATGTCGCTACGCAGCCGGTAAAGCTCGATAAGCGAAGTTCTCGAAGTCCATTCATCCAGAAAAGATTTCAAGTCAGGGACGTTGGCGCGCTCATCTTCAGGCAAATAATCCTGGATGGCCGTGCCTAAAGACAGCATGAAATCAATCAACCGTACGTACTGACGCATGATTACCTCATGCTTCCTGATAACCTAACCAACCAAAGTACTTAACAAGCATACCTTGACGCTTTTTCTCGATATGCAAATTAATCAAATCAAGGATACCGGTGAGAAAAATGTGATCCTCACAACCAAATCTTTCCGGGATAAAGCACAGATCAAAGTCATCGAGAAGCTGATCAACAGAATAATCGCCTGCCTCATCAAGCTTTGCGTAGCTCACTATGTCTTTTTTTAAAGAAAGGGCTTGAAGATATGACTTCCGCTGCATCCAAAGCTCGACAATGTCCTCGACACTCAGAATTGCTACCCTTTGCTCCTCCGGGAGGTGGTCAAGAATGCCATCGCCCAAATCCTGCATAAAATCAATTAACTGGGTATATCCGCGCATCACCGCCTCCAAGCGAAAAAATGCAAAGCACCCTCAGCTTACCAGTGATGCAGAAAACAGCGGAAGCCGGCTGTGCTCCTCACGATTTCCGGTATTCCAAACGCCAGAAACGAAAAAGCCCCAGAAGCATAACTTCTGGGGCTTTTCAAATAATGGCGGAGAGATAGGGATTTGAACCCTAGGTACTGTCGCCAGTACAACGGATTTCGAATCCGTCCCGTTCGGCCACTCCGGCATCTCTCCAACGGCGCGCATCATAACAGTTCGTTCGAGGAACGCGAACCCTTTTAAAGGATTTTTTCGCGTTCTTTCAGATGCTTGCAGCATTTTGCGCTTGAAGCATTGGATCAGAGCGGTACGCCGAGACGCTGGGCGACTTCTTCGTAGGCTTCGATGACATCGCCGAGACCCTGACGGAAGCGGTCCTTGTCCATTTTCTTGCGGGTTTCTTTGTCCCACAGGCGGCAGCCGTCCGGGCTGAACTCGTCGCCCAGGACGATCGAGCCGTCGCTGAAGACGCCGAACTCAAGCTTGAAGTCGACCAGCAGCAGGCCGGCGTCGTCGAACAGTTTGCTCAGGACTTCGTTGACCTTCAGGGACAGCTCTTTCATGCGAACCAGTTGCTCGGCGGTGCCCCAACCGAACGCGACGACGTGGGAGTCGTTGATGAACGGGTCGCCTTTGGCGTCGTCCTTCAGGAACAGCTCGAACGTGTAAGGGTTGAGCTTCATGCCCTCTTCTACGCCCAGGCGCTTGACCAGGCTGCCGGCGGCGTAGTTACGCACGACGCATTCGACCGGGATCATGTCGAGCTTCTTGACCAGCACTTCGTTGTCGCCCAGCAGTTTGTCGAACTGGGTCGGAATGCCGGCGGCTTCGAGCTTCTGCATGATGAAGGCGTTGAACTGGTTGTTCACCATGCCTTTGCGGTCGAGTTGTTCGATGCGCTTGCCATCGAACGCCGAGGTGTCGTTGCGGAACACCAGGATCAAGCGGTCAGCGTCATCGGTCTTGTAAACCGACTTGGCTTTGCCGCGGTAGAGTTCTTCACGTTTTTCCATGATGGGCTCCGCTTGCTGAGTCTTGCTGAATAGTGGGGGGCGAGTCGCCCGTTTGGGACGCTAGGCGATTTCGCGCCAGTCGAGCCCTGAATCCTGATCGGCCAATTGTAGCCAGTCCTCGTCGCACCCAAGGGTGTCGACAAAACACTGCCGGGCCAGATGCGGCAGGTTGTTCTTGCTGCTCAGATGGGCCAGCACCAAGTGCTGCAGATCCTGCCATCCCAGCTCGTTCACCAGACTGGCAGCCTGATGATTGTTCAAATGACCGTGATCACCACCCACCCGCTGCTTGAGAAAGTACGGGTACTGACCCCGGGCGAGCAGATCGCGACAGTGATTGGACTCGACCATGAGCGCGTCGAGCCCACGGTAGCTGTCGAGCACCATCGGGCAATACGAACCAAGGTCAGTCAACAGCCCGAAGCGCCGGCGTCCGTCGTTGAACACGAATTGGGTAGGCTCCAGCGCATCGTGAGCCACCGACACCACGTCGATGCCCAGACCACCAATGCGCAGACCCTGCCCGCCCACCAGCCGAAGCCCTGCTTCAACCGGCTTGCGCATGCCGCGCAGCGTGCCGTCACTGAGATACACCGGCACATCGTAGCGCCGAGACAGCAAACCCACGCCATGCACATGATCGGCATGTTCGTGGGTCACTAGAATGGCGCTCAGCTGCTTGCCGCTGACGCCCAGCCTGTCGAGCCGTCGTTCGGTTTCCCGCAGGGAGAAACCGCAATCGACCAGCACGTACGTGTCGTTGCTCGCAACCAGCGTGGCATTGCCGCGACTGCCGCTGCCCAGAACCGCGAAGCGCACTTAACCCAGGTTGTCCTGAATGACGCTTAACACACGACGAGCGACCTCAGTCGGTGCAACGGTGTTGATGTTCTTCTCGACCGTGACCTGAACGTTTTCACCGACCTTGCTCAGGCGAACCTGATAACGCTCCGCGCGGGCTTCCTTCTCTTCCTTAGACTCTTCACTGCCGAATACGCGACTGAGGAAGCCAGGCTTGTTTTCAGGCTTGTCGGCTTTTTCCGCCAAGTTGATGTAGTAAAGGCCCAGGCTGCGGTTGATGTCCTCAACGCGCCAGTCGCCCTGGTTAAGCGCACGACCGACGCTCGACCACGCGCGATCCAGATCCGCGCCCAGGTTCAGCACCGGGTTGCCGCTGCCGTCTTCGCTGAGGGAAACGCGGCTTGGGGTGTCGAAATCACGCGCCGCCAGCAGGGAAACCGAACCGCCCTTCTCGGCAGTGCGGGTCAGGCTTGCCAGCATGTCATCGGTCAGCACGGAGTCGAGGCCAACGTTGGTGCTGCGGGACGGGAAGGCAGGGTCATCGCGGCTGCCGGCCGGACGTTGCACGCTGACCACATAGATTTCACTGGTATTGCGCTGCACGCCCGGCTCGATACGAACGCGGACGCGGGTTTCGGTGTTGGCGGCATCGCCACTGGAACCCATGCGCTTGGCAACCGATGCGGACAGTTCGTCCATGCGCTGCCAGGTGGTGTTGAATTCACCGGTCTGCGGACGATCTTCGGCAATACGGAAGCCGTTGTCTTCAAAGTACTGATGCGCCACAGGCCAGACTTCAGCCGGTGCGCGCTGGGCAAGAATCCAGCGGTTGTCGCCGCTCTTTTGCAGCGTGTAGTCGCCGGAGTCCTG
The DNA here is from genome assembly GCF_059421525.1 of Pseudomonas sp. GW821-FHT02H06. Classification (NCBI taxonomy): domain Bacteria; kingdom Pseudomonadati; phylum Pseudomonadota; class Gammaproteobacteria; order Pseudomonadales; family Pseudomonadaceae; genus Pseudomonas; species Pseudomonas sp. GW821-FHT02H06. Next base: position 47,907 of record NZ_JBWKVD010000004.1, read on the forward strand.
AGCAGTAGTCAGAGGTTGCGGACGCGGCACGGTGAATTCACCCTTCTGGGTGTCATCGGCGACGTTGCGCGGAATCGGCAGCAACGGGTCCAGACGTTTGACTTCCTGAACGCCTTCGGGCAATTGCATCGGCGGCTTCTGGGTCGCTTCCAGGTAATCGCTGCTGCGATCGCGGAAGTAACCGTCCTGGCCAAAAAGCCAGCTGCAACCGCTGGTGCTGGAGATAATCAAGGCTAGTGCGGAAAGTCCGGCCAGTCGCTTCATTGCGTAATGCTTCCTCATTAGACCAATACACCGGACTGGCGCAGGGCCTGACGCAGCGGCTCGCGGCAGGACTCGCTGAGCCAGGTGAGCGGCAGACGAATACCGTCTGGCATCAAACCCATCTCATGCAGGGCCCATTTCACGGGAATAGGGTTCGATTCGATGAACAAGGTCTTGTTCAGCGGCATCAGTTTTTCGTGGATGGCGCGGGCGGTGTCGGCATCACCGGCCATCGCGGCCTTGCACAGGTCGGCCATGGCGCGCGGCGCGACGTTGGCGGTGACCGAGATGTTGCCTTTGCCACCGAGCAACATCAGCTCGACGGCAGTTGCGTCATCGCCGGAATAGACCATGAAGTCGCTGCTCACGCCGGCAAGAATATCCTTGGCGCGCTGCAGGTCTCCGGTGGCTTCCTTGATGGCGATGATGTTTTTGACTGTCGACAGGCGGATAACGGTTTCGGCTGACATGTCGCAGGCGGTACGGCCCGGCACGTTATACAGAATCTGCGGGATGTCGACAGTTTCGGCGATATGCTTGAAGTGCTGGTACAAGCCTTCCTGGGTCGGCTTGTTGTAGTACGGGGTGACCAGCAGGCAGGCATCGGCACCGGCGTTCTTGGCGTTGGTGGTCAGTTCGACCGCCTCGCGGGTGGAGTTGGCGCCTGTGCCGGCGATGACCGGAATGCGGCCAGCGACCTGCTGAACCACGCGGCGGATGACTTCGATGTGCTCGTTGACGTCGAGCGTCGCGGATTCACCGGTGGTGCCGACGGCAACAATGGCGTTGGTGCCCTCTTGCAGGTGAAAGTCCACCAGTTTGCTCAGGCTGTCCCAGTCGAGACGACCTTGTGCATCCATGGGTGTGACCAGTGCCACCATACTGCCCGCAATCATGCAAACCGCTCCTGCCGGAAAAAGAGAGCGGTAATGGTACTGGCGCCATGATCCTTGCACAAGGCGAGCATTCCCCTCGGCGCCGGTTTTCGCTACCCTTCGGTCTTTGATCGGTACGGGTCATCTGCCCGGCTCGTTCGACTGCTCGATTTTGTCGTCACTTACCCGCCCTGCGTCGTTATCGCGGCCATGACAGGCTCATGGCCGCGATTGACGGCTGCGGGTCGGGGCGACATCACGATGCCTTCGTCCGTCGAGCCCGCCGGCACAGGCCTGCTGCGTACCGACCGCTCATCGTTTAGGAATGCTGCATGTCATCCATCCCCACAGTTCGCGAACAATTCCTTGTCATCAGTGCCCTTGGCGCCAACCCAATGGAGCTGACCAACGTCCTGTGCCGCGCCAGTAACGAAAGCCGTTGCTCGGTCGTCAGCTCTCGCCTCACTCGCCACGGTGAGTGCAGCGCGCTGATCCTGCAGATATCCGGCAGCTGGGACGCCCTGGCGCGTCTGGAAACCGGCCTGCCCAACCTGGCGAAGAAACACGCCTTCACCGTCAATGTGGTGCGCAGTGCTTCGCTGGAAAACCGTCCGGAAGCCCTGCCTTACGTGGCGTACGTCAGTTCGGCGTATCGCCCGGACATTATCAACGAGCTGTGCCAGTTCTTCATCGACCACAACGTCGAGCTGGAAAACCTGATCTGCGACACCTATCAGGCCCCACAGACCGGCGGCACCATGCTCAACGCGACGTTCACCGTCACATTGCCGGCCGGTACCCAGATCAGCTGGCTGCGTGACCAGTTCCTGGACTTCGCCGACGCACTCAATCTCGATGCGCTGATCGAACCATGGCGCCCTCAAGCACCGATGTAAGGAGTCTCGAATGGCTGTAGAACTCGACCAAGCGGTTGCCGACTTTCAGGTGCAGGCCACGAGCGAACAGGCGGTCAGCCTGTCGGCGCTCAAAGGTCAGCAAGTCGTTCTTTATTTCTATCCGAAAGACAGCACCCCGGGTTGCACCACCCAGGGCCAGGGCTTTCGCGATCATCACGCCGACTTCAAGGCCGCCAACACGGTGGTGTTCGGTGTTTCGCGGGACAGCCTGAAATCCCACGAGAACTTCAAGGCCAAGCAGGAATTCCCGTTCGAGCTGATTTCGGACAAAGATGAATCGCTGTGCCAGCTATTCGATGTGATCAAGCTGAAAAAGCTGTACGGCAAGGAATACCTGGGCGTCGACCGCAGCACCTTCCTTATCGACAAGGACGGTGTGCTGCGTAAAGAGTGGCGCGGCGTGAAAGTGCCGGGGCATGTGGCGGCGGTGCTGGAAGCAGCCAAGGCGCTGAACAAGGCTTGATCGCCATAATGTAGGCCTGAGCTTCCCCGCGATCGGGGGCCGTTTAGTCATCGTAGGTTGACCATGACGACGCCGATCGCGAGCAAGCTCACTCCTACAAAAAGCGAGGCAACGCCTATAACAACGGCGCCACCGTCGGTTCGTTCCGTGGCCACGCGTCCAGTACGGCCTTGAACAGGGTCGCCAGCGGAATCGCAAAGAAAATCCCCCAGAACCCCCATAGCCCTCCGAACAACAGCACGGCGCAGATGATCGCGACCGGGTGCAAGCTCACGGTCTGGGAGAACAGCAGCGGCACCAGCACATTGCCGTCCAGGGTCTGGATAATGCCGTGGACCACCATCAGATAGATGAACTGATCGCTCCAGCCCCACTGGAACAGCGCGATGAACGCCACCGGCACCGTCACCACGACTGCGCCCACGTACGGCACGACCACCGAAATCCCCACCAGCATCGCCAGCAACGCCGAGTAATTCAGCCCCATGGTCACGAAGGCGATGTACGTCACCCCGCCACAGATGAAGATCTCAATGACCTTGCCGCGAATGTAGTTGGCGATCTGCCGATTCATTTCCTCGGCCACATGGGTAATCAGCGTACGTTCCCGGGGCAGATAGCCCCTCGCCCAACGGCTGATCATCCGACGATCCTTGAGGAAGAAGAACACCAGGATCGGCACCAGCACCAGGTAGATCATCATGTTGACCAACAGCGGCAAGCTGGACAGGGAAAACGTCAGCGCCCATTGCCCGAACTTTCCGACCTCGCCGCGCGCCACTTCGATGGCCTGCAGGACCTGTTCGTCCGACACCAGATGCGGATAACGCTCCGGCAGCAGCAACAGCAACGACTGCCACTTGGCGAGCATGCCGGGCAATTCGTTGAACAAGGTGATGAGCTGTCGCCACAGCAGTGGGACCAGAACCAGCAAAAACAGCGCCAGCGCCCCCATGAATAACGCGAAGACCAGTCCGACTGCGCCACCTTCCGGGACCCGCAGGCGTTCAAGCAGGTTGACCAACCCCTGCATCAGAAAGGCGAGCACCAGTCCGGCCAGCACCGGGGCAAGCATGCCGCCGAGGGTGAGAACAACGGTAAATCCGAGAACCAACAGCACTGCCAGCACTACCGCTTCCTCGTCGGAAAAGTAGCGCTGTATCCAGTCGCGAAGCACTTTGAACATCAAGAATCCTAAGGGGGTTGCGAGGGGTCAGAAACGCTCAGGCCTTGCGTAGCCAATACCGATAAATGCCGTCAGCGTTTTCTTCGTGGAGCAGCACGTGCCCGGCCAGTTTTGCGAAGGTACGGAAGTCGCGCTGCGAGCCTGCATCGGTGGCCGTCACTTTGAGGACCGCGCCGCTGGCCAGACGATTGAGTTCCATCTTGGCCTTGAGCAAGGGAAGCGGGCAGTTCAGGCCGCTGGCGTCGAGCTCTGCATCGCAGGGTGCGGGGTGTCCTACAGCGTCAGACATCGTTTCTCTCCGGATAGACACATCCGCCCTCGCATAAAAGCAGTCAGGCGGAAGAACATTCTTACAAGTTTTCCAGAATACCCCACTCTGGTCAGCAAGCCATCGAGCCAGCTACAGTGGCGCCTTTCTGCCCCAGAGTTTCGTGCATGAATTTTTTGCGCCCCACGCTGCTGACCCTCGCATGCCTGCTGGCAGCGCCGAGCTTCGCAGAAGATGACCTGCCCTCCCTCGGCGACGCGAGTTCATCCATCGTTTCTCCCCAGCAAGAACATGACCTGGGGCGTGCCTGGCTCGGGCTGCTGCGCTCTGAAGTGGCGCAGCTGTCCGACCCGCTGCTCAAGGACTTCGTCGAGTCCTCGGTCTATCGGCTGGCCGAAACCAGCCAGGTGCAGGACCGCCGGCTCGAATTCATCCTGATCAACACGCCGGAGATCAACGCCTTCGCAGCGCCCGGCGGGATCATCGGAGTCAACGGCGGGTTGTTCCTCCATGCCGAGACCGAAGGCGAATACGCCGCGGTCCTCGCCCACGAATTGGCTCACTTGTCGCAACGGCACTTCGCCAGGGGCGTGCAGGCGCAGCAGCGCATGCAAGTGCCGGTGATGGCGGCGATGCTCGCCGGTATTGTCATGGCCGCAGCGGGCGCGGGGGATGCGGGGATTGCCGCGATTGCCGGCACCCAGGCCGCCGCGATTCAGGAGCAGGCGCGGTTCTCCCGGCAAAACGAAGCAGAAGCCGACCGCATCGGCATTCTCAATCTGGAAAAGGCCGGCTACGATCCGCGCAACATGCCCACCATGTTCGAGCGGTTGGCGCGCCAGTATCGCTATGACGCCAAGCCACCGGAATTCCTGATGAGCCACCCGGTGACCGAATCCCGTATTGCCGACACGCGCAACCGCGCCGAGCAAGCCAAGCCCGGCGGCAAGGAAGACAGCCCTGCGTATCAACTGATGCGCGCACGCACCGTGCTGATATACGAAGAAACCCCGGGCATGGCGGCCAAGCGTTTCCGTGCGCAACTGGCTGAGAACCCGAAAAACGATGCGGCTCGCTACGGTCTGGCACTGGCCCAGACCAAAGCGGGTCAGCTGAATGAGGGCCGCGAGACGCTGAAGCCCCTGCTCGACAAGGCGCCGGACAACATTCCCTACAACCTCGCCGCCGTGAATCTGGACATCTCCAACAATCGCCTGCCCGATGCTCAACAGCGGGTGGACCGGATGTTGAACCTGTACCCGGACAACTACCCGCTCAATCAGGCGAAAGTCGACGTCCTGCTCAAGCAGTCCAAGGCGCCGGAAGCGCTGAAGTCTCTGGAGATTCTGTTGAAGAGCCGCCCGGACGATCCGGACATCTGGAATCAGGTGGCGGATACCCGTGGTTTGTCGGGCAACACCATCGGCCTGCACCAGGCCCGTGCCGAATACTTCGCGCTGATGGGCGATTTCAAGCAGGCGATTCAACAGCTTGAATTTGCCAAGCGACGGGCGAACAACAACTTCCAGCTGGCCTCACGCATCGACGCGCGGCAGCAGGAAATCATTGCTCAGGAGCGGGCGGTGAAGGACATGATGAACTGAAGTCAGCTACAAGCGGCAAGCCATAAGCTGCAAGGTGGAACGCAGCAAATCGCCTTTTCGCTTGGAGCTTGAAGCTTGAAGCTTGAAGCTTGAAGCTTGAAGCTTGCCGCTACAGATCATGCATTACCCGAAGCTTTCATCCGCGCCGCCTGAGTAAAGTCGAGCATGCGCTGCAACGGCCGAACGGCGTGAGGGATAACCGCCGGGTCGACGAAGATTTCGTTGGTACCTTCGCGCAAACACTGAAGCGTGCGCGCCAGCGTGTTCATCGCCATCCACGGGCAATGGGCGCAACTGCGGCATGCGGCGCCATTACCTGCGGTCGGTGCCTCAATGAAGACCTTGTCCGGGCACAGCTGCTGCATCTTGTAGAAGATGCCGCGATCGGTGGCGACGATGAAGGTGGTGTTCGGCAGCGTTTGCGCCGCCTTGATCAACTGGCTGGTAGAGCCCACGGCGTCAGCCAGGTCGATAACCGATTCGGGGGACTCCGGGTGCACCAGAATGGCAGCGTCCGGGTACAACGCTTTCATGTCCTCAAGCTGCCGGGACTTGAACTCCTCGTGCACGATGCAGGCGCCGTCCCACAACAGCATGTCGGCCCCGGTCTCGCGCTGGATGTAACGCCCCAGATGCTTGTCGGGCGCCCAGATGATTTTCTCGCCGTTGTCCATCAGGCTCTCGACGATCTCCAACGCGCAGCTGGACGTCACCACCCAATCAGCACGGGCTTTTACAGCGGCTGAGGTATTGGCGTAAACCACCACGGTACGCTCGGGATGCTGATCGCAGAACGCAGCGAACTCCTCGACCGGGCAACCAAGGTCCAGCGAGCAGGTAGCCTCAAGGGTTGGCATCAGGATGCGTTTTTCGGGAGTGAGGATTTTTGCGGTTTCACCCATGAAACGCACCCCGGCCACCAAAACGGTTTTCGCCGGATGGTTTTTGCCGAATCGCGCCATCTCCAGAGAATCCGAAACGCAACCGCCGGTTTCTTCCGCCAGCGCCTGAATCACCGGATCGCAGTAGTAGTGAGCGACCAGCACAGCGTCCTGAGCCTTGAGCTCGGCGGCGATCAAACGGCGGTACTCAGCCTCCTCTTCCGGGCTCAGGGTTTTGGGCTGTTTGGCGTCCAGGTGCGCTTGGACCAGAAGGCGTTCGGAGATGTGTGTCATGTCGGTGGACCTGAATGCGCGTACGGACGGAAAGTCCGCATGATAGAAAACGGCCGGGAAGTTAGCACGGGATCTGTTGAGCGATCACTTACCGGCAGTCACCGACTGCTGATCTTCAACCATCATGTTGGCGTCCCGGACGCCGCGAGACAGTCTCGAAATCGGGCGGAACGACCCACCCGTGAAAGCCTCGAACCCTCAAGTTAGCCATTCAATGGCAGAATCTGCGCCACTGGACAGTTTTGGAGACCCTCATGCTGCGCGTATTTGAACGACGGCTCGACCCCTTCCCACCCGACGAAGCACCGCCGCCACCAGTAGGTCTGGCGCGTTTTCTGTGGGCCTGCACCCGTGGAGCGCGTGGCTATATCCTCGCCCTTGCGGTGCTCAGCGCCTGTGTATCGCTTTACGAAGCCTGGCTCTTCTCGTTCCTCGGGCAAGTGGTCGATCTGCTCTCAACCTGGAAGGACGGCGGCGCCACCGCGGGCGAGGAAAGTCGAGCGCTGTGGGGCATCGGCATTGTGCTGGTGATCAGCATCGGGCTGGTGGCCATGCGCACGATGGTTCAGCACCAGGTGCTGGCGATCAACCTGCCGCTGCGGCTGCGCTGGGATTTTCACCGACTGATGCTGCGGCAAAGCCTGTCGTTCTTCTCCGACGAGTTCTCCGGTCGGGTCACCACCAAGGTGATGCAGACCGCGCTGGCGGTGCGGGACGTGCTGTTCACCCTGATCGAAATCGCGCCCGGCATCGGCGTTTATTTCATTGCGATCATCGCGCTGGCCGGCGGCTTCGCCTTGAAGCTGATGCTGCCGTTCATGGCCTGGATCGTATTGTTCGGCCTGGCCATGCTGTACTTCGTGCCGCGCCTGGGCAAAGTCGGTCAGGAGCAGGCCAACGCGCGGTCGTCGATGACCGGGCGGATCTCCGATGCCTACACCAACATCACCACGGTGAAACTGTTCTCCCACTCCAAACGCGAAGCGCAGTTTGCGCGTGCGGCGATGGAGGACTTCAAGCAGACCGGCTTTCGCCAGATGCGTCTGGTGAGCCAGTTCGAGATCGTCAATCAGGCACTGGTTGTCGCGCTGATTCTGGGCGCAGGCGGTTATGCCCTGTGGCTGTGGCATCAGGGTGACGTCGGCACCGGCGCGGTGGCCGCGATTACCGCCATGGCGCTGCGCATCAATGGCATGTCCCACTGGATCATGTGGCAGATGACCTCGCTGTTCGAGAACATCGGCACGGTGCAGGACGGCATGGCGACCCTGACTCAGGGCCCTAAAGTGCAGGACGCGCCGGATGCAGCCGTGTTGAAGACCACCGGCGGCGCCGTGACCTTTGACAACGTCAGCTTCAACTACAACGGCGAGCGTCAGGTGCTGGAGGGTTTGAATCTCGCCATCCGCCCCGGCGAGAAGATCGGGCTGGTCGGACGTTCAGGCGCCGGCAAATCCACGCTGATCAATCTGCTGCTGCGCTTCTATGACGTGGACAGCGGCGAGATTCGCATCGATGGGCAGAACATCAGGCAGGTCACGCAAGACAGCCTGCGCAGCGCCATCGGCATGGTCACGCAAGATACGTCGCTGCTGCATCGGTCCATTCGCGACAACATCGCGTATGGCCGACCTGATGCCACCGATGAGGAAATCCACACCGCTGCGGCCAACGCCCAGGCCGACGGCTTCATCAGCCAGCTCAGCGACAAGCATGGTCACAGCGGCTACGACACGCTGGTGGGTGAGCGCGGTATCAAGCTGTCGGGCGGCCAGCGCCAACGGGTCGCCATTGCTCGCGTGATGCTGAAGAACGCGCCGATCCTGCTGCTGGACGAAGCCACCAGCGCACTGGATTCGGAAGTCGAAGTGGCGATTCAGGAAAGCCTCGACGAAATGATGAAAGGCAAAACCGTCATTGCCATCGCCCACCGGCTGTCGACCATTGCGGCCATGGACCGGCTCATCGTGATGGACGACGGTCGCATCATCGAACAAGGCACCCATGCCGAACTGCTCAACAAGAACGGCACGTACGCGCGGCTGTGGCATCACCAGAGCGGCGGGTTTCTAGGCGAGGACCAGGGCGTGCCTGAAGCGGTGGATCAGGTTTAGCGGGCAGGCGCGCTTTATAACCGCAGCGACACGACGGCGATTGGGGCTTAAAGCTGTCGTGTCGAGCCGGGCCCCGCCGACACACGACAACATCGTCCATCAGAATCCGCTAGTAGACCGACTTACTAGGATGTATTCTCCGAGCCATGAATACTCCCCAAACACGTGGTTCATCTGATGTCCGTCAAGGAATCCTCGACGTCGGCCAACGCATCATGGCCGCCAAGGGGTATTCCGGCGTAGGCCTGAACGAAATTCTGGCCGCGGCGGGCGTGCCGAAAGGCTCCTTCTATCATTACTTCGGTTCCAAGGATGCCTTCGGCGAGGCGTTGCTTGAGCACTACTTCGACGACTACCTCGCGGATATTGATCGCATCCTCGGCGAGCCCGGCCTGCCCATGGGCGAGCGCCTGATGAGTTACTGGCGGGTCTGGCAAGACACCCAGTCGTTCCAGGAATGCCAGGGCAAGTGCCTCGCCGTGAAGCTTGGCGTTGAAGTGGCCGATCTGTCTGAAACCATGCGCGCGGTGCTCAAGCGCGGCACGGCCGGGATTACCGACCGGCTCGGCAGCGCGATTAAGGCTGGCATTGCCGACGGCTCGCTGCCCGCCTGCGAGAACCCCTACGCCATTGCGCAAAGCCTGTACCAGCTGTGGGTCGGCGCCAGCGTGATGGTCAAGATCGAACGAAGCCTCGCGCCCTTCGAAACAGCCATGGCAACCACGCGCACGATTTTGCGCCTGACCTGATCAGCGCCCCGCAATGTCCCGCCGCTCTCCTTGCCTTCGTTCCCCCTCTGCATAGCGCCTGCCGGTCTCTCCTGACCGGCTTTATACCTTCGCCGCGTCCATTGCCAAGCACGTCAAAAAGGCCTCCTGAAATAATTTGAAAATAACTCTAGACGACTGGTCTACTCAGAGTTAAGGTGTACCCACATTAACCCGCCGCCACAAGGACTGACGTGATGAAAACCAGAACAACGATCACCGCTCTCGCCACTGCCGTGACATTGCTCGCCGCCGCTGGATTCGCGTCAGCCCAAGACCGCCCTGCCGCTCCCCTGACCGCCAAGACTGTAGTGCTGGTCCACGGCGCTTTCGCCGACGGCTCCTCCTGGAACAAAGTGATTCCGCTGCTGGAAAAAGCCGGCCTGAATGTGGTGGCAGTGCAGAACCCGCTGGATTCCCTGGAAGGCGATGTCGCTGTCACCAAACGCGCCATTGCCGCTGCTCCAGGCCCGGTGGTTCTGGTGGGTCACTCCTGGGCTGGCGCGGTCATCACCGACGCTGGCGTCAACGACAAAGTCCGCTCGCTGGTCTACGTCGCCGCTTACGCCCCGGATGATGGCCAGTCAGTGTTCGATGCCGTTAAAGGCTATCCCGACATGCCCGGCCAGGCCTCCTTCGTCAAAGATGCAGACGGCTACGTGAAAGTCAGCGACGAAGGCGTCGCCAAATTCTTCGCCCCTGATCTGCCCCGCGCCGAACAGAAACTCGTCGCCGCGACCCAAGGCGCGCTGAACATCAAAGCGCTGAGCCAGCCAATTCCCCACGCTGCCTGGCACAAGGTGCCCTCCTTTGCGGTGGTGGCCACAAACGACCAGATCATCTCGCCACAACTGCAGCGCGATCAGGTGCAGCGCCTGCACGCCGATTCCATCGAAGTCCCTTCAAGCCATGTTGCGATGCTGGCCTATCCCAAGGCCGTGGCTGACCTGATCATAAAAGCCGCCAAGTGAATTTCGTTTTGCCGCTGAACTAGACGACTAGTCTATTAATCCAAGTAAATGACGCTTTACCTTTTGGCTGCTCGGCAGTCTCAAACCTAATCGAAAAGGAAATACCCGATGAAAGTTCTAATGGTTCTGACTTCCCACGACACCCTCGGCAACACCGGCCGTCCTACCGGCTTCTGGCTGGAAGAACTGGCCGCGCCCTACTATGCGTTCAGCGACATCAACGCCGAAATCGTACTGGCTTCGCCACAAGGCGGTCAGCCTCCGCTGGACCCGAAGAGCAACGAGCCTGACTTCCAGACCGACCTGACCCGTCGCTTCGAGAAAGACGAAACCGCCAAAGCCCTGCTCGCCAATACCGTCCGCCTGGACAGCGTGTCCCAGGCAGATTTCGACGCTGTGTTCTACCCTGGCGGCCATGGCCCGCTGTGGGATCTGGCTGAAGACAAAAATTCCGTCCAACTCATCGAGTCGTTCATCGCCGCCAACAAGCCCGTCGCTGTCGTATGCCACGCCCCTGGCGTGCTGCGCCACGTGAAGAACGCCGACGGCACGCCGCTGGTTAAAGGCAAGAAGGTCACCGGCTTTGCCAACAGCGAGGAAGAAGCCGTCGGCCTGACCAACGTGGTGCCTTTCCTGGTGGAAGACGAGCTGAAATCACTGGGCGGCGTCTACTCCAAAGGTCCGGACTGGGGCTCGTACGTCCTCACCGATGGTCTGCTGATCACCGGCCAGAACCCTGCTTCGTCCGGTCCTGCGGCAGACGTGTTGATCAAGGCACTGCAGAACAAATCGGCCTGATCACCGCCCGGCGCGAGGGGTGTTCGCACCCCTCGCCGCTTCTCACCTTCGCACCGAGATAACCGCCATGAACTGGTAATGAACGGATTCAACCCGACCCCAGGCCCGACTTTATGTCGGGCTTTGTCGTTTCTGGACGGATGCGAATAATCAAACAAACGCGGCTTTGACGGGTCTACCACGCCAATGGCCGGCATTGATCAACGCTCACGATGCCTGTTGTAACTGGATCTGCCGTCCACGGCGGCCGCAGTGCCAAACCTTTTATAGCGAGAAAAAAAATGGCTCAGGCAACGAAACCAGCACTGCAGAGTGAAGCGGATGAGGCGGTTGTCGTGACGGCTCATGGCACGTATGACAGCTACGTGGGCACGGCGGATGACGACACCCTCACGGGCACCACAAAGCGGGATTTCATCTTTGGAGGCGATGGCGACGACATCCTCACCGGTCAGGGAGGGGATCCCAATCCGTTCAGCAACGCACAGGATCGCTATAACGGCGGTGCCGGCGTCGACACCCTCATCAGCCATCCTGCCTATTACTACGGCAACGCCTTCGTCTACACATCAGTGACGGACAGTTACTTCGACAAACAGGGCTCGCACTCGGATCTGATCAAAAACTTCCAATCCAATGACGTACTTGACCTGACAGCGCTCGGGCTGGAGCGGGTTGGCAATGGCCACAACGGCGATCTGGCGGTCACTTAAAACGCTGACGAGAACGTTACCTATGTTCGCTCGCTGGACAAAAACGCCGAGGGGCAGGCATTCGAAGTCCGGCTGGAATGCGACCACGCCGCTCAGCTCGGCACGCAGAATTTCGCCCTGCGTTACGACCTGACGGCAGAAAGCAATGGCCGCGAACATCACGAGAGCGAAAAGCAATACGTCATCAGCGGGACCGATGGCGATGACTTTTTGATCGTTCCCAAAAGCGGCAACATCGTCACAGGTGGCGGTGGCGCTGATGAGATGTACAGCGGCAATGCACGTAACACCTTCGCCTTCGAACACCTCACCGACAGCTTTGTTAACGACAGCTCGGGACACTCCAGTGTCGATTTTATCCACGACTTCCAGCTTGGCGAGGGCGACCTTCTGGACGTTTCGGCACTGGGTTTCACCGGCCTGGGCGATGGCTATAACGGCACCCTCAATTACAGCTACGACAGCGAAGCGGGTTACGCGATTGCCCAATCCTTCGAGGCCGATGAAGACGGCAACCGTTTCGTGGTGCACCTGACACAATACGAACGGTATCCGCTCACTGGCCTGCAGGACATGGACCGGTTCACCTTTGCCGGGGACTCTGCAGCAGACCGCGCCAACCAGACGCTGACCGGCGACAACTACCGTGACGAGTTCACCAACTCGACCGCAGGCGGCATCCTTGTCGGAGGCAGTGATGATGACCTGCTGGTGGGCAATACCGGCGTCGACACCTTTCGATACGTGGAGAAGAGCGATAGCTTTCGGGGCAATTCGGACTTCATCAAAAACTTCGATGCCACACAGGACCGGATTGATGTGTCCGCGCTGGGCTACACCGGCCTGGGCGACGGCACCGATGGCACGCTGAAGTTGATCTACGACGGGGCCACGCACCGTACCTATCTGAAGGATTACGAAGCGGACGCGGACGGTCACCGATTCGAGATCAGTATCGACAAGAACGTCGCCAAGACTTTCACCGCCGATAACCTGATCGTGGCTGACGCGAACACTGCACACATCGAGCTGGTGGGCCTGGCACCTGCCGACCTGCACCCGATTGGCTGAATCCAGATGCGCCATCCCAATAGGGCAGGCATGAAAAAGCCGTCGCAAATGCGACGGCTTTTTTTGCAGCATGGGCGACTACAAACGTACGCCCATGCTGATACTGCTCACTGAATCTCAGTCAACGCTTTTGGCCCACACCGCCTGGGCGTTGGTGAATTCACGCAGCCCGAAGTGGGACAGTTCGCGGCCGTAGCCACTCTTCTTGACGCCGCCCACCGGGATCCGCGCGTTCGTCGCCGGGAAACCATTGATGAACACGCCACCGGTTTCCAGACGCCGGGCGATGCGTTGCGCGCGCGGGATGTCCTGGGTCCACAGGCTGCCACCCAGTCCATAGTCACTGGTGTTGGCCAGCACGATGGCGTCTTCGGCGTTGGCGGCAATGGTGATCGCTGCCACCGGGCCGAAAGTTTCTTCGTCGAAGGCGGCCATGCCTGGCCTCACATCGGCCAGCACGGTGGGCGCGTAGAAGTTACCGGGGCCGTCGATCTTCTTCCCGCCCAGCAGCAACGTCGCGCCGGCGGCAATAGTGCGTTGAACCTGGCCATCCAGCTCATCGCGCAGATCAGCGCGGGCCATCGGACCGACGTTGATCGCGCTGTCCAGCGGGTCGCCGACTTTCAGTTGCTCGACCGCTGCAACGAATTTACCCGTGAATTCGTCGGCGATCGGTGCCTCCAGAATGAAGCGCTTGGCCGCCAGACAGACCTGACCGGCGTTCTGGAAACGCGCCTCGACAGCAGCTTTCACCGCAAGGTCGATATTGGCGTCGGCCAACACAATGAAAGCGTCCGAGCCGCCCAGCTCCAGCAGGCTCTTCTTGAGCGCCTTGCCCGCCGTGGCTGCCACGGCAGAACCTGCGCGCATGCTGCCCGTCAGGGTGACGGCGGCGATGCGCGGGTCTTCGATAGTGCGGGCCACGGTGTCGTTGTCAGCAATAAGGTTGGTGAACAGCCCTTTGGGAAAGCCTGCCGCCTCGTAAGCTTCTTGCAGCGCGTAAGCCGAGCCCATGACGTTCGGCGCGTGCTTGAGCATGAAGCCATTGCCCGACAGCATGATCGGCCCGGATGCACGAATCACCTGCCACAGCGGGAAGTTCCAGGGCATCACCGCCAGCACAGTGCCAATCGGCAGGAAGGACACGTGGACTTCGTCGTCGCTGCCTACATTGACGGGCTCATCGGCAAGAATCGCCGGGCCGTTGTCAGCAATCCACTCGATCGTGGCCGCGCACTTCTCCACTTCTCCACGGGCCGCCGCCAGGGTCTTGCCCATTTCAGCGGTGATCAGCGCAGCGAAGGATTCCGAGCGCTCACGCAGGGTGTCTGCCAGACGGCGATAGGCTGCCACGCGCTCGCGCATCGGCGTGGCGCGCCACAGACGAAAGGCCGCAGCATTCACATCCAGCAACTGCTCGACGTCGGTCTGGGTCTGGAAGGGGTAAGTGGCGATCAGCTCACCGGTGGCCGGGTTGCGTGACGTAGCGACGTTTGCGGCGGGGATCGGGCTCAAGTCAGACATCGTGATTACCTCGTTGGCGTTCGGTGCAGCGCATGTGCGCTGCGATGACCGCCACTCTAGGCAAGCCCGAAAAAGCCAGGAAGGCGTGTTGTTATCCTATGACCGTGAGTCATAGGCAGTGTGGCGGGGAATGTAGGTCACCAGCGACAGGTCCGGCCGCCCTTCAGGCGTCAGCGCGACGTAGGTGAAATCGATATGGCCGCTGATGGGATGCAGCAGACGCTTGCGGCCCTCCTCGAAACCTTTGACCTCGGTGTCCTGCCACCACTCTTTGAATTCAGGGCTCAGGGACGAGAGTTCTTCGATCAGGCTGTCGAACGGTGCCTTGTCCTGGGCCAGCGCGCGCGATGCCCGAAACGCACTGATCATGCCACGTGCCATCTGCTCCCAATCCAGAATGATGGTTCGGTACGGGATGTACAGAAACAACAGACGCAGCGTGTTGCGCTCATGGGGCTGCAACGAACCGTAGTCGACGAACAGCTCGGCGATGGCGTCGTTCCACGCCAGGATGTCGAGCCGGGCGTTGCGCACATACGCCGGAATGGGGTTGATGGCGCGCACCAGCATTTCCAAGCCGGCGGTCACCCCGCCGCCGGTGGCAGCAACCGGCACCTCCAGTGCGGAAAGCGCATACAGGTGCGCGGACTCCACACGATCGAGCTTGAGGACTTTGGATATCCGTTGCAGCGCGTCCGGCGAGGGCTGAATGTCGCGGCCCTGTTCAAGCCAGGTGTACCAACTGACGCTGACCCCGGCGAGCGCCGCCACTTCCTCACGGCGCAGTCCTGGGGTGCGGCGCGGCCCTTCTGGCAGGCCGAAATCATTCGGGTCGAGGCGCGCCCGTCGGCTGGACAGAAAATTGCCGAATTCGCGCCGCTGCTCTATCGAAGGTCTTTTTGCCATAACTCGCTCGTGGTCCACGTTTTGGTTGATCGCGGAAAACGGGCATCGTGGGTCAAGCTCTGGCGTGGGTCAAGCCGGTCAAGGTATCGGCGATGGCTTTGGTGCGCCGCGCCGTGCCTTCGGTGGCCTGGTTCGAGTTTTCCAGTGAGTCGAGCATTTCGCGTAGCGCGCCGACGCCGGTGGACTGGTCCTCGATCTGCTGCGCCACCCGCTGGATCTCGCTGGAGAGCAAGTCGATGTCGACGCCGATCTCGGCCGCGTTCTTGCGGGTGATTTCCGCCAGCTTGCGCACTTCGTCGGCGACCACGGCAAAGCCTCGGCCCAGATCCCCTGCCCGCGCCGCTTCGATCGCAGCGTTGAGCGCCAGCAGATTGGTCTGCCCGGCGATCTGTTGAATCACCTGCACGATGGACTGGATGCGCAGGCTCGATTCCGCGAGGGCTCGTGCGCCGACCACCGCTTCGTCCGCCTGGCTGACCAGCGCTACAACGGTATTGCCGGCGTTTGTCGAGACCGTGTTCTGCTGGTCAATCGTGCCGGCCAGATCGTCCATCGACAGGTGCAGCTCGCCGGAGTAGTGCTTGATTTGTGTGGACATCTCTTCCTGCTGCTGACCGGCCTGGGCAAGGACCCGACCCAGTGCGGCGAGGCCTTCGAAGACCGGAAGGACTTTGGTATCCAGCCCACGGGTGTCCAGCGCGTTATTGAAGTCGTTAAGCTTGAACGCCTCGATCTGCTTCACGATGACATGGTTCAAGCCCACCATCTTCTTAAGCTGGCGGCGCAGGAAAAACGCCTTGAATTCGCCATAGTGCGCGATGAAATTGTCCACATACTCATCCGTGAATGACGCGCCTTTTGCCACCCGAAAGAAGAAGATCGCCGTAAGCGTCTGGTTCAGGTTCAGGCCGAGAATTTCACCAAAGGTCGAGAACCCCACCAGCGGTACGTCACCGAACAATCCGGTCATGGTGCCCAGATCCTTGCCGTTGTTGGCCCGACGCAAGATGCAGTCGTTGAGGATCGCCGCGACAGGCTGCCCGCCCTTGGCGCGCAGGAATTGCTCGTAATCCACGCGGGTGGCTTCGCGCAACGGCGTACGCTTGACCATCACCAGCTCTTCGCCGGGGGCCACGTCGCAGAACAGCTGAATGATTTGCTGTGCATGGTCGATGCGCGCGATTGATCGCACGAACAACTCGCTGCCCACCCGAATGGCGAAGGAGTAATCAGCCAGGTTCTTCTCAAGGGCGTGAGCGTCACAGTCAAAGGCGTTACACAGCGCCTGGACCATGCTCATGATGTTGCCCTTGCTGTCGATCACCTGGTCGATGGTGCGGTCTTCGACAGAAGCGGTCAGGACACTGAAGGTCAGCCCGGCGGGTTGGAAGTTCTGACTTTTGAACACGCCGAAACGGATGTCGGCGGCGGTCTTGATGAAAACAATTTGCGCATGATTCTGATAGCTGCGCTTGCCGTCGTGGATCAGCGTCTTCTTGAAATCCGACTTGCCACCGGCCGAGCCTCCTACAAAGAGGCACGGAAAGCGCCCGGACTCGTAGAGCGCTTCCATGAAGAACGATTCGGACGCCGACAAGCCGTCGAACACCACATAGGCCAGCGTGTCGCGATGGTCGATGGCCGTGCTGACCTGCGCACGCTTGATGTTGCTGACCAGTTTTTCGATGCGCTCACGCATCTCCATGCGCTTGCCACCGCTGCGGATATCTTCACACTCCAGTGGCACCATCACCACTTCGGCCGATGCAATCACGCTGCGCTCGAAGAGCTGCAGGACGATGCGGTCCCAACGATCGCCGGTTGCACAGTACAAACCGGTCGCACTGTTGCACAGCTCGCCGGAGGTGGTGCACAAGCTCAGCGCGCTATCGGGAAACCGCTGCTTTATACGGGCGGCAATGTGGTCGATGTCCAGATGCGGAGAGACGAAGCCTGTCACCAGAACGGGAACTGAACGCACGCCCGCCAGGGCACGGTCCAGCTCGCCAGCGGTGCAGTTGATGCTGATCGCTTCCTGGCGGTTGGCACGGGATCGATTGAAGAGTTTGAGTGGGTTCATCGTTCGCTCACAGGAAAGGATCGCAGGGCGCATGCGTTACATACACAGAGCTTTTTTCTGTATCGGCCGCGGAAAATCTGACTTGAAGGACAGGACGTGGCGTTGGTCGGGGGGCCAACCGAAGTCGGCACAATTGCGTCAATTTTAATCGACGTCAGTGTAATGGATGCCAATTCGTGGCGCCCCGGCGCGAGGCGCGGCTTGAGCGTGAATGCCGGGATCTCATAATCGCCGGCATTCTGTCGACGAAACGGCAGTGGCGGATCGGTGAAGAAGTTATCCAGCCGCGTCGCATTGTGGCCGGAACGCCTGCACCGCGATCCCGCCCACAGGTGGCTGCGCGACCTCATCGCTTCGACGGTCGAAACGACTTCCTGCCCGCCGCACTGACGCTGAACGCTGCATCAGTCATGCACAATCAAGGCGCGCTGACCGCATGACTGAATCCCTGGAGCCACGTCGTCAACGAAGGCCAAAACCCATCCGGATCAACTGCTCAACCAAATGTTCACGGCCATGGAGGTTTGAGGTGTCACGAAGTCGGTTGACGACCTGTTCGGACCAACCGTTTGCCCTCATCCCCTCGCGCTGGTAGAAAGCCCCCAACCGCTGATCATAAGTGGCGACTGCGGCCGACTCTGGCTCCGCTGCGTAGGTTTCGTGGTGAAGCACCGCAGCCTGTGGAAGCCTCGGTTTGACCTTCGCCGGCAGTTCGATGGAGGGGTAACCGACGCAGAGCCCAAACACGGGATAAACGTGTGCAGGCAATCCAAGTTCCTTGGCTACCCCCTCGATGTCATTGCGAATGGCCCCGATATAAACGCTTCCAAGCCCCAACGATTCGAGTGCCACTACTGCATTCTGAGCCGCCAGTGAGGCATCTATCGTTCCGAGCAACAGGCTTTCGAGGTAGGGCAGTGCATGCAGTTCGGCGTGCTGCTGCTCGGCTACACGGGAAACGCGAGAGAGGTCGGCAAGCCATACCAGGAACAGCGGCGCTTGTCGGATGTATGCCTGGTTACCGGCAAGTGCCGAGAGACGCGCTTTGCGATCGGTGTTCCGCACCGCGACCACACTCCAGACCTGCAGGTTTGAAGAGCTGGCTGCAGACTGCGCAGCAGCGACCAGTGTTTCCACCAGCCCGTCCGGCAGAGGCTCGGCGTTGAAAGCGCGAACGCTGCGATGGTCGAGCAATTGATCGATGGTATCGTTCCAGGTGGCGAGCGCAGATGCCTCGGGGTCCCCGTAGCGCGCTGCCATTCTGGATTGGTTGGTTGTGGTCATGGGTCTCTCCAAAAAAGTGACGCGAGGCTATCAAATCGATGCCACAGGCGCATGCCTTGCGCAGACGTTTTCACCCGGCCGCCCTGCTAGCCGAGCCATCAAGGGACATCCATTTGTCAGCAAAGCCTCTCAGTGCGCGTGACACCTGTCAGGTCCTGCGTGACATCGCCCTCGGCATTCGGGTGATGCGTCGGGTGGGCGGCGACGCTCAAGTCGACATCGACAGTGGCCTGATGACCGTAGAGGCTGATGGCTGGCTGATCACCTTTTACAAAGAGCACAATGCCCTGGATCACTGCGACCGCTGCCTCAACCCCGAAGGTCGGGTCTACCTGTTTGACGCCCGCCAACGCTACGGCACTGATCCTCTTGAACTGCTGAGCACCTGGGAACGCGGTCAGCTGGAAACCCTGCTCTCCCTCATCTAAGCGAACGCTCATACACCGCGCGTCAAAAAAAAAAAAGGGCTCCACCCATAGCGTGGGATGACGGAACCAAAACGACTCAGTTGCCACTCAAGCGGTATAAAGTCCAAAGCGGGTGGCGTATGTCGACGAAAGTGAGTGGGCCTGTTGATCAGCTCTTCGGCTTGCATAACAGCGATTTTGGCTCGCCCCAAGGGCGTCTGACTGACCAGCGCCAAGCGGGCGGAGGCATCGATTTTGGTACGTCGCCCGGTGCCGGTGCGCAGTCGGTGAACTTCGGGGGACCATCGCCCCACAACAGTGACAGCCGAGTGAATGCCAGCGCGCAGGCGGCCAATCCCACCGATCAGGACCTGGCTGCATCGGTACGTAATCTGGTCGAGCAGATCATGCAGGCGCTCGCACAATTCATGCAGCAAAACCGGAGCGACACGGGCGCGTCTTCTCAAAGCAGTGGCAGTCCGCAAGGCAAGTCGGCGGCAGTCTCCGCGCCCGCTCAGCCGATGGCTGCCAACACTGGGTCCCAGCAAGCAGCCACGACGCCAAGTGCGGCCCAGGCATCATCAGCCGGGCCTCAAGTGGCATCCACACCTCCGGCGAATGCTCAGACTGCGCCGGAGGCGACAGCTGCGCTTGCACCTGCAGGCAAGAGTACCGCCGTAGGTGATGCCGCCACCGCTGGCAGCGGGCCTTACTCGCTCAATATCACCAATACTCAAGACCATGCGATAAAGATTGGCCAGTTCGACAAGAATGAAAAGCTGGTAGGTGAACTGTCATTGGAGCCTGGGCAAAAAGGAACCATGAAGTACGAGGCAGACACGACGGGCCTGCTCAAACAGGCCGACGCGGACGGCAACTACAAGCCTGACGCGAGCCGCCTGGAGTTCTACAACGGCTTCATCAATACCAGCGACATTGATGGCCGCAATGCAGCGATCCATGCCACTGATGGAAAAGGATTTGAAGTCGGCGACAAGCAAAGTATCGCTGACAAGGCACCTGACAGCATTACTTCCCTGGATTCTGCGGGGAACAAGACCATCGCCGGATGGTACGACGGGTCTACGGAGAAGATGAAACAGGGAGGCGATTTCCTGACCAAAGAGCTGGGCACTGGAATGACGTATCAGCATCCCAATGACGACACCCTGGGCCAGGGCAGCAACCCTATGCGCCATACGGACTCGATGTCCCTGGACGTGGTTTTCGGCAAGGCGTGAGATGGAGGCGGGGGCGTTGAGTTATTGAGTCAGCGCCGGCCGCTACTTTTTCACAGGCAAAAAAAAATCTGGAAATCCGCATTTACATGGGCCTTCCAGATTTTCGAAATGGTGGGTCGTGTGGGATTCGAACCTACGACCAATTGGTTAAAAGCCAACTGCTCTACCAACTGAGCTAACGACCCGCTTCGTTGTGGCGCGTATATTACTGATATTTCACAGTAATTCAACACCCAAACGAAAATAATTTAAAAATAACGCGTCGGATCCGTCACGCCAGCCGCCGCGAAGCCCTCGGCGCGCAACCGGCAGCTGTCGCATTTTCCGCACGCACGTCCCTTGTCGTCGGCCTGATAGCAGGAAACCGTCAACCCGTAATCCACACCCAGACGCGTACCGGTTTTAACGATATCGGCCTTGCTCAGCATCTGCAGCGGCGCCTGTATCGTGAAGCCCTGGCCTTCAACGCCAGCCTTGGTAGCGAGATTGGCCATGCGCTCGAACGACTCGACAAATTCCGGACGGCAATCCGGGTAGCCCGAGTAATCCACGGCGTTCACACCGATGAAGATGTCTCTGGCGCCGAGCACTTCGGCCCAGCCCAGTGCGAGAGAGAGAAAAACAGTATTGCGCGCCGGTACGTACGTTACCGGAATGCCCTCGCCCGGCTTCTCAGGCACCGCGATGCTGCTGTCAGTCAGCGCGGACCCGCCGATGCCGTTGAGATTGAGGCCGATAACCTTATGCTCGACCACGCCCATATCGGCCGCTACACGCTCCGCCGCCTGTAACTCGGCGCGATGCCGCTGGCCGTAGTCGAAGCTCATGGTGTAGCAGCTGAAGCCATCGGCCTTGGCCATCGCTACCACAGTGGCCGAATCCAGCCCGCCGGACAGCAGGATTACCGCTCTTTTCTCAGTCATCGATTGCTCACTCATTCAGCGCCCCGGCTCGTCATTCCAGAGGATTTTATGCAACTGCAATTGCAGCCGCACCGGGAGGTTGTCGGCCACGATCCAGTCGGCCAGGTCTCTGACGTTCAGATCACGGTGGACAGGGGAAAACAGCACTTCGCCAGCGCGACGGTCCAGACCGTACTGAATGATCTTTGAAACGGCCCAGTCGTAATCTTCGCGCGAACAAATGACGAATTTGATCTGGTCGTTGGGCGTGAGCAGTTCGATATTCTCGTATCGGTTGCGCGCCACTTCTTTTGAACCAGGGGTTTTCAGATCGACGACACGGCTTACGCGGGGATCGACACTCGAGATGTCCAGCGCGCCGCTGGTTTCCAGAGAAACCTCGTAGCCCGCATCACACAGCCGTTGAAGCAACGGAATGGCATTCGGCTGAGCCAGGGGCTCGCCGCCTGTGACGCAGACATAGCGCGGGCGATAGCTGGCAACCTGCTCCATCAACGAGTCGAGGGTCTGGATGGTTCCGCCAGTGAAGGCATATTCACTGTCGCAATAACCGCAACGCAATGGGCAGCCGGTGAGGCGCACAAAAACGGTAGGCAAGCCTGCCGTGCGCGTTTCACCCTGCAACGAGTAGAAAACTTCGGTGATACGTAGTGTGTCTTGCATAGGGGCCACGGGCGTAACGGCTAAACAGGCCATCCGCCTCCGTCAGGCACTTCTGTGAACCCTGCGCACGCAGAATCCACAGAAGCGTAATCAATACCGGAATTTCGGGGGCGGAATTCTAACGAAGAAAGCCGCGCAATGCGCGGCTTTCTTGAATCAGCGGTCAGATTGACTGGCAATCAGAGACGCTGGAGGTCCCGCTGAGCCAACTGAGCGGCTGAAGTGCCTGGATACTGAGCAACGACTTGCTGAAGGATGCCCTTCACTTTATCGGTGTGGCCCAGGCGACGTTCCACGTCCGCCAGTTTGTACAGGGAATCAGGCACCTTGGCGTGCTTTGGGTAAAGCTGACTGACCTTTGCAAAGGCCTGACCGGCACCTTGCAGATCGCCCTTGGCCAGATTCACTTCGCCCAACCAGTATTGAGCATTGCCCGCGTACTGGCTGTTGGGGTATTTGCGCAAGAACGCCGCAAACGCCTGACTGGCCTTGTCGAAATCCTTCGCTTTGATCAAGTCGAAAGCAGCGTCGTAATAGAGCTTTTCTTTCGCTGGGTCGCCGGGCTCGCTGCTGGCCTGTGGCGCTTGAGCGGCGGGTGACACGGGCGCTCCGCCGGCATTGGTGCCGCCGTCGGAAGCAGAATTGTTGGCAGCTGATGGGGCCGATGCGCCGCCAGCTCCGATACGGGAGTCGAGATCTTTGTAGCGATCCAGCGCTTCCTGCTTCATCTGCTGGATGTCGTTTTGCTGGACTTCCACTATTCCGCGCAAGCGCGAGATCTCGTCCTGCATTTGCTGCAACTGCATGAACAGCTGACCTTGCGCCGAAGGTGCGGTCGTAGCCGCACCTCCGGCGTAGGCGCCAGACGTACCATAACCCGATGGCGGATAACTGCTACCAGCAGAGCCAGAGTTGTCATCGACCACAGGAACCGCACCCATCGCTGCAAGAGGAAGGGTGAGAGCCAAAACGGTTAAAGCACGTCGGCACGTTCGCATGTCAAATTACTTACGCAGTTCGACGCGACGGTTTTGAGCCCACGATTGCTCGTCGTTACCGGTGGCAACTGGACGCTCTTCACCGTAGGAAACGATTTCCAGCTGAGCTGGCGAAACGCCCTGCAGAACCAGGTAACGTTGAACGGCTTTCGCACGACGCTCGCCCAGTGCCAGGTTGTATTCGCGAGTACCGCGTTCGTCAGTGTTACCTTCCAGAACTACGCGAGCGCCGTTGGCTTTCAGGTCTTTGGCGTGAACGTCCAGAGCGCGCATGGCCTCTGGTTTCAGGTCAGAGCTGTCGTATTCGAAGTAGAAAGTGGTGATAGCGCGCAGAGCAGCTTCTTCGCTCAGGCTGCCGTCAACAGCGCCAGAGTTAGCGCCGTAACCAGCGTTAGGATCTACAGCAGCGCCGCCAGCACCGGCATTGTCGCCGCCTTTGGACGAGCAACCTACAGCTACAGCCATGGCCAGAGCCAGCGCAGCAAATTTACCAAACTTCAGCATTTCCATCGTAAAACTCCTAATGAACCCCAAGTGTGTTAAGTACAACGTAAAGCGCCGCGTCAGTTCAGGTAAGGGGACCAGGAAGGTTCTCTGACTTCGCCTTGAGCGGTAGGAAGCGGGAGCCTTACGCGTCCATTAATGGACACGAGCATCAAGACTCCCCGGCCCTGCTGGCGGGTGGCGTAGATTACCATGGTGCCGTTAGGCGCAACAGTAGGCGACTCATCAAGGTTGCTGTCTGTGAGGATTTTTACGCTACCGCGCTGCAAATCCTGAGCTGCAACCTTGAAGTTGGTGAAGCCATCTTGACGATGGATCATCACAAGAGTCTTTTCATCCGCCGATAACTTAGGGTTGGCATTGTAGTTACCGATGAAAGTAACGCGCTCTGCCCCTCCGCCATTAATATTGGTTTTATAGATTTGTGGCTTGCCGCCGCGGTCAGACGTGAAGTAAATCGTGGAGCCGTCTTTACCGAAGAACGGTTCTGTATCAATGGAGGAATCGTTGGTCACTCGCGACAATTGACGCGAGGCCAGATTCATCACATAGATTTCCGGGTTGCCATCTTTCGACAACACCATCGCCAGCTTGCTGCCGTCCGGGGACCACGCAGGCGCGCCGTTCAGGCCTTCGAAGTTGGTGATCTGCTCGCGACGACCGGTGTCGATGTGCTGAACGAAGATGCGCGGGCGCTTCTGTTCAAACGACACATAGGCAATACGCTTGCCGTCCGGCGCGAAGCGTGGCGACAGGATCGGCTCACGGGATTGCAGCAGCGTCACCGCACGGGCGCCATCGTAGTCCGAACGCTGCAGCGTGTAGCGAGTGTTGTCAGTGGAGAAACGCTCAGCCGTCACGTACAGCATGCGGGTCGAAAACGCACCCTTGATGCCGGTCAGTTTCTCGAATGACTGGTCAGCGATGTAGTGCGACATGTCGCGCAGCTGGTCAGCGGTGCCCGATACGTTACCGGTGAGAACCTGTTGCTCGGTGGCGACGTTGAACAGCGCGTACTGGACCTGAAGGCGACCGCCCGAAGGAACGATGCTGCCGACCATGACGTACTGCGCACCCAGCGCTTTCCAGTCACGGAAAATGACTTCGCTGGCCTGGCTCGGCTGGCTGATCATGTTTTCCTTTGGAATCGGCGAGTAATAGCCCGAATTCTGCAGGTCGTTGCCAATGATCTTGGCCATGTCTTCCGGCAGCACGCTGCCGCCCTGCAAACCAAACGGCACGACTGCGATAGGCGTGGCGCGGTCACTGCCGCTTGTTACCAGAATGTTCTTTTCGTCGGCAGCGGCGAAACCCGCTGCACAACACAGAACGACAAGCATTCCTCGAAGAAGGTTAATCACAAGGCTAGGTCCTCAGGTGTGAATGTCATCTTGAATGAACGGTAAGGTGCGAAGTCCGAAGGCTTCATCCCCTGCATCTCTGTCAAACGACCAATATTCTTGACCGCCGCTACTGCTGAACTGTCGAAAGGACCATCGCCGCTGGACTTGCTCACGCTGACCGAAGTCACGGTGCCGTCCGGCAACATGTTGATCTGCAAGACGACTGTCATGCCCTTGCGCGCAGAAGGTGGACGTGCCCAGCCTTCAGCCGCCCGAGAGCGAATCAAATCATCAAAGCTGCCGGCCACTTCGTCGCCACGTTCATCGGCCAGCGCCTGTTGGCGTTCCGGCTTGTCGGAAAGCAGGTCGGCCAGTGCTTGCGCCTTCTTGTCTTCCGCCGATTTACGGGCAGCGTCCTGGGCTTTCTTCTTCGCGTCCTCAGTCGCCTTCTTCTTGGCGTCCTCGGCCGCTTTCTTCTTCGCGTCTTCAGCAGCCTTTTTCTTGGCGTCGTCCGCAGCCTGCTTCTTCGCATCCTCGGCAGCCTGTTTCTTGGCTTCCTCGGCGGCCGCACGCTTGGCGTCTTCCTCGGCTTTCTTCTTCGCGTCGTCTTCGGCTTTCTTCTTGGCTATATCAGCCAATTGTTTCTCTTCGGCGGTTTTCTTCGCGTCATCCGCTTTTTTGGCTTCGGCTTTCTTGGCGTCGTCCGCAGCTTTTTTAGCGTCGTCGGCTTTTTTGGCGTCGTCAGCTTTCTTCGCTTCCTCAGCCTTTTGTTCTTCGGCTTTTTGAGCGGCATCGGCTTTCTTTTGTTCCGCCGCCTTCACTGCCTCTTGCTCAACTTTTTTCTGCTCCATCTGCTCGACTTCGGTTTGTCGCGCAGCGGATTTCTTCGCCTCACCGGCAAGCTTCTGGTTGGTCTGGGTGGTCGCCTGACTTTTTGATTTCAACTGATAGAGCGTGGCCTGAACGATGGGCCTAGCTTCAGGAAGCTCAGGCGTCATTGCGAAGCTGACGAACAACAAACCAAAAATCAGGACGTGCAGTCCCACCGCCCAGACGGACGGCCAGAAGTAGCTTTCCGAGGCGGACGGCTCTCGAATCGGCTGCATCAGGGGGCCTCGGTAATCAAACCAACGTTCCCGACCCCGGCCTTCTGCAACCCGCCCATCGTGCCCATAACGGCGCCGTAGTCGACCGTCTTGTCGCCACGGATGAACACTTGAGTCTGCTTGCCGGCGTCACGACCGGCGGCAATGATTTTGGTCACCGCGCTGGTCAGTTGCGGCAAGGTCATCGCCTTGTCCATTTGCTTGTCGGTGTCGACTTCGCTGCCAAGGTTCCAGTAGTAGGTCTTGTCAGCCTTGATCGAGATCGTCAGGACCTGATTGTTGTTGTCCTGCGGCAAAGCCTCGCTGGAGACCTTGGGCAGATCAACTTTCACGCCCTGGTTGATCATCGGAGCCGTCACCATGAAGATGACCAGCAGCACCAGCATCACGTCGATGTACGGCACCACGTTCATTTCGGCGACCGGCTTGCGCTTGTTGCGTCGGCCGCGAGCGATTAAAGCCATTGGGAAATACCTGCTTATTCTTCGCTGGTGTGCACTTTACGGTGCAGGATCGCCTGGAACTCGTCGGCGAATGTGTAGTAGCGACCGATCAGGTTCTCGCCACGAGCGGCGAAACGGTTGTAAGCGATGACCGCAGGGATCGCTGCGAACAGGCCGATGGCGGTGGCGATCAGTGCTTCGGCGATACCCGGTGCAACGGTGGCCAGAGTGGCTTGCTGCGCAGTGGCCAGGCCGCGGAAGGAGTTCATGATCCCCCAGACGGTACCGAACAGACCGATGTACGGACTGGTCGAACCCACGGTTGCCAGGAATGGCAGGCTCTGCTCGAGTTTTTCTTCTTCACGGGAGATCGCCACGCGCATGGCACGTGCGACACCTTCCATGACCGCGTCCGGATCAACGCCTGCCTGCTGGCGCAGACGGGAGAATTCCTTGAAGCCCGCGCGGAAGATCTGCTCTACGCCGGAATCCGGGTCCGGGTTGCTGCCGGCCTGACGGTAGAGCTTGGACAGATCGATGCCTGACCAGAAGCGCTCCTCGAAGCTGTCCAGAGCCTTGCGCCCGGCGCGCAGCATGGCGCTGCGCTGAAAAATCATGATCCACGAGGTGACCGAGGCGGCCACCAGGATCAGCATCACCAACTGCACAACCACGCTGGCATTGCTGACCAAACTCCACATGGAGGAATGGTCGACGACGTTAGCTTCCACGCTGTATCTCCTGCTCTGAATGTGTACCCGCGCCGCCCTGCCCGGCAAAGGCCGTGCGCAGAGCTTCGGGAATGGCCCGGGGTTTCAAACTGTCGGCGCGCACACACGCCACCAAAAACTGCCCTTCGCAGAGCAGCACATCATCCGCAGCCCGCCTGACCTGTTGCTGAAAACGCAGGCTGGCGCGGTTCAATTCGATTACTTCGGCGCTGATCAGCAGCTCGTCGTCCAGCCACGCGGGCTTGTGGTATCGAGCCTCGCTTGAATGCACGACGAACAACAGGTTCTCGATACCCGCCATTGCGGATTGGGCAAAGCCCAGTTCCCGCAGTCGCTCGGTTCGAGCCCGCTCCATGAATTTCAGGTAATTGACGTAGTAAACGATGCCGCCGGCATCGGTGTCCTCGTAATAAACGCGACAACGATGTGCGAACGACTGAGCCCCGTTTTGCGCGCGCATACTCTAGTGCTTACTCCTCAGGTTGCCAATCCGGCCAGGCAACTGTTTTTCATCGTTTTTACCGCCCGCAACGCGTCACTTTGCGGTGACTGCCCGTCAGACCATCAAACACCCGAATAAATCGGTTGATCGTGCATTTATTCGTCAGGGTCTTCGACCGGTTCATCCATCACCGCCCGGTCGCCCATCCGCGAGGGGATGTTCAGACCGAAGTGCAGATACGCATGCCGCGTGACCATGCGGCCGCGAGGTGTGCGCATCATATAGCCTTGCTGAATCAAATAGGGCTCCAGCACGTCCTCAATTGTGTGTCGTTCTTCGCTGATGGCCGCCGCGAGGTTATCCACCCCGACCGGCCCGCCATCGAACTTCTCGATCATCGTCAGCAGCAAGCGTCGATCCTGATGATCGAAACCGCGTTCGTCCACGTCCAGCAGGTTCAGCGCAAGGTCTGCAATCGCCTTGGTGATCTCGCCCTTGGCGCGCACCTCGGCGAAATCCCGCACCCGACGCAGCAGCCGGTTGGCGATCCGTGGCGTTCCCCGTGCACGACGGGCAATCTCGAATGCGCCTTCGTCCTCGATGTACAGACCGAGAATTTTCGCCGAGCGCGACACGATCGTGGCCAGATCCGCAGTGCTGTAGAACTCAAGACGCTGCACGATACCAAATCGGTCACGCAGCGGATTGGTCAGCATGCCCGCGCGGGTTGTCGCACCCACCAGCGTGAACGGCGGCAGATCGAGCTTGATGGAGCGCGCCGCAGGGCCTTCACCGATCATGATGTCCAGCTGGAAATCTTCCATCGCCGGGTACAGTACTTCCTCGACGATGGGTGACAGACGGTGGATTTCATCGATGAACAGCACGTCGTGGGGCTCAAGATTGGTGAGAATCGCCGCAAGATCTCCCGGCCGTTCGAGCACAGGGCCCGAGGTGCTCTTGATCGAAACGCCCATTTCCTGCGCGATGATATGCGCCAGTGTGGTTTTACCCAGGCCCGGCGGACCAAAGATCAGCGTGTGGTCCAGCGCTTCACTGCGGCCGCGCGCCGCCTGAATGAACAGCTCCATCTGCTCACGCACGGTGGGCTGACCAATGTAGTCGGCCAGGCTCAGCGGCCGGATCGCACGGTCCAGTTGCTCGTCACGGTCACGCCCGGTGGCGGCGATCAGACGGTCGGCATCTATCACTTACAGCATCCCCTTCAGTGCGCGGCGAATGAGGTCTTCGCTGCTGAGATTCTTGTCCTTGATCGCGGTCACTGCCTTGCTCGCTTCCTGGGGCTTGTAGCCCAGGGAAATCAAAGCGCTGACGGCATCCGACTCCGCCGTCGCCACGGCCATCGGCGCGCCCGGCCCGTCCGATACGAGCGCGAAGGTGCCCGGCAACGAATCCCACGCCTTGAAGCGATCCTTCAGCTCGACCAGCAAACGCTCGGCGGTCTTCTTGCCAACGCCCGGGACTCGGGTCAGCGCGGAGGTATCCTGCGCCTGGACACAGCGCACCAACTCGTCCACTTCCAGTGTCGACATCAGGGCCAGGGCCAGTTTCGGCCCGACCCCATTCAGACGAATCAGCTCGCGGAACATCTCGCGATCACGCTTCTCGTAGAAACCGAACAGCAGGTGCGCGTCTTCACGAACCACCAGATGAATATGCAGTGTCACGGTTTCGCCCAGATGAGGCAGGCGATAAAGCGTGGTCATGGGCACTTCGACTTCGTAACCCACGCCGTTGACATCCAGTACCAGATGCGGCGGCTGCTTCTCGACCAACGTACCGCGTAGACGTCCAATCACGAATCAAATCCTTTCCAGAGGCCCGTTGCTGCGACGGGCCGTGCTAACGCAAATAATGCCATCAGAGCCGCAGACGACCGCCACGACTGCGCGCGGTATTGAGGCCGTGAGGGATGAGGCTGGATCGGGTATGTGCGTGACACATGGCAATTGCCAGTGCATCCGACGCATCCACCTGGGGTTTGGTGGTCAGCTTAAGCAGATGCATGACCATCATCATCACCTGATCCTTGTTGGCGCCTCCCGTCCCTGCGACGGCCTGCTTGACCTGGGTCGCGGTGTACTCGGCGATCTCCAGGCCTTCTTCGGCGCCTGCAACGATCGCGGCACCCCGGGCCTGGCCCAGCTTCAAGGCCGAGTCCGGGTTGCGCGCCATAAACACCTTTTCGATGCCCATGGTCACGGGACCGTACGTCTGAATGACCTCGCGTACGCCGCGGTACACAATCTGCAGCCGCTCATGGAGCAAGCCTGTGCCCGTGCGAATGCAGCCCGAGGCCACGTACTCGCAGCCGCGCCCGGTATCACGCACCACGCCAAACCCGGTAATTCGTGAACCGGGGTCGATACCTAAAATAAGAGTCATAACGCCTGCAGCTTGAGAGGTAACGCGAACAATTGGACGCAGCATAAAGGCAGAAGCCGGAGGCCGATAGCGTTGATCATCAACGCTTCGTGCGCTCCGGCCTCAAGTTCCGAACGGGCAAAGGATCAGCCGAGCTGCTCCAGCACCTCGTCCGGGATTTCGGCGTTGGAATAGACGTTCTGCACGTCATCCAGGTCTTCCAGCATATCGATCAGCTTGAGGACCTTTTCCGCCATGTCCAGATCGAGCACCGCACTGGTGGTCGGCTGCATCACAATCTCCGCATCGGCGGGCATGAAACCAGCGGCTTCCAGGGCGTTGCGCACGGCATAGAAACTGGAGAACGACGTGAATACGTCAATGGAGCCGTCTTCGTGGGTGACCACGTCGTCAGCATCCGCTTCCATGGCAGCTTCCATCAGCGCGTCTTCGTCAACGCCCGGTGCAAAGGAGATCTGCCCCTTGCGTTCGAACAGATAGGACACCGAACCGTCAGTCCCCAGGTTGCCACCGCATTTGCTGAACGCATGGCGCACTGCCGCAGCGGTCCGGTTGCGGTTGTCGGTCATGGTTTCGACCATCACCGCAACGCCACCCGGGCCGTAGCCTTCATAACCCAGTTCAACCATGTCATCGGCATCGGCAGCCCCGGCACCGCGAGCGATGGCGCGGTCGATGATGTCGCGACTCATGTTCGCGCCAAGGGCCTTGTCCTGGGCCAGACGCAGACGCGGGTTCGACGCCGGATCACCTCCGCCCTGACGGGCAGCGACGGTCAGTTCGCGGATCCACTTGGTGAAGATCTTGCCTTTCTTGGCATCCTGACGCTCTTTGCGGTGCTTGATGTTCGCCCACTTGGAATGACCAGCCATAACACGCTCCAAACCTTGAAACACGCACGCCCGCGCTTGATCGCTCAAACGCAGACGCTTCACTCGAATCTGTGCCCGGTATGGGCGGGGACCAGGGCGGACCGAATCGTCAGTCCGCCGAGCCCCATGTTCTACAAGACCTACACGGCTTACTCAGCCTTCGGCGTCTCGCGCAGGCGGATGTGCAGCTCGCGCAGTGCCTTGGCATCAACCACGCCCGGTGCCTGGGTCATCACGTCCGCAGCGCTCTGGGTTTTCGGGAAGGCAATGACTTCACGAATGGACTGAGCACCGGTCATCAGCATGACCAGACGATCCAGACCGAACGCCAGGCCACCGTGGGGCGGCGCGCCGTACTTCAGTGCGTCGAGCAGGAAGCCGAACTTCTCTTGCTGTTCGTCTTCGGAAATACCCAACAGACGGAACACGGCCTGCTGCATTTCCTTGCGGTGGATACGGATCGAACCGCCACCCAGCTCAGTGCCGTTCAGCACCATGTCGTACGCGCGGGACAGCGCGGTCGCAGGGTTGGCCTCAAGCTCTTCAGGCGAGCATTTCGGCGCGGTGAACGGGTGGTGCAGCGCAGAGAAGCTGCCGTCGTCGTTTTCTTCGAACATCGGGAAGTCGACGACCCACATCGGCGCCCATTCACAGGTGAGCAGGTTCAGGTCGTGGCCCAGCTTGATGCGCAAGGCGCCCAATGCTTCGCTGACAATTTTGAATTTGTCGGCGCCGAAGAACACGATGTCGCCGTCCACTGCACCCACGCGATCAAGGATCACGTTGAGGTTGGCTTCAGGGATGTTCTTGACGATCGGCGACTGCAGGCCTTCGACGCCTTTGGCGCGCTCGTTGACCTTGATGTAGGCCAGACCTTTGGCGCCGTAGATACCGACGAATTTGGTGTAGTCGTCGATCTTGCTACGCGGCATGCTCGCACCGCCGGGAACGCGCAGCGCCGTGACACGGCACTTCGGATCGTTGGCCGGACCGCTGAACACTTTGAAATCCACGGCCTGAAGCTGATCGGCAACGTCAACCAGCTCAAGCGGATTACGCAGGTCTGGCTTGTCGGAACCGTAGCGACGCATGGCTTCTTCGAAGGTCATGTGCGGGAAGTCAGCGAACTCCACACCCAGCACTTCCTTGAAGAGCTTGCGGACCATGGTCTCGGTGATGCCCATGATGTCGGCTTCGTTGAGGAAGCTGGTCTCGATGTCGATCTGAGTGAATTCAGGCTGACGATCGGCACGCAGGTCTTCGTCGCGGAAGCACTTGGCGATTTGGTAGTAACGGTCGAAACCGGCAACCATCAGCAGCTGTTTGAACAGCTGAGGCGATTGCGGCAGGGCAAAAAAGCTGCCTGGGTGGGTACGGCTTGGTACCAGGTAATCACGGGCGCCTTCCGGCGTGGCGCGGGTGAGGATCGGCGTCTCGACATCAAGGAAGCCGTTGCCGTCCAGGAAGCCACGGATGCTGGAAGTGATGCGCGAGCGAAGGCGCAGCTTTTCAGCCATCTCCGGACGACGCAGGTCGATGAAGCGATAACGCAGGCGGGTTTCTTCACCGACGTCGGAGTACTCGTTGAGCGGGAACGGCGGGGTTTCCGACTCGTTGAGCACTTCCAGCTCATAGCCCAGCACTTCGATCGCGCCCGACGCCATGTTCGGGTTGACGGCGCCGGCAGGACGCGCACGCACTTTACCGGTCAGCTTGACCACGTATTCGCTGCGAACGCGGTCGGCGATGGCGAAGGTGTCAGCACGATCCGGATCGAAAACCACCTGGGCCAGACCTTCACGATCGCGAATATCGAGGAAAATCACCCCCCCGTGGTCGCGACGGCGATGGACCCATCCGCAAAGGGTAATTTCCTGACCTTCCAGGCTCTCGTTCAGTTGGCCGCAATAATGGCTGCGCATCATGATCGTGTGTTCACTTCTCGTAATTCGGAATTCGATGGAGCTTTCGCCCGTCGCCGGTGCAAGGGTGCGCAAGCTTTGGCATGCAGTCCAACCTGACGGTCAATCCTGCCTCCCACGGTAAGGCGGGGGATTATATAGGGATAATCATCGCTGTGCAGCCGCCCAGCCCGATACAGGGCAAGAAGATGTCGGCACACGGCGTGGATACCGCAGTGCCGCCAGGGAATGCAGGCCCGCCGCAACGGGCCCGCTGAAATCAGGTCAGGTCGGCGACGGCGTCAGCCGCAGGCCCTCGGCACTCAAGACGTGCGCCACGCACACGACGCGGATCAGCCCGCTGAAATTCTTGACGCCGCCGTAACGCAGGTGAACCTCGCGATCGACGTAGGACAGCACGGCGTTGATGGAGCAATCGTTGAATCGTGCCATTTCGGACAGAATATTCCAGTACACCTCCTCAAGTCGCAGGCATGTGGCCAGCCCATTGAGCCTCACCGACCTGGAGTGCGGCTGGGCCAGGCTCATGTTGAAATTTTCGATAAACGGGTCGCCCCGGGCGTTCAGACACTGGGTCGGCTCCCATCCCTCTCGGGCAATATTCAGGTTCATGCAGGTCCCCCTCGTTGCGATTACGGATATGGCATCGGCACCTTCGCAATCAGTTGAAAAGAGGTGTCTATCAAGCCGTATTCCAAAGGGCGCAACCAGCAGAAGGAGCACTCTGAACCTGTAGGAGATCACCACGCTGCAGGGGTGATTTTCGAGAGTCGGCAAACGACTCAGACCCGATCCTAATCGGGGTGTTAAATATGTATTTTTCGCTGGTTTATTTCTTCCCGCGCACCTGATTGCGGACGCCAGCGTGACTCGGGAAAAGAGGGCGAACGCGTTTCACAGGTGAGCGTTGTGAGCTAAAGGATTTCACACAGAGGGTGGATCAGGAGGGGATTGTCGCGCGCGGCGGGTGAAAGCAGTGGGGAGCGGGCACCCGTTACGTTGCCCGCACCTGTATTGCGTTGATCAGCTGTGGATGACTGAGCTTCTGATTATTGGGTTTCCAGCATCGAGCGCAGCATCCAGGCCGTTTTCTCATGCACTTGCATGCGCTGGGTCAGCAAGTCCGCCGTTGGCTCGTCGCTTACTTTGTCCAGCAACGGGAAAATGCCACGGGCCGTACGGGTGACTGCTTCCTGCCCCTGAACCAGCGAACGAATCATGTCCTCGGCAGCGGGTACGCCCTCTTCTTCCTTGATCGACGACAAGCGTGCATAGGTCGAATAGGTGCCCGGCGCCGGGAAGCCCAGTGCGCGGATACGTTCGGCGATTTGATCCACCGCCAGCGCCAGTTCGTTGTATTGCTCTTCAAACATCAGGTGCAGGGTACGAAAAGCCGGGCCAGTCACGTTCCAGTGAAAGTTATGGGTTTTCAGATACAACACGTAGGTGTCTGCCAGCAGGCGGGAAAGACCGTCCACGATGGACTTGCGATCTTCTTCGCTGATGCCGATATCGATTGCCATGTTCAGCCCTCTTCAATGATGGTTTTTTTAAAACGACTGCCGACCACTCTACCAAGACCATGGACCCTGCGCAGCCATCTGTCGGGATTAGTTCAGTCACGGGGCCGCAGTCAGGCCCGCTTCCTTTAATAGCAACGATCAGCGTAACGGTTTGTTTAGCCCGGCCGCTCTGGAACGAGCCTCTTGCCAGAATCGAAAAAAACCGACATACCGCCACTATCACCCGCGAACACATGCGCTAAGCACTTGATTTGAGTAGCTCTCGGCTTTGCTGTTAAATACAGACGCGCTGCCGCCAAAGTGCCGTCCGGCGGCAGTGCGTAGGCGGGACCGACACTCGTGCATCACGCCTCCCTTTTCTCCCGAAGCGTACCGAAGGTCACCCGCTATTTCCTTGTGATCCATCTTAATGTGAGTCATCGAAATGTTGAAAATAGTCCACCTGCTAACGGGCGCAGCTGCCCTGCTGCTGTCTTTCATCCCTAGCCTGCGTAGTGAAGCGCTGTCTTCTTACCTGTCCCAACCGGATGCGCTGTACTTGGCGCTCTTCGGCCTCATCAACCTGGTGCTTGCGCCAGTGATTCCTTACTGGAACAAAGGTCCACGTCATCAACTGCAAAACCTGGTCAGCGGCTTGCTCGTGCTGGCTGTCGTGCTTCAAATCCTCACGCTGGTCGTTCCACTGGAAACCATTGCCGGCCAGCCAGCCGTCCTGGTCAGCCTGCTCGCCGTCGTTATTGCCGTGGCGTTGCACCTGGCGGTCAGCTTCTACCGTTCCTCTCCTGCGCCTGCCGCACAGTCCCAGGATCTGGGCAACCGCGATACAGGTACGGTGAAGTGGTTCAACACCTCCAAAGGCTTCGGATTCATTTCCCGTGATTCGGGCGACGATATCTTCGTGCACTTTCGCGCCATTCGCGGAGAAGGCCACCGCGTTCTGGTCGAAGGCCAGCGCGTCGAGTTTTCGGTGATGAACCGCGACAAAGGCCTGCAAGCGGAAGACGTCATCGCTGCGCTTCCGCGCCGCTAACGTTGCCGCATAAAAAACCGCGCTCACAAGCGCGGTTTTTTTTGGCTGAAATTCTGCCCTTGGCTCTATTACCCTTAATAGTGAGGGGGACGCGAGTCTTCAGCAAAACCGTCGCCCTGCCCGCCCATCTCCTCCTGACGCTTGATCAGGGCGGTGATCTGTAATTCCAGACGATCAAGACTGCGCTGCTGGGCGACCAATACATCGTTGAGGGCCTGAATCGTATCGTCCTGAAAGGCCAGTCGACTTTCCAGCTCCATGACACGTGATTCAAGATCCATGGTCAGTCCTCCTTAAAGGTGAATGCTTCGGTCAATCCGGACTTCAGTTGCGAGGTGATCCGGGCAACCTCATCCGGCGAATAAGGCCTGGCGGGATGCTTTCCCCATACCGGAGCAGGCCAGGCCGCGTCGCCGACCCGGCGAACAATGACATGCATATGCAGCTGACTGACCACATTACCCAGCGCAGCGACGTTCATCTTGTCGGCGTGAAACGTACGATCAAGTACGGCCGAGAGGTAGGTGGTTTCTTTCCACAACTGCGCCTGCTCCGCTTCGGACAGTTGGAACACTTCACTGATGTCCGGACGCTTCGGCACCAGAATGAACCATGGGTAATTGGAATCATTGGACAGCAGCAGCGTGCACAGCGGGAAGTCGCCGATCGGTAGTGTGTCTTGCAGCAAGCGCGGATCTAGAACAAACACGTAAATACTCCTGATCGCGGATTAGATAGGCTGAGCCGATTGACTGGCCCGATAAAGAAGTCGTGGGTAGCGGGAAGGATACTCGCGAATTCCGGACGATTCATCCGGCACTGTGATTCTGGGCATTTTGCGGATCTGGTGTTGATCGGTAGGCACTACACGTCCGCCTCGCACCAGAAACGCGCGAAAAATACCGCCACGCACTTTCATGAAGCGGGCAGCCGCCGCCCCAGGCCTGGCAGAACCAGGCAACGGACTTCGGGTGCACCCAGTCAATCCGGGCCTCACGGACGATATTCCTGGGTGCCGCTGCAGTCATGATTCCTAGGATGGCAGCGATACCGAATCGGAAGAACCAAACGCAGGCAATTTTGCGGCGTGACGCACCAAAACGACTCAGATGAGGCCCGGATATGTGACAGCTATCCGCGATTTACCCACTGCCAAGGGGTAACAGGTAACGTTAGTGACATTTCATCGCGCTAGTCTCAAGAAAATTCGGGTTGCAAAGCAGGCTATCGAAAATATTTTTATCGTTTTGATTCAGTAGCTTGGAGTCGACATCGAATGTTTTTACAACGCTTCCGACATTTTTTTCATATTCGTCGAAATTTTGTGCACGGTTGTTGCTTTGTCACACACAGGCTTGAAGACGAGCGTGTCGAGAGACAGGCCGGGACCGAAGGGATGCAACGGCGTTTGACAAGGTAGCTGGAGCGTCTGGATTCAATGAAGGTGTGAATGAATCCAGCGTTCAAAGTAACCCGGTAGTTGCACGGTTTAACGAATCAGGAGCTGTTCAGTAGCGACATGGACAGAGCTGGCGGCGACAAGGCCGTAAAGAAATTGAAAGGATAGGTTCGTAACTATCGCCATTAATGTCAGCGTGCTATAAATTTCGCCGACACCAAAAAGAAAGAAGCCGGCCAGATAAAAAAACAGGTGGACGGCAGTACTCTTCTTAAAAACCAAAGGAGCAAAGTCACGATGAGAGTGATGAAGTGGAGCGCAATCGCACTGGCAGTTACTGCAGCCAGCACCCAATTGGCATCGGCTGCGGCATTCGTAAGCGATCAGTCCGAAGCAACTGGTTTTGTAGAGGGGAGCAAGCTCGACGTCAAGGCTCGTAACTACTACTATAATCGCGACAAAAAGAATGGCGCGGTAGACGACAAAGACTGGACTCAAGGTTTCTGGGCTAACTACAGCTCCGGTTACACCCAAGGCCTGATTGGTGTCGGTGTTGACGCGTTTGGCTATGCCGGCTTCAAGCTTGATGGTTCGGACAAGTATTCGGGTTCGGGCAACCTGGTGACCGACAGCCAGGGTAAAAACGAAGACAGCTTCGGCAAGGCCGGTGGCGCTGTTAAATTCCGCGTCTCCAAGACCGAACTGAAAATCGGCGACATGCAGCCGCAGAACCCGGTTTTCGCAGTTGGCGGTTCCCGCCTGCTGCCACAAACAGCAACTGGCGTGACCTTGCAGAGCAGTGAGATCAAAGGTCTCGACGTAGAAGCAGGTCGCTTCACTTCGGGCACCAGCCAGGATGAGACCAATCGCAACGGCGATATCTGGGCCACCTACGCTGGCGTGACTTCCAAGTCCGCTACCTACGGCGGCGGCAAGTACTCGATCACCGACAACCTGGGTGTTGGTTTCTACTACAACAAACTGGAAGACGTGTGGAACCAGTACTACGGCAACGTGAACTACGCACTGCCGTTGACTGACGACCAGGCGCTGGCGTTTGACTTCAACTATTACAACACCCAGGACACCGGCAGCAAGAAAGCAGGCGACATCAACAACAACGCTTTCTCCCTGTCTGCAGCCTACTCGTTCCTGGCCGCTCATACCCTGACCCTGGCATTCCAGAAAGTTAACGGTGATACACCGTTCGACTACATCGGTATCGGCGACAACAACCGCGGTGGCGACTCGATCTTCCTGGCGAACTCGATTCAATACTCCGACTTCAACGCCCCGGGTGAGAAATCCTGGCAAGCCCGCTACGACCTGAACATGGCCACCTACGGTGTTCCAGGCCTGAGCTTCATGGCTCGCTACGTGACCGGTACTGACATCGACGGGACTCACACTCCATCGAACAGCACCTACACCGGCCTGTACGGTTCTGATGGCAGCCACCACGAGACCAACGTCGAGGCCAAGTACGTTGTTCAAACTGGCCCAGCCAAAGACCTGTCGTTCCGCATCCGTCAAGCATTCCACCGTGCCAACACGGACGAGGGCGAAGGCGATGTCAACGAGTTCCGTCTGATCGTCGACTACCCGATTTCGGTCTTGTAATCGCACTGTCTGACACTCGTTATAGAAAAGCCCGGCCCTCGCGCCGGGCTTTTTCATGGGCGCGCGGTTGACAATCCCTGCTCCTGCGGTGCCCGCCCGGCCTGTACTCAGCGATACCACCACCGTACAATGCCGGGTCATTTCCCAGTCACCGCAACCGACAACGGCCGACCATGCGTACCAGTCAATATTTGCTCGCCACACAGAAAGAAACGCCATCCGATGCGGTCGTGATCAGCCATCAGCTGATGCTTCGTGCCGGCATGATCCGCAAACTTGCCTCCGGTCTGTACACCTGGCTCCCCATGGGCCTGCGGGTACTGCGCAAGGTCGAAGCGGTGGTTCGCGAAGAGATGAACGCAGCGGGCGCGCTGGAAGTGTTGATGCCGGGTATTCAGCCGGCAGAGCTCTGGCAGGAGTCGGGCCGCTGGGAACAGTACGGCCCTGAGCTGTTGCGCTTGAAAGACCGTCACGATCGCGATTTCTGCGCGGGCCCGACCCACGAAGAGGTCATCACCGATCTGGCCCGCAACGAACTCAACAGCTATAAACAGCTGCCCATCAACATGTATCAGATCCAGACCAAATTCCGTGACGAAATCCGCCCGCGATTCGGTTTGATGCGCGGCCGCGAGTTCATCATGAAGGACGCCTATTCCTTCCATGCGACCCAGGATTCCCTGCAGGAAACCTACGACCGTATGCATCAGGCGTACTGCAACGTGTTCACTCGTCTGGGCCTGAACTTCCGCCCGGTCGTGGCCGACAACGGCTCCATTGGTGGCGCGGGCTCCCATGAGTTCCACGTGCTGGCCGAGTCCGGCGAAGACGACATCGTGTTCAGCGACACCTCCGACTACGCCGCGAACATTGAAAAGGCTGAAGCCATTCCGCGCGAGGCCAGCCGCCCTGCGCCGACAGAAGAGCTGCGCCTTGTCGACACCCCTGACGCGAAGACCATCGCGGCCCTGGTCGAGCAGTTCAATCTGCCGATCGAAAAGACCGTCAAGACGCTGGTTGTGCATGCCGCTGAAGAAGGCAAGCTGATTGCGCTGATTATCCGTGGCGATCACGAACTCAACGAAATCAAGGCGTCGAATCTGGAGCAAGTCGCCAGCCCGCTGGTCATGGCCTCCGAAGCCGAACTGCGCGATGCCATTGGCGCCGGCGCGGGTTCCCTCGGCCCGCTGAATCTGCCGCTGCCGTGCATCATCGACCGCTCGGTTGAGCTGATGAGCGACTTCGGTATTGGCGCGAACATCGACGACAAGCACTACTTCGGCGTCAACTGGGAGCGGGACCTGCCTGTTCCGACCGTCGCTGACCTGCGTAACGTCGTCGCCGGCGACCCGAGCCCGGATGGTCAGGGCAACGTGATCATCAAGCGCGGCATCGAAGTCGGGCACATCTTCCAGCTGGGCACCAAGTACAGCGACGCGATGAAGTGCCAGGTGCTGGGCGAGAACGGCAAGCCGGTCACACTGACCATGGGCTGCTACGGGATTGGTGTGTCGCGCGTTGTGGCTGCCGCGATCGAGCAGAACAACGACGCAAACGGCATCATCTGGAGCGACGCGCTCGCGCCTTTCCAGATCGCCCTCGTGCCGCTGCGCTACGAAACCGATGCGGTTAAAGAGGCAACCGACAAGCTGTACGCCGAACTGACGGCTGCCGGCTTCGAAGTGTTGCTGGATGACCGCGACAAGAAGACCAGCCCGGGGATCAAGTTCGCTGACATGGAACTGATCGGCATTCCGCATCGCATCGTGGTCAGTGACCGTGGTCTTGCCGAGGGTAACCTCGAATACAAGAGCCGCACCGAAGCCGAAGCGCAGGCCCTGCCTGTCGCCGATGTGTTGTCTTTCATCAAGGACCGGATCAAGCGCTGACCGGATTGCGCGCCTGCGATTGTGCAGGCGCGCTTTCATCCGCCACGCCTCTGCTATGCGCCTTACCTGCACCTAGAGATCTCATGTTCAAGCGAAATCCCTCACGTCTCGCAGGCGCTGTGTTGTGCACCAGCCTGTTTCTTGGCGGCTGTGCCAATCATCTGTCTCAACGCAGCGAGCATGAAGAACGTGTCGAGCGCAAATTGCTCGACCACAGTTTTCAGGTCGACCTTGGCGATCCCAAGACGCTGGAATTGCCCCAGCGCCGGATACGCATCCACGAGCTGAAAACCTTCGACATCACCGAATTCGAAGTCACCCGGCACTACGACCGGTACACGCCGTATCAGCCGTGGCGGGAAGTCTATGAAATCCCACTGGGCGCGGTGGCCATCGTCGCGGGCATCGGCGCCAATGTGGTCAACGTACTGACGTTTGGCAGTCTGCCCGACAGTGTCACCAAGGACTGGCTCACTTACGGCGTCGCGGGGGTCAACCCGTTCATGAACGCACCCTCCCATGGTCGCGCTCAACAGAACCTGGCCGGTATCGACGAAGTACAGCGCGATCACCGCGTCGAGCATTCGAGTCTGCCGTGGAGTGAAGCGCCGGTTGAAGTCACCGCGGGCAAAGAGACCCACGAGTTGAATACGGACCGTAACGGCGTGCTGCGCGTGAATCTGCTGGACAGCCCGTTCGCCGAGCAGAACCTCAGCTATGTCACGCAACTGAACATCAAAGTGCAGGATGAGCAAAGCAACGTTCAGGCAACTGCCACGTTGCCACTGAGCAAATCACTGCGCGGCAAGCTGATTGAAGCCCACGACCTGATCTACGACGATCTGGAAGATGACGAAGTCAGCCAGTGGGTGCATCGCGTCAAGCGCCTGTCCGAGCTGGGACTGGAAGAGGAAGCCAGTGAGCTGGAACAGTCATTGATCGAGCTGACCCGCAACGATCCGCAGTTGCAGCACGAATTCCTTCGGGCACTGGCAAAAGATGCTGGTCGCCTGGTCGCGGTACCGCCGGGCAGCGAATAGCCTGGCCTGAACCAGTCTCAGCTGAACAACTCGAGCTGCTCATGGGCAGCCCGAAGGTCATGCAGACGTACACCAATCCCAAGCAATCGCACCGGCTTACCGCCCCGTGCGAACGCCTGGGTCAACAGTTGCTCATAACTGCTCAAGTCCCGCCCTGCCCCCGCCTGTTCCAGCGTTGTCTGGGTGAAGTCATGAAACTTGACCTTTACGAACGGTTTGCCAGGGCGGTAAAGGGTGTCAATCCGCGCGATGCGGTCGTTCAACGTTTCCAGCAATGCCGGCAGCATCAGCAGGCAACTGGCGAGGTCCGGCAGATCAGTGTCATAGGTATTTTCGACACTGACCGACTGGCGGCGATTGTCGTTCTGCACGGGCCGCTCATCCACACCATGGGCCAGATTCCACAGCCGCTCGCCAAATGAGCCGAATTCCCGCACCAGCGAAAGCTTGCTCCAGCCGCGCAAATCGGCGCAGGTGATGATGCCGAGGCGGCCCAGCTTGTCGGCCGTTACTTTGCCAACGCCGTGTAACTTGGACACCGGCAATTCGGAGACAAAGTCTTCCACCTGATCCGGGGTAATGACAAACAACCCGTTGGGCTTTTTCCAGTCGCTGGCGATCTTGGCCAGAAACTTGTTCGGAGCGACGCCGGCGGAAACGGTGATGTGCAACTGATTGGAAACGCGCCGCCGAATGTCCTGGGCGATCCGCGTCGCACTGCCGGAAAAGTGCTCGCATTCCGTGACATCCAGATAAGCCTCATCCAGCGACAGCGGCTCGATCAGATCGGTGTAGTCACGGAAGATCGTCTGGATCTCTTTCGATGCTTCTTTATAGGCATCCATTCTCGGTTTGACGATGGTGAGATCCGGGCACAGC
This sequence comes from Pseudomonas sp. GW821-FHT02H06, assembly GCF_059421525.1. Taxonomy (NCBI): domain Bacteria; kingdom Pseudomonadati; phylum Pseudomonadota; class Gammaproteobacteria; order Pseudomonadales; family Pseudomonadaceae; genus Pseudomonas; species Pseudomonas sp. GW821-FHT02H06. The sequence continues at coordinate 90,268 of NZ_JBWKVD010000004.1, forward strand.
GTCAGCGCATGTCGGGATGACATCGCGGAGCGGATGCCGTAGGCCCGAGCTTCGTAGTTGCAGGTCGCAATGACACCCCGCCGTTCAGCCGACCCGCCGACTGCCAACGGCTTGCCGGCCAGACGCGGGTCGTCGCGCATCTCAATAGCGGCGTAGAAGCAATCACAGTCGATATGGATGATTTTGCGCTGCGGCATCACATAGGGTCGTAGGAAAACGGTCGAGCAGTATCTCATTCACGCGACTTTCTGACACTGAATAAGCCTCGTCCCCTACGGCCATGCCACTCCAAGAAACCGCCCCTGAAAGTCCCGAAAGCGAGACGCGCCATGGCTCTCCGCGACACGTTCACGCTAACCGATTGAAGAAAAAGCCTTTTTTTCTGCCGATTGCTTGACAGCCCGGCGATCCTCTGTAGAATGCCGCCACACAGACG
>NZ_JBWKVD010000004.1:90799-419111 GCF_059421525.1 Pseudomonas sp. GW821-FHT02H06
GACGCGGGATGGAGCAGTCTGGTAGCTCGTCGGGCTCATAACCCGAAGGTCGTCGGTTCAAATCCGGCTCCCGCAACCAAACATCAAAAAAGGCTACTCGAAAGAGTGGCCTTTTTTGTGGCTGTCATTTGGGGAAGCGCGATCCCGCCGCCCTCTCCACCCAGCGCTTCATATTAATGAAACAAGGCCTGTGGATGATGGCGACCTGCTGTCAGGCGCGGATTGCGATAAAAGCCTTGTCCAACCGCCACTTAGGCGCCCCAACGCTCCCGATGCGGTTATTTTGTCGATCCCTGGCATTAAAGGTTGACACTTCGTCGTTCGACTGTAGAATGCCGCCACACAGACGCGGGATGGAGCAGTCTGGTAGCTCGTCGGGCTCATAACCCGAAGGTCGTCGGTTCAAATCCGGCTCCCGCAACCAACATCTAAAAAGGCTACTCGAAAGAGTGGCCTTTTTTTTGCCTCGCTGAAAGCGCTCGAACAGCGGGCCGGAATCCTTGTCACATCCCATTACCGGGGTGCGTTCATCCGAGAGGTCTTGTTACTGTATGTTGCCGGGAGCGATAGTTTTGATCTCCCCTGCCGATACGCTGGCCAGCGACTGAACCTAGACTGAACGGTCACCGATACGTATCCGTGGTATTCGCCCGTTAGACGTTCAAGCGCTAACATCCTGAATTATTTTTTGCGTAGGGATTGGTAACTTGGCTGTATACCTCCATCCTGTCGCGCACGATCCAAGGAGTGATTGATGCGCGCCAACCCGTCCGACACAAACGAAGCAGTGACGGAGCATCCTCCGGCTCCCCCGAAACGACTGCGTCTACGCGAACTGGTGAGCAAGTACCGTCAACCCATTGGGTTAGGCGTCACCATCCTGCTGTTCGCCATCGCCCTGATCGCCTGTCGGCACATGCTGACCGAGCTGGACATCTACGCTCTGCAGGATTCGCTGCTCAGTGTGCCGCTGCCTTCTCTGGCCGGCGCAGTGCTGGCGACTGCCATCGGGTTCGTGATTCTGCTGGGCTACGAGTGGTCCGCCAGTCGCTACGCCAATGTCGATCTGCCGCCGAAGTCGCTGATCATGGGCGGGTTTTGCGCGTTCGCCATCGGCAACGCCGTAGGCCTGTCGATGCTGTCCGGCGGCTCGGTTCGTTACCGCCTTTACTCGCGATTGGGACTGGGTGCGGGCGAAGTTGCCCACATGACCCTGTTTGCCAGCCTGTCCTTGGGTTGCGCACTTCCCCCGCTGGCTGCCCTCGCGACCTTGAGCGACCTGCCCGCCGCTTCGCTGGCTCTGCATGTATCAGTGCCGGTACTGGCAACCGTTGCAGTCGCCGTGCTCGCGTTCAGTCTGATTCTGGGTTATGCCATCTATCGCCGACGCCTGCCGGAACAGACGATCCCGCATAACCTGCTGGTCCGCGCCGGCCGCCGCACCCTGCGTCTGCCTGGCGTACGCCTGACCCTGATGCAGTTGGTGATTACTGCGCTGGACGTCGCCGCCGCTGCTGCCGTCCTCTATCTGTTGCTGCCCTCCGCCCCGCCCTTCGGTGCGTTCCTGCTGGTTTACCTGCTGGCCCTGGCCGCAGGTGTCCTCAGCCACGTGCCCGGTGGCGTCGGCGTCTTTGAAGCCATTCTGCTCGCCGCCTTTGCCGACGAGCTGGGCGCCGCACCGCTGGCCGCCGCGCTGCTGCTGTACCGCCTGATCTACGTGGTGATGCCGCTGCTGATCGCTTGTCTGGTACTGCTTTACAGCGAGGCCAAGCGACTATTGTTTGCGCAACAAGCCATGCGCGTTGCGTCAGGCCTTGGCGCTCCGATTCTGGCGTTGCTGGTATTTCTCTCCGGCGTGGTGCTGCTGTTTTCCGGCTCGACCCCCGAGATCGACACCCGCCTGGAGAGCCTCGGCTTCCTCATTCCCCATCGACTGATCGACGCCTCTCACTTCGGCGCCAGCCTGATCGGCGTGCTCTGCCTGTTGCTCGCGCAGGGCCTGCGTCGTCGCCTGTCGGCGGCGTGGATGCTGACCACGATTCTGCTGTTTGTGGGCTCCATTCTGTCGATCCTCAAGGGTTTCGACTGGGAAGAAGCGAGTCTGCTGCTGCTGACCGCGTGCCTGCTGACCATCTTCCGTCGCTCGTTCTACCGTCCGAGTCGCTTGCTGGAACTGCCGTTTTCACCGCTGTATCTGGTCGCCAGTGTCTGCGTGCTGGGTGCTTCGGTCTGGCTGCTGCTGTTCGCCTATCAAGACGTGCCCTACAGCCACCAGCTGTGGTGGCAGTTCACACTGGACGCCGATGCCCCACGGGGTCTGCGCTCGGCGCTCGGAAGCGCGGTGTTGCTGCTGATCGTCTCGCTGACCTGGCTGCTGCGCACCGCGCGCCCTGTGATCAACCTGCCAGACGAGGCACAGCTGGCCAAAGCCGCGGAGATCATCAAAGCATCCAGCCAGCCCGATGGCGGTTTGGTGCTGACCGGCGACAAGGCCGTGCTGATGCACCCTGACGGCAATGCGTTTCTGATGTACGCCCATCGCGGCCGCAGCCTGGTTGCGCTGTACGATCCGATCGGCCCGACCCAGCAGCGGGCCGAGCTGATCTGGCAGTTCCGCGATCTGTGTGACGTTCACCATGCCCGCCCGGTGTTCTATCAGGTGCGTGCGGAGAACCTGCCGTTCTACATGGACATCGGCCTGACTGCGATCAAGCTGGGCGAAGAGGCCCGGGTCGATTTGCACAAGTTCGACATCGAAGCCAAGGGCAAGGAAATGAAGGACCTGCGCTACACCTGGAATCGGGGTGGGCGCGACGGTCTGTCGCTGGAAATCTACGAAGTGGGTCAAGCGCCCATGGACGAGCTCAAAGTGATTTCCGATGCGTGGCTGATGGGCAAGAACGTGCGCGAGAAAGGCTTCTCCCTCGGGCGCTTCAGCCTGGATTACCTCAAGCACTTCCGGATCGCCATCGTGCACTTCCAGGGCAAGCCGGTCGCGTTCTCCAATTTGCTGGAGACCTCGCGCAATGATCTGGCGAGCCTGGACCTCATGCGCTCGCACCCGGAAGCACCGAAGCTGACCATGGAATTCATGATGGTCGGGCTGATCCTGCATTACAAAAAAGAAGGTTACGCCCGCTTCAGCCTCGGCATGGTGCCGTTGTCCGGGCTGCAACCGCGACGTGGCGCGCCCTTGACCCAACGTCTGGGCTCGATGGTGTTCAGCCGTGGCGAGCAGCTCTACAACTTCCAGGGGCTGCGCCGTTTCAAAGACAAATTCCAGCCTGACTGGGAACCTCGTTATATGGCCGTGCCCGCAGGACTTGATCCGCTCGTGGCACTGGCAGATACCGCCGCCCTGATTGCGGGCGGCCTGACTGGATTGGTGAAACGCTGATGATTCAACGCTACTGGCGCTTTTTGCTCGCAGCCCTGGTAATTCTGGTGGTGGCATTGGGTTTCTGGCTGTGGAACCGCCCCGCCGCGCAACCGACGCTTGAACACATCACCCTGGATGACGGCTCTGCGCTGATCCGTGTGGTGCCTTCGACCAAGGTGAAAACCCAGGTCGCGCTCGCCGTTACCACTGAAGAATCATTGACCGAGAAACAACTGCTCGCCCTGAGCTACGACGCTTCGGCCCGGGTCGTACAAGTGACGCTGCCGAAGGACGATTGCCAGCTTCAGGCGAAGACCTTCAATGCCGCGCTGCAAAAGCTCGACGGCGCGCCTGATCTGGTCGCCGGTGTCGGTGCGGGTGCTTCCCTGGCGTGGCGCTGGCTGGCCGGTCAGGACAACGACAATGCCCGGGCCATCTCGGTTGGCTTCGTCCGCGATCAGCCGGGTTGCACTGACCCTGTGCCGAAGGCCGCCGCCCACGGCAAGTGGACGGTCGCCTGGAACGACGGCCCCGACGACGAAAGCGCCACACTGGTCCGTGACGCACCCAATACCGAAACCAGCATCAGCGACTACGACATCAAGTACCCGCAGGTGCTGAACAACGAAGTGCGCCGTCGCCTGATTGGGGGTGACGACAACGGTGGTCTGAACATTCCGGTGGTTGAGGTGCCGTCTTCCCAGCCCTCTGACACGGTCACGCTGTTCCTGTCCGGCGACGGTGGCTGGCGCGACCTGGACAAGGACGTGGCGGGCGACATGGCGAAAATGGGTGGCTACCCGGTCGTCGGCATCGACACCCTTCGTTACTACTGGGAGCACAAATCGCCAGAACAGACCGCCGCTGATCTGAGCGAGCTGATGGCCCATTACCGGCAGAAATGGGGCGCCAAGCATTTCGTCCTGGCGGGCTATTCCTTCGGCGCCGACGTGTTGCCAGCGATCTACAACCGCTTGCCGGAAGAAGACAAGGCGCGGGTCGACGGCATCATCCTGCTGGCCTTCGCCCGCACCGGCAGCTTCGAGATTGCAGTCGAAGGCTGGTTGGGCGCAGCTGGTAAGGAAGCGGCGACAGGCCCTGAGATGGCCAAGCTGCCCGGCGACAAGGTGCTGTGCGTCTACGGCATCGAAGAGAAGGATGAAAGCGGCTGTACGGAAACCACAGCACCTGGCGAGAAGATGCAACTGCCAGGGGGCCATCACTTCGACGAAGACTACCCGGCCCTGGCCAAGCGCCTGAGTGCGGTGATCGACAAGTGGAAGGGCAAAGAACCCGCCGCGGAGTAATCGCCCGCCCATAAAAAATCCCTGCTCTCTTGCGATTGCGGGGATTTTTTTGTTTCAGCTACCCGCTGACGTGAGGCCAACCTCTGTTGGACCGGCTTCAGCCGGGAAGAGGCCAGTGCATACGCCATCAATCTCACGGCGTGACACCCGGCACATTCCCGGTTAAACCCCGCCGAAGCGGAGCTGCTTACATCTCCACCTGCGTGCCCAGCTCGATCACTCGGTTGAACGGCAGTTTGAAGAAACGCAAATTGCCGTTGGCGTTCTTCAACATGAACGAGAACAGGCCCTCGCGCCAGCGGGCCATGCCCACCAGTTTCGACGAGACCACGGTTTCGCGGCTGAGGAAGTAGGTCGTGCGCATCGGGCTGAAGTCCAGTTCCTTCAGGTGACACAGGCTCAGCGCTGCCGGCACGTCCGGCTCGTCGATGAAGCCGAAATGCAGAATCACGCGATAGAAGCCCTCGCCAAACGCCTCGACCTCGAAGCGCTGGGCCGTTGGCACGCGCGGGGTGTCTTCGTACACGACGGTCAGCAGCACCACTTGCTCATGGAGCACCTGGTTGTGCAGCAGGTTATGCAACAGCGCATGGGGAACGGCGTCCGCACGGGCCGTGAGAAACACGGCCGTGCCCTGAACGCGATGGGGCGGCTGCACGCGAATACTGCTGATGAAGATCGGCAGCGGCAGACCGCCCTCGTCGATGCGATCTACCAACAGCTGCTTGCCGCGCTTCCAGGTGGTCATCAGGATAAACAGCGCGATACCCGCCAGGAACGGGAACGCCCCGCCCTGAATGACTTTTGGCACGTTGGCCGCGAAGAACATACCGTCCACGAACAGACATCCGACCAAAATCGGCACCGCGATCAGCGGCGGCCATTTCCAGGCCAGCAGCATGACCGACGCCACCAGAATCGTTGTGCAGAGCATCGTGCCGGTCACCGCCACGCCGTAGGCCGAGGCCAGCGCGCCGGAGGATTCGAATCCCAGCACCAGCAGGATGACCCCGACCATCAGCGCCCAGTTCACCGCACCGATGTAGATCTGCCCTTGGGCGTCGCTCGAGGTGTGCTGGATGTACATGCGCGGGATGTAGCCGAGCTGAATCGCCTGCAGCGTCATCGAGAACGCCCCGGAAATCACCGCCTGCGAAGCAATAATGGTCGCCAGCGTCGACAGGGCAATCAAAGGCAACAGGGCCCAACTCGGCGCCAGCAGGTAGAACGGGTTGCGTACCGCTTCAGGGTCTTGAATCACCAGGGCGCCCTGACCGAAGTAGTTCAGCACCAGTGCCGGCAGGACCAGCGCGAACCACGCGCGGGAGATCGGCTTGCGACCGAAGTGACCCATGTCCGCATACAGCGCCTCGGCACCGGTCAGTGCGAGCACCACAGCGCCCAACACCGAAACGCCAATGCCGGGATGATCAATAAAGAAGCGAACCGCCCACACCGGGTTGACGGCATGCAGCACTTCCGGCTGTTGCAGGATGCCGTGAACGCCAAGCACGCCGAGGGTCACGAACCACAGCACCATGATCGGGCCGAACATCACGCCAATGCGCGCAGTGCCGTGACGCTGAATAAGAAACAGCGCCACCAGCACGACCAATGCAATCGGCACCACCCAGTGCTCCAGTCCGTCAAAGGCCAGCTCCATGCCTTCGACCGCGGACAGCACCGAGATCGCCGGGGTGATCATGCTGTCGCCGTAAAACAGCGCCGCGCCGAACAGGCCGAAGACGATCATGCTCGCCTGCAGCTTCGGGTATTTGGCTGAAGCCCTTCGCGCCAGCGCCGTTAGCGCCATGATGCCGCCTTCGCCTTCGTTGTCGGCGCGCAGCACCAGGGCCATGTACTTGAAGGAGACCACCCAGATCAGTGACCAGAAGATCAGCGACAGAATGCCCAGCACGGCATCGTGGCCGGCCTGCACGCCATAGCCGCCGACGAAGACCTCTTTAATGGTGTAAAGCGGGCTGGTACCGATGTCGCCATAGGCTACACCCACCGCGCCCACCAGCAGACTCAACGGTTTCGCCGAAGAATGCCCGACCTCTGCCTGACTCGTTGCGTGACCCATTTACCACTCCTGAAACCATGACTCGAGCGCCGCGATCCGGCGTTGTCGGATTGACCCACGCCGCACCGGTAAATTCCGATGCGCCCGGCCCACTTGGGGTGCCGGGCGTAACGCCGCGAAGCATAGCGCAGCACTCGTCGTAATTCTCTGTATAACACTGGTCAATCGTTCGACGCGCCGCTAGAATTGCGCACTTTTTGATCAGAGGCGCCCCAAGCGCCCAGTCAATGCTTCGGCCAAACGCCGGGCATCCTACGCCGAGGTTAGTCAATGTCCACCGTCACCACGTCTGCCGCCCCCAAGGTCGGCTTTGTCAGCCTCGGTTGCCCGAAGGCTCTGGTCGATTCCGAGCGCATCCTGACCCAGCTGCGCATGGAAGGCTATCAGGTCGTGCCGACCTACCAGGACGCTGACGTGGTCGTGGTCAACACCTGCGGTTTCATCGACAGCGCCAAGGCCGAGTCCCTCGAGACCATTGGCGAGGCGCTGGCCGAAAACGGCAAAGTGATCGTCACCGGCTGCATGGGCGTGGATGAAAGCGTGATTCGCAGCGTGCACCCGAGCGTGCTGTCCGTCACCGGTCCGCAGCAGTACGAGCAAGTGGTCAATGCCGTCCACGACGCCGCCCCGCCGAAGCTCGATCACAACCCGCTGATCGATCTGGTGCCGCCTCAAGGGGTCAAGCTGACCCCACGCCATTACGCGTACCTGAAGATTTCCGAAGGCTGCAACCACAGCTGCAGCTTCTGCATCATCCCGTCCATGCGCGGCAAGCTGGTCAGCCGCCCGATTGGCGATGTGCTCGACGAAGCGCAGCGTCTGGTCAAAGCCGGCGTGAAAGAACTGCTGGTGATTTCCCAGGACACCAGCGCCTACGGCGTCGACATCAAGTACCGCACCGGTTTCTGGAACGGTCAGCCGGTCCGCACACGCATGACCGAGCTGTGCCAGGCCCTAAGTTCGCTGGGAGTGTGGGTACGCCTGCACTACGTTTACCCGTACCCGCACGTCGACGAGATCATTCCGTTGATGGCGGCGGGCAAGATCCTGCCGTACCTGGACATCCCGTTCCAGCACGCCAGCCCGAAGATCCTCAAGCTGATGAAACGCCCGGCCTTCGAAGACAAGACCCTGGCGCGCATCAAGAACTGGCGCGAACAGTGCCCGGACCTGATCATCCGCTCGACATTCATCGTCGGCTTCCCGGGCGAAACCGAGGAAGACTTCCAGTACCTGCTGGACTGGCTGACTGAAGCCCAGCTGGATCGCGTCGGCTGCTTCCAGTACTCCCCTGTCGAGGGCGCGCCGGCGAACCTGCTGGATGCACCGATTGTTCCGGACGACATCAAGCAGGATCGCTGGGATCGCTTCATGGCGCACCAGCAAGCCATCAGCGCCGCACGCCTGCAGATGAAAATCGGCAAGGAAATCGAAGTGCTGATCGACGAAGTGGACGAGCAGGGTTTCGTCGGTCGTTCCTTCTTCGACGCGCCGGAAATCGACGGCAACGTCTTCGTGGAAAGCGACCGTGACTTCAAGCCAGGCGACAAGGTCATGTGCCGCGTAGTGGATGCCGATGAGTACGACCTGTGGGCTGAGCCAATCTAACGCTCAATCCCTGGCTCGCACGCCGCTTCGCCTCCACCAGCCCCGCCCGTAAAACGGCGGGGTTTGTTTTTTCTGGCTATCGTCCCCACATCAGGATCACTACCCAGGGAGCAGCGGCCACATGACCCGGAACTCGGTCATTTATCTGCCCAGGCAGCACGATTTCGCCGAACTCACCCGGGTCTGGGAGGCGTCCGTGCGCGCGACCCATGACTTTCTGCCCGAGAACTACATCACGCTGCTCCGGCATCTGCTGGAAACCCAGTACCTGGGCGCCGTAAACCTGTTCTGCACCCGCGACTCGCACCTGCGCATCACCGGTTTCGCCGGCACCACCCCGGGCAAACTCGAAATGCTGTTCATTGCCCCCGACCAGCGTGGCACGGGCCTGGGCAAGCAACTGCTGGACTACGCGATGGAGCACTTCCACATCACCGAGCTGGACGTGAACGAACATAATGCTCAGGCGCGGGGGTTTTACGAACGGCAGGGGTTTGAAGTGGTGGGCCGGACCGAGCTGGACGGGCTCGGCCGACCGCATCCGATATTGCGGATGCGGCTCAAGGTCATGTGAAGCAACCCTGCATCAGCGCTTCAGACTTTCCAGCAGCACCTTGTTGAACTGCTGAGGGTCCTGAATCTGCGGCGCATGGCCCAACCCAGCGAACTCCACCAGTGTCGCCTGCGGGATGCGCTTCGCTGCGGCCTTGCCCAGCTCCGGGTAATTGCCCAGCGTCTTGCGCAACTCCTCGGGCGCCGCGTCCTTGGCGATGGCGGTATTGTCCTTCTGCCCAATCAACAACACCGTCGGCATTTTCAATTTCCCGAAGTCGTAGAACACCGGCTGATTGAAGATCATCCCGTAGGTCTGCGCAGATGCCCGGGCGACCTCCTCCTTGCCGTTGCCGTTGAACATGCCGGCCTGCATGTCGACCCAATGATCGAACTCGGGCCGCCATTCATTGGCGTAGTAGGTCGACTGCTGATACTTGCGAATGCTGTCGGCACTGGTCTTCAGCTCACGGGCGTACCAGTCATCGAAGCTGCGATCCGGGACACCTTTGGCTTTCCAGTCTTCCAGACCGATAGGGTTGACCAGCAGCAGTTGATCCACTTGGTCGGGGTACATCAGCGCAAACCGGGTCCCCAGCATGCCGCCCATTGAATGCCCGACCACGGTGACGTGATCGATGCCCAGTTGGGTCAGCAGCGCTTTGGTGTTCTGCGCCAGCTGCTCAAACGAGTACTTATAATCCGCCGGTTTGCTGGAGCGGCAGAAACCGATCTGATCCGGCGCGACCACACGATAACCCGCGCCCGTCAGCGCCTTGATGGTTCCTTCCCACGTAGCGCCGCAAAAGTTCTTGCCGTGCAGCAGCACCACGCTGCGACCATTGGCAGTGCCGGTTGGCTTGATGTCCATGTAACCCATCTGCACGGGCGCACCCTGGGATTCAAAGCTGAAGTTCTGCGCCGGGAACGGATACTGAAACCCTTCCAGCTGTGGGCCGTAGGCCGGTGGTTGCGCAGCGAGCAGCGGCAGACTGACAGTCATCAGCAGGGCGGGTAGCCATTTGGTCATGAATTCGCTCCAGACAATGTAGGAATAGAGAGCAGACCTGCGTCGCTCCCGGAAAAATCCATCGAGTGGAGGCTTATTCGCCAGGCAATTTCAATGTGGCCGCGATTAACGGTGCCTGCGCGGGTACAATAGGCGCCTTTCCATTTTGTTACGGCTTTTCTCATGACTGACCCCATTCGCCTTTCCAAACGCCTTATCGAGCTGGTCGGCTGCTCCCGTCGCGAAGCCGAGCTGTTTATTGAAGGCGGCTGGGTCACGGTGGACGGCGTTGTCGTCGACGAGCCGCAGTTCAAGGTCGAAAACCAGACCGTGGTGCTGAACGCGGAAGCAAAAGCCGACACGCCTGAATCCGTTACCCTTTTGTTTAACGCCCCTGCAGGCATGGCCCCTGAAAGTGCCTTGGCGTTGATCACACCCGCTACGTTGTCCGCCGACCACAGCATCGGTCGACGTCCCCTCAAAGGGCACTTTCTGCGCCTGGAAGCGATTTCCACGCTGCAAGCCAACGCCAGCGGCCTGATGGTGTTCAGCCAGGACTGGAAAATCCTGCGCAAACTCACCGACGACCGCAGCAAGATCGAGCAGGAATACGTCGTCGAAATCTCGGGCGACATGGTTGCCCACGGCCTCAACCGCTTGAACCACGGCATGACCTACAAGGGCAAGGAACTGCCGAAGGTCAAAGCCAGCTGGCAGAACGAAAACCGCCTGCGCTTCGCCATGAAAAACCCGCAGCCCGGCGTTATTGCCCAACTGTGCGAGGCAGTAGGCCTGAAGGTTGTTTCGGTGCGGCGCATCCGTATCGGCGGCGTGTCCATCGGCAAGGTGCCTGAAGGCCAGTGGCGCTACATGACCGACAAAGAAAAATTCTGAATCCCCCCTTTATGAGCGCCGCATCCAACCCTGCGTGCGCTCATCTGTGAATCTCCAGGAAATACACGCACCATGATGAACAACGATGTACTGCGCAGCATCCGTTACATGCTTGATATCAACGACGCCAAAGTGGTCGATATCATCAAGCTCGGCGGGTTCGACGCGACCAAAGCCGATGTCGCGGCCTACATGAAGAAAGACGAAGAAGAAGGCTTCGTGCCGTGCAGTGACGAGGTCATGGCGCACTTCCTCGACGGCCTGGTGTTCTTCAAGCGTGGCAAAGACGAGAGCCGCCCGCCGCTGCCTGTCGAGCTGCCGATCACCAACAACATCGTCCTGAAAAAGCTGCGTGTGGCCTTCGAGCTGAAAGAAGACGACATGCACGCCATCCTCAAGGCGTCCGAGTTCCCGGTGTCCAAGCCTGAACTCAGCGCCCTGTTCCGCAAGGCCGGTCACACCAACTACCGCGTCTGCGGCGACCAGCTGCTGCGCAATTTCCTGCGCGGCCTGACCCTGCGCGTACGCGGCTAAGTGCTGCAGATCCGTCGATGACCCAGGCCTACAGCGTCTCGCCGATCGGCTTTATGCGCTCGTGCTTCAAAGAGAAGTTCGCCATTCCCCGGCAGCCGCAACTGGCGCCTGCCGCGCGGGGCGTGCTGGAGCTGGTCGCGCCTTTTGATCAGGGTGACGCCGTGCAGGGCCTCGAACAGGTCAGCCATGTCTGGCTGCTGTTTCTGTTTCATCAGGCCCTGGAGGATAAGCCGCGACTCAAGGTGCGCCCTCCTCGTCTGGGCGGCAATCAGTCGATGGGCGTGTTCGCCACGCGCGCGACCCATCGGCCGAACGGGATCGGTCAGTCGGTGGTCAAGCTGGACAAGGTCGAAGCCGGGCGCCTGTGGCTGTCAGGCATCGACCTGCTGGACGGCACGCCGGTGCTGGACGTCAAACCCTACGTGCCTTATGCCGATGTGATCGTTGATGCGCGCAACAGCATGGCCGCCGCCGCGCCGGAGATGATTCCGGTGCAATGGGCAGACGCGGCGCTGGCCCAGGCTCGCGAACAGGGGCTGCGCCTCGAAGAACCGCTGATCGAACTGATCGAGCAGTGCCTGGCTCAAGACCCGCGACCGGCCTACCAGACACCCACGCCAGAGCGACGCTACGGCGCGCAGTTCTGGGATCTGGACGTGCGCTGGCATTACCCGCAAGCAGGCGTGATCTGCGTGCTGGAAGTCGTCCCCGCCGCCGGTTGATAAACCGCTTACACCCGCCCACAAAAAAACCGCCTGGTCCGTGACCTCCAGGCGGTTTTTTTCAGACCCCAAAAAGGCGGGTGCCTGTACTGACCTATTCGCCGATGACGTCACCCTCGCGGTAGTGCGAGGATGACTCATCGGCGATTGGGTCGTATCCGAACGCGATTACTTCTCGACGAACGCGCGCTCGATCAGGTAATCACCCGGCTCGCGCATGCGTGGCGAAACGGTCAGGCCGAAGCTGTTGAGCACTTCGCTGGTTTCGTCGAGCATGCTCGGGCTGCCGCACAGCATGGCGCGGTCGTCCTGCGGGTTGATCGGCGGCAGGCCGATGTCGCTGAACAGCTTGCCGCTGCGCATCAGATCGGTCAGGCGGCCTTCGTTTTCGAACGGCTCGCGGGTCACGGTCGGGTAGTAAATCAGCTTGTCGCGCAGCATCTCGCCGAAGAATTCGTTCTGCGGCAAGTGCTCGGTGATGAACTCGCGGTAGGCGACTTCGTTCACGTAACGCACGCCGTGGCAGAGAATGACCTTCTCGAAACGCTCGTAGGTTTCAGGGTCCTGAATGACGCTCATGAACGGCGCCAGACCGGTACCGGTGCTGAGCAGATAAAGGTGTTTGCCCGGCTTGAGGTCGTCCAGCACCAGCGTGCCCGTAGGCTTTTTGCTGATGATGATCTCGTCGCCTTCCTTCAGATGCTGCAGCTGCGAGGTCAGCGGACCGTCCGGCACCTTGATGCTGAAGAACTCCAGATGCTCTTCCCAGTTCGGGCTGGCAATGGAGTAGGCACGCATGAGCGGGCGCCCGTTTGGCTGCTGCAGACCGATCATGACGAACTGACCGTTCTCGAAGCGCAGGCCAGGATCACGGGTGCACTTGAAACTGAAGAGGGTGTCGTTCCAGTGATGAACGCTGAGGACACGCTCGTGATTCATGTTGCTCATGGTACGTGGGAGCTCCTGATAAATTCTTGCGCGGGTCAGTGCGCCATTGCGCGACATTCTAGTGGCAGACACAATATCTGTTAACTGAATTATCAAGATATAGGTTATCGGTTATATAGATATGCGATTTACTCTCCGTCAGCTCCAGGTTTTCGTCGCGGTCGCCCAGCAGGAAAGCGTTTCCCGCGCGGCGGTCCTGTTGTCCTTGTCGCAATCTGCGGCGAGCACGTCCATTACCGAACTGGAGCGCCAGTCCAGTTGCCAGCTGTTCGACCGCGCCGGTAAACGGCTGAGCCTCAACGCGACCGGCCGGCAGCTGTTGCCACAGGCCGTCGCGCTGCTGGATCAGGCCAAGGAGATCGAAGACCTGCTCAACGGCAAGTCTGGCTTTGGTTCGCTGGCAGTCGGCGCGACCCTCACCATTGGTAACTACCTCGCCACGCTGTTGATCGGCAGCTTCATGCAGCGCCACCCCGAGAGCCAGGTAAAGCTGCACGTGCAAAACACGGCGAACATCGTTCAGCAGGTCGCTCATTACGAGATTGATCTGGGTTTGATCGAAGGTGACTGTAGCCACCCCGACATCGAAGTGCAGACCTGGGTCGAGGATGAGCTGGTGGTGTTTTGCGCCCCTCAGCATCCCCTGGCCAAAAAGGGCCGGGCGTCCCTTGAGGAACTGACGCACGAGGCGTGGATCTTGCGGGAACAGGGTTCGGGGACGCGCCTGACCTTCGATCAGGCCATGCGTCATCACTTGAACAGCCTGAACGTGAGGCTGGAGCTGGAACACACCGAAGCGATCAAACGCGCCGTCGAGTCCGGGCTGGGGATCGGCTGCATTTCGCGTCTGGCCCTGCGTGACGCTTTCCGCCGGGGCAGCCTTGTGGCCGTTGAAACGCCGGAGCTGGATCTGGTGCGGCAGTTCTACTTCATCTGGCACAAGCAGAAATACCAGACATCGGCCATTCGCGAATTCCTCGACCTCTGCCGCTCATTCACCGCCGGCGTGAATCGCAGCGACGAGATCGTCCTGCCGAGCATCGCCTGAGGCGCCGCCCGGCTGTCTGACGGCGACTGTCAGCCCAGCAGAATCAGGCCCCAGACCACAGCAATCATGCTCAGCGCCACGAACTGTGCGGCGCTGCCCATGTCTTTGGCGTTTTTGGACAAGGGGTGACGGTCCAGAGAGATCCGGTCAATCGCGGCTTCGATCGCCGAGTTCAGCAGCTCAACGATCAGCGCCAACAGGCACACCGCGATCAGGATCGCGCGCTCGCCGCGGCTGACGTGAAACATGAACGACAGCGGGATCAACACGACGTTGAGCAGCACCAGTTGACGGAACGCCGCTTCGCCTTTGAATGCAGCGGTCAGGCCGTCGAAGGAGTAGCCAGATGCGTTGAGAATACGTTTCAGGCCGGTCTGGCCTTTGAATGGGGACGTCATAGGGAAACTACTGATGAATGAAAGCGGTGGAGGCTAGTGCGGCGACGGTCAAAAAAGTGTGAAGGTCGACCGCGTACAGCCCGGGTTCAGCCTGATTCAGGGGAATCAGCTCTGCGGAATGGATTCCAATTGTTGCAGCAGCAAGGCCGCCTGAGTTCGCGTGCGCACATTGAGCTTGCGAAAGATCGCCGTGACGTGGGCCTTGATCGTTGCTTCCGACACGCTCAGCTCGTAGGCGATCTGCTTGTTCAGCAGCCCCTCGCAGACCATCGTCAACACGCGAAACTGCTGGGGCGTCAGGCTGGCAAGGCCTTCGCTGGCGGCCTTGGCCTCCGGTGACACGCTGATGCTTTCGTTGACCTGCGGGGGCCACCAGACATCGCCATCCAGCACCGTTCGCACGGCCTTCTGGATGGTTTCGAGGGAACTGGATTTCGGGATGAAACCGCTGGCGCCGAATTCCCGGGACTTGACCACCACCGCAGCCTCTTCCTGGGCAGAGACCATCACCACCGGCACCTGCGGGTACTGACCGCGCAACAGCACCAGGCCCGAAAAGCCATAGGCGCCGGGCATGTTCAGGTCCAGCAGGACCAGATCCCAATCGGACTTTTCGGTCAGTCGCGCTTCGAGATCGGCGATGCTCTCGGCCTCGACCAGCCTTGCATCCGGCCCGAGCCCCAGGCTTAGCGCCTGATGCAAGGCGCTGCGAAACAGGGGATGGTCGTCGGCAATCAGGATTTCGTATGGCATTTCATGATCCTTTAAGTGACTCAGCGCCGACGAATTCAACACCTAATGAGGCAGCCCGCGACATCTTGACACAGGGACCGTGCGTGAGCGGCGCCAAGGATGCCCAGCGAAGTCGGGGTGGTCAAGCCTGACGCTTTACGGCAAAGTCTGCGCCCCCGACCTGACGAGTGCCATCATGCCAAACCATGCCCTGCGAGCGGACTTGCTCATGCTCCTGACCGCATTGATCTGGGGCACCGGCTTTGTTGCTCAGACCGCCGGGATGGATCATATCGGTCCGTACCTGTTCTCGGGGCTGCGTTTTGCGCTGGGCTCCCTCTGCCTGATCCCGCTGATTCTGCGCAACGCCAAGACGGTCCGAGTGCCGGAACCTTTGCTCAATCGTGGCATGTTACGCGCCGGCATCATCATGGGCCTGGCGCTGGCACTGGGCATCAACCTGCAACAGGTTGGCCTGCTGTTTACCAGCGTGACCAACTCCGGTTTCATCACCGGTCTGTACGTGATTGTCGTTCCGCTGCTGGGCTTGCTGCTCGGTCATAAAACCGGGCTGGGCACATGGCTGGGCTGCCTGTTGGCCGTGGTCGGCATGTGCCTGCTCAGTATTGGCGATAACTTTCACGTCGCCTCAGGTGATTGGCTGCAGTTGATCGGCGCGTTCGTGTGGGGCGGGCATGTGGTGTTGGTCAGCTTGTTCGCCAGTCGCCACGACCCGATCCGTCTGGCCTTCTTACAGTTCGCCACGTGTTCGGTGGTGAGCCTGTTGCTGGCAGTCCTTTTCGAACCAATCGCCCTCGACGCGATCATCGCTGCGGCCCCCTCTCTGCTCTACGGCGGCATCGTCGCGGTCGGCGTCGGCTACACGCTGCAAGTGGTCGCGCAGAAACACGCCATTGCTTCCCACGCGGCCATCATACTTTCGCTGGAGGCCGTGTTCGCCGCCATCGCCGGCGCCTGGATTCTCGGCGAGGCGTTGCAACTGCGCGGCTATATCGGCTGCGGATTGATGCTGGCCGGGATGCTGCTGGCGCAGTTGTGGCCGAAGAAAACCCTCGCCTGAGATCTGCTGCTATGCGAGCCGTCTTGATGCGGCTCGCTGGCGCCAGCCTTACTGATGACTACTCAAGATAGCCCTTGAGCTCTTGGTGAGCATCGCTTAGCAAGTCGAGGGGCAACTGATTTTTGGCACCTAGATAGTGCTGACTGAACACATCGAAGTAGCAGCTTAGAGCCGAAGCTGCTTCAGTGTCGCCGGCCAGATCGAAACACAGTGCGGCCACTTCAGCGGTACAGAGATGTTCGCTGCGCGTGGAACGTCTGAGCTTGTACCGTGAAAGCTTTTCGGGGATCAGGCTCAAAATGGGGATGGAGTCAAAATAAGCGCTTTTACGGAAGATTTTCCTCGCTTCAGTCCATGTAGCGTCAAGCAGCACGAACAGCGGTCTCTTATTCGGATTAATCGTCACGGTATTGGTGACGCGCTCGGCCGCTACATATTCCCCCGGAAACACCAGATACGGTTGCCACTGCGGATCGTTGAGCAATGCAATCAGCTTCTCATCGACTTCGGTGCGTGACCACACAAACGCATGGTTATCCTTGATCACGTCTGCGATCAGCCAACCCGTATTGCTGGGTTTGAAGACCTCTTTTGTCGTCATGATCAGGCACACCCCTGATTTTGCCTCGACCTTGGGACGCCACCTGCACAGGCAGTGACTTTCGATCACTCGACAGTACGGGCACCTGGGCGCACGTGATCCGCGAGCAAGGTAAGGCTTGGTACTCTCCTCCTCCCGCTCATCTCTCAGACAGGCGACAGAGTTTCTGTGAAAAAGAGTCGGGGTCATCGAAGGGTAAGAAGGCAGTGACACGAGGGTATCCGGCAGGTCGAAAAGTCGCGGCATTCTATCAGACCCGCCCGACGCGCCGTGTTCTCTGGTGTCCGCCAAGGCTCCTCCCCTATACTGCCCGGCCTTGAGAGCTCACTCCCCCAGTGAACGCCTCGGGATGTCGCCGGTCCAACGGCCAGCCTCTGCATCACCCGTCCACGCACCAGGAGAATTCAATGCTGCGCCTCATCGCCCCCACTCTCACGCTTTTGCTCGTCGCTCCACTGTGCGCCAACGCGGCGTCCAAACAGGATTACGAACTGAGCCAGATGCTTGATAAAGTCGCGAAGGAAAGCAGTGTCGGTACGCCACGCGCCATCAACGAAGACATCCTCGACGAAGGCTACACCGTTGAAGGGAAGATGCTGATCAACCACCTGAGCGTGCAGTCTGGCCAGGCGGCTCAGATGCGCGAAAACCCGGACGACGTCCGCGGTCAGCTGGGCGGTAGCGTGTGCCGCAATGCCGGTTATCGTCAGCTGATGGCCAAGGGCGCGATCCTGCGTTACCAGTTCACCGAATACAAAACCAACAAGCTCATCACGACGCAGGAAATCAAAGCGGCGGATTGCGCTGCCAAGCCCCCTGCCCACAAGAAGTGATGTAACGCGCTTTATGGGCTGCGCGTTTCGAAATCCTTTCAACGCGCAGTCTTGCTCTCCCCTCCCCGGTACTTCCACTATTCAAATCCCCGCCACTCAGCACTTTTCGCGCGCTGCCTGATCGCTGATCCTGGTGCCTGCTTTTCGTTTCGCCGTGCCCCTGATGCCTCATCACATTTTGCATGCAAGAAAGGGTTGCCTGCGGCGCCGGTTGCCATCAATGTTTTCTCTTTTCAACCACGGATTAGCCCAGAATCGGGCGCCGCGCAGGTCTGACGCCTCCCTTTCCTTCGGATGCGCTGCGCACGCCGACGCATGACGCGTCGCGATCCCGCCACCTGGCGGCGGTCAATGATTCTGCAGAAGGAGAAAGCGTGAATGCCGTACGTACCCAGTGACGCGTTGTCTCAGCACTTTCAGAGCAACGGAATCGACCTCACCCCCAAAGTCGAAGAACTCCTCGGTTCGGTCGCCCCGGACAGCCCCAACCTTCCGCTCTACCGCGACATGATTCTGACCGTCCTGCGCATGGCCCAGGACGACCTGAATCGCTGGAATGCCAAAATCACCCTGCAAGCGTTGCGCGAGCTTGAGAATGCCTTCCGGGTGCTCGAACGATTCAAAGGCCGGCGCAAGGTCACCGTGTTCGGTTCCGCCCGTACCCCTTTGGAACATCCTGTTTATGCGCTGGCCCGTGAACTGGGCAAGCAACTGGCAGCCTCCGACCTGATGGTCATCACCGGCGCCGGTGGCGGGATCATGGCCGCGGCCCACGAAGGCGCCGGCCTGGATCACAGCCTGGGCTTCAACATCACCCTGCCGTTCGAGCAGCACGCCAATGCGACCGTGGATGGCACCGGGAATCTGCTGCCGTTCCACTTCTTCTTCACACGTAAGCTGTTTTTCGTCAAAGAGGCCATGCGCTGGTGCTCTGCCCGGGCGGGTTTGGCACCCTTGATGAAGCACTGGAAGTGCTGACGCTGATCCAGACCGGCAAAAGCCCGCTGGTTCCCATCGTGCTGCTGGATGCTCCGGGCGGCACGTTCTGGGAAGGCGCTCTCGGTTTCATCAAAAATGAGCTGGAGGCGAACAAATACATTCTGCCCACGGACATGAACCTGATGAAGCTGGTGTACAGCGCCGATGAGGCCGTCGCCGAGATCAACCGCTTCTACAGCAACTTCCACTCCAGCCGCTGGCTGAAGAATACCTTTGTCATCCGCATGCATCACGCCTTGAGCGAACAGGCGCTGGAAGCCCTGCAGGACAGGTTTGCCGATCTGCGGTTAAGTGGGGACTTCCAGCAATACGGCCATCAGGACGAATATGACGAAGCGCAGTTCAGCCATCTCACGCGTCTGGCGTTCGCGTTCAACGGCCGCAATCATGGCCGCTTGCGCGAACTGGTGGACTGCATAAATCTGGAGGAGAACTGGTCGACACCTTTACCTTCTCAGCAGACCCAGCCTGTGAAATCGATGTGAGGGTGAATGCTTGAGGGCGCGTCTGCGCGCCTTCAGGCAGATCAAGCGTCAGTCGTCGTTGCCCTTGCCACTCAGCAAACGACCAATCAGCTCGGGCGGGTATCCGCGATAACTCAGAAAACGCATCTGCTGCCCACGTTCGCGGGCATCTCTGGGCAACTGGCCGCTGAACTTGCGCTGCCACAGCGCTTCCAGCTTCTCCCACCAGTCGACGCCGCACTCGCGCAGCGCCTGCTCAATGTCCGGACGCGGCAAACCGCGCTGCCCCAGCTCTTCGCGAATGCGCAAAGGGCCGTGGCCAGAACGGGCACGGTAGGAAACGAAGCTTTCGAGGTATCGGGATTCGGACAGCAGCCCCTCTTCCGTCAAACGGTCGAGCGCTGCGTCAATCAATTCGGGGGGAGCGCCGCGCTGACGCAGTTTGCGCGTCAGCTCGACACGACCATGCTCGCGTCGTGCGAGCAGGTCCATTGCAGTACGCCTTACAGCGACGGGCGTATCAAGCACAGCCGGCATGGCGGGGATCAGATGTCCGCGTCAGCTTCGACTTCAGCCACATCGTCTGCCGCTACGCGGGACGATTGGGCTTTCACATCTGGCGCTGCGGTCAGCAGTTTCTCGCGAATCTGCCGTTCGAGGGTGGTGCCGATTTCCGGGTTGTCCGCCAGGAACTTCGCGGAGTTGGCTTTACCCTGACCGATCTTGCTGCCCTGGTAGCTGTACCAGGCGCCGGATTTCTCCAACAGACCGTGCAGCACGCCGAGGTCGATGATCTCGCCGTTACGGTAGATGCCCTTACCGTAGAGAATCTGGAACTCAGCCTGACGGAACGGCGGGGCCACCTTGTTCTTCACGACTTTGACACGGGTTTCGCTACCGACGACTTCGTCGCCTTCTTTAACCGCGCCTGTACGGCGGATGTCCAGACGAACAGACGCATAGAACTTCAATGCGTTACCACCGGTGGTGGTTTCCGGGCTGCCGAACATCACGCCGATCTTCATACGGATCTGGTTAATGAAGATAACCAGGCAGTTGGCAGTCTTGATGTTACCGGTGATCTTGCGCAGCGCCTGGGACATCAATCGGGCTTGCAGGCCGACGTGCATGTCGCCCATTTCGCCTTCGATTTCAGCTTTTGGTACCAGAGCGGCCACGGAGTCGACGACGATGACGTCGATCGCGTTCGAGCGCACCAGCATGTCGGTGATTTCGAGGGCCTGTTCGCCGGTATCTGGCTGGGAAACCAGCAGGTCATCGACGTTGACGCCCAGCTTGCCGGCGTACTCTGGATCGAGCGCGTGCTCGGCGTCGACGAATGCGCAGGTGGCGCCCATTTTCTGGGCTTCTGCGATGACGGACAGAGTGAGGGTGGTTTTACCCGAAGATTCCGGGCCGTAGATTTCAACGATCCGGCCTTTTGGCAGGCCACCGATACCGAGTGCGATATCGAGACCCAGCGAGCCGGTGGAGATAGCAGGAATAGCCTGGCGGTCATGGTCACCCATGCGCATTACGGCACCTTTGCCGAACTGACGCTCGATCTGACCCAAGGCCGCAGCCAAGGCTTTCTTCTTGTTGTCGTCCATTGAATCCTCTCGTAATAGGTTAGGCCTTGACGGCCGATATAACTGTATAAGTAGCCAGTATTATTCCACAGGGTCTGACGCGCGCCTACCCCTGATTTGGTATTTCTCCGCGAGAGAGGCGTACAAGCCCCTCTAGCGCGGCGCTCACCGTTTGTCGGCGGACCGCATCACGGTCACCTGCAAATAGAAAGCGCTCGGCGATCAATCGTTCCGCCACGCCCCAGCAGACCCACACCGTACCGACAGGTTTCTCCGCGGAGCCCCCGTCCGGCCCGGCCACCCCACTGACCGCGACCGAAAACTGCGCACCGCTGTTGGCCTGCGCGCCCCTGGCCATGGCTTCGACCACTTCGCGGCTGACGGCGCCGACCTGGGCGAACAACGCTTCCGGCACCGCCAGTTGTCGGGTCTTCTGCCGGTTGGAGTAGGTGACATACCCGGCCTCGAACCAGGCCGAACTTCCGGGGATACGGGTGATGGCTTCAGCGATGCCGCCTCCGGTGCAGGATTCGGCCGTGCTGACCTGCGCGCCCGCTGCCAACAGTTGCTGACCCAGGGTTGCTGCCAGATGGGTGATATCGTCCAAAGGGGTTCTCCGTATCGGTTGAGGCAAAGCAGACACGCTACACCAGCAGGATGGATGTGCAATACAGGACGCGACCTGAATCCGGATCACGCCTGCAAGACACTTATTTGCGCTCCGGTTTTTCGGGGCAGGGTTTCTTGACGGTTTCCACGATGGTCTCCCGTGGACGTCGTCTGGCCTCCTCCAGAGGGATGAAACGGCCGTTGGTTGAATCTCGTCCTCGCTTGCGTTGCATAGGGCAATCCTTGTCGATGATGCCGCCTCCAGTCGGGCGGTGCTCGACATCCTAGCCAGCTCGAAGCGCTTCGTGTCGGTTCGGAAACGCGCCGTGACGAATCAGCCGGACCTGCGGCCCGAGAGCGTGCGTGGTAACCTTGCCGCCATCGCAAAAGCAATCGGATATGACGTCGGGCCACGTAGGTGGAATCCCTTTCGTCGCCCGAAACTTGCCTCAACCTCCTACAGAATTTGCCTAAATAACTGATGAATAAAGCAATTTCCGACCTGTCCTCGCACACCCCCATGATGCAGCAATACTGGCGGCTGAAAAATCAGCACCCCGACCAGCTGATGTTCTATCGCATGGGTGACTTCTACGAGATCTTCTACGAAGACGCCAAGAAGGCGGCCAAGCTGCTCGACATCACGTTGACCGCGCGCGGCCAGTCAGCGGGGCAAAGCATTCCCATGTGCGGCATCCCCTATCACGCGGCGGAGGGCTATCTGGCCAAGCTGGTGAAACTGGGCGAGTCGGTGGTCATCTGCGAACAGATCGGCGATCCGGCGACCAGCAAAGGACCGGTTGATCGTCAGGTGGTGCGCATCATCACGCCGGGGACCGTCAGCGACGAAGCCTTGCTGGACGAGCGTCGGGACAACCTGATCGCCGCCGTGCTGGGTGACGAACGCCTGTTCGGGCTCGCCGTGCTGGACATCACCAGCGGCAATTTCACCGTGCTGGAAATCAAGGGCTGGGAAAACCTGCTGGCCGAACTTGAGCGTATCAACCCGGTGGAGCTGCTGATTCCCGATGACTGGCCCCAAGGGCTGCCAGCGGAAAAACGCCGTGGTGCCCGTCGTCGTGCGCCGTGGGATTTCGAGCGCGATTCGGCGCACAAAAGCCTGTGCCAGCAGTTCTCCACCCAAGATCTGAAAGGCTTCGGCTGCGAGAACCTGACCCTGGCGATCGGCGCGGCCGGCTGCCTGCTGGGTTACGCCAAGGAAACCCAGCGCACGGCCTTGCCGCACCTGCGCAGCCTGCGCCATGAGCGTCTCGACGACACGGTGATTCTGGACGGCGCCAGCCGCCGCAATCTGGAACTCGACACCAACCTGGCGGGCGGGCGCGACAACACGCTGCAGTCGGTGATGGATCGCTGCCAGACCGCCATGGCCACGCGCCTGCTGACCCGCTGGCTGAACCGCCCACTGCGCGATCTAAATATCCTGCAGGCCCGCCAAGAGTCGATTGGCTGCTTCCTTGAGCGCTACCGCTTCGAGAACCTGCAGCCGCAGCTGAAAGAGATTGGCGACATCGAGCGCATTCTCGCGCGTATCGGCCTGCGCAACGCCCGCCCGCGAGACCTGGCGCGGCTGCGTGATGCCCTAAGCGCACTGCCCGAGTTGCAGCTGGCACTGGCCGAGCTTGAAGCGCCGCACATCCAGCAACTGGCGAAAACCGCGAGCACTTACCCGGAGCTGGCCGACCTGCTGCAACGCGCGATCATTGACAACCCGCCTGCGGTGATTCGCGACGGCGGCGTACTGAAAACCGGTTACGACGCCGAGCTCGACGAGTTGCTGTCCCTGAGCGAGAACGCTGGTCAGTTCCTCATCGATCTGGAAACCCGGGAGAAGGCGCGCACCGGGCTGGCTAACCTCAAGGTCGGCTACAACCGCGTGCACGGCTACTTCATCGAACTGCCAAGCAAGCAGGCGGAGCAGGCGCCGGCCGATTACATCCGCCGCCAGACGCTTAAAGGCGCCGAGCGCTTTATCACCCCGGAGCTCAAGGAATTCGAAGACAAGGCGTTATCGGCCAAGAGCCGCGCGCTGGCTCGGGAAAAGATGCTCTATGAGACGCTGCTGGAAGACTTGATCGGTCACTTGGCGCCGCTGCAGGACACCGCCGCCGCGCTGGCGGAGCTGGATGTGCTGAGTAACCTGGCCGAGCGCGCGCTGAACCTGGACCTCAACCGTCCGCGCTTCACCGACGAGCCGTGCATGCGCATCGAGCAAGGTCGTCACCCGGTGGTGGAGCAGGTCTTGTCGTCGCCGTTCGTGGCCAACGACCTGGACCTCCATGACAACACACGCATGCTGGTGATCACCGGCCCTAACATGGGCGGTAAATCCACCTACATGCGGCAGACCGCTTTGATCGTGCTGCTGGCCCATATCGGCAGCTTCGTGCCGGCGGCGAGCTGCGAGCTTTCGCTGGTCGACCGTATCTTCACGCGTATCGGTTCAAGCGATGACCTGGCCGGCGGACGCTCCACCTTCATGGTGGAGATGAGCGAGACGGCGAACATCCTGCACAACGCCACCGACAAAAGCCTGGTGCTGATGGATGAAGTCGGACGCGGCACCAGCACCTTCGACGGGCTTTCCCTGGCGTGGGCTGCGGCGGAATGCCTCGCCCAGCTGCGTGCGTACACGCTGTTCGCCACGCATTACTTCGAGCTGACCGTTTTGCCGGAGAGCGAGCCGCTGGTGGCTAACGTGCATCTGAATGCCACCGAGCACAACGAGCGCATTGTGTTCCTGCACCGCGTGCTGCCGGGCCCGGCGAGTCAAAGTTATGGTCTTGCCGTGGCGCAACTGGCGGGTGTGCCGGGGCGCGTCATCACGCGGGCCAAGGAGCATCTGTTGCGGCTGGAGACCACCAGCCTGCCCCACGAACAGCCCAAGGCCAAGCCGGGCAAACCTCCGCTGCCGATGCAGAGCGATATGTTCGCAAGTTTGCCGCACCCTGTTCTGGACGAGTTGTCGAACCTGAAGATCGACGACCTGACGCCGCGACAGGCGCTTGAGTTGTTGTATTCGATGAAGACACGCATCTAACGTCATTCGTAACAAGCTGTTAGAATCCCGCGCGGTTCGGGACGCTGTGAGCTTTTAGCCTGGCTTTACAGCGCACCTGGCCGCGTTTGAACGCAGCGAACCAAGGTCGGACATCGCCGCGCAGGACACCTTACCTGCCGCGTTGCTCGATAAGCTGAGTTTTACGGCCGGGGGACGTCCCGTACCTGGCAAGCCGGACTGAACGGCCTTGCTGCCGCCGCCTGAGGAGAGAATTAGAAATGACCTTCGTCGTCACCGACAACTGCATCAAGTGCAAGTACACCGACTGCGTAGAAGTCTGTCCGGTGGACTGCTTTTACGAAGGCCCGAACTTCCTGGTGATTCACCCGGACGAGTGCATCGACTGCGCCCTGTGCGAGCCTGAATGCCCGGCGAACGCGATCTTCTCGGAAGACGAGATTCCGGCCGGTATGGAGAATTTCATTCAGCTGAACGCAGAGCTGGCTGACGTCTGGCCCAACATCACGGAACGCAAAGACGCGCTGCCGGATGCGGCGCAGTGGGATGGCAAGACCGGCAAGATAGCCGATCTGGAGCGCTAAGCGCTTGCTGATAAAAAGGGCCCTTCGGGGCCTTTTTGCGTTGGGCCTCCACACGGCCTCACTTTTCAGCAGGCGAAAAAAAGGGGCGGTTTGACCCGCCCACATTTTTTCCATAATCCCTTCAATCCTTTTTCATCATCCTGATGAATCGCATCCTGCGATGTCCTTGAGCAGTCGTCCTTGACCGCCTGTACCAATCCGTCGGTACAGGACTGATCTTAGTGATTTAAACCGTCAGGGCAAGGCCCGAGAGTTTTCAGGAAAATTCAGACACTGGCTGACACTCTCTTAAAATTATCAATTGAATCAGAGAGATAGCGACTGACTTGCAACTGACGGAGACATGATCCGCCAAAGAAGAGACGATAACTCACATTACGCGTAAGAAACGGCTTACAGCCTGAGTAAGCATCACTTACCTGATTGTGAAAACGAACGTCGGCCCATCAAATCGCTGTCATGGGAACTCCATCAAAACCACCTTCAACCGACATAAAAAAAGCCCCGACTCGTCGGGGCTTTCGTGTTGCTCGATGTAACTTACGCCAACTCTCTACGCTTATTGAAAGAGTGACTCGCTGGACAAGCCGTTCTTCTCGAGAATCTCGCGAAGGCGCTTCAACCCTTCCACTTGAATCTGGCGTACACGCTCGCGGGTCAGTCCGATTTCCAGTCCGACGTCTTCCAGCGTGCTGCTTTCATGCCCGCGCAGCCCGAAACGACGAACAACGACTTCACGCTGTTTGTCGGTCAACTCGGACAGCCATTGATCGATGCTCTGGGAGAGATCATCGTCCTGAAGCAACTCGCACGGGTCGGTAGGACGATCGTCCGTGAGCGTGTCGAGCAGCGTCTTGTCAGAGTCTGGGCCCAGCGACACATCCACCGAAGACACGCGCTCGTTGAGGCCCAGCATGCGCTTGACCTCACCGACCGGTTTCTCCAGCAGGTTGGCGATTTCTTCGGGAGAGGGTTCGTGGTCCAGCTTCTGCGTCAGCTCCCGCGCGGCGCGCAGGTAGACGTTGAGCTCTTTGACCACATGAATCGGCAGGCGGATCGTGCGCGTCTGGTTCATGATCGCGCGCTCGATGGTCTGACGAATCCACCAGGTGGCGTAGGTAGAGAACCGGAATCCGCGCTCCGGATCGAATTTTTCGACCGCTCGAATGAGGCCCAAATTGCCCTCCTCGATCAGGTCCAGCAATGACAGACCACGATTGACGTAGCGTCTGGCGATTTTCACGACCAGCCGCAGATTGCTCTCAATCATGCGTTTGCGCCCAGCCGGATCGCCGCTTTGCGACAGTCGCGCAAAGTGGACTTCTTCTTCCGGGGAGAGCAGGGGGGAAAAACCGATTTCATTGAGATACAGCTGCGTAGCATCCAGTGCCCGCGTGTAGTCAATGTACTTATGCTGTTTGAGCGCTGCAGAGTTTTTCGGTTTTGCACGAACAGAAGGTGTAGCTGGCTTCTCATCCGTTGCAGAATCCAGGACGATTACGGGCTCCATCAGGAGGACCTCGTCGTCTATGTCAAACTCCGGCACTTCTTTGCTGAGAGCCATTGTTATAGTCCTTTGGTGAGTTCGACCTCAAGCTCCAGTGACGCCTTCTTCCATGGCAGCACTTGAGCCTGTCCCCTCTACGCAGGAACAGGCTGACAACCGATCAGCGACGTGGCAAGAATTCCAGTGGATCTACTGGTTTACCCTGGCGGCGAATCTCGAAATGCAGTTTCACCCGGTCAGTCCCCGTTGAGCCCATCTCGGCAATACTTTGCCCTGCCTTGACCTGTTGTCCCTCCCGAACCAAGAGCCGACGGTTATGTCCGTATGCACTGACGTAGGTATCGCTGTGTTTGATGATGACCAACTCGCCGTAGCCCCTTAATCCACTCCCGGCGTATACCACGGTCCCATCAGACGCGGCCAAAACAGGCTGTCCCAAATCACCAGCGATATCAATTCCTTTATTCAAACTACCGTTTGAAGAGAACTTGCTGATCAAAACGCCGCTTGTTGGCCATGTCCAGCCGCTCGGAGAGCGGGCGCCGGTGACCACGGTTGTGTTGACCGGCGTGGTCGTCGAGTTGCTGGTCGGCGGTGGCGTCGTGGCGGCGACAGCGCCTACGGGCCTTGAAATCACGGTGGTTTTCAGCGACCCGGAAGGCGATGTCGAACTGCTCGTGGTGGTCTGCGGAACGCTGGCCGAGCCAGAAGCCACGGCCGTGGACGGCGAGCTGGCGCGCCCGTCGAAACGGATCGTCTGACCCACATGAATGGTGAATGGCTCTGGGATATTGTTGCGTGCGGCCAGCGCTTTCCAGTCCCAGCCGTAACGGAATGCAATGGAAAACAGCGTGTCGCCGCGCTTCACGACGTACTGACCTGTGGTGACCGGCTGACGTGTCGGCACCGTCGACTTGCCGTTTCGGTCGACAACCCGCACGCCGCCCGATGGCGTGCTGGAGCAGCCGACCAGAAGGATACTCAGGGCAACTCCAATCACCAGACGCTGAAAACTTGTTGAAGCACTACGCTGCCGAATGACTGTGAGACTCACCCGCCACTCCCTTTACCGGTGACTGAAGAAGAAACTGCCCTGCGTCGTGAAAAGACCAGGCAGCCATGAAAAACTTGGTGTGAGACGGCGCTGCGGCAGTTGGCCGAAGCATCGTTGCAAAACGCCAGCCTGTAGACCGGCTGCGTCTTGTGGAATTCATTGCCTTCGCAAAATAGCGATTAAGCCAATGGTCCGTTGAGCAACGGGACGAAACGAACGGCGCCCAGCACATGGCGAGAGAAACCGTTTTCCTCACGAATGATCAGCATCAGTTGCTGCACCTCACCCGACCCCACCGGAATCACCAGACGACCGCCGGGTGCCAGTTGGTCCAGCAAGGCCTGAGGCACGTCGGTAGCAACCGCGGTGACAATGATCCCGTTGTAAGGCGCGAGCGCCGGCCAGCCTTCCCAGCCATCGCCCCAACGAAACACCATGTTGCGCAGGTTCAGCTCGACGAGGCGTTCCTTGGCGCGATCCTGCAGCACCTTGATCCGCTCAACGGAGAACACACGCTCCACCAGTTGCGCCAGCACGGCGGTCTGGTAACCCGAGCCGGTGCCGATCTCCAGCACTTTATCCAGCGGGCCCGCCGCCAACAGCAGCTCGCTCATGCGCGCCACCATGTAAGGCTGGGAGATCGTCTGGTTGTTGCCGATCGGCAGCGCGGTGTCTTCGTACGCGCGGTGCGCGAGGGCCTCGTCGACAAACAGGTGTCGAGGGGTCTTGCGAATGACGTCCAGCACCTGGGTGTTGGCGATGCCTTCTTCGCACAACCGTTGAATCAGACGCTCGCGGGTACGCTGGGAAGTCATTCCCACGCCACGTCGTAACAGATCATCTTGCTCACGCGACATCAGGCCATTCCCTCCAGCCATGCGTTCAGGCTGTTGAATCCGTCCTGATAAGTACGATCCAGCTGCAACGGGGTGATCGACACATAACCCTGCATCACGGCGTGGAAATCGGTGCCCGGCCCGCCGTCTTCGGCATCTCCTGCGGCAGCAATCCAGTAACCGGCCTTTCCGCGCGGATCGACCACGCGCACAGGCGCCGCCGCACGGGTGCGATGGCCAAGACGGGTCAGCTGAATTCCGCGCACATGTGCCAGCGGCAGGTTAGGGATATTCACATTCAATACGGTGCGGGGTGGAAGGTCGAGGCGTTCATGGGCTTCGACCAGAAGCCGCGCGTAATGCGCAGCAGTTGCCAGGTTATCGACCTGACGTGACAAAAATGAAAAGGCAAATGACGGGCGTTGCAGAAAACGACCTTCCAGCGCCGCAGCAACGGTGCCCGAATACAGCACATCGTCACCCAGGTTGGCGCCGAGGTTAATCCCCGAAACAACCATGTCCGGCTCATCGGGCAGCAAGCCGTTGAGTCCGAGGTGGACGCAATCGGTGGGCGTGCCGTTGAGGCTGATGAAGCCGTTGTCCAGGGTGTGCGGGTGCAAGGGCCGGTCCAGCGTCAGCGAACTGCTCGCGCCGCTCTTGTCTTGATCGGGCGCAATCACCACGCACTCGGCGTACCCGGCCAGCGCGCCATGCAGCGCAGCCAGCCCGGGGGCCATAACCCCGTCATCATTTGAAATCAGAATACGCATGAGCTGTCCGTCTGCCCTGCCGGCGCGAGATCGACGAGTTCACGCACCAATGCGGTGGCGAAGCATCCGGCCGGCAGGACGAATTCCAGTTGCAGAATGTCAGGCTCGGGATAATGCCACGTCAACCGCCCGATGGGCAGTCGCAGGATGCGCCGTTCGTGCTCCATTCCCGCTTTTATCAACCAGTTACAGAGCGACGCCTCCCGCGCGGCGATGCTGTTTTCAAGCGCGGCGGTGGCGCCTGCAGCCGGGGAATCGCCCTCGCCCCACTGCGGCCCGGTCGGGTGCAGATCGAGGATCGCCAGTCGCGGGTCGCTGCACTCGGCTTCGCCAGCAGGGAAGAAACTGCGGCTGTCGGTGAACGCCAGCAGATCGCCCACTTGCGCCCGTTGCCAGCTGCCATCGGCGACTCGAACGGCCAAGACCTGGTTGAACAGGTAACTGCGCGCAGTGGATAACAGTCGAGAGCGCACATTGCGCTGCTCGGGCAGGGCCTGACGCTCGGCATAGTGCCGGGCTTCACCGAGGTTTCCGCCTTCATGGCCGAAACGCTGAGCGCCGAAATAGTTGGGAATGCCGTGTTGCCTGATCGACTCAAGACGTGCATCGAGCCCGGCCTTGTCGGCCTGCAATTGCGTCAGACGCAGCGTAAAACCATTGGCCGCGTGGGCGCCCCGTTGCAGCTTGCGCTTGTGGCGTTTGCTATCGAGGATCTTCAGCGAATCGTTTTCAGCCACTGACATGTCCGGATCGGCCTTGCCCGGCAGCTGAATGCTGAACCACTGACGGGTCAACGCCTGGCGATCCTTCAAACCGGCGTAGGCGACGGTTCGCAATGGCACACCGGCCGCCTTGGCCAGACGCCGGGCCGCTTCCTCGGTATTCAGGCCGCGTTTTTCAACCCACAACCACAGGTGCTCGCCATCGCCGGACAGCGGAATGTCGAGGACTTCATCGACCTGAAAATCTTCGGCAGTGGCCTTCAGCACAGCAGTACCCAGTGCGTCGCCGTAAGCTCTCGGACCCAGAAGTTCGAGTTCGGTCATGCGCTGATCAACAACGCGACGGCGTGCACGGCGATGCCTTCTTCGCGGCCGGTGAAGCCCAGCTTTTCAGTGGTGGTCGCCTTGACGTTGATCTGGTCGATGTCGACTTGCAGGTCTTCGGCAATCAAGGCGCGCATGCTTTCGATGTGCGGGGCCATCTTCGGCGCCTGGGCAACGATGGTCGCG
This sequence comes from Pseudomonas sp. GW821-FHT02H06, assembly GCF_059421525.1. NCBI lineage: Bacteria > Pseudomonadati > Pseudomonadota > Gammaproteobacteria > Pseudomonadales > Pseudomonadaceae > Pseudomonas > Pseudomonas sp. GW821-FHT02H06. The sequence goes on from NZ_JBWKVD010000004.1 coordinate 121,216, forward strand.
TCGACGTTGCCGACCTTCCAGCCCTTTGCCTGCACTTGCTTGAGCACATGACGCAGCAGAACCCGGCTGTCGGCGCCCTTGAACTGCGGATCGGTGTCCGGGAAATGCTTGCCGATGTCGCCCAGCGCGGCAGCACCCAGCAGGGCATCGCTCAGCGCATGCAGCACTACATCGCCATCGGAATGCGCGAGCAAACCCGACGTGTGCGCAATCCGCACGCCGCCCAAGGTAATGACATCGCCTTCAGCGAAACGGTGCACATCGTAGCCGTGGCCAATACGCATAAAAAAACGCCCTGAAAAAGTCAGGGCGTGATTCTACCTACTTTGACCGACATTAGGGTCGGCCCGCGCGCAATTGCCCGTGACGCTGCAATTGAGGGCGAGGACTTCAGCCGGCCAGGGCTCGGGCGTGATGGCGCAAGTGGTCTTCGATGAAGCTCGCGATGAAGTAATAGCTGTGGTCGTACCCCGGCTGCATGCGCAATTCCAGAGGATGACCGGCCGCCTTCGCCGCCTGAACCAACGATTCCGGCTTGAGCTGATTGCCGAGGAAATCGTCGCGATCGCCCTGGTCCACCAGCAGAGGCAAGCGCTCGGTGGCCTCGGCAATGAGCACGCTGGCGTCCCATTCACGCCAGCGCGAACGGTCTTCGCCCAGATAGCGAGAGAAGGCTTTCTGTCCCCAAGGACAATCCATCGGGTTGCAGATGGGCGAGAACGCCGACACCGATTGGTAGCGGCCGGGATTGCGCAATGCACCGACCAGCGCGCCATGGCCACCCATGGAGTGCCCGCTGATGCTGCGCTTGTCCGAGGCCGGAAAGTGCGCCTCGATCAACGCGGGCAGCTCGCTGATCACATAATCGTACATGCGGTAGTGCCGCGCCCACGGCTGCTCGGTGGCGTTCAGATAAAAGCCGGCGCCCAGGCCGAAGTCGTAGGCCTTGTCCGGATCATCTGGCACGTCGGCGCCGCGCGGGCTGGTGTCTGGCGCCACGATGATCAGCCCCAGTTCCGCCGCCACGCGCAGCGCACCGGCCTTCTGCATGAAGTTCTCATCGGTGCAGGTCAGCCCCGACAGCCAGTAGACCACCGGCAGCTTGCCGCCCTGCTCTGCCTGCGGCGGCAGATACACCGCGAACACCATGTCGCAGCCGAGCACATCGGAGTGATGTTTGTAACGCTTGTGCCAGCCGCCGAAGCTTTTCTGGCACGAAATGTTTTCCAGACTCATGGGCTTCTCCGAGCTACAAGCTTCAAGCCTCGAGCGGCAAGAGGTCATGACACGACGCTCTTGCGGCTTACAGCCTGGAGCTTGCCGCTGCTCCTCAGAAATGAATGACGGTACGGATGCTTTTGCCTTCGTGCATCAGGTCGAAGGCTTCATTGATCCGGTCCAGGCCCATGGTGTGGGTGATGAAGGTGTCCAGCGGGATTTCGCCGGTCTGCGCTTTTTCGACGTAGCTCGGCAGTTCGGTGCGGCCTTTGACGCCGCCGAAGGCCGAACCGCGCCAGACGCGACCGGTGACCAGCTGGAACGGACGGGTGGAGATTTCCTGACCTGCGCCAGCGACGCCGATGATCACTGATTCGCCCCAGCCCTTGTGGCACGATTCCAGCGCCGCACGCATCAAGTTCACGTTACCTACGCACTCGAAGCTGTAATCCACGCCGCCGTCGGTCATTTCGACGATCACTTCCTGAATCGGCTTATCGTGATCTTTGGGATTGACGAACTCGGTCGCCCCCAGTTCACGGGCCACGTCGAATTTGGACGGGTTGATGTCGACCGCGATGATGCGGGAGGCCTTGGCCATTTTTGCGCCAATGATCGCCGCCAGGCCGATACCGCCGAGACCGAAGACCGCCACAGTGGCGCCCTCTTCGACCTTGGCCGTGTTCAGGACCGCACCGATGCCGGTGGTGACACCGCAACCCAGCAGGCAGACCTTCTCCAGCGGCGCCTCTTTGGGGATTTTTGCCAGAGAGATTTCCGGCACTACGGTGTATTCGGAGAACGTCGAGCAGCCCATGTAGTGGTAGATCGGCTGGCCGTTGTAGCTGAAGCGGGTGGTGCCGTCGGGCATCAGGCCTTTGCCTTGGGTGGCGCGGACTTTCTGGCAGAGGTTGGTCTTGCCGGACTTGCAGAATTTGCACTCGCGGCATTCGGCGGTGTACAGCGGAATGACGTGGTCGCCCACGGCCAGGGAGGTCACGCCCTCACCGATAGCCTCGACGACGCCCCCGCCTTCGTGACCGAGGATGCACGGGAAGACGCCTTCGGAATCCGCACCGGACAAGGTGTAGGCATCGGTGTGGCACACGCCGGATGCGACGGTACGAATCAACACTTCGCCGGCTTTCGGGGCCTCAACGTCCACTTCGACGATCTGCAGTGGTTCATTGGGCGCGAAGGCAACGGCAGCACGTGACTTGATCATCATGATCTCCAGCTAAATAAATACGAGCCCGGAGTGTAATGCAGTGCTGGTTGATGAATAATCCGCCTGAAAGCAAAACATTAATGCTGTGCAGGGACAATCGATGCACGTCAATCGCTGGGAAGGTCTGGACGAGTTTGTCGCCGTTGCCGAGTGCGGGCAGTTCACCGCCGCGGCTGAGCGGCTTGGGGTGTCGTCGTCGCACATCAGCCGCCAGATCGCGCGACTGGAAGAGCGCTTGCAGACACGCTTGCTCTATCGCAGCACCCGAAAAGTCGCTCTGACCGAAGCCGGTCAGACGTTTCTGCATCACTGCCAGCGCTTGCAGGACGGACGCGAGGAAGCGCTGCGTGCGGTCACCGACCTGACCAGCGAGCCGAAGGGGCTGCTGCGGATGACCTGCGCCGTGGCGTACGGCGAAAGGTTCATCGCCCCGCTGGTGACACGTTTCATGGAGGAATACCCGCAATTGCGCGTAGACATCGAGCTGACCAACAACACGCTGGACCTGGTGCATGAAGGCCTGGACCTGGCGATCCGGCTGGGCCGCTTGCAGGAATCACGACTGGTGGCCGCACGACTGGCGCCGCGCAAGATGTACCTGTGCGCCTCCCCCGCTTATCTCGAACGGTATGGCCGGCCCCACAGCGTGTCGGAACTGGCGCGACACAATTGCCTGATCGGCAGTTCGGACAGCTGGCAGTTGCAACAAAACGGGCGGGAATTTTCCCAGCGGGTGCAGGGCAACTGGCGCTGCAACAGTGGGCAGGCGGTGCTGGATGCGGCATTGCGCGGGGTCGGGCTGTGTCAGCTGCCGGATTACTACGTGCTGGAGCATCTCAAGCGCGGTGCGCTGGTGTCGTTACTGGATGCCCACCAGCCGCCGAACACCGCCGTCTGGGCGCTGTACCCGCAGCAGCGACATCTGTCGCCCAAGGTGAGAAAGCTGGTGGATTATCTGAAAGCGGGCTTGGCGTCGCGGGAGGAATACAGCGTTTAGGCCGATCGGCCGTTGAATTCGACCCGTCGCTGGCGCAGCCACTCGAGGTCTTCCGGGCGGGTGACCTTGATGTTGTCGGCGCGCCCTTCAATCAGACGCGGCGATTGCCCGGCCCATTCGATCGCCGAGGCTTCATCGGTGATCGCCACATTCGACACCAGGCTATCCGCCAGCGCCCGGTGCAGCGCACCCAGACGAAACATCTGCGGCGTATAGGCCTGCCAGATCAGGCTGCGGTCCACGGTTTCGGTGACGCGGCCATTGGCATCGGCGCGCTTGAGGGTGTCTTTTGCCGGCACCGCCAACAGGCCGCCGACCGGATCATGCGCCAGCTCGCCCAGCAGATTATCGAGGTCCGAACGCGCCAGATTCGGGCGCGCCGCGTCGTGCACCAGCACCCAATCGTTGTCATCGGCGCCGTTGGCGTGCAGGTGCAGCAGCGCATTGAGCACCGAGTCCGCACGCTCCTTGCCGCCTGCGACCTGCTGGATGCGGGAATCCAGCGCGCAAGGCAACGTCGGCCAATAAGGGTCATCCACAGCCAGACTGACCACCAGGCCCTTGAGCCGGGGGTGATCGAGAAAGCAAAGCAGGCTGTGTTCAAGAATCGTGAGGCCGCCCAGTTGCAGGTATTGCTTGGGACGGTCTGCCGCCATGCGCGCGCCAACGCCCGCTGCGGGAATCACTGCCCAGAAGGCAGGAAGGGATTGAGTCATTACACCAACGTCACTGTGCCAACTGATAAAGGGTTTCGCCGTCCTTGACCATGCCCAATTCATGACGGGCACGCTCTTCAACGGTTTCGAGGCCTTTTTTCAGCTCCAGCACTTCCGCGTCGAGGACTCGGTTGCGCTCCAGCAGAGCATCGTTTTCGGCATGTTGATCGGCGATTTGCTGAGTCAGACTGGCCACCTGCGCGAGACTGCCATTACCTACCCATAGGCGATACTGCAAGCCAGCGAGCATCAAAAGCAGAACGAGGAACAACCAGTTAGGACTGCGCATTGTGAATATCTGTTACCCGGCGAATAAAGACAGCAAAACCGACCATTTCAAATGCCCATAAGCCCGGTGGTCACCGGGCTTATGGATCAGGACGACAAGAAAGGTCACGCTTCAGTGACTTTTCCTACAACGCCTGCTGCCTTTTTACCATCTTTGCGATCAGCCGCGAAACTCGCCGCGACCACGGTACACCGCTTTGGCGCCCAGTTGCTCTTCGATACGCAGCAGCTGGTTGTACTTGGCGATACGGTCGGAACGGCTCAACGAACCGGTCTTGATCTGGCCAGCCGCAGTGCCCACGGCCAGGTCGGCAATGGTGGAGTCTTCGGTTTCGCCGGAACGGTGCGAGATCACGGCGGTGTAACCCGCGGCCTTGGCCATCTGGATGGCTTCCAGCGTTTCGGTCAGCGTACCGATCTGGTTGAACTTGATCAGGATCGAGTTACCGATCTTCTTGTCGATGCCTTCTTTCAGGATCTTGGTGTTGGTCACGAACAGGTCGTCGCCCACCAGCTGGATCTTGTCGCCGATCTTGTCGGTGAGGACTTTCCAGCCATCCCAGTCCGACTCGTCCAGACCGTCTTCGATGGAGATGATCGGGTGCTTGCTGACCAGGTCAGCCAGGTAGTCGGCGAAACCGGCAGAGTCGTACTCGCCTTCTTCGCTCAGCACGTATTTGCCGTTCTTGTAGAACTCGCTCGCGGCGCAGTCCAGCGCCAGGGTCACGTCGGTGCCCAGTTTGTAGCCCGCGTTGGCAACGGCTTCGGCGATGGCGTCCAGCGCGTCGCCGTTGGAGTTCAGGTTCGGCGCGAAGCCACCTTCGTCACCCACGGCAGTGTTCAGGCCACGTGCTTTCAACACCGCTTTGAGGTGGTGGAAAATCTCGGTTCCCCAGCGCAGGCCTTCGGAGAAGGTCTTGGCGCCCACCGGCTGAATCATGAATTCCTGGATGTCGATGTTGTTATCAGCGTGCTCGCCACCGTTGATGATGTTCATCATCGGGACCGGCATCGAGTAAACACCCGGCGTGCCGTTCAGATTGGCGATGTGTGCGTACAGCGGCAGATCCTGGTCCTGAGCGGCGGCCTTGGCAGCGGCCAGGGACACGGCGAGGATCGCGTTGGCGCCCAGGCTGGCTTTGTTCTCGGTGCCGTCCAGCTGAATCATCGCGTGATCCAGGGCTTTCTGGTCAACCGGGTCTTTGCCCAGCAGCAGGTCGCGGATCGGGCCATTGATGTTGGCCACGGCTTTCAGAACGCCCTTGCCCATGTAACGGCTCTTGTCGCCATCACGCAGCTCGAGCGCTTCACGCGAGCCGGTGGAAGCACCGGACGGCGCGCAAGCGCTGCCGATGATGCCGTTGTCGAGGAGCACGTCTGCTTCCACGGTGGGATTGCCACGGGAGTCGAGAACTTCACGACCTTTGATGTCGACGATTTTTGCCATTGTTGTTAACACTCCAAGATTGACGAAAACGACGCAGCTGGGAAAACGATTCGGCGTCTCAGGGCTCTAGGACAACGGGCAGGCCCTGAAACGACAATTTTCCCGACCCTTTAGTCGGGAAAACAACGAACGGCACTCTACCGGAGGGCTCGGCGCCGGAGAAGCGGGTTTTACGCCGTTTCGATCGTCGGGAAGCTTTTAACGAGTTCGTCGAGCGCCTTGAGCTGGGCCAGGAACGGCTCCAGCTTGTCCAGGCGCAGGGCGCAGGGACCGTCGCACTTGGCGTTGTCCGGATCCGGGTGGGCTTCCAGAAACAGACCGGCCAGACCCTGGCTCATGCCGGCCTTGGCCAGATCGGTCACCTGGGCACGACGGCCACCGGCGGAATCGGAGCGACCACCTGGCATCTGCAGAGCGTGGGTCACGTCGAAGAACACCGGGTATTCGAACGATTTCATGATGCCGAAACCGAGCATGTCGACAACCAGGTTGTTGTAGCCGAAGCTCGAACCGCGCTCGCAGAGGATCAACTGATCGTTACCCGCTTCCACGCACTTGGCCAAGATGTGTTTCATCTCGTGGGGCGCGAGGAACTGGGCTTTCTTGATGTTGATCACGGCGCCGGTCTTGGCCATGGCCACGACCAGATCGGTCTGACGGGACAGGAAAGCCGGCAACTGAATGATGTCGCAGACTTCCGCCACGGCAGCGGCCTGCTCAGGCTCGTGCACGTCGGTGATGATCGGCACGCCGAACGCTTGCTTGATGTCCTGGAAAATCCGCATGCCTTCTTCAAGGCCCGGGCCGCGATAGGAGGTCACCGAGGAACGGTTGGCCTTGTCGAAGCTGGCCTTGAACACGTACGGAATGCCGAGCTTCTCGGTCACTCGTACGTACTCTTCACAGACCTGCATCGCCATGTCACGCGACTCGAGGACGTTCATGCCGCCGAACAAAACCATAGGCTTGTCGTTGGCGATGTCGATCGAGCCGACGCGGATGATTTTCTGTGCCATGTGATAAATCCCTATCAGCCGTTCTTCTGGTGTTGAGCAAGCGCTGCCTTGACGAAGCCACTGAACAACGGGTGGCCATCGCGCGGCGTAGAGGTGAACTCGGGGTGGAACTGGCAGGCCACGAACCATGGGTGGTCAGGGGACTCGACCACTTCAACCAGCGCGCCGTCACCGGAACGACCGGAGATTTTCAGACCGGCCTCGACCAGTTGCGGCAGCAGATTGTTGTTCACTTCATAACGGTGGCGATGGCGCTCGACGATGACGTCGTTGGCGTAGCAATCGTGCACCAGAGAACCCGGTTCCAGCAGGCATTCCTGCGCGCCCAGACGCATGGTGCCGCCCAGGTCCGAGGTTTCGGTACGGGTTTCGACAGCACCGGTGGCGTCTTCCCATTCGGTGATCAGACCGACGACCGGGTGCTGGCTGGCGCGATCAAACTCGGTGGAGTTGGCGTCTTTCCAGCCCAGCACGTTACGTGCGAACTCGATGACTGCCACCTGCATGCCCAAGCAGATGCCCAGGTAAGGCACCTTGTTTTCGCGAGCAAACTGCACGGCCGTGATCTTGCCCTCGACGCCGCGCAGACCGAAGCCGCCCGGGACGAGAATCGCGTCGACGCCTTCGAGCAGGCCGGTGCCCTGATTCTCGATGTCTTCGGAATCGATGTAGCGCAGATTGACCTTGGTACGGTTGCTGATGCCGGCGTGACTCATCGCTTCGATCAGCGACTTGTAAGCGTCCAGCAGCTCCATGTACTTGCCGACCATCGCGATGGTGACTTCGTGTTCCGGATTGAGTTTGGCGTCGACGACCTTTTCCCACTCGGACAGGTCGGCACTGCCGCACTGCAGGCCGAAGCGCTCGACGACGAAATCGTCAAGGCCCTGGGAATGCAGGATGCCCGGGATCTTGTAGATGGTGTCGGCGTCTTCGAGGGCGATGACCGCGCGCTCTTCAACGTTGGTGAACTGCGCGATTTTGCGGCGCGAAGAAATGTCGATCGGGTGGTCGGAACGGCAGACCAGTACGTCTGGCTGCAGGCCGATCGAACGCAGTTCCTTGACCGAATGCTGGGTCGGTTTGGTCTTGGTTTCGCCCGCGGTGGCGATGTACGGAACCAGTGTCAGGTGCATAAGCATGGCGCGCTTGGCGCCCACTTCGAAACGCAGCTGACGGATCGCCTCGAGGAACGGCTGCGACTCGATGTCGCCCACGGTGCCGCCGATTTCGACCATGGCGACGTCGGCATCGCCGGCGCCCTTGATGATGCGACGCTTGATTTCGTCGGTGATGTGCGGGATCACCTGAATGGTCGCGCCCAGATAATCACCACGGCGCTCTTTGCGCAGGACGTGCTCGTACACACGGCCGGTGGTGAAGTTGTTGTTCTGGGTCATGGTGGTGCGAATGAAACGCTCGTAGTGACCCAGGTCCAGGTCAGTCTCGGCGCCGTCGTGGGTGACGAACACCTCACCGTGCTGGAACGGGCTCATGGTGCCGGGATCGACGTTGATGTAGGGGTCCAGCTTGAGCATGGTGACCTTAAGTCCCCTCGCCTCCAGGATGGCCGCCAATGAAGCCGAGGCGATGCCTTTCCCCAATGAAGAAACAACACCGCCCGTGACGAAGATGTAGCGCGTCATGAAAAACCCTAGAAGTCTGCGTTAAAGCGGTCAGAGCCGCCGGGGAAAGCGAAGGAAGGCCGAAGCCCCCGACAACCTGCGTGTTTCACTGTGGATCTTCGAATCTGTCGCGCCCAAATCAGCGACCGGCCTTGAAAAGGTCTGTCCGTGGTTTGCCACATTTTTGAGAATCGTCCAGTAAAAACTGGCTGGTAATCGGCAACTTGCGTCGTTCCGGAAGGATCGACATAAGCTGTATCAAGAAGGGAGCGTAGTCTACCGGAAAGGCCCTTTCAGCTCAAACTTTGGTCATTCGTCGGTGGCAACCAGTGCAATCGCCAGTCGCCACGGGGGCTGGCGTCCAGTCCCGGAAGGTTTGCCACGGCCAATAACTGCTCGCCGCGGTACAACAGCGGCAATCGGCCGCGCAGAAAAACCGGCACGCCCTTCTCGTTGAGCAGCCTTTTCAGGTCGCGTCGGCCTCTGTCCGGCACATCGAAAGTTTCGCCGCCCTGGCGGTAGTGCACATGCAAGCCACCCGCAGGCGCAGCGCCGAGGATCTGCAGCATGCCGTTGCCCGGCAGCGCGAGAGGTTGCGACGCCATGGACCAGTGCTGCGAGCCGGCGACGTTTTTCAGCCAGATCCCCGACAGCCACCAGATACGCCCTTCGGCTCGGTGCATCTGACCATCGGCCAGTCGCCAGATGGGGCGACCGTCCGGCCCGGCGTCGCGCAACGAGTCCCAGCCCACCCAGTGATCGGCGTCCGGCAATCGAGTGAGCGGCGCCAGCCAGTGGCGCAGTGCGTTGCGTTGCCGGGCGGGTGACAGCGCTTCGAGCGGCGCCAGTTCAAGGGAGGGCATGTCCAGCCACGGCCAGGGGCACGGCGTATCGGCGAGAGCCAGATCCTGCACCGCCAGCTCGTCCAGCAACTGCTGGGCTTCGGCCAGATGCGCGGCGCTGCGGGCCATGCTCGCGATCGCTTGCGGCCAGCGCGTTGTCACCAGCGGCAGTACATGACTGCGCAGGTAGTTGCGCGAAAAGCGGCTGTCTTTGTTGCTCGGGTCCTCGATCCAGCTCAACCCCTGTTCCCGGGCATAAGCCTCGAGGGTAGCGCGAGATTCATCCAGCAGCGGCCGAAATAACTGTCCTGCGCCCAAAGGACGCTGCGCCGGCATCGCGGCCAGCCCGCGCACCCCGGCGCCACGCAGCAGACGGAACAGCAGCGTCTCGGCCTGATCGTCACGGTGCTGGGCGGTAAGCAGCACCTCGCCGGGCCCGAGGGTTGAGTTGAACGCGGCGTAACGAGCGTCACGCGCGGCTTGTTCGAGGCTCGCGCAGGGGCGCACCTGGACGTCGATGACCTCCATCGGCACCCCCAGAATCTGACACATCTGCCGGCAATGCACCGGCCACGAAGCAGCCACCGCCTGAAGGCCATGGTTGACGTGAACAGCGGTCAGCGGAGGAAGCGCGTGAACCCTGGCAAGTTCCGCCAGCAGGTGAAGCAGGACAGTGGAATCGAGCCCACCTGAGAATGCGACGCGCCAGGCGACTGCAGCGCGCCAGGGTTCGAGGCGCGACAGCAGACGTCTGGAGAGTGCGAGTGTGATGCTGTCCGGTTTGCTCATGCTGGTTAACCCTGCTTAAAGCTCGCCGGACCGGTGAGCATCACCGGGTTCGGTGACGCTCCTGTTGCAGAACGGTCCGGTTAAAGGCCATAGCTCATCAGGCGGTCGTAACGACGGGCCAGCAGCGCGTCATTATCGAACTTCTGAAGCATGCTCAGTTGGCTGCTCAATTCTTCGCGGATCAATGCAGCGGCAGCGGCCGGATCACGGTGCGCGCCACCCAACGGCTCGCTGATCACCTTGTCAACGATGCCCAAGCCCTTCAAACGCTCGGCAGTGATGCCCATCGCTTCGGCGGCATCCGGCGCCTTCTCGGCGGTTTTCCAGAGAATGGACGCGCAGCCTTCCGGCGAGATCACCGCGTAGGTCGAGTACTGCAGCATGTTCAGTTGATCGCACACGCCGATGGCCAGCGCGCCGCCCGAACCGCCTTCGCCAATCACGGTGGCAATGATCGGGGTCTTCAGGCGCGCCATGACCCGCAGGTTCCAGGCAATGGCTTCGCTCTGGTTACGCTCTTCGGCGTCGATGCCAGGATAAGCGCCCGGCGTGTCGATGAAGGTCAGGATCGGCATTTTGAAGCGCTCGGCCATTTCCATCAGGCGGCAGGCCTTGCGGTAGCCTTCAGGACGCGGCATGCCGAAGTTGCGGCGAACCTTCTCGCGCACTTCGCGGCCTTTCTGATGACCGATCACCATCACCGGCTGCTCGTTCAGACGGGCAATGCCGCCGACGATAGCGGCGTCGTCGGAGAAGTGGCGATCGCCATGCAGCTCGTCGAACTCGGTGAAGATGTGTTGAATGTAGTCCAGCGTGTACGGACGACGCGGATGACGCGCCATGCGCGCGATCTGCCAACTGGTCAGGTTGCCGAAAATGCTTTCGGTGAGCGTATTGCTCTTCTCTTGCAGTCGAGAGATTTCGTCGCCGATGTTCAGCGAGTTGTCATTGCCTACCAGACGCAGCTCTTCAATCTTGGCTTGCAGGTCAGCAATCGGCTGTTCGAAATCCAGAAAATTCGGGTTCATAGGCATCCGTCTTGGGTCGACGGCCAAGAGGCCGGCCGGTTGATCCGATAAGCGCCCTACCTTAATGGAGCGGGCGCCTTTCGGTCGAGTTTAAAGTGTCGAGTCACAAATGTTGAGCTGATCGGTGTCAGCGATACTGCAGGAAGACGTTCTCTCGTCCGAACTGGTCACGCAGCGCCTGAATCAGGCTGTCCGCGGGATCGATCCGCCACGCTTCGCCGAACTGCAGCAGTGCCTTGGCTTCCTGCCCGGTGTAGTCGAGGGTGATCGGGCACGCGCCGCGGTGCTTCTTGCACAGCTCGCCCAGCCAGCGCAGCCGGTCGCCCTTGAGCGCTTCGGCACGCACGTTCAGGCGCAGACTCTCTGCCAGCCCGGTGCGCGCTTCTTCCAGGCTCATCACCCGTTTGGCCCGCAACCGCAGGCCGCCGGAGAAATCGTCGGTGCTGACCTCCCCTTCCACCACCACCATCGCGTCGGTCTGCAGCAGCGACTGGGCAGCCTGGAACGAGTCGGCAAACAGCGACGCTTCGATACGCCCCGAACGGTCGTCCAGGGTGATGAAGCCCATCTTGTCGCCCTTTTTGTTCTTCATCACCCGCAGCGCGATGATCAGGCCGGCGATGGTCTGGGTTTCCCGCGAGGGCTTCAGATCAACAATACGCTGACGCGCGAACCGGCGGATCTCGCCTTCGTATTCGTCGATCGGGTGCCCGGTCAGGTACAGGCCCAGGGTTTCTTTCTCCCCACGCAGCCGCTCCTTGAGCGTGACCTCTTTGGCGCTGCGATGGTTCGCGTACACGTCGGCGTCGGCTTCGACGAACAGGCCGCCGAAGAGATCCGCGTGGCCGCTGTCGTGACTGCGCGCGGTCTGCTCAGCCGCCTGAATGGCTTCTTCAAGCGCGGCCAACAGGACGCCGCGGTTACGGTCGATATTGGCTTGATACTGTTTTGGCTCGTCATAGAAGAACGGGCCCAGCCGGTCCAGCGCACCGCTGCGAATCAGGCCGTCGAGGGTGCGCTTGTTGACGCGCTTGAGGTCGATGCGAGCGCAGAAATCGAACAGGTCGGCGAACGGGCCTTCCTGACGCGCTTCGGTGATGGCTTCCACCGGGCCTTCGCCGACGCCCTTGATCGCGCCGAGGCCATAGACGATACGGCCGTCGTCGTTCACGGTGAACTTGAACTCGGAGTTGTTCACGTCCGGCGCATCAAGGCGCAGCTTCATGATCCGCACTTCTTCGATCAAGGTCACGACCTTGTCGGTGTTGTGCATATCCGCTGAAAGCACCGCTGCCATGAACGGCGCCGGGTAGTGACGCTTGAGCCAGGCGGTCTGGTACGACACCAGCCCGTAGGCCGCCGAGTGCGACTTGTTGAAGCCGTAACCGGCGAATTTTTCCACCAGGTCGAAAATGTTACCGGCCAGGTCCGGGTCGATATTGTTGGTCTTGCAGCCCTCGATGAAACCGCCGCGCTGCTTGGCCATCTCTTCGGGCTTCTTCTTGCCCATCGCACGACGCAGCATGTCGGCACCGCCGAGGGTGTAGCCGGCCATGACCTGGGCAATCTGCATCACCTGTTCCTGATACAGGATGATGCCGTACGTTGGCGCAAGCACCGGCTTGAGGCCTTCGTACTGGTAATCGACGTGGGGGTACGACAGCTCGGCACGGCCGTGCTTGCGGTTGATGAAGTCGTCAACCATGCCCGACTGCAACGGACCGGGACGGAACAGCGCCACCAGTGCGATCAAGTCTTCCAGGCAGTCGGGCTTGAGCTTCTTGATCAGCTCTTTCATGCCGCGGGATTCAAGCTGGAACACGGCCGTGGTTTCAGCGCGCTGCAGCAGCTCGTAGGTCGGCATGTCATCCAGCGGGATGAACGCGATGTCGAGAGGCTCTTCGTCGACCTTGGCGCGGTCGCGGTTAATCGTCTTCAGCGCCCAGTCGATGATGGTCAGGGTACGCAGTCCGAGGAAGTCGAACTTCACCAGACCGGCTGCCTCGACGTCATCCTTGTCGAACTGGGTGACCAGGCCGCCGCCCTCTTCATCGCAGTAGATCGCCGAGAAGTCAGTCAGTTTGGTCGGCGCGATAACCACACCACCGGCGTGCTTGCCGACGTTACGCACAACGCCTTCGAGCTTGCGCGCCATCTCCCAGATTTCTGCCGCCTCTTCGTCCACCTTGAGGAAGTCGCGCAGAATCTCTTCCTGCTCGTAGGCCTTTTCCAGGGTCATGCCGACTTCGAAGGGGATCATCTTCGACAGACGATCGGCCAATCCGTAGGACTTGCCCTGTACCCGCGCCACGTCACGGACCACGGCCTTCGCGGCCATGGAACCGAAGGTAATGATCTGGCTGACCGCGTTGCGGCCGTATTTCTCGGCCACGTACTCGATGACCCGGTCGCGACCATCCATGCAGAAGTCGACGTCGAAGTCGGGCATGGAGACCCGCTCGGGGTTGAGGAAACGTTCGAACAGCAGGTCGTATTGCAGCGGGTCGAGGTCGGTGATCTTCTGCACATAAGCCACCAGCGAACCGGCACCCGACCCCCGGCCCGGACCGACCGGCACGCCGTTGCTCTTGGCCCACTGGATGAAGTCCATCACGATCAGGAAGTAACCGGGGAAGCCCATCTGGATGATGATATCCAGCTCGAAATTCAGGCGGTCGACGTAGACCTGGCGCTTGGCCTCGTAGTCCGGCGTGGTCTCTTTCGGCCAAAGCACCGCGAGGCGCTCTTCCAGGCCCTCGAACGACACCTTGCGGAAATACTCGTCGATGGTCATGCCATCGGGGATCGGGAAGTTGGGCAAAAAGTGCGTGCCCAGCTTGACGTCGATGTTGCAGCGCTTGGCGATCTCGACGGTGTTGGCGAGGGCGTCCGGCAGATCGCTGAACAGCTCAGCCATCTCCTCCGCGCTCTTCAGGTACTGCTGATCGCTGTAGTTGTGCGAGCGGCGCGGATCGTCCAGCGCCCGGCCTTCGCCGATGCACACGCGGGTTTCGTGGGCTTCGAAATCTTCCTGCTTGATGAAACGCACGTCGTTGCTGGCCACCAGCGGCACACCATGGCGCTCGGCCAGGGCAACGGCGGCGTGCAGGTGTTCTTCGTCGTTGATGCGGTTGGTGCGCTGGACTTCGATGTAGAAGCGGTCCGGGAAAACCGTCAGCCACTCTTTCAGCAGCTCGTCGGCTTCGGCCGGATTGCCACCGAGCAGGGCCATGCCGATCTCGCCTTCCTTCGCCGCAGACAGGGCAATCAGCCCTTCGCTGGCTTCGGCCACCCACTCCCGCTCGATGACGACCAGCCCATTGCGCTGGCCGTGCATGAAACCACGGGAAATCAGTTCGGTGAGGTTCAGGTAGCCTTTCGGATTCATCACCAGCAGGCTGAGGCGACTGAGGGGCGCATCGCGGTCGCGCCCGGCCAGCCAGATGTCGGCGCCGCAGATCGGCTTGATCCCCGCACCCATGGCGGCTTTATAGAACTTCACCAACGAACACATGTTGTGTTGGTCGGTCACCGCCACGGCCGGCATGTTCATGGCCGTGAGCGCCTTGACCAAGGGTTTTACACGGACCAGACCATCAACGAGGGAGTATTCGGTGTGCAGGCGTAGATGAACGAAAGAAGCCGGCATGGTTGATCCTATGGTGCAGAAAAAACGAAGGCCGGATTGTACCGGCCATTCAGAAAAACATCAGCCCGCGATCAACTGAGTGGCAGCGACATGAAGCCGGTGGAGACCATCATGTCCCGCGCCGCCCAGGCCTGACGGACCGGGCCGAAGGAGCGCCGGTGAATGGGCGTCGGGCCCAAACGCGCCAGGGCCTCAAGGTGCACGGCCGTGGGATAACCCTTGTGGCCGCCAATGCCGTAGCCCGGATAGAGCAGCTCCATGCGCGCCATTTCCCGGTCGCGACTGACCTTGGCCAGAATCGACGCGGCGGCAATGGCCGGCACATGGGCGTCACCCTGAATGACCGGCGCGCTGGGCACCGACAGCTGCGGGCAGCGGTTGCCGTCGATCAGCGCCAGTTTCGGCGTGATGATCAAGCCTTCTACCGCGCGCTTCATCGCCAGCATGGTGGCGTGAAGAATATTCAGCTCGTCGATCTCTTCGACTTCAGCCCGCGCGATGTGCCAGCACAGCGCCTTCTCGCAGATTTCGTCGAACAGTCTTTCGCGCTTGGCTTCGGTGAGTTTCTTCGAATCGTTCAGGCCCAGAATCGGGCGCTTGGGGTCAAGAATGACCGCCGCAGTGACCACGGCGCCACACAGTGGGCCGCGACCGACTTCGTCGACACCGGCGACCAGATCCTCGACAAGATTGAAGTCCAGACCCATTTGCATTGATTGCCTGCTCATTGTGAAGGCGTTGCGCCAATCAGGTTCAGCACCGCTTCGGCGGCCTGATTGGAAGCATCGCGACGCAAGGTTCGGTGAATCGCGTCGAAGCCGGCCGTCTGTGCGTCGCCGTTTTCCAGCAACGGCAACAGCGTCTGCGCCAGGGCCTCGGCGGTCGCCGCGTCCTGCAGAAGCTCCGGAACCAGCAAGCGCTGGGCCAGCAAATTCGGCAGCGACACGTACGGGCTTTTCACCATCCGCTTGAGTATCCAGTAGGTCAGTGGTGCCAGACGATAGGCAACCACCATCGGTCGTTTGTACAGCAGCGCTTCGAGGGTCGCGGTCCCGGAAGCGATCAGCACGGCATTGCAGGCTGCCAACGCTACGTGGGACCGGCCGTCGAGCAACGTCAGTGGAAGATCGCGCTCTTGCAGCAGTTGCTCGATCTGCTCACGGCGTTGAGGGCCGGCACAGGGCAGCACGAAACGGATGTCGGGACGCGCGGCGAGAAGGCTTTCGGCCGCGTCGAAAAACAGCGCACCGAGACGCCCGACTTCACCACCGCGACTGCCCGGCATCAACGCGACCACCGGGCCTTCGCCCAGGCCAAGTTCGGCGCGCGCCGCCAGTTGATCCGCCTGCAGTGGAATGGTGTCGGCCAACGGATGCCCGACGAAACGCACTGGCACACCTTGCTCTTCATAGAAACGGGCTTCGAACGGCAGCAACGTCAGCATCAGGTCGCAGCCTTCGCGGATCTTCAGAACACGCTTCTGCCGCCACGCCCATACGGACGGGCTGACGTAATGAACGGTCTTGATCCCGGCCTGACGTAGTTTGAGCTCGATATTGAGGGTGAAATCCGGCGCATCAATGCCGATGAACACGTCGGGCTTTTCGTCGATGAGGGTCTGAATCAGCAACTTGCGACGGGCGAGCAGCTCCTTCAGGCGGCCCAGTACTTCCACGAGGCCCATGACCGACAGGCGCTCCATCGGAAAATACGACGTCATGCCCTGGGCTTCCATGAGCGGTCCGCCGACACCAACAAATTCGGCGTCCGGATGCCGCGCCTTGATTGCACGCATCAAACCGGAGCCGAGAATGTCGCCGGAGGCCTCTCCGGCCACCAGCGCAATACGCAAGCGGGCCATGGTCAGCGGGTGATGCCGCGAGTCGAGGACTGGATGGACTTGAGGAACAGCTCGACTTCAGGGAACTGCGCAGCGGGTTCGCTCAGCTCGACGATCGCCTGCTCCACGGTCAGGCCCTGACGGTAAACGGTCTTGTAGGCGCGGCGCAGCGCATGGATCGCTTCCTCGGAGAAGCCGCGACGGCGCATGCCTTCGAAGTTCATGCTGCGGGCTTCGGCCGGGTTGCCGAACACGGTGACGAACGCCGGAACGTCCTTGCCGATGGCCGTGCCCATGCCGGAAAAGCTGTGCGCGCCGATGTGGCAGTACTGATGAACCAGAGTGAAGCCCGACAGAATGGCCCAGTCATCGACGTGCACATGGCCGGCCAGTGCGGTGTTGTTGACCAGAATGCAGTGATTGCCGATGACGCTGTCATGACCAATGTGCGCGTAGGCCATGATCAGGTTGTGATCACCGAGGGTGGTTTCGGCGCGGTCTTGAATGGTGCCACGGTGGATGGTCACGCCTTCACGGATGACGTTGTGGTCACCGATCACCAGACGTGTCGCTTCACCTTTGTATTTCAGATCAGGCGTGTCCTCACCTACCGAGGAAAACTGGTAGATGTGGTTGTGTTTGCCGATTTTGGTCGGGCCGCGCAGGATCACATGCGGTCCGATCACTGTACCCTCGCCGATTTCCACACCAGGTCCGACGATCGACCACGGGCCGACCTCCACATTGTCGGCCAGCACGGCCGTCGGATCGATGATTGCGCGAGAGTCAATCAAACTCATAGTTTGCGTTCCGCACAGATGATTTCAGCCGAGCAGACCGGCTTGCCATCTACCGATGCCTGGCATTCGAACTTCCAGATCTGACGCTTGCAGCTCAGGAATTTCGCTTCGAGGATCAACTGATCACCCGGCAGCACGGGCTGGCGAAAGCGCAGTTTGTCGGAACCGACGAAGTAATACAGGGTGCCGTCGGCAGGCTTCACATCGAGCATCTTGAAGCCCAGGATGCCGGCCGCTTGAGCCATGGCCTCAATGATCAGCACGCCCGGCATGATGGGGTGCTGAGGAAAGTGACCGTTGAAGAAAGGCTCGTTGATGCTGACATTCTTGTAAGCACGAATGCTCTTGGTCTCGACATCCAGCTCCACCACACGGTCCACAAGCAGGAACGGGTAACGGTGCGGCAGATATTCACGGATTTCGTTGATGTCCATCATTTCGAAGGGAAGCCTGTAGTAAAGAGTGGGAGGGCGCGACTAACGCGCGTCACTCCTCTAGCAAATCAAGGAGGCAGTTTATCGGCTGTGCACGCTTGATAAGAAAAAAGTATCAGCCATCAGATGAAGCTTTACCGCCTGAGGTCACTGCCTCGACAATCTTTTCCAGATGCTGCAGACGTCGCGCCATGTCATCGAGATGACGCATTCGTGCCGCGCTCTTGCGCCACTCCGCCGCCGGCTGCATCGCCGTCCCCGAAGAATACGATCCAGGCTCGGTGATCGACCGGGTGACCATGGTCATGCCGGTGACGAAAACCCCGTCGCAGATCTCGATATGGCCCACCAGCCCGACACCGCCTGCGAGCATGCAATGCTTGCCGATCTTCGCGCTGCCCGAGATGCCGACGCACGCGGCCATGGCCGTGTGGTCGCCGATCTGGACGTTGTGAGCGATCTGAATCTGGTTATCCAGCTTTACGCCATTGCCGATGCGAGTGTCATCCATGGCGCCGCGGTCGATGGCGGTGTTCACGCCAATCTCGACATCGTCACCGATGGTCACACCACCAATCTGCGCGATCTTTTGCCAGACGCCTTTCTCATTGGCGAAACCAAAACCTTCACCGCCCAGCACCGCACCGGACTGGATGACCACACGCTGCCCGATACGGACGTCGTGATACAGCGTGACGCGCGGGGCGAGCCAGCCGCCCTCGCCAATCACGCTGCGAGCGCCGATGAAGCAATGGGCGCCAATGGTCACACCGGCCGCAATCCGCGCGCCGCTTTCGATGACCGCATAAGCGCCAACGCTGGCCGCCGGGTCGACGAACGCATCCGGCGCTACCACGGCGGTCGGGTGTACACCGACGGCAGCCTTGGGCTTGGGATCGAACAGATGGGAAATACGGGCGTAGGCCAGATACGGATCAGGCACCAGCAATGCGTCAGCGGCATACCCTTCAGCATCCGCCGGCTTGAGCAGCACGGCAGCGGCCTGGGTGGTCGCGAGGAATTTTCGGTACTGAGGATTGGCCAGAAAGCTGACCTGATCAGGACCGGCTTCCTGCAAGGTTGCCAGTCCCGTGATTTGCTTGTCCGCCGGGCCACGCAGGGTGGCGCCGAGGAACTCGGCCAATTGGCCGAGTGTGATGGTCGCGGTCATTAACTTACTTCAGCTGGTTCATGCGCTCGATAACCTGGCGAGTGACGTCGTATTGCGGCTTGACGTCAATCACGGCACCGCGCTCGAACACCAGGTCAAAGCCGCCTTTCTTGATGACTTCTTCTACCGCCTGGTCAAGCTTCGGCTTGAGTTGCTTGAGCATGTCGCGGTCAGCAACAGCCTTGGCTTCGTTCAGCTCTTTGGACTGGAACTGGAAGTCACGGGCCTTCTGCTTGAAGTCCAGCTCCAGACGCTCGCGCTCAGGCTGGGCCATCTTGTCGCCACCGGCAACCAGACGATCCTGAATGCCTTTGGCGCTGCTTTCCAGCGCTTTCAGCTTGGTCAGCTGAGGACCGAATTTCTTCTCTGCATCCACCGCGTACCGTTTGGCTGCGTCGGATTCGAGCAGGGCCATCTGGTAGTTCAGTACTGCGATTTTCATGTCAGCAAATGCCGGGCCTGCGATCAGAACCGTTGCCAGCAATGCCAATTGGGTCAACTTACGCACGATGTAACTCCTACAGAATCCGTTGTCGTTAGCAGTGATCAGGCCCTTAGAAGGTCTGACCGAGAGAGAATTGGAAGACCTGGGTTTCGGTGCTGTCGTCCGGTTTCTTGACCGGCATCGCCAGGGCAAAACTCAACGGACCCAACGCAGTGACCCATGTCACGCCCACACCGACGGAGCTGGCAAGGCCGGAAAGATCGGGGCCGTTGCATTCGACTTTTTGTTTGTCGAGCGTGGTCTTCTGCGAGCCGCAATTGGTGCTGAATGTATTACCTACGTCCCAGAACAGCGATGTGCGCAAGGAACGCTGGTCCTTGATGAACGGCAGCGGGAACAGGATCTCTGCACCGCCGGTGATCAGGACGTTACCACCGAACGGCAGGGGATCCTGATCCGGGTCTGCCAAAGTTCCTTTTTGAGCGTTGGCTTGACTTGGCGTACTGCGCGGGCCAAGCGTGCTGTCCTTGAAGCCACGTACCGAGTTGAAGCCACCGGCGTAGTAGTTCTCATAGAACGGCAGACCGGACGTCGAACCATAACCGTCGCCATAGCCCAGCTCCGAGTGCAGACGCAGGGTGTAGTTATTGGTGATCGGGTGGAACAACTGGCCGCGATAATCAAGTTTGTAGAAAGACAGGTCGCTGCCCGGAATGGTGGTTTCCAGGGTCAGGCTCTGAGAGCTACCACGGGTCGGCAGGGTACCTTTGTTCAGCGTCGACTCGGACCAGCCCACCGATGCCTTGAAGTTGGTGAAGCTGTCGCCCTCTTTCTCGATGAAGTCGAAGATCTCGTCAACGGTGTACTTACCGGTGCTCAGTTCATCCTTCTGTACCGACAGGCCGAAGTTCAGGCGAGAAGTCTCGCTGATCGGGTAGCCCATGTTGATACCGGCACCCAGGCTGTCAACCGAGTAGCTCGCCACGTCGACGTCGAGGTCGTCGTAGTCGGTCTTGCGGTAGAACGCGCTGTAACCAAGGCTCACACCGTCCGGCGTGAAATACGGATCGACGTAGCTGAAGTTGTAGCGGGTCTGGTATTCACTTTTGGTCAAACCAATGGTGACCTTGTTACCCGTACCCAGGAAGTTGTTCTGGCTGATGGAACCACCCAGGATCAGACCGGCGCTCTGCGCAAAGCCGACACTGGCGGTGATCGAACCGGACGCCTGCTCTTCAACGGCGTAGTTCACGTCAACCTGATCGTCGGTGCCAGGCACCGCAGGCGTTTCAACGTTCACTTCCTTGAAGAAGCCCAGACGGTCAAGACGGGTCTTGGACTGGTCGATCAGGTAAGTGGAAGCCCAGCCGCCTTCCATCTGGCGCATTTCGCGACGCAGCACTTCGTCCGCTGTCTTGGTGTTGCCACGGAAGTTGATGCGGTTGACGTAAGCACGCTTGCCCGGATCGACGACGAAAGTGATATCGACGGTGTGGTCTTCATCGTTCGGCGTCGGCACACCGTTGACGTTGGCGAAGGTGTAACCCTCGTTACCCAGACGGCGGGTGATTAGCTCGGAGGTGGTGGTCATCACCTTGCGGGAGAACACCTGGCCCGGCTTGACCAGCAGCAGCGATTTGACCTGATCTTCAGGGACCTTGAGGTCACCGCTCAGCTTGACCGACTTGACGCTGTACTTCTCGCCTTCATGAATGTTGACGGTGATGTACACGCTTTTCTTGTCGGGCGTGATGGATACCTGGGTCGAGGCGATATCCATGTTGATATAGCCGCGGTCGAGGTAGTACGAACGCAGACGTTCCAGGTCGCCGGAGAGTTTCTCACGGGCGTACTTGTCGTCGTTCTTGAAGAAGGAAAGCCAGTTGGTGGTTTTCAGTTCGAACAGATCGACCAGATCGTCTTCAGGGAAGACCGAGTTGCCCACCACGTTGATGTGCTGGATGGCGGCAACTGCGCCCTCGTTGATGTTGATCTTCAGACCCACACGGTTACGCGGCTGCGGCACGACTTCGGTGGCGACTTCTGCAGAATAGCGGCCTTGGGCAACGTACTGACGTTGGAGCTCGTTGCGGACGCCTTCCAGCGTAGCGCGCTGGAAGATTTCGCCTTCGGCCAGACCCGACTGCTTCAGACCCTTCATCAGGTCCTCAGTGGTGATCGCTTTGTTGCCTTCAATCTCGATACTCGAGACCGACGGACGCTCCACAACTGTGATGACCAGGACGTTACCGTCGCGGCCCAGCTGGATGTCCTGGAAAAATCCGGTTTTGAACAGCGCGCGAGTTGCGTCGACAAGACGCCCATCATCGGCCTGTTCACCCACGTTCAACGGCAGCGCGCCAAACACGCTGCCGGCGGAAACCCGCTGCAGACCGTTGACCCGGATATCGGAGATAGTGAAGGACTCGGCGTGAACTTCGGCGATCATCAGTACGGCAAGAACCGCAGTTAGCAGCAGACGTTTCATGAAGTCCTTTCTTATTCCAACTGGCAATAAACAAACTGCCGCAAAATGCGGCAGATTCACAATTCGGCGTAGCTTTTACAGTCGTCCCAGATCGTTGACCAGTGCGAGCAACATCACTCCAACCACCAGACTGATACCGATCTGAACCCCCCAGCCCTGCACCTTCTCCGACAGTGGTCGACCACGCGCCCACTCGATCAGATAAAACAGCAAGTGCCCCCCATCCAGCACTGGTATGGGCAGCAAATTGAGAACGCCCAGGCTTATGCTCAGATAAGCGAGGAAATTCAGGAAGTCACCTACGCCTGACTGGGCCGAAGCGCCCGCCACTTTAGCAATGGTTATCGGTCCGCTCAAGTTTTTTACCGAGAGCTCGCCGAACAACATTTTCTTCAGCGAATCGAGGGTCAGCACGCTCATGGTCCAGGTACGCCGCGCGCCTTCTGCGACGGCGGCTACAGGGCTATAGCTGACCTCGCGCAACATCTCCGGCGGCCAATCCACGCCTTTCACGCCGGCACCGAGATACCCGGTCGCCGTGGTGCCCTCGCCACGTGTCACCAAATCGACGGGCACCTCAAGCTGTGCGCCATCACGCTCGACGCGCACCGAAATCCGCGTATCGGGATGGACACGAACCCAGTCCACGACCTTTTGCCATTCGTCGACAGGCTCGTTATTAAGTGCCAGCAGTCGGTCGCCGGTTTTCAGCCCGGCGGTTTGTGCGGGGCCTTTCGGATCGAGCTCTGCCAGCACCGGCGGTAGCGCCGGACGCCACGGTCTAATACCCAGCGAACGAATCGGGTCCGGCTCAGTTGCGCCCTTGAGCCAGTCGTTGAGCACCAGCGAACGTGGGGTTTCCACGTCAGAACCCTGCTCGCGAACCTTCAATGCGATGCTGCCGCTCTCACCCAGGCGACGCACCAGTTGCAGGTTCACACCCGCCCATCCGGTAACGGCCTCGCCATCAACCGAGACGATTTCCTGACCGGAACTGAGCCCGGCCTTCTCCGCAATACTGCCTGGCTCGACACCGCCCACGACGGGCCGAACCTGCTGGCTGCCCAGCATGGCGAGTACCCAGAAAAATACAATCGCCAGCAAAAAGTTGGCGACCGGTCCGGCAATCACGATGGCGATGCGCTGATAAACAGACTTGCGGTTAAAGGACTGGTCAGCCAGCTCGGGGGGAACGTCACCCTCCCGTTCGTCGAGCATTTTCACGTAGCCGCCGAGGGGAATCGCCGCCACGACATACTCGGTGCCCTTGCGATCACGCCAGCGCAGCAGCGGCATGCCGAAGCCCACCGAGAAACGCAGGACCTTGACGCCACAGCGACGCGCCACCCAGAAGTGACCGAACTCGTGAAACGTCACCAGCACGCCCAGCGCAACCAGGGTGCCGACAATCATATATAGCGCGCTCATCGCTGCTCTCCGGGTACCGATCTAGCGGTGCGTTGAAGCCCACATTGCATGCAAATCATCAAAAACACGACTGCCTGAACCGACCGCCTAGCGACCATTGCGACCGAGCCACTGCTCGGCCAACGTGCGGGCACGTGCGTCGATCTCGAACACTGTCTCCAGCTCGGACACGGCGACGACAGGCTCAAGGTTCAGAACCTCGTCGATCATACTCGCGATTTCCGGATAGCGAATGCGCTTGTCCAGAAACGCAGCGACCGCGACTTCATTGGCTGCGTTCAGAACCGCAGGCGCACTGTCACCCGCCTCGGCAGCTTGCCGCGCCAGACGCAGGCATGGGAAGCGCACTTCGTCCGGTGCTTCGAAGTCCAGTCGCGCGATGCTGAACAGATCCAGCGGCGCGACGCCCGAGTCGATGCGCTCGGGCCAGGCCAGCGCGTGGGCAATCGGCGTGCGCATGTCGGGATTACCCAACTGCGCCAGCACCGAGCCGTCGACGTAATCGACCATTGAATGGATCACGCTCTGAGGGTGAATCACCACCTCAATCCGCGCAGGCGTCGTGTCGAACAGCCAGCAGGCTTCGATCAGCTCGAGGCCCTTGTTCATCATGCTTGCTGAATCGACGGAAATCTTGCGACCCATGGACCAGTTCGGATGGGCACAGGCCTGATCCGGGGAGACGTGCTCCAGCTCGGCGAGCGGTGTCTGACGGAACGGGCCACCGGATGCGGTCAGCAGAATGCGTCTGACGCCGACCTTCTCGAGACCGCTTTCGTAATCACGGGGCAGGCACTGGAAGATCGCGTTGTGCTCGCTGTCGAGCGGCAGCAGTACCGTGCCACTGCGGCGAACAGCCTGCATGAACAGGGCGCCGGACATGACCAGCGCTTCCTTGTTGGCCAGCAGGACTTTCTTGCCCGCCTCAACAGCGGCAAGGGTCGGGCGCAAACCGGCGGCACCGACGATGGCGGCCAGCACGGTATCCACCAGAGGGTGAGCAGACACTTCGCAGAGCCCGCCCTCCCCCACCAGCACGCGAGTATCGAGACCGGCTGCGCGCAGGTCGTCCTGCAACTGGCGGGCGGCGGCCGTCGTCGGCACCACGGCAAACTGCGGGGTATGGCGAACGCACAACGCCAACAGCTCGGCCAGGCGCGTGTAACCCGTCAGGGCAAACACTTGATAACGCGCCGGATGCCGCGCGATGACATCGAGCGTGCTCAAACCCACCGAGCCCGTCGCGCCCAGCACGGTAATGAGCTGAGGCGTACTCACATCACGCCCCAGTCTTTGGCGGCCCAGAGCAGCAAGGCAAAAACCGGAATGGCGGCAGTCAGGCTGTCGATGCGATCCAGCACACCGCCATGGCCAGGCAGCAGGTTGCTGCTGTCCTTGACCCCGGATTTGCGCTTGAACATGCTCTCGGTGAGATCACCGACTACCGAGATCAGCACGACAATCGCCGCGCACACCAAAGCGAAGATGATTTCGCTCAGCGACCAGCCGCGATAGACACCCACCGCCGCAGTGATCAGCAGACACGCCGCCAAACCACCATAGAGACCTTCCCAGCTTTTACCCGGGCTGACTTTCGGCGCCAGCTTGCGCTTGCCGAATGCCTTGCCGGAGAAGTAGGCGCCGATGTCGGCACCCCACACCAGAATCATCACCGACAGGATCAGCCAGTTGCCCAGCGGCATCTGCTTGATCAGCAACAGGCCTTGCCAGGCCGGCAGCAATATCAGCAAACCGATCACCAGTTTGCAGATGGCACTGGACCAATGCTCGCTGGACTCGGGATAGGTGAGCACCAGCCAGGTTGCAACCAGCCACCAGATCAGCGCCGCCACCAGCAACCAGGGCGCGAGGTCGGGTAGCAGGTACAACAGAAACAGCAGCGCAGCGACCACCACGGCGTACAGAACGCGGGCCGATTGGGCTTCGAAGCCGGAAAGACGCGCCCATTCCCAGGCGCCGAGTACGACGACCGCGCCGATGAACAACGCGAAGCTGCCGCCTGCCAGCAGGAAGAAGCCGCACAGGGCCAGCGGCGCAAGGATCAGCGCAGTGATGATTCGTTGTTTGAGCATTAAGCGCGGGCTCCAGCTTCTACCTGCTCGCTGGTTTTCCCGAAGCGGCGTTGGCGAGAAGCGAAATCGGCCAGCGCAGTGCGCATGGCATCGTGTTTGAAGTCCGGCCAGAACAGGTCGGAGAAATACAGCTCGGCATAGGCCAGCTGCCACAGCAGGAAATTGCTGATGCGGTGCTCGCCGCCCGTGCGGATGCAGAGGTCGGGCAACGGCAGGTCGCCGGTGGCCAGACACGTTTGCAGCAGCTCCGGGGTGATGTCCTCCGGGCGCAGATGGCCGGCCTGAACTTCACGGGCCAGCCGCTGCGCAGCCTGAGCGATATCCCACTGACCGCCGTAGTTGGCGGCGATCTGCAGGACGAAGCGGCTGTTCTCAGCCGTACGCTGCTCGGCTTCGCGGATGGCAGCCTGCAGCTCGGGATGAAACCGCGAACGGTCGCCGATGATGCGCAGGCTGATGCCGTTCTCGTTCAGGCGCTTGGTCTCGCGACGCAGCGCCGTGAAAAACAACTCCATCAGCGCGCCGACTTCTTCCGCCGGGCGCTGCCAGTTCTCGCTGGAAAACGCGAACAAGGTCAGCACCTCGACCTTGGCCTCGGCGCAGACTTCAATCACCGCACGAACAGCGTCGACGCCGGCCTTGTGGCCTGCTACACCGGGCAGCAGGCGCTTCTTGGCCCAGCGGTTGTTCCCATCCATGATGATCGCGACATGACGCGGCACCGATGCCGGCGCAGCCAGCTTTGTCTTATCCATGAAAGCTTCCCGGCCCTTATACGGCCATCAGGTCCGCTTCTTTGGACTTGGTCGCGGCGTCGATGTCCGCCTCAGCCTTGTCCGTCAGCTTCTGGATGTCGGCAGCGGCGCGGCGCTCTTCGTCTTCGCTGATTTCCTTGTCCTTGACCAGCTTCTTCAGCTCACCCAACGCGTCACGGCGGATGTTGCGCACGGCAACGCGAGCGTCTTCGGCGGCGCTGCGAGCCTGCTTGGTGAAGCCCTTGCGGGTCTCTTCCGTCAAGGCAGGCATGGAGATCAACAGCATCTCGCCCAGGTTGGTCGGGTTGAGGTTCAGGCCAGCGCTCTGAATGGCCTTGTCGACCGCAGAAAGCATGTTGCGCTCGAACGCCACGACCTGCAGCGTACGGGAATCCTTCACGGTGACGTTGGCGACGCCGCTCAGCGGGGTATCGGAGCCGTAGTACGGCACCATCACGCTGCCGAGAATGCTCGGGTGCGCCTTGCCGGTACGGATCTGGCCGAATGCATGGGCCAGGGACTCAAGGGATTTCTTCATCCGCTCTTGAGCGTCTTTCTTGATTTCGTTGATCATTGTTCGCCTTCCTCGATCAAAGTACCTTCCGCGCCGCCATGCACAATGTTCAGCAGGGCGCCGGGCTTGTTCATATTGAAGACACGCAGTGGCATCTTGTGGTCACGACACAGACAGATGGCTGTCAGATCCATTACACCCAGCTTGCGATCCAGCACTTCGTCATAGGTCAGACGATCGAACTTCTCGGCATGCGGGTCCTTGAATGGATCGGCAGTGTACACACCATCGACCTTGGTTGCTTTCAGCACGACATCAGCGTCGATCTCGATCGCGCGCAGGCACGCTGCGGAATCCGTGGTGAAGAACGGATTGCCGGTACCGGCCGCGAAGATCACGACTTCCTTGGCATTCAGGTGA
Organism: Pseudomonas sp. GW821-FHT02H06; assembly: GCF_059421525.1. Classification (NCBI taxonomy): domain Bacteria; kingdom Pseudomonadati; phylum Pseudomonadota; class Gammaproteobacteria; order Pseudomonadales; family Pseudomonadaceae; genus Pseudomonas; species Pseudomonas sp. GW821-FHT02H06. The sequence goes on from NZ_JBWKVD010000004.1 coordinate 148,447, forward strand.
CGCATGGCCTTGCGCCGGTCGTAGTGATCGGTCACACCCACCATGGAAATGGCTGACATCACGATGGCCGAGATGTTGGCCCGCTCCAGCGCGTCACGCATGGCGAGCGCATTCATCACGGTGGCCAGCATGCCCATGTGGTCGCCCGTGACCCGATCCATGCCGGCCGCGCTCAGCGCTGCGCCGCGGAACAGGTTCCCGCCACCGATGACCAGACCGACCTGAACACCGATGCCGACCAGCTGACCGACTTCCAGCGCCATGCGATCCAGCACCTTGGGGTCGATGCCGAACTCTTCCGACCCCATCAGGGCCTCGCCGCTGAGCTTGAGTAGAATGCGTTTATAGCGAGCTTGATAGCCACTGCCCTGCTGAGCCATTGCGAATCTCTCCTGCGGCGTTTGAAAAAAATCGTTCGAGTTGCGGGCCGTTTTCGGCCTGCGCTAACTCTAGGTCACTGCTTCAGGGAAATGCAGCCTCGTAGGCCCAGCCCCCTGCAAAAACAAATTCAGTGCAGCAATAACAATTCCGCGTACCGCTTTGACAAAGAGGCTGCGCGCGTTAGCGGGCAGCCTCTTCGGGGCGACAGTTGGAAAACCGTCTTATTGCTTGCTTGCAGCTACTTGAGCAGCGACTTCTTCAGCGAAGTTGTCGACTGGCTTCTCGATGCCTTCGCCCACTTTGAAGTAGGTAAAGGAAACGATTTCAGCGCCGGCTTTCTTGGCCAGTTCACCAACCTTGATTTCCGGGTTCTTGACGAACGCTTGCTCAACCAGGCTCGCTTCAGCCAGGAACTTGCTGATACGACCGCCAACCATCTTCTCGGCGATTTCAGCAGGCTTGCCTTTCAGCTTGTCTTCGTTCAACTGCATGAAGACATTCTTCTCGCGTTCGATCGCCTCTGGCGAAACGTCCGACGGCAGCAGGAACTCAGGGTTGGTCGCTGCTACGTGCATGGCGATGTCTTTCGCCAGCTCTGCATCGCCGCCCTTGAGGACGACAACCACGCCGATCTTGTTGCCGTGCAGGTACGAACCCAGCACGTCGCCTTCGATGCGCGCCAGACGACGGATGTTGACGTTCTCGCCAACCTTGCCGACCAGCACCAGACGATCAGCTTCCATCGCTTCAACCAGAGGCTCAACGGTAGTCAGCTTGTCAGCGAAGGCTTTCTCGACGCTTTTAGCGACGAATGCCTTGAAGTCATCCTGCAGAGCCAGGAAGTCGGTCTGGGAGTTGACTTCGATCAGGACAGCAGCTTTGCCGTCGTCCTTGATGGAGATGGCGCCTTCAGCAGCAACGTTGCCTGCTTTCTTGGCTGCCTTGATTGCGCCCGAAGCACGCATATCGTCGATGGCTTTTTCGATGTCGCCGCCAGCCTTGGTCAAGGCCTTTTTGCAATCCATCATGCCTTCGCCGGTACGCTCGCGCAGTTCTTTGACCAACGCTGCAGTAATCTCTGCCATTTCAAAATCCTCTTGGATAGGTCTTCAACCATTCCACCCGCAAGACGGGCGTTCAAATTCTTGAAAATCCATGGTGACTGCTGCACATGACAATAAGATCGATGGCAACGTCAGATGGTTTTCGAGGTGGCAAAAAGGGGGCCAAGCCCCCTTTTTGCGTACTGAGTCAACGCCAGGCGTTTGTTACTCAGCCTTCAACAGTTGCCGCTGGAGCTTCTTCAGCGTAAACGTCGGTGCCGCCAGCATTGTTGTTGCGACCACGGATCACAGCGTCAGCCATCGAACCCATGTACAACTGGATGGCGCGGATTGCGTCGTCGTTGCCCGGGATGATGTAGTCAACGCCTTCAGGGCTGCTGTTGGTGTCGACAACGCCGATGACCGGGATACCCAGCTTGTTGGCTTCGGTGATCGCGATGCGCTCGTGATCAACGTCGATAACGAACAGAGCGTCTGGCAGACCGCCCATGTCCTTGATACCACCCAGGCTACGATCCAGCTTTTCCAGATCGCGAGTACGCATCAGCGCCTCTTTCTTGGTCAGCTTGGTGAAAGTGCCGTCTTCTGCCTGGATTTCAAGATCACGCAGACGTTTGATGGAAGCGCGGATGGTCTTGAAGTTGGTCAGCATGCCGCCCAACCAGCGGTGATCGACGTACGGCGAACCGCAACGTGCTGCTTCTTCAGCGACGATCTTGCCAGCGGAACGCTTGGTGCCGACGAACAGGATCTTGTTTTTGCCCTGAGCCAGGCGCTCAACGAAAGTCAGAGCTTCGTTGAACATAGGCAGGGTTTTTTCAAGGTTGATGATGTGGATCTTGTTGCGCGCGCCGAAAATGTATTTACCCATTTTCGGGTTCCAGTAACGGGTCTGGTGACCGAAGTGCACACCGGCCTTCAGCATATCGCGCATGTTGACTTGGGACATGATAGTTCCTTGATAAGTCGGGTTAGGCCTCCACGTATCCCAATGACCAACCAGCGGCTTGAGCCGAAGGCACCCAGGTCATCGTGTCGACACGTGTGTGGGTTAGAGCTTTCGGGGCAGACCCCGTAAAGCGGCGCATTTTATATCACAAAAGACTGGATAACGGAACTCGAAATAAGAGCCTGTTTTTCCGACGCTTTTGTCCTCCTCGCGTTAACGGTCAGGCACCCTGTCCTCCGCGATCGGGGACGGGATGATAACCCGCCTGACGACGGTCTGGTAGAATCGCGTTTTTTCCGTATCAAGCCGTGGCCCCGCCGCGCCGAGAGAGCCTGTTTAATGACCGTGACACTGAAAACCCCCGAAGACATCGAGAAGATGCGCATTGCCGGCCGCCTGGCTGCGGACGTGCTGGAAATGATCGGCGACTATGTAAAGCCTGGCGTGACCACCGAAGAACTGGACCGCATCTGCCACGATTACATCGTCAACGAGCAGAAGGCCATTCCGGCGCCGCTGAATTACAAGGGTTTCCCGAAATCCATCTGCACCTCGATCAACCACGTGGTTTGCCACGGCATTCCGAACGAGAAGCCGCTGAAGAATGGTGACGTGCTGAACATCGACGTGACCGTCATCAAGGACGGCTACCACGGCGACACCAGCAAGATGTTCCACGTAGGCCAGGTGCCTGAATGGGCCGAGCGTCTGTCCCGCGTCACCCAGGAGTGCCTTTATAAAGGCATCGAAGTGGTCAAGCCCGGCGCGCATTTGGGCGATATCGGCGAAGTGATCCAGAAGCATGCCGAGAAGAACGGCTTCTCGGTCGTCCGCGAATACTGCGGCCACGGCATCGGCAAGGTCTTCCATGAAGAGCCACAAGTGCTGCACTACGGCAAGGCCGGGGACGGTGTGGAGCTGAAAGAAGGCATGACCTTCACCATCGAGCCGATGATCAACCAGGGCAAGGCCGACACGCGTCTGCTGGGCGACGGCTGGACAGCCATCACCAAGGATCGCAAGCTGTCGGCGCAGTGGGAGCACACCATTCTGGTGACCGCGACCGGTTATGAGATCTTCACCCTGCGCAGCGATGACACCATCGCCCGCACCTCGGCCTGATCGCAGAGTCTTTCGCCATCATGGTCCGTACAGCCAGCACGGTCGGTTTAGCACGGTCGGTATAGATAGAAGGAAAGCAGTTCGATGCCGCAGGTGGACCCAGATTTGTTCGATCGCGGCCAGTTTCAGGCCGAGCTGGCACTGAAGGCCAGCCCCATACCCGCCTTCAAGAAAGCCATCCGTCAGGCGCGCGAAGTGCTGGACGGACGCTTCAAGTCCGGCCGGGAAATTCGTCGACTGATCGAAGACCGTGCCTGGTTTGTCGATAACATCCTGCAGCAGGCCTGGGATCAGTTCGACTGGAGCGAAGACGCCGACATCGCCTTGCTGGCGGTTGGCGGCTACGGTCGCGGCGAACTGCACCCCTACTCCGACATCGATCTGCTGATCCTGCTGGACAGCGCCGACCATGAAGTTTTCCGCGATTCCATCGAGCGCTTTCTGACGCTGCTGTGGGACATCGGCCTGGAAGTCGGTCAGAGCGTGCGCTCGGTGGACGAATGCGCCACCGAAGCCCGCGCCGATCTGACCGTCATCACGAATCTGATGGAAAGCCGCACGATTGCCGGTCCCGAGCGACTGCGTCAGCGCATGCTCGCCGTCACCAGCACCCGCGAAATGTGGCCGAGCAAAGAGTTCTTCCTGGCCAAACGCGCCGAGCAGAAGAACCGCCATCACAAGTATTTCGACACCGAATACAACCTCGAACCCAACGTCAAAGGCTCGCCCGGCGGCCTGCGGGATATCCAGACCATTCTCTGGGTTGCCCGTCGCCAGTACGGCACGCTGAATCTGCACGCACTGGCCGACGAGGGTTTTCTGCTGGAGAGCGAAAACGCGCTGCTGGCGTCCTCCCAGGAATTTCTCTGGAAGGTCCGTTACGCGCTGCACATGCTCGCCGGTCGTTCCGAAGACCGTCTGCTGTTTGATTACCAGAGCAGTATCGCGCGCCTGCTGGGCTACGAAGACAGCGACGCCAAGCTGGCCATTGAACGCTTCATGCAGAAGTACTACCGGGTGGTCATGAGCATCGCGCAGCTCAGCGACCTGATCATTCAGCACTTCGAAGAAGTCATCCTGGCGGACGACGAAGGCACGGTCACCGAGACCATCAACTCGCGCTTCCAGCTGCATGACGGTTACATCGAAGCGACCCATCCGAACGTCTTCAAGCGCACGCCGTTCGCGATGATCGAGATCTTCGTGCTGATGGCGCAGCGCCCGGAAATAAAAGGCGTGCGGGCCGACACCATCCGGCTGCTGCGGGAACACCGCTACCTGATCAACGACGATTTCCGCAACGATATCCGCAACACCAGCCTGTTCATCGAGCTGTTCAAATGCGAGATAGGCATCCATCGCAACCTGCGGCGGATGAACCGTTACGGCATTCTCGGCCTGTACCTGCCGGAGTTCGGCCATATCGTCGGGCAGATGCAGCACGACCTGTTCCACATCTACACGGTCGATGCCCACACGCTGAACCTGATCAAGCACCTGCGTAAGCTGCAATACACGCAGGTGTCAGAGAAATTCCCGCTGGCCAGCAAGCTCATGGCCAAGCTGCCCAAGCCCGAGCTTATTTACCTGGCCGGGCTTTATCACGACATCGGCAAGGGCCGCGGCGGCGATCACTCGGAACTGGGCGCGGTGGATGCCGAAGCGTTTGGCATTCGTCATCACCTGCCCAATTGGGACACCCAGCTGATTGTCTGGCTGGTGCAGAACCATCTGGTGATGTCGACCACCGCCCAGCGCAAGGACTTGTCCGACCCGCAGGTGATTCACGACTTCGCCCAGTTCGTCAGCGATGAAGTGCACCTGGACTACCTCTATGTGCTGACCATCGCCGACATCAACGCGACCAATCCGACGCTGTGGAACTCGTGGCGGGCCAGCCTGCTGCGCCAGCTGTACACCGAGACCAAGCGCGCGCTCAAGCGCGGGCTGGAGAACCCGGTCGACCGCGAGGAGCAGATCCGTCGCACGCAAAGCGCCGCCCTGGATATTCTGGTGCGCAGCGGCACTGATCCCGACGACGTCGAGCAACTGTGGTCGCAACTGGGTGATGACTATTTCCTGCGTCACACCGCCGGCGACGTGGCCTGGCACAGCGACGCGATTTTGCAGCAGCCAGCCGATGGCGGGCCGTTGGTGCTGATCAAGGAAACCACCCAGCGCGAGTTCGAAGGCGGTACGCAGATCTTCATTTATGCGCCCGACCAGCACGACTTCTTCGCCGTGACCGTGGCGGCCATGGACCAGCTGAACCTGAACATTCACGACGCCCGGGTCATCACGTCCACCAGCCAGTTCACCCTCGACACCTACATCGTGCTCGACAGCGAAGGCGGTTCGATCGGTGACAATCCGGAGCGCATCAAGGCCATTCGCGAGGGCCTGACCGAGGCGCTGCGCAACCCCGACGATTACCCGACCATCATCAAGCGCCGCGTACCGCGTCAGCTCAAGCACTTTGCCTTCGCGCCCGTGGTGACGATTTCCAACGACGCGCAACGGCCGGTCACGGTGCTGGAGCTCAGTGCGCCGGATCGACCTGGACTGCTGGCGCGACTGGGCAAGATCTTCCTGGAGTTCGATCTGTCGTTGCAGAACGCCAAGATCGCCACGTTGGGCGAGCGCGTGGAAGACGTGTTCTTCCTGACCGATGAAAACCACCAGCCGCTGTCCGACCCACAGCTGTGCCGGCGCCTGCAGGATGAAATCGTCGAGCAGCTCAGCGTCAATCCCGAGCCCGGCAGCGAGTTGCGCATCAGCATTTGAATCCGCCAGGACGGCACGACTTAACGACTTGATTCAACGGCGCCCTGCCACATCGTGTACACGAGTGCGGGCGCCCAGCCTTGAGAACGATTCGACATGAATAACGCCCTGCAGCAGCTTCAGCCCTACCCTTTCGAGAAACTTCGCGCGTTGCTCGGTGCCGTTACGCCGAATCCGGACAAACGTCCGATCGCCCTGTCGATCGGCGAACCCAAGCACAAATCGCCGGAGTTCGTCGCCAAGGCGCTGGCCGACAACCTCGATCAGATGGCGGTCTACCCGACCACGGCCGGAATTCCTGCGTTGCGTGAAGCCATCGCCACATGGTGCGAGCGCCGTTTCAGCGTGCCTGCCGGCTGGCTGGATGCAGCGAAACACGTGCTGCCCGTCAACGGCACCCGTGAGGCGCTGTTCGCCTTTACCCAGACGGTCGTCAACCGCGCTGACGACGGTCTGGTGGTCAGTCCCAACCCGTTTTACCAAATCTATGAAGGCGCGGCGTTTCTGGCCGGCGCCACCCCGCACTATCTGCCGTGCCTGGCCGAGCACGGTTTCAACCCGGATTTCGACGCGGTCAGCGCTGATGTCTGGGACCGCTGCCAGATTCTGTTCCTGTGCTCGCCGGGCAACCCGACCGGTGCGCTGATCCCGGTGGAAACCCTGAAAAAGCTCATCGCCCTGGCCGACAAGCACGATTTCGTGATTGCCGCGGACGAGTGCTACAGCGAGTTGTATTTCGACGAAGCGACCCCGCCGCCCGGCCTGCTCAGCGCCTGCGCCGAACTGGGTCGCCAGGATTTCAAGCGCTGCGTGGTCTTTCACAGCCTGTCAAAGCGCTCGAACCTGCCGGGCCTGCGCTCGGGTTTCGTCGCCGGCGATGCCGAGATTCTCAAGGCGTTTCTGCTCTACCGCACCTACCACGGCTGCGCGATGCCGGTGCAAACGCAATTGGCGAGCATCGCGGCCTGGAGCGATGAAGAACACGTGCGCGCCAACCGCACGCTGTACCGGGAAAAGTTTGACGCCGTGCTGGAAATCCTTAGCCCGGTCATGGATGTGCAACACCCGGACGGCGGTTTCTATCTGTGGCCCAGCGTCGGGACTGATGACGCAGCGTTCTGCCGGGATCTGTTCGTCACCCAGCACGTGACGGTGGTGCCAGGCTCCTACCTGTCCCGCGAGGTCGACGGCTTCAATCCCGGCGCCGGTCGCGTGCGCATGGCACTGGTTGCACCGCTGGCCGAGTGCATCGAAGCCGCGCAGCGCATCCGGGATTTCATGACGAGCCGTTGATTTCCTGCTGACACTCTACGCACTGAGGCCAGCCTCTAGCCTCAGTGCGCCAGACCCAGATTGGCTTCGTTCAAATCGAGTTCTGCCAGCACCAGGCGAAGCACGTCATCGCCGATCTGGTGATGGCGGTGCAGGTCGTACAGCTTCAGGCGCTGAGCACGCAGGGCGTTAAGGCGCATGCGCTTTTCCAGTTGATCCATTTGAAACGCCAGGGCCTGAGCCTCGGCGGTGTCATTGAAGATATCCAGACGCTGGCGGTATTCGGACATGATCCGCGCCTTCACTTCCATGGCGAGGACCGCTTGCGCGGCGTCGGGCGAATCCGTCGCTGCCGGGATCGCCTCGTTCTCCAGTGTCTGAATCGCCGCCTGAGCCGTGCGCTTCCAGGCTTCTCGCACTTCGCGCTTCATGCGCATGTCCGGCTCACTGACCTGCCCACGCAGGAGCACCGGCAAGCCAATGCTCGCCGACACCAGCGACAGCAGAATCACCCCGGCGGCAATGAAAATCAGCAAGTCCCGCTCGGGAAAGTCGACGCCGGCGCTGATCAGCATCGGCACCGACAACGTACCCGCGAGCGTGACAGCACCGCGCACCCCGCCCACGGTCAGCAGCAATGACGACCGGGTCGACAGATCCAGGGTGCCGTCGCCCCTGCCGCGCCAGCGCCGGATCTGGATCATCAGCCGCCAGACGCTTTGCACCCAGATGAAACGCAGCGCCGCCAGCACGACGAAGATTACCAGCACGTCAAGGCACCGCCACAACAGGGTCGGCCATAGGGTGGCTTCGTGATGGGTAACGGCGGTGATGATGTCCGGCAACTGCAAGCCCAGCAGCAGGAAGATCAGGCCGTTGAACGCAAACTCCAAGAGGGTCCACACGCTGCGATTCAGCAATCGGGTGGTGGTCTGGCGCGGCAGCAGATCGACCCAGCTTTGCATCATCCCTGCCGCCACCGCCGAGAGAATTCCGGACAGCTCAAGGCGCTCGGCCAGCACGTAAGCGGCGAACGGCAGCAGCAACATGAAGACGACGTGGGTCGCTGGATCATCCCAGCCCCGGGTGATCATCCAGCTGCGCAGGCGACCCACCACCCAACTCAGCGCAACGCCCACGGCCAGACCGCCGCAGGCGACCAGCACGAAATTCAGGCTGGCATCGGTCAGGGAAAACACCCCGGTGATGGCGGCTGCCAGCGCGAACTTGAAAGTGACCAGGCCGGTCGCGTCATTCATCAATGCTTCGCCCTGGAGCATGCGCATGATCGGCGCGGGCAGCCGATCCTGGGCGATGGCCGAGACCGCCACGGCATCCGTCGGCGACAGCACGGCCGCCAGCGCAAACGCGACGGGCAAGGGAATTGAAGGCAGCAGCCAGTGGATGAAGTATCCGGCGCCGATCACCGTAAAAATCACCAGCCCGACCGCGAGGGTCAGGATCGCGCCGCGGTAGCGCCAGAGGTCGCGCTTGGGCATCCGCCAGCCATCGGAAAACAGCAGCGGCGGCAGGAACAGAAACAGGAACAGCTCAGGGTCGAGCGCCACGTGCAGGCCCAGGGTCGGCCAGGCCAGCAAGGCGCCCGCAGCGATCTGAACAAGCGGCAACGGCAGCGGAATCAACCGGGCGAGCAATCGCGAGACACCTACCAGCGTCAACAAGATAAGGACGGTATAGGCTGTTTGCATTGCGTGTTTCCCCAAGCGTTGACTCATGACTGACATCGGCAACAGACCCGATGCGTCCGGCAAAGTGCCCATCTTCGCGGCTGCGATGGTAATGGGGTGTTGATACATCAGTCGTGGTCGGCCGGCGTCGCCAGCGTTCATCGCCCGTAAACCTGCCTCAAATGGACAAAGCGTCGGCCCGCCGCGCTTACCCGGCGTGTACGTGGCATAATCCTCCACCGTTTTTTTCAACAGTCCCGAAAGGAGCAGGCCCATGGCCAAGGAAACCCACACGTTGCACCTGTTTGGGATCAAGGCGTGCGACACGATGAAGAAGGCGCGCACCTGGCTCGATGAAAAATCGGTGAATTACGATTTCCACGACTACAAGACCCAAGGCATCGATCGCGACCACCTGACCCGTTGGTGCAATGAGCATGGCTGGCAGACGGTACTCAACCGCGCCGGCACGACCTTTCGCAAACTGGACGAGGCGCAGAAAGCCGACCTCGATCAGGAAAAGGCCATTGAGCTGATGCTCGCTCAGCCCTCGATGATCAAGCGCCCGGTGCTGGAGCTTGGCGACAAAACCCTGATTGGCTTCAAACCCGAACTGTACGCTGCGGCTATCGCCTGATTGAGATAGCCCTAAATAACGAGGTATCTGCATGTCCACTTCTCTGTTCAGCCTGGCCTTTGGCGTTGGCACACAAAACCGTCAAGGCACCTGGCTGGAAGTTTTCTACGCCCTGCCACTGCTCAACCCGTCGGCTGAAATCGTCTCCGCCATCGCGCCGATCCTGGGCTACACCGGCGGCAATCAGGCCATCGCATTCAACACCGATCTGTCCTCGCGTCTGGCCAATGCCCTCAAAGGCGTCGACGACGCCCAGGCCGCGCTGCTGACCCGACTCGCCGAGAGCCACAACCCTCTGGTTGCCACGCTGCTGGCCGAAGACACCGCACTGACCTCCACCCCCGAGGCTTACCTCAAGCTGCATCTGCTGTCCCATCGACTGGTCAAGCCCCACGGTTTGAGCCTGGCCGGCGTGTTCCCGCTGCTGCCGAACGTCGCGTGGACCAGCCAGGGGGCCATCGACCTGGGCGAACTGGCCGAGCGTCAGCTGGAAGCCCGCCTGAAAGGCCATTTTCTAGAGGTCTTCTCGGTGGACAAATTCCCGAAAATGACTGACTACGTCGTGCCGGCGGGTGTGCGCATCGCTGATACCGCGCGCGTGCGTCTGGGCGCCTACATTGGCGAAGGCACCACCGTGATGCACGAAGGCTTCGTCAACTTCAACGGCGGCACCGAAGGCCCGGGCATGATCGAAGGTCGCGTGTCGGCTGGCGTGTTCGTCGGCAAGGGTTCGGACCTGGGCGGCGGTTGCTCGACCATGGGCACGCTGTCGGGCGGCGGCAACATGGTGATCAAGGTCGGCGAAGGCTGCCTGATCGGGGCGAACGCCGGCATCGGCATTCCGTTGGGCGATCGCAACACCGTTGAAGCCGGTCTGTACGTTACCGCCGGCACCAAAGTGGCGCTGCTGGACGACAAAAACGAGCTGGTCAAGGTCGTCAAGGCTCGTGAGCTGGCCGGTCAACCGGACCTGCTGTTCCGTCGCAACTCGCAGACCGGCGCGGTGGAGTGCAAATCCCACAAGTCGGCCATCGAGCTGAACGAAGCGCTGCACGCTCACAACTGATCGATGCTGCGTGCGGGTTCGGTGTCCCTCGGGGCACCGAACCCGCCTCAACGAGCGTGACTGATATGCCCCTCATTTCTCCCTGGCGCGCTGACTTTCCGGCCATCGACGCCCTGCAACGGCAAGGCCAGACCTACCTGGACAGCGCCGCCACCGCACAAAAGCCCCACGCTCTGATCGACGCCACGGTGCATTACTATGCCAACGGCGCAGCGAATGTGCATCGCGCCCAGCACCTGCCGGGCGCCATGGCGACCCAGGCCTTCGAGGACACGCGACGCAAGGCCGGCGAATGGCTGAATGCCGGAGCGTCCGGGCAGATCGTTTTCACCCACGGCGCCACGTCCGCCTTCAACTTGCTCGCTTACGGCCTGGAGCACGTGTTTCAGGCCGGCGACGAGTTTGTCATCAGCGCCCTGGAGCATCACGCCAATCTGTTGCCCTGGCAGCAACTGGCCCTGCGTCGCGACCTGAAGCTGGTGGTGCTGCCCGTCACCGACGCCGGGGTGATTGATGTTGAGGCCGCCGCCGAGCTGATTACCCCCCGCACCCGTTTGCTGGCGGTCAGCCAGTTGTCCAACGTGCTCGGCACCTGGCAGCCGGTTCGGCAACTGGTCGCGCTGGCCCAGGCCCAGGGCGCGCTGACGGTGATTGATGGCGCCCAGGGTGTCGTCCATGGCCGACACGATGTGCAGGACATCGGCTGCGACTTCTATGTGTTTTCCAGCCACAAGCTCTATGGCCCGGATGGCGTGGGCGTGCTGTTCGGGCGACATGACGCATTGGCGCGTTTGCAGCACTGGCAGTTCGGCGGCGAGATGGTCCTGCAGACCGGCTATCAGACGGCAACCTTTCGCCCTGCGCCGCTGGGCTTCGAAGCGGGCACGCCGCCCATCAGCGCGGTGATCGGTCTCGGCGCGACGCTGGATTACCTCAACGGCCTCAATCAGTCCGCCGTCGCCGAATACGAAGCGTGCCTGCATGAGCGGTTGCGCGCCGGGTTGATGCTGCGCGACGGTGTGCAGGTGCTGGGTGATCCCCATGTGGCGCTGGTGAGTTTCGTGGTCGAGGGCGTGCACAACGCCGATCTTGCGCACCTGCTGACCGAGCAAGGCGTCGCGGTTCGCGCCGGTCACCACTGCGCCATTCCGTTGATCAGTGGCTTGGGCCTCTCAGGCGCGATTCGGGTGTCGCTGGGGCTGTACAACGATTCCGGGGACCTGGAGCGATTTTTCACCGCACTGGATCAAGCGCTGGAGTTGTTGCGATGAGCCTGCCGACCGATGCCCGCACGGCGCTGGAAACCTTCAACGAGTCACTGAGCTGGGAGCAGCGCGCACGATTGCTGATGCAATGGGGAGACCGCCTGCCCCCCATGAGCGACGATGAAAAGACCGACGAGCATTTGGTAGACGGCTGCGAGAGCAAGGTCTGGCTGGTGGGCGACGTGATCGACGGCCACTGGCAGTTCCGCGCCGCCAGCGATGCGCGGTTGATTCGGGGCCTGGTGGCGCTGTTGCTGGCCCGGGTCAACGGCCTGTCGTTGCAAGAACTGCAGCAGGTGGGCCTGGTGGAGTGGTTCACGCAGCTGGGCTTGAGCCGTCAGCTGTCGGCATCCCGCAGCAACGGGCTGAATGCGGTGCTGCAGAAGATGCGGCAGTTAGCCGGCTGAGATCAGCCTTCAAACCATCGCGCATGAACCGCCGACCCTGTGGGAGTGACCCGGGCGGCGCTCCACCTTGCTCACGAAAGGATCTTTCACCACTGGATATTTAGCGGATGTACCGGCCTCTTCGCGAGCAAGCTCGCTCCCACAATGGGTTCCGAGCAACTGTTTAGAATCTTCGGCGTACACAAAACCTGTGGGAGTGAGCTTGCTCACGAAAGGATCTTTCAACCACTGGATATTTAGTGGATGTACCGGCATCTTCGCGAGCAAGCTCGCTCCCACAGGTAGTTCATCTGCAGGACCATCGGCGGGGGTTCACAAAGGATACGCCAGCATGACTGCCCCTCTGTCGTCAGGCCGTTGGCTGCGCCTTGGCGCGCTCCGACGGCCGTCGCACGCCGGCGACGATTTTGTCCACGGCTTTGGTCGCGGCGACCATCCCGAATGTGGCAGTGACCATCATTACCGCGCCGAAACCACCTGCGCAGTCCAGCTTCACGCCGTCGCCGACGAAGCTTTTCTGCAGGCAGATGCTGCCGTCCGGCTTGGGGTAGCGCAGTTGCTCGGTGGAGAACACGCACGGCACGCTGTAATGGCGGGTGACGGTGCGGGAAAAGCCGTAGTCCCGGCGCAGGGTCGAGCGCACCTTCGACGCCAACGGGTCGTTGAACGTGCGGTTGAGGTCGCAGACCTGAATCAGGGTCGGGTCGATCTGCCCGCCTGCGCCGCCGGTGGTGATGATCTGGATCTTGCGCCTTTTGCACCAGGCGATCAGCGCGGCCTTGGCATTGACGCTGTCGATGCAATCGAGCACACAGTCGATGTCCGGCGTGATGTATTCGGCCATGGTGTCGCGGGTGACGAAGTCGGCGACGGCATGAACGACGCAGTCGGGATTGATCTCACGCAGGCGGTCGGCCATGACCTCGACCTTGGCGCGGCCAACGGTGCTGCTCAGGGCGTGCAACTGGCGGTTGCTATTACTGACGCAGACGTCGTCCAGATCAAACAGGGAAATCTCGCCCACGCCACAGCGCGCCATGGCTTCCGCCGCCCAGGAACCCACGCCGCCGATGCCGACCACCGCCACATGGGCCGCGCGCAGGCGTTCCAGGCCCTCGATGCCGTACAGGCGGGCAACGCCAGCGAAACGCGGATCTTCTGTGCTCATGACTAATACCCCAAAAAACCGGCGCGCATTATAGGCCCTGGCGGCGATTCGCAAAGCGCTGAGTGGCAGTCGTTTGGTCTGAAAGTCGCCCCTGCCCCCACAAGCCACCCACGAACACGCAAAGCCCTACAGGCACGGCCGAACAGAACTTCAACACGTCGGTTGCCAAAGTTCTGGCCCGCTGTACCCTGTCACTCCTCCCCGTTCCCCTCTTGGAACCTGAAGCATCTATGTCATCGCGTAAATTTGGACTCAACCTCGTGGTCGTCGTGGCGATTGCTGCGCTGTTTACCGGCTTCTGGGCGCTGATCAACCGCCCCGTCACCGCGCCCAACTGGCCGGAGCAGATCTCCGGCTTTTCCTATTCGCCTTTCCGGCTGGGCCAGAATCCACAAAAAGATCTCTACCCGTCCGACGAAGAAATGCGTCAGGACCTGGAGCTGATGAGCAAGCAGACGGACAACATCCGTATCTACTCGGTGGACGGCACGCTCAAGGACATCCCCAAGCTGGCCGAGGAATTCGGCCTGCGGGTGACCCTTGGTATCTGGATCAGCCCGGACCTGGAGCGCAACGAACGCGAAATCACCACTGCGATCGAACTGGCTAATACAACGCGCAGTGTGGTTCGCGTGGTGGTCGGCAACGAAGCGCTGTACCGCGAAGAGATCAAACCCAAAGACCTGATGGCCGCCCTCGACCGCGTGCGCGCCGCCGTCAAAGTCCCGGTGACCACGTCCGAGCAGTGGCATATCTGGGAGAAATACCCGGAACTGGCCAAGCACGTTGACCTGATCGCCGCGCACATCCTGCCGTACTGGGAATACATCCCGATGGATAAAGCCGGGCAGTACGTGCTCGACCGCGCCCGCGAACTGAAACGCATGTTCCCGAAAAAGCCGCTGCTGCTCTCTGAGGTCGGCTGGCCGAGCAATGGCCACATGCGCGGCGGTGCGGACGCCACCCAGGCGGATCAGGCGGTTTACCTGCGCACGCTGGTCAACAAGCTCAACCGTCAGGGCTTCAACTACTTCGTGATCGAGGCCTTCGATCAGCCGTGGAAAGCCAGCGACGAAGGATCGGTTGGTGCCTATTGGGGCGTGTACAACGCCGCCCGCCAGCAGAAATTCAATTTCGAAGGCCCGGTCGTGGCGATCCCGCAATGGCGCGTGCTGGCAATCGGCTCGGCAGTGTTGGCGATGCTGGCCCTCGCCTTGCTGCTGATTGACGGCTCGGCGCTGCGTCAGCGTGGCCGCACATTCCTGACCTTTATCGCCTTCCTGTGCGGTTCGGTTCTGGTCTGGATCGGCTACGACTACAGCCAGCAATACAGCACCTGGTTCAGTCTGCTCGTAGGATTTTTACTGGCGCTGGGCGCGTTCGGCGTGTTCATCGTGCTACTGACGGAGGCCCACGAACTGGCCGAAGCGGTGTGGACGCACAAGCGTCGTCGCGAATTCCTGCCCGTTGAAGGGGATTCGGCCTACAGACCGAAAGTGTCGATTCATGTGCCCTGCTACAACGAGCCGCCGGAGATGGTCAAACAGACCCTCAACGCACTGGCCGCGTTGGATTACCCGGATTTCGAAGTGTTGCTGATCGACAACAACACCAAGGACCCCGCCGTGTGGGAGCCGGTCAAGGCCCACTGCGAAATGCTCGGCCCGCGCTTCAAGTTTTTCCACGTCGCACCGCTGGCCGGGTTCAAGGGCGGCGCCCTGAACTACCTGATCCCGCACACGGCGCCGGACGCCGAAGTGATTGCCGTCATCGACTCGGATTACTGCGTCGACCGCAACTGGCTCAAGCACATGGTCCCGCACTTCGCCGATCCGAAAATCGCCGTGGTGCAGTCGCCGCAGGACTACCGCGATCAGCACGAAAGTGCGTTCAAGAAGCTCTGCTACTCGGAATACAAAGGCTTCTTCTACATCGGCATGGTCACCCGCAATGACCGCGATGCGATCATTCAGCACGGGACCATGACCATGACCCGTCGCTCGGTCCTGGAAGAACTGGGCTGGGCGGACTGGTGCATCTGTGAAGACGCCGAGCTGGGCCTGCGCGTGTTCGAAAAAGGCTATTCGGCCGCGTACGCCCACAACAGCTTCGGCAAGGGCCTGATGCCCGACACCTTCATCGACTTCAAGAAGCAGCGTTTCCGCTGGGCCTATGGCGCGATTCAGATCATCAAGCGTCACGCCGCCAGCCTGCTGCGCGGCAAGGACACCGAGCTGACCCGCGGCCAGCGTTATCACTTCCTCGCGGGCTGGCTGCCGTGGGTGGCCGATGGCATGAATATCTTCTTCACGGTCGGCGCATTGCTCTGGTCGTCGGCGATGATCATCGTGCCCAACCGTGTTGACCCGCCGCTGCTGATTTTCGCGATTCCGCCGCTGGCGCTGTTCTTCTTCAAGGTCGGCAAGATCATCTTTCTGTACCGTCGCGCCGTGGGCGTGAACCTCACAGACGCGTTCTATGCGGCGCTTGCGGGACTGGCGTTGTCCCACACCATCGCCAAAGCGGTGCTGTACGGGTTCTTCACCACCAGCATCCCGTTCTTCCGCACCCCGAAAAACGCCGAAAGCCATGGCTTGCTGGTGGCGATTTCCGAGGCCCGCGAAGAGCTGTTCATCATGCTGATGCTGTGGGGCGCCGCGTTGGGCATCTGTCTGGTGCAGGGTCTGCCGAGCAACGACATGCGCTTCTGGGTCATCATGCTGCTGGTGCAATCGCTGCCGTATCTGGCGGCGCTGATCATGGCGTTTCTGTCTTCACTGCCGAAACCAAAACCGGCAGACGAACCCGCTACCGCCTGAAACAATGGGGCGCTGTACTAAACGGCGGCCTTCGGGTCGCCGTTTTGCTTTAAGCTATTCGCCGGTTTATGCCTTGCCTTCAATCAATATCTCGGACCTTTCATGACAGCCCCAGCCGACCTCTCGCCCACGCTGCAACTCGCCTGCGACCTGATCCGTCGCCCATCCGTCACGCCACTGGACGCCGACTGCCAGGCCGTGATGATGAAACGCCTGAGCGATGCCGGTTTTGCCCTGGAGCCGATGCGCATTCAGGATGTGGACAACTTCTGGGCCACCCACGGCAGTCAGGACGGTCCGGTGTTGTGCTTCGCCGGTCACACCGATGTGGTGCCGACCGGCCCGGTTCAGGCTTGGCAGAATGATCCGTTCAGCGCGCTGATCGACGAAGACGGCATGCTCTGCGGCCGTGGCGCGGCGGACATGAAAGGCAGCCTGGCGTCGATGATTGTCGCCACCGAGCGTTTCGTCGCCGATCACCCGAACCACAAGGGCAAAGTGGCCTACCTGATCACCAGTGACGAAGAAGGCCCGGCTCACCACGGCACCAAAGCGGTGGTCGAGCGTCTGGCGGCGCGCAAGGAACGTCTCGACTGGTGCATCGTTGGCGAACCGTCGAGCACGACGCTGGTGGGCGATGTGGTCAAGAACGGCCGTCGCGGCTCACTGGGCGCAACCCTCACCGTCAAAGGCATTCAGGGCCACGTCGCCTACCCGCATCTGGCGAAGAACCCTATTCATCTGGCAGCGCCTGCGCTGGCTGAACTGGCCGCCGAGCACTGGGACAACGGCAATGACTTCTTCCCGCCGACCAGCTTCCAGATTTCCAACCTGAATTCCGGCACCGGCGCCACCAACGTGATCCCGGGGGATCTGGTGGCGGTGTTCAATTTCCGCTTCTCCACCGAATCCACCGTCGAAGGCCTCAAGCAACGCGTCGCCGCGATTCTCGACAAGCACGACCTGGACTGGCACGTGGAATGGGCGCTGTCCGGCCTGCCGTTCCTCACCGAACCGGGCGCGCTTCTGGACGCGGTGTCGGCGAGCATTAAACACGTCACCGGCCGCGAGACCCGCGCTTCCACCAGCGGCGGTACGTCGGACGGTCGCTTCATCGCCACCCTCGGCACCCAAGTGGTCGAACTGGGGCCGGTCAATGCGACGATCCATCAGGTCAATGAACGCATCCTCGCCAGCGATCTCGACGTGCTGACCGAGATCTACTACCAGACCCTGGTCAAGTTGCTCGCCTGATGCTGACCTGCCCGATCTGCTCCGCCCCGCTCGATTCAGCGGATAACGGCGTTGTGTGCCCGGCCGGGCACCGCTTCGACCGCGCCCGTCAGGGGTATCTGAATCTGCTGCCCGTGCAGCACAAGAACAGCCGCGACCCTGGCGACAATCAGGCCATGGTCGAGGCGCGGCGCGACTTCCTCAACGCCGGGCATTACGCCCCAGTCGCCAAGCGTCTCGCCGAACTGGCTGCCGAGCGTGCCCCCGCGCACTGGCTCGACATCGGGTGCGGCGAGGGCTATTACACCGCCCAGATTGCCCAGGGTCTGCCCGACGCAGACGGCTACGCGCTGGACATCTCCCGCGAAGCGGTGAAGCGCGCCTGCAAGCGTGACCCGAACATCACGTGGTTGATTGCCAGCATGGCGCGCGTGCCACTGCCGGGGGCGAGCATGCAGTTCATCGCCAGCGTGTTCAGCCCGCTGGACTGGGCCGAGGCCAAGCGTCTGCTGTCGCCGGGCGGCGGCCTGATGCGTGTAGGACCGACCAACGATCACCTGATGGAATTGCGTCAGCGCCTGTACGACGAAGTCCGCGATTACAGCGATGACAAGCATCTGGCGCTGGTGCCGGAAGGGATGAGCCTGCAGCACAGCGAAACGTTGCGTTTCACCCTGACACTGGTGGACGGCCAGGCCCGTGCCAATCTGCTGGCTATGACGCCCCACGGCTGGCGCGCCAGTGCCGAACGCCGCGCGAACGTGATCGAGCAGGCCGAGCCGTTCGAGGTCACGGTGTCCATGCGCTACGATTATTTCGTCCTGAACTGACGGCTCGAAGCACCCGAACAGACTGAATCCGCGAGTGGATTTTCCAGAACAACCAAGAGGCATCCATGCGCCAACCCGATATCGAGATTTACCTGAAAGACGCTGACGTTGACCACAAGGCGATCACTGCCTGGCTGACCGCGGCCATCGGCCCTTGTACCGAATGGACGCAGAAAGGCCAGACCTGGAAATGCCAGGCGGGCGACGTGCCCGTTACCTGGATTCCCAAGGCCGTCGGCAAGTGGAACAGCCTGTGCCTGGACAGCGACAAAACCCCGTGGGAAGACGATATCGCCTGCGCCCGCGCCGCCTTTGCCGCGCTGAACGTTGAAGTGCGTTGCGCGCCGGGGACGTGGGTCGAGGAAGAGAGTGACGCCGAAGCCGATCAATGGATTCGCATCAGCGTTGATGGTGAAGAAGAAATCACTTGGCATACGTCCTGAGACGTCATCCTGACGGGCGCCCGCACCGCTTTGCCCATCCCCACCAGATGCGGCAAACTGACGGCCTCGCGGGCGTCGCCCCTCTCAGCAGAATTCTATGACCCGTTCCCCGTTTCGCCGTCTTGTATTCGGCACCGTGCGCCGCCTGCTTTACCTGTGGGTGCGCTCGGAGACGATCAACCAGTCGTCCTTCACCCTCAATCTCGACCGCAGCCGCCCGGTTTTCTATGCGCTGCAAAACCCGTCGATGAGCGATCTTGCGGTCCTCGACACCGAATGCCGCAAGGCCGGTCTGCCGCGCCCGGTGCTCTCCGTAGCCGTTGGTAACCTGACCGAGCCGGCCGCGTTTTTCTACCTGACGCCAGAGCCTGACTGGCTCGGGCGCCACGACAAACGCGGCGCACCACCGACCCTTGAACGTCTGGTCAGCGCGGTCACGCAAAACGCTACGGAAGACGCGCAAATCATTCCGGTCAGCGTGTTCTGGGGCCAGTCCCCGGACAAGGAAGACAGCCCGTGGAAACTGCTGTTTGCCGACAGCTGGGCGGTGACCGGGCGTCTGCGTCGTCTGGTGACCATTCTGATCCTGGGCCGCAAGACCCGCGTGCAGTTTTCGGCGCCGGTTCATCTGCGCGAGCTGGTCGATCAGAACAAGGGTTACGAGCGCACGGTGCGCATGGCACAACGCCTGCTGCGTGTGCATTTCCGCAACCTGAAAACGTCGGTGATCGGCCCGGACCTTTCGCACCGTCGCCATCTGGTCAAAGGGCTGGTGGCGGATCCGCTGGTCAGGCAGGCCATTCTCGACGAGGCCGCACGGGAGAAAATCACCGAAGCCAAGGCCCGGGAAAAAGCCCTGCATTACGGCAACGAGATCGCCTCGGACTACACCTACACCGCCATCCGTTTCCTGGAAGTGGTGCTGAGCTGGTTCTGGAACAAGATTTACGACGGCATCAAGGTCAGTCACCTGGAGGGCGTGCAGAACGTCGCCCAGGGCAACGAGATCATTTATGTGCCGTGCCACCGCAGCCACATCGACTACCTGCTGCTGTCGTACCTGTTGTTTCGCAACGGCCTGACCCCGCCGCACATTGCCGCGGGCATCAACCTCAACATGCCGGTGATCGGCGGCCTGTTGCGGCGCGGCGGCGCGTTTTTCATGCGCCGTACGTTCAAGGGCAATCCGCTGTACACCGCGGTGTTCAACGAATACCTGCACACGCTGTTCACCAAGGGCTTCCCGGTCGAATACTTCGTCGAAGGCGGACGTTCGCGGACCGGGCGCATGCTGCAGCCGAAGACCGGAATGCTGGCGATCACCTTGCGCAGCTTCCTGCGCAATTCGCGCATGCCCATCGTGTTCGTGCCGGTGTACATCGGTTACGAACGCGTGCTGGAAGGCCGGACCTACCTGGGCGAGTTGCGCGGTGCGGCGAAGAAGAAAGAGTCGATCTTCGACATCTTCAAAGTTATCGGCGCGCTGAAGCAGCGCTTCGGCCAGGTCTCGGTCAACTTCGGTGAGCCGATCAAGCTGACCGAGTTTCTCGACCACGAGCAGCCGGACTGGCGCACTCAGGAACTGGGCCCGGTGTTCAAACCGGACTGGCTCCACGAGACCACCCACCGTCTGGGCGAACGCGTGGCCCGCCACCTGAACGAAGCCGCAGCGATCAATCCGGTGAATCTGGTGGCGCTGGCGTTGCTGTCGACGGCGAAACACGCGCTGGACGATCAAGCACTGGCGCGGGTCCTCGATCTTTACCTGACGCTGTTGCGCACCGTGCCCTACTCGCCCCACACCACGCTGCCGGACGGCGATGGCCGGGCGCTGATCGAGCACGTCAAAGGCATGAATCTGCTCTCGGAACTCAGCGATGCGCTGGGCAAGATTCTGTACCTGGACGAGCAAAATGCCGTCCTGATGACTTACTACCGCAACAACGTGCTGCACATTTTCGCGCTGCCCTCGTTGCTGACGTGCTTCTTCCAGAGCTCGTCGCGCATGAGCCGCGAGCAGATTCTGCGGTACACCCGGGCGCTGTATCCGTACCTGCAATCGGAGCTGTTCATCCGCTGGTCGCTGGACGATCTGGATGAGGTCATCGATCAGTGGCTGG
This sequence comes from Pseudomonas sp. GW821-FHT02H06, assembly GCF_059421525.1. Taxonomy (NCBI): domain Bacteria; kingdom Pseudomonadati; phylum Pseudomonadota; class Gammaproteobacteria; order Pseudomonadales; family Pseudomonadaceae; genus Pseudomonas; species Pseudomonas sp. GW821-FHT02H06. Next base: position 169,695 of record NZ_JBWKVD010000004.1, read on the forward strand.
CGGCGTTTGTCGAACAGGGTTTGCTGCGATTCGAGAACGGCGTTTACCTGCGCCCGGCGCCGAGCTCGCGGGCTTTCGTGCTGCTGACGGTGTTGTCGCGGGCGATTGCCCAGACCCTGCAGCGTTTCTACATGGCGATTTCCCTGCTGCTCAACAGCGGTCAGCACACCCTCAGCGCCGAAGGGCTCGAAGAGTTGTGCACGACGATGGCCCAGCGGCTGTCGATCCTGCACGGCCTGAATGCGCCGGAGTTTTTCGACAAGAGCCTGTTCCGGCATTTCATTCAGACGCTGCTGGATCAAGGTGTCCTGCGCACCGACGCCGCCGGCAAATTGAGCTATCACGATATGTTGGGGGATCTGGCGGAAGGCGCCGCCAAGCGCGTATTGCCAGCGGAAATCAGGCTGTCGATTCGCCAGGTGGCGTTGCACCGCAGTGATGAAGTCGTCGGGGCCGCGCCGATCGCCTAAGCGACGACGCACGCCCTACCTAACGTTTCACCTGACAAGGACAATCACATGAAACATATCCTGCTCACCTTCATGACCACCGTGCTGGCCGCTTGCGCCCATGCGCCGGACAACCTGCCGGGCTCGGTGGACGGCGAGGTGTTTTACCTGCAGCGCATGGCGCTTCCACCGACGGCTACGCTGAAGGTCACGCTCCAGGACGTATCGCTGGCGGACGCACCCGCGCAGATCCTCGCTAGCCAGAACGGCCCGAGCAAAGGCCAGGTGCCGCTGCCGTTTCACCTGACCTACGATCAGAAGCAGGTCCAGCCGGGGCACACTTACTCGGTCAGCGCGCGCATCGAGGTGGACGGCAAGCTGCTGATGATCAGCACCGAGCGCTACACGGTGGACCTGACGCTGGACGAAAAACCGCCCGTCAAAATTCGTTTGAGCCCGGCCCGTTAATCGGCCGTGCATCACAGACCGCTGAAAAGGACATTACCCATGTTGCGTCGTACTCTCTCGTTCACTGGCGTGTGCGCCGGCCTGCTGCTGTCGGCCAGTGCCTTCGCGTTGTCGCTCAATGATCTGTCGCAATCGGACGCCACCGGCGGATTGAAGGATGCCCTGACCCAGAGCGCGCAAGTTGCCGTCAAGCAACTGGGCGTGCCGGGTGGCTTCAGCAACAACAAGGATGTGCGCATCGAACTGCCCGGCAACCTGGGCAAGGTCGCCAAGAAGATGAAGCAGTTTGGCATGGGCGCCCAGGTCGATCAGCTGGAAACCAGCATGAACCAGGCAGCGGAAGCGGCGATGCCCCAGGCGCAGACGTTGCTGGTCGATGCGGTGAAAAAAATGAGTGTGTCGGACGCCAAGGCCATCCTCAGCGGCGGCAAGGACTCGGCCACCCAGTACCTGAGCACCTCCAGCCGCGAACAGATCCGCGCCAAGTTCCTGCCCATCGTCAAACAGGCCACTGACAAAGTCGGCCTGGCGCAGAAATACAACGCCTTCGCCGGTCAGGCCGCGACGCTGGGCGTGCTGGACGGCAAGAGCTCGAATATTGAAGGCTACGTCACCGAGAAGGCGCTGAACGGCCTGTTCGAAATGATCGCCAAACAGGAAGAAACCATCCGCGCCAACCCGGCAGCGGCGGCGACCGGTCTGGCGAAGAAGGTATTCGGCGCGCTGTAACGCGCGCCGTGGTACGGGTCGGTGATCGGTTCTAGCCCCGTCAGTAGTGCCGCGCTATTCGCCCCTGACACAGACACTGTGGGAGTGAGCTTGCTCACGAAGACGGCATTTCAGTCACTGAATGTTCAGCGGCTGTACCTGCCCATTCGCGAGCAAGCTCGCTCCCACAGTTTGCTCAGCGTGCAGGCGCCATCTCGCTCAAGGCAATCACTCCTCTTTTTTCACTCTAAACCACGCCGCATACAGCGCGGGCAGGAACAGCAGGGTGAGTGCGGTGGCGACGATCAGGCCGCCCATGATGGCGACGGCCATGGGGCCGAAAAACACGCTGCGTGACAGCGGGATCATCGCCAGCACCGCCGCCAGCGCGGTGAGCACGATGGGCCTGAAGCGCCGCACCGTTGCTTCAATGATCGCCTGCCAGCGATCCAGACCCGCCGCGATGTCCTGCTCGATCTGGTCGACCAGAATCACCGAGTTACGCATGATCATCCCCGACAGCGCGATGGTGCCGAGCATTGCCACGAAGCCGAACGGCTGATTGAACAGCAGCAGAAACAGCGTCACACCGATCAGCCCCAGCGGCGCCGTGAGAAACACCATGAACGTACGGGAGAAACTGCGCAGCTGGATCATCAGCAAGGTCAGCACCACCACGATGAACAGCGGCACCCCGGCGTTTACCGAGTTCTGTCCGCGGGCCGAGTCCTCCACCGTGCCGCCCACTTCCAGCAAGTACCCATCGGGCAACTGCGCGCGCACGTCTTCCAGCGTCGGCAAAATCTGTTTCACCAGCGTTGCCGGCTGCTCCTTGCCATAGATGTCGGCGCGCACCGTCACGTTCGGCAAGCGGTTGCGGTGCCAGATGATGCCCTCCTCGAAGCCGTATTCAAGCGTCGCCACCTGTGACAAGGCGACGTTGCCGCCATTGTTGGTGGGCACTGACAAGCTGGCGAGGCTGCCCAGCTCATGCCGTTCCTGCTCCGTCCCGCGCAGGAGGATTTCGATCAACTTGTCGTCCTCGCGGTACTGGCTCACGCTCGACCCGGTCAGCTGACTTTGCAGAAAACGCGACAGGTCCGCCGTGGTCACCCCCAGCGCCCTGGCCCGGTCCTGATCGACGTTGAGATAAACGACTTTGCTCGGCTCTTCCCAGTCCAGATGCACGTTGACCACATGGGGATTTTCCCTGACCTTCGCGGCCACCTTGCGAGCCAGCGCACGCACTTCATCAATGTGCTCGCCGGTGACGCGGAACTGCACCGGATAGCCCACGGGCGGGCCGTTTTCCAGGCGGGTGACGCGAGGCCGCAGCATCGGAAACTGCTCATCGAGGGTCTGGATCAGCCAGGTGCGCAGTGCTTCGCGGTCCTCAATGGTTTTCGCCAGCACGACGAACTGGGCAAAGCTTGCCGCGGGCAGTTGCTGATCCAGCGGCAGGTAAAACCGTGGCGAACCGGTGCCGACATAGGCCACGTAATTCTCAACGCCGGCGTGTTCCTTGATCATCGCTTCCAGCCGTTTGACCTGCTCGGCGGTGCTGCTGAGCGAGGCACCTTCGGCGAGCTTCAGGTCAACCATGAGCTCCAGTCGACCGGACGCCGGGAAAAACTGCTGGGGCACGAAGCGGAACATGAAAATCGACAGGGCGAACAACGCAATGGTCAACACGATGACCGTCTTGCGGCGCCGCACGCACCAGCCGACCAGCCCGCGAACACGTCGGTAGAACGGCGTGCCGTAAGGGTCAGGAGCGTGTGCCCCGGTGCCATGTTTAGCCGCATGGATCTTCGCCAGATCCGGCAACAGCCGTGCGCCCAGATACGGCACGAATACCACGGCGGCAATCCATGAGGCGATCAGCGCGATGGTCACCACCTGAAAGATCGAGCGGGTGTACTCCCCGGTACTCGACTGCGCGGTGGCGATGGGCAGGAAACCGGCTGCGGTAATGAGCGTGCCGGTAAGCATTGGGAACGCCGTGCTGGTCCAGGCGAAGCTCGCGGCCTTTAGCCGGTCGTAACCCTGTTCCATTTTGATCGCCATCATTTCCACGGCGATGATTGCGTCGTCCACCAACAAGCCCAACGCCAGCACCAGCGCCCCGAGGGAGATCTTGTGCAGGCCGATGCCGAGGTAATACATGCAGGCGAAGGTCATCGCCAGCACCAGCGGAATTGCCAGCGCCACCACCATTCCGGTGCGCACGCCGAGAGAGAAAAAGCTCACCAGCAGCACGATGCCCAACGCCTCGGCGAGCACCTGAACGAATTCGCCGACGCTGGTTTTCACCGCCGCAGGCTGGTCCGAGACTTTGCGCAGCTGCATGCCGGCCGGAAGGTTGTTCTGCAAACGGGCGAACTCGCCCTCCAGCGCACGGCCCAGCACCAGAATGTCGCCACCGTCTTTCATGGCAACGGCGAGCCCGATGGCATCCTGACCCATGAAGCGCATCTGCGGCGCGGGCGGGTCGTTGAAGCCACGGCGCACATCGGCCAGATCGCTGATACGGAACGTGCGATCACCGACGCGGATCGGGAAGCTGCGGATCTCGTCGACGGTCTGAAAACGCCCGGTCACGCGCAGTTGAACGCGCTCGCTGGGCGTCTCGAAAAAGCTCGCCGCCACCACCGCGTTCTGGGCTTCCAGCGCCTGCTGCACCGACTGCATCGGCAGGCCAAGGGTGGCGAGTTTGACGTTGGAGAGTTCGATCCAGATCTTCTCGTCCTGCAGACCGAGCAGCTCGACCTTGCCAACATCCTTGACCCGCTGCAGCTGGATCTGGATGCGGTCGGCGTAATCCTTGAGCACCGCGTAGTCGAAACCCTCCCCCGTGAGCGCATAGATATTGCCGAACGTGGTGCCGAATTCATCGTTGAAGAACGGGCCCTGCACACCGGTCGGAAGGTTCTGACGGATGTCGCTGATCTTCTTGCGGATCTGATACCAGAGTTCCGGCAGTCGGGCGGAGACCAGCGAGTCCCTCGCGACAAACGTGACCTGGGATTCACCGGGGCGGGAGAACGAGACAATGCGCTCGTAATCGCCGGTTTCCATCAGCTTCTTCTCGATGCGGTCGGTGACTTGCCGCGACACCTCTTCGGCACTCGCGCCCGGCCAGAGGGTGCGAATGACCATGGCTTTGAAAGTGAAGGGCGGATCTTCACTCTGACCCAGCTTGGTGTAGGAAAGCGCGCCGACTGCGGCCAGCAGAATCATGAGATACAGGACCATCTGCCGATTACGCAGCGCCCATTCGGACAGATTGAAACGCATCCCGCTACTCCTTCGCCGCCAGCTTGACCGCCCGATTACTGCGGTCGACCGGCCGCACCTGCTCGCCTTCGTGCAGCACGTGCACACCCGCTGCGACGACCCAGTCGCTGGTCTGCAAGCCGCTGAGCACCGGCACGGTTTCCTGCCCGTAAGCGCCGACCTGCACCGGCGTGCGTTTCAGGGTGGAGTCGCTTTGCAGACGCCAGACGTAGGTCACGCCGTTTTCAGCTGTCAGCGCCGACAGCGGCACGGACAACGGCACGGCGTGTTCGGACTGGATGTACACCCGGGCGCTCTGGCCCAGTTCTGCCGGGACTTTCCCGCCGGCGAAGGCAATGCGTGCGGCAAAGGTGCGCGAGCGCGGATCGGCAGCCGGCGACAGCTCGCGGATACGCCCCGGGAAACGCTGCTCGCGCTGAGTCCAGAGTTCGACGGAAACAGGGTCGCCGATCTTGAAGCGGCCGTAATTCTGCTCCGGAAGACTGATCGAGACTTCGCGCTCGCCGTCGGCGGCCAGGGTGAAGACGGTTTGTCCGGCAGCTACCACTTGACCGACTTCCACCAGTCGTCTGGCGATGACACCCTCCTGCGACGCACGAAGCACGGCGTAGCCGGTCTGATTGTCAGCGACGGTCGATTCAGCCTTGAGCTGTCTAAGCCGGGCGTCTGCGGCGCGGTAGGTGTTTTCAGCGTTGTCGTACAGCGACTTGCTGACCATCTGCCGGTCCATCAGCGTTTTGTAGCGGTCGCGCTCGGAGCGGACCGTCTGCAGGTTGGCTTCGGCGGCGGCAACTTGCGCGCGGGTGGCGTCCTGTTGCAGGCGCACGTCCTGGGCGTCAAGTTCGGCCAGCGGCTGGTTGGCCTTGACCCGCTCGACCTCCTCGACCAGGCGCTTACTGACCTTGCCGGGGATGCGGAAGGCGAGTTCCGGCTCGAAACGGGCATGCACTTCCCCCGGATAGCTGTCCATGGACTGGGCAGCTGGCTGCGGTTGCACCACCATGGCGGGCCGCACGGCGGCGGTCACCGGCGCCTCCTGACGACAACCGGCGAGTGCAGCGATCAAGCCGACCGGCAGCGCAAGGAGCTGGGCACGAAGCAGGGCGTCGCGGAGCATGATGAGGCACCTTGGCAGTAGAGCTTTGAATAATTGTACCGGCGAGTATATTTAAAATTACCGAACTGAACAGTCCACTAATTCGACGAAGATGCCTGACGACTCCATGACCGACTCAACCTCCCCCGCCGGACCCGGCCGCCCCAAGGATCTGGCCAAGCGCCAGGCCATACTCGAAGCGGCCAAGAACCTGTTCATTCGCAACGGTTACGCCAACACCAGCATGGATGCCGTTGCCGCTGAAGCCGGGGTCTCCAAGCTCACCGTCTACAGCCACTTCAACGACAAGGAGACATTGTTTTCCTGCGCGGTGGTTGCTCGCTGCGAGGAGCAGGTGCCCGAGTTATTCGTGGACGTGCCCGCTGATGAGCACGTTGAAAAGGTATTACTGGGTATTGCCAGAGGGTTTCAAACGCTGATCAACAGCCCTGAGTCCATCGACCTGAACCGTTTGATCATCGCTTTGGGGCCTCAGGGGGCATCGCTGACTCAGGTGTTCTTCGAAGCAGGACCGCAACGGGTCCTGCACGAACTTGCGCGGTTTTTGAGTAATCTGAGCGGTAAAAACGGGCTGCATTTTGAATCGCCGCTTAATGCGGCAGGCCATTTTTTGAGCTTGATCAAAGGCGTGCACCATTTCAGGCTTCTCATCGGCACCGGGGAAATACCGGACGAGCACGCTGCCGACCACCATGCCAGGGAGGTGGTGGCGCTGTTCTTGAAGGCATATCGGGTTTAGACGCTGACGGTCAGTGCTCACTGTGGGACCGGCTTTAGCCGGGAAAGCGTCAGACGCCACAACATAGCATTGATGGTGCTAACAAGGGCCCCTTCCCGGCTGAAGCCGGTCCCACTAATCGACCGCGTACTCATAGTGGACCGGCTTTAGCCGGGAAGGCGTCGGACGACACACCACAAATCCGATAGCGATCACTGCGGCCTCTTCCCGGCTGAAGCCAGTCCCACTAATCGACCGCGTACTCATAGTGGGACCGGCTTTAGCCGGGAATGCGGAGTGGAAGACACCACAGAATTTGACTACCAGCTTGTCAGCGAGGCTCGTGCATCGGGCAGCCGTTGTGGCTGGCGCGGAAGCCTGAAGACAGCTCGTAGGACGGTTTGCGCGCACGCATGACGCCGCCGAGTGGCCGGTGTTCGACAACGCCGTGCCAAGGGCTGAAGGCCATGCCGTCGTCGATTTCCTGCTGACGTTCTTCTGACCAGCTGTCCTGTGTCGGAACGTCGATACGGGCCACGGTCACGAACGGGCTCAGCTCTTCGGACCATTCCACCGATGCGTCTTCGATCGGCATTTTTTCAAGGTCGGTAGCGAGCTGGATCCGCACGTCCCACATCCCTCCCTTGCTCAAAAAGTGACTGCGCACCGCTTCCCGCAAACCGTCGGGATGGCCATTCAGGTCGACCTTCTGGTCAGTCAACGCGGTGAGTTCGGGGGAAACAGGCACCACGCTCAACTTGGCGTAATAGCGGCCATAGAGAAACGGCACCACGGTGTTAAAAGTTTCACCCAGTACATGGGTCATCGGATGCCCACCCAGCGATTTCAGCGTGCCACTCTCCCCGCCCATCGCTTCGACCGTCGACTCCAGACCACGAAACAACGCCGACAGCGCTTTCTTCATGTTGGGCACTTTGTCGGTGGTCTTGGCCAGCAACTTCAAGGTCTTGAGAAAATCCTTCGGCGTGGCGGCCGTGAACGCCCTGGCGTTCTGCATTACGAAGTCCTGGGTAACCTGCCCTTCACTGCCCGGCAGGCGTGCGCCCTGCACACCGACCAGCTTGATGGCCAGACCGCGTGGCGTTGACACCTTGTCGTCGAGCACATCCCCAGGATTGGTTGAAAAGCGCATCTTCACGTCCAGCGTGCCGGGGTGGGCGAAGACACCCTGCGCCAACTCCGGCGGCAGATTATCCAGAATGTGGATCTGCCCATGCAGCAATCCATGGGCTTTGGCATGCACGCTGCGTATGGCATGGCCGCCATCTTTGTAGGTGGTTTCCAGAATACTGTGCATGGCCTCGGCGAGTTCTTTGCTCGTCTGAGCCTCGTCATCGGGTATCTGCTCGAAGTGCGGCTCGAACGGCAAAGGCGTTACGGACAAAGGGGAAGTACTCATCGGTTATCTCCGGCTACGGATCAGGTCAGGTTTGTCTCCGACGAGCCCACTCATACGGTGGATTTTCTGGCATCGGCACAGCAGATGACTGCGCCGATGATTGCCGGGTTCATCTAATCGGATGAAGTTCACGGCCGCGCGATTTTCAACGCCTTGATCGGGTAAATGTCGTAGCGGCTGGATTTGCCGTCCAGCGCGTAGGACGGCTTGGCGCCTTCGATGCTTGGCGCCTTGCGAGGGCGTTTGACCACGACGCGGTGGCTGGCCAGCGCCAGCGCCGCTTCCAGCAACGCCGGAGCGTCCATGTCATCGCCCACCAGAGGCCGGAACAGGCGCATTTCCTTTTTCACCAGCGCGGTTTTTTCCCGATGAGGAAACATCGGATCAAGGTAAATGACCTGGGGCGGCTCGCCTTCCCATTGGCGAATCAGCTCAATGGAATTGCCGGTCAACAGGCGCATCTGCGCGATGATCCCGCCCACCTCCAGGTCCCTCACCCCACGCGCCAGGCCGTCTTCAAGCAGCGCGGCGATGATCGGCTGCCGCTCGATCAGGCTCATTTCGCAGCCCAGACTCGCCAGCACAAAGGCGTCCTTGCCCAGCCCCGCCGTGGCATCCAGCACCCGAGGGCGCACGCCCGGCTGAATGCCCACGGCCTTGGCGATCATTTGCCCGCTGCCGCCGCCAAACAGACGCCGATGGGCCGCCTTGCCTTCGATGAAATCTACACGCACCGGGCCCGGCGCGTCGTCACCCAGTTGCTGCAACTGCAGGCCGTCTTCGGCCACTTGCAGGGCGAAATCCGCGTCGGCATCCTCCAGCGGCAAACCCAGTCGCTGCGCCCACTGCGCTGCGGTTTCCTGCCCGTCAGGGGTCAGGCTGTCGACCCGAATGCGGCTGCCCGCGTGCTGCTCAGTCATTGTCTCTACGCGCTCAAATAATCTTAATGATTGGCAGGATCTGCCGATAACAAAAGTATCCGGCATTTTGCCAGACCCACGGGCTGTACTGAGCGCTTATGTCAGACATTCAGCAAACCTCCTCGATAGGCTATTTGACGTACGCAGGCGACTACAGCGTACGCAATACCCAAACCCTTAGCGGCGTCACGCAGCTCTGGCAGGATGCGTTTGCCCGTGCGATGGCTCAGCAGGTCGATGACAACGCTGGCGAAACCCCGGAATATAGCGCCGTCGCCACGACGGACCACCTGACCGGCGAACCGATTGCCGGCGCAAGCGCACTGGGCAAGATCGTCGAACAACGTGAGTGCCCGGTTCAGGACAAGGAAATCGCACCGCCGGAGCCGTTGTTCCTGCCGATCGCCGAGTTCGAATGGGACCTGGCCGACAAGCCCGCCAAGCCGTTCACCGCGATGGAAATGATCGAGCAGCAACGTAACCTCGAATTCGATGACAACTGGGTTCGCCCGACCGTGCTCAACCCCTATGATGACAGCGTTGAACCCGGCCCGGGCCCTCAGCCTCGTCCGCTGTTCCTGCCGATCGCCGAGTTCGAATGGGACTTGGCCGACAGGCCTGCGACGCCGTTCAGCGCGGAAGAGATGACCGAGCAGCAGCGTCATCTGGCCTTCGATAACGGCTGGGCGCGCCCGATCGTGCTGCAGAACCTTCGTCTCGCTGCCTGAGACCGATCCCACGTTTGTCACGCCTCAGCGACACACCCGCCAGCGTCCCATGTCCAGGTGAAAGTGGTTTCGGTGCGCGGCGTTGTATTCCGGGCTCAGCACCGTGTCGAATTGCTGGCAGGCGCCATCCCTCACCAATCGCAGAAAACGCCCCGCGTCGCCCTCGTCTTTCCAGTCCTTGAGCACCGAGATCCTGCGTCCGTCTGCCAGTCGAAACCCGGCGATGTCCAGCGCGTTGGCGGTGGCGTGCTGGCTCAGACGGCCTTCGCTGCGGTTGTAGATGTTGCGGCAGGCAAAGCTGCCAAGGTGATCAACCTGGGTGACCTTCTGCCCGAACACCGACTGGGCTGCCGGCTGCAACTGGTGGATATCAAACAGCGCATACGCCACGGCAAGGCGACAACTGGACAGAAAACTGCTGCTCAGCGCGACGTCGCCGCCCTGGATGCGCAGCGTGTTGGTCAGCGGGCATTTGGCGTCGGCGGCGCTGTCGGCCTGGTGCGTGTAACGCAGGGTCGAGGTTTGCAGCGCGGCCTCGCACAACGCCGGATCCTCCTGCAATCGCCAGAGCTTGAAGGGCGTGATGAGGTTGGGCTCGTCGCGCACGTTCAGCGGGGCCCACGGATTCCAGCGGTCAGCGACAGGCAGCCAGCCACGCCAGATCGACACCGCGACCGCCGCGCTGAGCAAAACCAGAAGAAGAAAGAAGGTCGAGCCGCGCATGCAGGAAGGTTCTCGTCTGACGGAGGGATGAGTCCACCCTATCTCGACCTCAGAGCAGCCCGAGTTGCTCCACTTGCCGGCCGCGATCCAGTTGCGGCAGATCGGGCAACCCCGGCAGCAGGGTCATCAATTGATGATGAAAGCGACGAGCCAGTTGGGGCGAGGCGATGTTGTCAGGCGTGTGCAGGAACACCGAAGGCGTGCGCCCCTCCTCGATCCAGCCGGCCACTTTTTCCGCCCACTGCACGATGAAGCCTTGGTTGATCTCCTCATCCGGCCCGCCAATGAAGCGAACCTGCGGAAAAGACGTCAGCGCCGCCGGACGCGGCGGGACTTTGGGCTTCTTCGATTGCGCATGAAGCACGGCTGGGTCAGTGGAGACAGAACTGAACAGCGGCCGGGAATCCAGACAGATGCGCTCCACGCCGCGGTCTAGCAACAGACGGTTGAGCTGCCGCTCGTCTTCGCCCTTGCTGAAAAACGCCATGTTGCGCACTTCAACCGCCAAAGGCTGGCCTTCCAGGGCGTCAATGAACGCGGCCAGCTCATTCAGCCGATGGGGACCGAAGCTGGCCGACAGCTGCAGCCACAGCGGTTCAAGCCTCGACCCCAGTGGCGCCAGCAGTTGCAGGAAATCCTCCACCGCGCCCAAGTGCTCGCGCAGGTCGCCGGCATGGCTGATGTCACGGGGAATTTTGGCGCTGAAGCGGAAATGCTCCGGCAGGGCATCCGCCCAACGCTGGACGATCTCGGGTTTGGGACGGGCGTAAAACGTGGTGTTGCCTTCGACGGCATTGAAGACCTGCGCGTACAACCCAAGCAAATCAAGGTCCGGGGCGTCCGGCGGGTACAGCGACTCACGCCAGGCTTTTTCGCTCCAGGACGGGCAACCGATGTAGTAAGGCGGGTGGGCGAGGTTCAAACGTGAAGGTCGAGCCCGGAGACTTCGAGGTCCCAGTCGACGAAGGTCGAAGTCGTCAGATAGCTGCTCAGCGCGTGGGCGACGCGAGTGCTCATGGCACGGGGGAAAATAATGTCCTGCTGACGCGCGGGCACGTTTGCCGTGGTACCCGTCTGGCGACGGGCTGCCTGCGGAACCACTTCGACCTCATCGTTCACTTCCTCGAACGTGCCTTCCAGCGCCGCAGAATCCTTGCGCGTCTTGCGCTTGATCGGGTAGGTACGTGGTGAAGGACCGGTGATTCGCATCATGCTTACTCGGCGTTTGATAGTGGCAATTTAATCTCACAGTAAGCCGTTAAGCAAACATGCGAACGATAACTAGACCACACTTATTGCGAATTGTTTAAAGCAGCCGGGAGTTTATGCAGTTTTGTCGCCGAACGGTCATCTGCAGTGTGACCTGCGTCGCATCTCGGGCGTAGCACAGTAAAGTCATGACCGTTTCTGCATTCCGTGGCCATCCCTCAACGCGCCTTTGGCGTGGCCACTTTATCGCGAAGGTAAACCGGCTGGGCGTCGTCAGCGACGACGGCTTCGCCACGGTGCCAGGCGAAAGCGCCGAGAGTCAGCAGGTCCTGCGAGTGGGGCAACAGTGTCGCGTCCTGGGCACTGACAACGGCGGCAATGCGCTCGGCGTAACCCCAGCCGGTGCCGGCCCCGAACCAATCGCCCGTCGCTTCACTTGGCAAAGCAGCCATTTCCGGTGGCATGACGGCCTCTTCAGCCACCAGCTTCATCTCCCCCGCCACTTCGCGATAGCAGCCCCAATAGACTTCGTCCATCCGCGCGTCGATGGCGGCCGCGACCTGAGTAGCGCCCTGCTCGCGAAAGGCCCGTTGCGCCAGCGCCGCCAGATTGGACACTGGCAGCACCGGGCGATCCAGACCGAAGGCCAGCCCCTGCACCACCCCGATGGCGATGCGCACGCCCGTAAACGCGCCCGGGCCCCGGCCGAATGCGATGGCGTCCAGCGCCGACAGGCCAATGCCCGCCTCGGCCAGCAGGTCCTTGATCATCGGCAGGAGTTTTTGCGCGTGCAGGCGCGGGATCACCTCGTAGTGAGTCAGCACTTTGCCATCATGTAGCAAAGCGACTGAGCAGGCTTCAGTGGCGGTGTCCAGGGCCAGCAAGGTGGTCATCGGGGTTTCCATCGTTGTGCGAAAAAAGTGCCGCATTATAAACAACAACGGCCCGCAAGCGGGCCGGTGTTCAATGCCGTGAGACGCGAATCAGCTCAGGGCTTCAAGCACCTTGGCGGTGATCTGTTCGACCGTGCCCACGCCTTCGATGTGGCTGCACTTCGGTGTGCCGTCCTGCGTCTGCAGCTTGGTGTAGAAATCTACCAGCGGCTTGGTCTGAGAGTGGTAGACCGACAGGCGATGGCGAACAGTGGCTTCGACGTCGTCCTTGCGCTGAACCAGTGGCTCGCCGGTAACGTCGTCCACACCGTCAACCTTCGGCGGGTTGTACAGGGTGTGGTAAACGCGGCCGGAGCCTTCGTGAACGCGGCGACCGGAGATGCGCTTGACGATCTCTTCGTCATCGACCTTGATCTCGATGACGTGATCGATGGCCAGGCCAGCTTTCTTCAGGGCTTCTGCCTGAGGAATGGTGCGCGGGAAGCCGTCGAACAGGCAACCGCCAGCGCAATCAGGCTCGGACAGGCGATCCTTGATCAGGCCGATGATCAGGTCATCGGAGACCAGGCCGCCGCTGTCCATGACGCTTTTGGCTTTCAGGCCCAGCTCGGTACCGGCCTTGACCGCAGCGCGCAGCATGTCGCCGGTGGAAATCTGCGGAATGTTGAATTTCTCAGTGATGAACTTTGCCTGAGTACCTTTGCCGGCCCCGGGAGCTCCCAGCAGAATCACGCGCATTGTTGTGCTCCTCAAATTTTTATAGAGATATCGTCGGATTCGCCTAAATGGGGCCAATCGCAAAATTTTACTGACCCAACGGCCAAAGGCTGATCAAGATACACAGCCGATTCATGCCGCACAAGACGCCGAAAGTCGCAGTAACCCGCGAAAAACCAGTAGCTTGGCATCGATCTGCACAAGGGTGAGACCTCGTGCAACTGGGTGACGCCGCATCACTCGCGACGATCGAGGTGCGGCCGAATGAAAGGCGTCATGTTCATTCGGCCGGGGTTGCCTGGCCGTCAGCCGGTGTTGCGCAATCCGGCGGCGATGCCTGCAACAGACACCAGCAGCGCCTGCACCAGCGGACTGTCCAGACTCGCCTCTCGCTGACGGGAGCGCGCCAGCAACTCCGCCTGCAATAAATGAAGAGGGTCAAGGTAGGTGTTGCGCAGGCTGATGAACTTCAGCGTTTCAGGGCTGTGGGCCAACAGCCGCGACTGGCCCGTCAGGCCAAGCACCACGTCACACGCCTGCGACAATAGGCCGCGCAGATGCGTCCCCAAATGCAGCAGTTTGGGCTCCACCAGTCGTTCGTCGTAGAGCTGGGCGATGTCGCTGTCGGCCTTGGCCAGCACCATTTCCAGCATGTCGATGCGGGTGCGGAAGAACGGCCATTGCTCACGCATCTCAGCGAGCAGATCACCCTGACCGCGTTCCAGCGCCTGGCTCAACGCGTTTTCCCAGCCCAGCCACGCGGGCAGCATGAGGCGCGTCTGTGTCCAGGCGAAAATCCACGGAATCGCGCGCAGGCTCTCGACCCCGCCCTCGCGGCGCTTGGCCGGACGACTGCCCAGCGGCAGTCTGCCCAGCTCCTGTTCCGGCGTGGCCTGGCGGAAGTATTCGACGAACTCTGGGTCTTCCCGCACCACGGCGCGATAGGCTTTCACGCCGTCTGCCGCCAGTTCGTCCATCACCTGACGCCAGGCCGGTTGCGGCATCGGCGGCGGTTGCAAAGTGGCTTCCAGCACGGCGGCCAGATAAAGGTTGAGATTCTGTTCGGCGATGTCCGGCAGGCCGAACTTGAAGCGGATCATCTCGCCCTGCTCGGTGGTGCGGAAGCGCCCTGCCACAGAACCCGGCGGCTGCGACAGAATCGCCGCGTGTGCCGGGCCGCCACCGCGACCGACCGTACCGCCGCGACCGTGGAACAACAACAACTCAACCTCTTGCGCGCGGCAGATTTCAACCAGTTTTTCCTGGGCCCGGTACTGCGCCCAAGCCGCAGCCGTGGTGCCGGCGTCCTTCGCCGAATCCGAGTAGCCGATCATGACTTCCTGAGGACCTTCCAGGCCTCGGCGGTAGGCAGGAATGCTCAACAGCTGCTCGATCACCGGGCCGGCATTGTCCAGGTCAGCAAGGGTTTCGAACAGCGGCACCACGCGCATGGAGCGCTGCAGCCCGGCTTCCTTCAACAACAGTTGAACGGTGAGCACATCCGAGGCTGCGCCGGCCATGGAGATCACGTAGGAACCGAGCGATGCCGCCGGCGCAGCCGCCACTTCGCGGCAGGTCGCCAGCACTTCGGCCGTGTCCTCTTGAGGGCTGAAATGGGCCGGAAGCAGCGGCCGCTTGTTGTCCAGCTCTCGCAGCAGGAAGTCGATGCGCGTCGGCTCATCCCACTGGTCATAGCGGCCTAGCCCGAGGTATTCGGTGATCTCGCTCATGGCCGAACTGTGCCGCGTGGAATCCTGGCGCACGTCGAGCTTCACCAGGAACAGGCCGAACGTCACCGCGCGACGCAAACAGTCGAGCAGCGGACCATCAGCGATCACGCCCATGCCGCATTCATGCAGCGAGTCGAAACACAGTTGCAGGGGCTCGAGCAGTTCGCGGTTGTCGTGCAACACGTCTTCCGGTGCGACCTGCGTGACACTTAGTGAGGCGTGGGCCCAGTTGCGCGTGGCCCGAAGCCGCTCGCGCAGTTGCTTGAGCACACTGCGATAAGGCTCGGCGCTGTCGCCCGCGGCTTCCATCAACGCCGGGCTGGCCTGCTGCATCGACAACTCGGCGGCCAGCTGATCGACGTCGCGCAGATACAAGTCGGCCGCCATCCAGCGCGCCAGTAACAACACCTCACGGGTGACGGCAGCAGTGACGTTGGGGTTGCCGTCACGGTCGCCGCCCATCCACGAAGCGAAACGAATCGGCGCCGCGTCCAGCGGCAGCTGCAGGCCGGTCGCAGCGTGCAGCGCCTGATCGGCCTTGCGCAAGTAGTTGGGGATCGCTTGCCACAGGGAATTTTCGATGACCGCAAACCCCCACTTCGCCTCGTCGACGGGCGTGGGTCGGACGCGGCGGATTTCTTCGGTGTGCCACGCTTCGGCAATCAGCCGCTGCAGACGCTCGATGATCTGCTCACGCTCGTGGCGATTCAAGTCGCGATGATCAAGCGCGGCCAGTTGCGCAGCGATGGCGTCGTACTTCTGGATCAGCGTGCGCCGGGCAACTTCGGTCGGGTGCGCGGTCAGCACCAGTTCGATTTCCAGCGTGGTCAATTGCTGCGCCAGCGCCTCGGGGGTCTGCCCGGCCTGCTTCAGGCGCTCCAATAGTTCGGGCAGCACACGGGATTCAAACGGCTGCGGCTTGCTGTCATCACGACGATGAATCAGCTGATACTGCTCCGCGATGTTGGCCAGATTGAGGAATTGGTTGAACGCGCGCGCGACCGGCAGTAACTCATCTTCGCCCAGGCCTTCAAGACTGGAACTCAGTTGCTCGGTGCCTTGGGTCGACGCATGCCGGTCAGCCTTCGCGCTTTTGCGGATGCGCTCGATCTTCTCGAGGAAATCAGCGCCGTGCTGATCACGAATGGTGTTGCCCAACAGCTCACCCAGCAGGTGAACGTCCTCGCGCAATCGTGCATCGATATCAGCCATCCAGCCCTCTCCTTCAGCTTTATTGTTTTTACCGGCGAGTCCTTGCAGGGGTCCATTCGCTGCTGCCGAACGGAACGCCCTGCGGGGTTTCGTTTCTATTGGTGTGTATAGAGCGACAAATTGATGTCCATACGCAACCCTCGACGCACTTTCACCGCCGGGGAAGCCCGTCTCAGTCACGCCTGACCGTGGCTCAGCCGCATGTCCAACGCCCGCCCTGGCGCGGGAACCGATGAGGTATGTATGAAGATCCGAGAGCTCGCCGAACAGTGGGAACAAAATGCCAAGGGCCGTCTGACCGAGAACGCCTATGCTATTCATTTGGATGTTGAGGCGGCCGCGCGGCTTGCGGCGATTGCCGAGATGTACCCCAAGCGCACGCCTGAAGAATTGCTCGGCGAACTGATCGGTGCCGCCCTGGAAGAATTGGAAGCGAGCTTCCCTTACGTGCGCGGTCAGCATGTGGTTGCCACCGATGAGGAAGGCAATCCGCTTCACGAGGACGTCGGCCCAACGCCCCGGTTTCTCGAACTATCGCGGCGCCATCTGCAGGAAATTTCCGATCGGGAAAACCTGTGACGAGTGCATGGGCGACGTCGTTTTTGCTACGTCAGATTTTTCTGCAGGCCTCTCGGGCCGGTTTTCACGCAGGCAAATCGACGTCATTTTTCGAGCGTCAATTTTACAACACGTAACAAAAGCTGACCGCATGTTTAGAAAAATGTCTGAACTAATC
Organism: Pseudomonas sp. GW821-FHT02H06; assembly: GCF_059421525.1. Taxonomy (NCBI): domain Bacteria; kingdom Pseudomonadati; phylum Pseudomonadota; class Gammaproteobacteria; order Pseudomonadales; family Pseudomonadaceae; genus Pseudomonas; species Pseudomonas sp. GW821-FHT02H06. Next base: position 186,740 of record NZ_JBWKVD010000004.1, read on the forward strand.
AAAAAACGCAGCGGTCCGAGCAGTTAGCCATTCCAGTAAAGCCGTCAGATGACTGCGGAAGTGACGCAACACCATCCATCCGCGTGGGCTGTTGCTGAAATGGAACAACCAGTTTTCAGGAGTTAAGAAATGGAGTTGACCACCATGAACACCAGCACTGCCAAACCAACGTTCAATCGCCTGCGCGGGCTGAAGATGGCTGCACTGGCGCTGGGCACCAGCGTTCTTCTGGCTGGTTGCGCAGGCAATCCTCCAAGCGAGCAGTACGCCGTGACCCAGTCGGCCGTCAATGCCGCTGTCACCGCCGGCGCTACCGAATACGCTGCCGTTGAAATGAAGTCCGCTCAGGACAAGTTCAAGCAAGCCGAACTGGCGATGCAGGAAAAGAAATACGACGAAGCTCGTAAATACGCCGAGCAGGCCGAGTGGGATGCACGTGTAGCCGAGCGTAAGGCTCAGGCCGCGAAGGCACAGAAAGCGGTGCAGGATGCTCGTCAGGGCGTCAATGAGCTGCGTGAAGAAGGCATGCGTCAGGTTCAGCCTGTCACACAGTAACGCTTCGCAGTTCAAGCATTGGCCATTGAGTTAAAGGACGAAAATATTATGCGTAAACAAGTACTTATTCCTGCCCTGCTGGCTTTGAGCGTTGGTCTGGCGGCGTGCTCGTCGCAGCCGAACGTAAACCTGGAACAAGCCCGCACCAACTACTCGGCGCTGCAAAGCAACCCTAAAGCAACTGAACTGGCTGCGCTGGAAACCAAAGACGCCAGCGAGTGGCTGGACAAGGCAGATGCCGCGTACCGCAACAACGATGACCAGAAAAAGGTCGACCAACTGGCTTATCTGACCAACCAGCGCGTTGAGCTGGCCAAGCAGACCATCAACCTGAAGACCGCTGAAAACGATCTGAAAGGCGCTGCGGCCCAACGTGCCCAGGCTCGTCTGGATGCTCGTGACGCTCAGATCAAGGCCCTGCAGAACAGCCTGAACGCCAAGCAGACCGAACGCGGCACGCTGGTGACTTTCGGCGACGTATTGTTTGACCTGAACAAGGCTGAGCTGAAATCTTCGGGTCTGGTCAACGTCAACAAGCTGGCCCAGTTCCTTCAGGAAAACCCTGATCGCAAAGTCATCGTTGAAGGCTACACCGACAGCACCGGTTCCGCTGCCTACAACGACTCCCTGTCCGAGCGCCGCGCCAGCTCCGTGCGCATGGCTCTGATCAAAATGGGCGTAGGCCCAGAGCGTATCGTTGCCCAGGGTTATGGCAAGGAGTACCCGGTTGCTGACAACACCAGCGCCTCGGGCCGTGCCATGAACCGTCGCGTGGAAGTCACCATTTCCAACGACAACCAGCCAGTAGCACCGCGCTCTTCGATGAAGTAATGCGGTTGTAGCGGCACATAAAGAGCCCCGCCTGTTGCGAAACAGGCGGGGCTCTTTTGTGGCGGTTTCAAAATGCGAGTGATACGAAGTGTCGCTTGCGGTGCTGCTCCGCAGGCTATGGAGAGGATGGCGCCGACTTGCCGGTTTGAGGGTCAGGATAATTCGGAATTTCCCCCAGCCTGCGCAGGCCGTTGAAGTGCTGCGGATCATCCAGATAGCGAACCATGACCTCGCGCCATGTGGGGTCGCCGAAGGTCTGCACGTGGGGCCCACGCGTCAGTTGCAGCACACGCGGCGCCGGCGCGGCCTGATACAGGCTGATGCCGTTGTGCAGCGGCACTAGCGTGTCGTCCAGGCTCTGGAACAGCAGCATCGGCGTGCCCTTGAGCTGCGGCATGCCGTTGATGGCGCTGTCGCCGTCCGGAATCACCCACGACAGCGGCCGTTTGATGGGCCACGTCAGCCACGACGTGCTGAGGGTATAGCGCGCGACCTCGCGGTAGCTCGCCGGTACGCTATCGAGCACCAGCGCCTTGACCCGCGCGCGCTGTTGCGGGTGCTCCGACAAGTAATGCACGGCCAGCGCGCCGCCGATACTTTGCCCGAGTACCACCAGCGGCTTGCCCTGCACCTCAGGCGCAGCGTTCAGCCAGTCAAAGGCCGCATCGATGTCCTGATAAACCGCCGGCAGACTCGGCTCGCCTTCGGACCGGCCATAACCGCGATAGTCCACCAGCAGCACTTGGTAGCCCTGCTCCGGCAACCACCAACTCCCCGCCAGGTGCCAGGCCATGTTGCCGCCGTTGCCATGCAGGTGCAGCACCGTGCCCTTCACCGGCACGCCGGGCTTGGCCGGCAGAAACCATGCGTTGAGTTTGGTGCCGTCGGCCGCCGTGAGGGTGACATCGCGCCAAGCGAGGTGGGCTTTGTCCGGCGTCAGCGGCAGACCGCGTTCCGGGTAGAACAGCCATTCGCTGCAGCCGCTGAGGGAGATGACCAGGAGCAAGGTAAGAAGACGCTTCAAGCGATGTCCTTCGATTCTGGATTTGCACACGACGGGAGACCTGACAGAGGCGCCGATTCATCAGCGCCCACAGACTCACAGAATATTCGAGTAGTCTGCTTCGATCCGGTCCAGGCTCAGGTGGTTGAGGAAGTTGGAGAAGCACATCCACGCCGACAGCGCGTTCATGTCGCGGAACTGATCAGGCAGGTACTTGGGCGGCACCACCAGGCCTTCGTCCACCAACTGACGCAACGTGCGCATGTCCTCCAGCGTGGTCTTGCCGCAGAACAGCAGCGGCACCTGCTCCAGCTTGCCCTTTCTCACGGCCAACTGAATGTAGTTGTAGACCATGATGAAGCCCTTGAGGTAGGACAGATCCTTGGTGAATGGCAGCCCATTCGGTACCGAGCCCCGGAATACCCGACTGGCGTTGCCGTAGCTTTCCGACATGCCGAAGCCTTGCTCGCGGTAGAAGTCGAACACCTGCAAAAAGTCGGCGCCCTCCTCGGCCATGTGAATGGCGCGGGTGCGGTTGGTCAGCTTGCGCAGGCGGCTCGGGTAGGACGCAAAACCGATGATCTCCATCAGAATCGCCAGGCCTTCCTGGGTCACGGTCGACGAGGGCGGGCCTTTGGACAGGAAGGTGCAGATCGGCTGATTCTGCCCATTGAGCGTGGTGCCGACGTGGACCAGACCTTCATGGACTTCCAGCGCCCGAACATCACGTTCGTTGAACATCGCGTCGCTGCGAATCTTGATGTAATCGGCGCCGGCCGCAGCGTCCGCCACAATGCCGTCGGATTCGAACACCCGGATCGTCTCTTCAGCCTCGCCAAACGTGCGATTAAGCCGGGTCTGCAGCATGGCGACGGCGTCTTTGGCCGTCAGGATTTTCGGCTCATCCTTGAGGTCCCCGCGACCGGCGATGTTGTTCAGGTAATCGGAGAGCATCATGCCGAGGTCGGACAGCGTCGGGTCGCCAGCGTGGAAGGCATCGGACGCCGCGCCGTACAGCTCCTGGGAGATCAGGCCGAAGTCCGGAGTGCCGCGGGCTTCAAGCATCCGGATGACCATCCGGTACTCTTTGCACATGCGCCGCATGATCTGCCCGACCGGGTTGAACTGGCCCAACTGCCGGGTGATGTCACGCTCGATGTTCTGGAACTCCAGCTTCACCGCGCCGGAATCAAACCCCAGCGGGCGATTTTCGTAGTACGCGCGGTCGACTTCCGGCAGGTGTTTGCCTTTGCCGTCGAGGAAGGTCTTGCGGATGTTGTCATCCCATTTCACGGCATCAAGGATTCGAATCGGCGTCTGCGCCACCACGATACGATCGGACAACGTGCGAATAGTCTGTTGGTATTCGTCCACCCGGTACCCCTTATTGAACCGTTTGCGCTATTTGGTCATGCGCTGATATTGAGCTGCTTTGAGAAAGACGTCGGAATTGGCCGGGTCGTCGAGGTAGGCAAAGACCTTGTCCATGGGACTTGAGATCAGCATACCGTCGCCCTTCACCGTATCGACCCGCTCGCCGTCGAGACTCTTCTGCTCGACCAACTGCTGAAACCGCTCCAGGTCCAGGTCATAGACCACCAGTTCGTCGGCACCGTTCTCGTTGTCGATCAGGTCGAAACCGGCGATGACGTAATTGCCGCCGTATTTGTCAGGCAGCGCGGCGGACACGTACCAGCGACTGCCGTGGCGCGACACGGTGAAGGCGTACTCGTCACGGTTTTTGCGATCGCCCTTACGGTAGCTGACCGCTTTGTAACGGTCGGGGCCGGCGCGGCTGATTTCCAGTTCGAGCGGCTCGCCCCAGGCATTTTTGCTGCTCCAGGTGCCGAGCAATTTGGGCGGGGCGGTGTTGCTGACCGGAATCGGGTCCTTGAACGTCACCAGGCATCCGCTCAACAGCGCGAACGACAGGGCGAGCAATACGCTCCAGACTCTCATCGGGTTCTCCTTGAGGTATCAGCCAGCCATCGGCTTGGCAGTGCCCAGTACCAGATGCATCTGGCGAGTAAGAATAGCGAGCATTTCTTCGTCTGCGCCGGGCAGAGGCCCGTTGAGCAGCCCCTGATATTCCATCCGGCAGATGAGCCCCGTCAACACTTGGGCGTCCAGTTGCGGCTGGACCGAGCCCATGACTTCAAGAAACTGGGCGCTGCCCTGCAGCAAAATCTGCTGGTGGGCACTCACCAGTGGCGCCAGACGCGGGTTGATCAGCGCTTCGAGGTGGAAGGCGTGCTCGGCAATGAGCTGGTCGCGACGGGTCAGCAATTGATGACGCACGTACTCCATGGTCATGCGCGCGATCTCATCCGCCAGCCGGGCGCGGGCCTCGGCGCTGCCGTCATTGCGCGCGACCATCTCGCGCAGCAGCGCCTCGGTGTTGGTCCACAGCTTGGCCATGTACGCCGCGCTGCGTTCAACGTATTGCGCGAAGGCATCGGTGAGCAGGTCATCGATGTCTTTGAAATAGTAGGTGGTGGCAGAGAGCGGCACTTGCGCCTCGGCTGCGACCGCGCGATGCCGCACGGCCCGGACGCCGTCACGGATGAGGATGCGCATGGCCGCATCGAGGATCTGTTGGCGACGCTGTTCACTTCCCTGTCGACTCGCCTTGCGGCCCTGATACTGAACACTCTGTGCGACTGCCGTGGCCAGGCCAGCGGCTCCCTTTTGAGCGATGGTGCGGTTCACAACTGGATTTCCTTTTTTCGAGTCATTCACATCACAGCAACGTCAGCTTACGGCGGTGTCTGCGCCGACGTCATCGCGAGCAAGCTCACTCCTGCAATCGGCGGAGTGCCCCTGCAGGAGTGAGCTTGCTCGCGATAGCATTTCCAAATGCAGCCGAGCACTACGAACAGACAAAAAAAAGCCGCCCTGCGCAGGCGGCTTGTTTTGACGCTTAGGCTTGCGGCCGCATGTGCGGGAACAGGATGACGTCCCGAATGGACGGCGAGTTGGTCAGCAGCATGACCAGACGGTCGATGCCGATGCCCTCGCCCGCGGTCGGCGGCATGCCGTATTCCAGCGCCCGGACGAAGTCTGCGTCGTAGTGCATGGCTTCGTCGTCGCCCGCATCCTTGTCCGCCACCTGAGCCATGAAACGCTCGGCCTGGTCTTCCGCGTCGTTCAACTCGGAATAGGCGTTGGCGATTTCGCGGCCGCCGATGAACAGCTCGAAGCGGTCGGTGACGTTCGGGTTGTCATCGTTGCGACGGGCCAGCGGCGACACTTCGAACGGGTACTGGGTGATGAAGTGCGGCTGCTCCAGCTTGTGCTCAACCAGCTCTTCGAAAATCATCACCTGCAGCTTGCCCAGACCTTCAAAGCCCAGCACCTTGGCACCGGCTTTCTTGGCGATGGCGCGGGCCTTGTCGATGTCGTTCAGGTCATTGGCGGTCAGCTCGGGGTTGTACTTGAGGATCGAGTCGAACACCGACAGACGCGCAAACGGCTCGCCGAAGTGGAACACCTTGTCGCCATACGGCACGTCAGTGCTGCCGAGCACCAGCTGGGCCAGCTCACGGAACAGCTCCTCGGTCAGGTCCATGTTGTCTTCGTAATCAGCGTAGGCCTGGTAGAACTCGAGCATGGTGAACTCGGGGTTGTGCCGGGTCGAAACGCCTTCGTTACGGAAGTTGCGGTTGATCTCGAACACTTTCTCGAAGCCACCCACAACCAGACGCTTGAGGTACAGCTCCGGCGCGATGCGCAGGAACATTTCCAGGTCCAGCGCGTTGTGGTGCGTCTCGAACGGCTTGGCCGCAGCGCCGCCCGGGATGGTCTGCAGCATCGGCGTTTCGACTTCAAGGAAGTCGCGCTGCATCAGGAAGCTGCGGATGTGGGCGATGACTTTCGAGCGAACGCGGAAGGTTTCACGCACGTCATCATTGACGATCAGGTCGACGTAACGCTGGCGATAACGCTGCTCGGTATCGACCAGGCCATGGTGCTTGTCGGGCAGCGGACGCAGGGACTTGGTCAGCAGGCGGACATTGGTCATTTCGACGTACAGGTCGCCCTTCCCGGAACGGGCCAGGGTGCCTTCGGCTGCAATGATGTCGCCCATGTCCCAGGTTTTCACCGAGGCCAGGGTTTCTTCCGACAGCGTCTTGCGGTTGACATAGACCTGGATGCGACCGGTCATGTCCTGAATCACCATGAACGAGCCACGGTTGAGCATGATGCGCCCGGCAACCTTGACCGGAATCGCCGCTTCAGCCAGCTCTTCCTTGGTCTTGTCCGCGTACTGTTTCTGCAGGTCGTTGCAGTAGTTTTCGCGACGGAAGTCGTTCGGGAAGGCGTTGCCCTTGGCGCGCTCGGCCGCAAGTTTTTCCTTGCGCAGGGCGATCAGGCTGTTTTCTTCCTGTTGCTGGGCTTGCGGGTCGAGTTGTTGGTCGCTCATGTCTTGATTATCCATCACAGGTTCGTGGCCCTTCGTCTGGCCGGGAAGCGCAACGAAGGATCGCGGGCGGCGACGTCATGATGACGCGCCCGACCCGCAACAGTGGTGTGGCGATTACAGGCCCTGTTTGAGGCTCGCGATCAGGTATTCGTCGATGTCGCCATCGAGCACCTTGTCGCAATCGCTGCGTTCGACGCTGGTGCGCAGGTCCTTGATGCGCGAGGCATCGAGCACGTACGAACGGATCTGGTGACCCCAGCCGATGTCCGACTTGGTGTCTTCCAGCGCTTGCGAGGCCGCGTTGCGTTTCTGCACTTCCTGCTCGTACAAGCGTGCCCGCAGCATCTTCATCGCGGTGTCTTTGTTGGCGTGCTGGGAACGTTCGTTCTGGCAGCTGACCACGGTGTTGGTCGGCACGTGGGTGATCCGGACCGCCGAGTCAGTGGTGTTGACGTGCTGACCACCGGCGCCCGAGGAGCGGTAGGTGTCGATGCGCAGGTCCGACGGGTTGATGTCGATTTCGATGTTGTCATCGATTTCCGGCGAAACGAACACGGCCGAGAACGAGGTGTGGCGACGGTTGCCGGAGTCGAACGGGCTCTTGCGGACCAGACGGTGTACGCCGATTTCGGTGCGCAGCCAGCCGAATGCGTATTCGCCCTTGATGTGCACCGTGGCGCCTTTGATGCCGGCGACTTCACCGGCCGACAGCTCCATGATGGTCGCGTCGAAGCCGCGCTTGTCGGCCCAGCGCAGGTACATGCGCAACAGGATGTTCGCCCAGTCCTGGGCTTCGGTGCCGCCGGAACCGGCCTGGATGTCCAGGTAGGCGTTGTTCTGGTCCATCTCGCCGCTGAACATGCGACGGAATTCCAGTTTTTCCAGGGCCTCGCGCAGGCGCTCGACTTCAGCGGCGACGTCATCGACGGCGGCCTGGTCTTCTTCTTCGGCGGACATCAGCAACAGGTCCTTGGCATCCACCAGGCCGGTGCTCATTTCGTCGAGGGTGTCGACGATCTGCGCCAGCAGCGAACGCTCGCGGCCCAGTTCCTGGGCGTACGACGGGTTGTTCCAGACGTTTGGATCTTCGAGCTCGCGGTTAACTTCGGTCAGACGATCATGTTTGTGATCGTAGTCAAAGATACCCCCGAATGGTTTCGGAGCGCTCGGACAGGTCCTTGATGCTGTTTAGGATCGGGTTGATTTCCATGGTGGGCAGCACTCGCAGGCGATTTTCACAAAGCCGGCGAGTATAGCGCAGCGAACCCCCCGATGGCAGCCCGTTGGGCAGGGCTGGGCCGTGATCGTCGTTCTTTGCGGGGACATCACCTGGTTACGGCCAGAGCGCGCAGGAATGTGGATCCCCGCCCTACCCCATCGCCACCTGATTGCGCCCGTTATGCTTCGCCGCGTACAGCCCCTGATCCGCAGTCTGAATCAGCTGGCGGCTGTGGCTGCCCACTTGCGGGACGACAGTGGCGAGACCGATGCTGACCGTCAGGCTCGAGCCCTGGCTGGGCGCGACGTGGGGGATGTTCATGCTGGCGATGGTCTGGCGCAGTTTTTCCGCCAGCAAACGTGCGCCACCCGGGGAGGTATTGGGCAGCACCAGCGCGAACTCTTCGCCGCCGTAACGTGCGGGCAGATCGGAGGGACGACTGGAGTTGGCGCGGATGGCTTTGGCGACCTGACGCAGGGCTTCGTCACCTTCGAGATGCCCGAAGGCGTCGTTGTAGGCCTTGAAGTAATCCACGTCGATCATCAACAGCGAGATCTGCGTCTGCTCACGGGTAGAACGGCGCCATTCCAGCTCCAGGTACTCGTCGAAGTGGCGGCGGTTGGACAGGCCGGTCAAGCCGTCGGAGTTCATCAGGCGTTGCAGCACCAGGTTGGTGTCGAGCAGCTGTTGCTGGCTGACGCGCAACGCACGATAGGCTTCATCGCGCTGCAGCAGGGTCATGTACGAGCGCGAGTGGTAACGAATGCGCGCGACCAGTTCGATGTTGTCCGGCAGTTTGACCAGGTAATCGTTGGCCCCGGCGGCAAAGGCGGCGCTCTTGATCAGCGGGTCTTCCTTGGTCGAAAGCACGATGATCGGGATGTCCCGGGTCTTCGGATTGCTGCGGTACTCACGCACCAGCGTCAGGCCGTCGAGGCCGGGCATGACCAGGTCCTGAAGAATGACCGTCGGCTTGATCAGGATCGCTTGGGCAATCGCCTGATGAGGGTCCGCGCAGAAGTGGAAGTCGATGTTTTCTTCCTGTGCCAGCCCACGTCGGACGGCCTCGCCGATCATGGCCTGATCGTCGACGAGCAACACCATGGCAGCGTTTTCATCCGTGGCGTGCAGATCGTCCAGTTGCAAATCATGCATTCGGGGTCTCCTGGTCACAGGTCGGCTGTGAAATCACCTGGAAATTCATTGGGTGAATACCTCCTTCAAGCGAGGTGCAATCGATTCCAGAGAGCGAATTTCCGTGGCGGCGTCGATGGCCGCGGCCGCTTTGGGCATGCCATACACCGCACAGCTTTCCTGATTCTGGGCGATGGTGAGAAAGCCCCGCTGACGCATCAGCTTGAGTCCCTGCGCACCATCACGGCCCATGCCGGTCAACAAAACACCCACTGCGTCACCATTCCAATAGCTGGCCACACTTTCGAAAAACACGTCGATGGAGGGCCTGTAAATTTCGTTAACCGGCTCTGCGGTGTACGCCAGCGTGCCGTTCCTGAGCAGACGAATATGGTGGTTGGTGCCTGCCAGCAGCACCGTGCCCACTTGCGGCGGCTCGCCATGGCGCGCCAGCCTGACCTCCAGCCCCGAAGAGCTGCTCAGCCATTGCGCCATCCCTTCGGCGAACACCTGATCCACATGCTGCACCAGCACAATGGCGGCCGGGAAATCCGTCGGCAGCGCCTTGAGCAGTATTTCCAGCGCCGCAGGGCCGCCGGCCGATGAGCCGATCGCGATCAACCGCTGACGCTGTGCCGACTCGCGCACCGGTGGCGGCACAGGGCGAACCCGCGTGTCCCGCTCGCCAATGAGCCAGCCTATATTAAGTATCTTGCGCAACAAAGGCGCGGCGGCATCCTTGGGGTTGCCGGCACCCAGCGCGGGCGTGTCGACGACGTCCAGCGCGCCATGGCCCATGGCTTCGAATACCCGATGCACATTCTGCTCGCGGTCCACGGTGACGATGACGATGGCGCACGGCGTCGCCGCCATAATACGTCGAGTGGCCTCCACGCCGTCCATCACCGGCATGATCAGGTCCATCAGGATCAGGTCGGGGGTCAGCTGCGCGCAACGCTCCACCGCCTCGGCGCCATTGCTGGCCACCCAGGCAATCTGGTGCGCCGGCTCAAAGGCCAGCGCGCGGCGCAACGCCTCCACTGCCATGGGCATGTCGTTGACGATGGCAATCTTCATCCCTGCGCATCTCCTATCAACTCAACGACCGCATCGAGCAGCGCGTCGTCATGGAAACTGGCCTTGGCCAGATAGTAATCGGCGCCGGCGTCCAGACCGCGACGGCGATCTTCTTCACGGTCCTTGTACGACACCACCATCACCGGCAGCGATTGCAGACGGCTGTCGCGGCGCACCAGCGTCACCAGTTCGATACCGTCCATGCGCGGCATGTCGATGTCGGTGATGAGCAAGTCGAAATCCTCACCGCGCAAGGCGTTCCACCCGTCCATGCCATCCACGGCCACCGCGACGTCGTAACCCCGGCTGGCCAGCAACTTGCGCTCCAGCTCGCGCACCGTCAGCGAATCATCCACCACCAGCACGCGCTTGCGAGCTCGGGTGTCCGCCTGCTGGCTGCGCCGGTCAATGCGCGCCAGGCGTCCGGTATTGAGCAGTTTCTCCACCGAACGCAGCATGTCTTCGACGTCGATGATCAACACCGCCGAGCCATCGTCGAGCAAGGCGCCCGCGGAAATGTCCTGAACCTTGCCCAGGCGCGGATCCAGCGGCAGAACCACCAGCGTGCGTTCGCCGATGAAGCGTTCCACGGCGACGCCATACACGGCATCGCGCTCGCGAATGACCACTACTTTGAGCACGTCTTCACTGTGCTGGCTGGCCGGGCGGTTAAGCAACTGAGTGGCGGCGACCAGCCCGACATGCCGCTCCTCGTGCCAGAAATGCTGACGCCCTTCCAGCTGCACGATCTCGTCGGCGCGCACGTCACGCATCCGCTCGATGTGCGCCAGCGGAAAGGCATACGCTTCGCCGCCAACGTCCACCACCAGACTGCGCACCACCGACAAGGTCAGCGGCACTTCCAGATGGAAACGGCTGCCCTGCCCGGCGCGCTGGTCCATTTCGACGCCGCCACGCAGTTGCCGAATCATGTGTTGAACCGCGTCCAGGCCGACGCCTCGACCGGACACTTCGGTGACCGTGTCGCGCATGCTGAAACCGGGCAGGAACAGGAAGCTCAGCAGTTCTTCCTCGCTCAACTGCGCAGCGGTTTCGGCGGGCGAGAGCTTGCGCTCAATGATATTCAGGCGCAGGCGTTCGAGGTCGACGCCGGCGCCGTCATCGATCAGCTCGACCACCAGCAGCCCGGCCTGGTGCGAGGCCTTCAATTGAATCAGCCCCTCGGCCGGCTTGCCGCAGGCGAGGCGCTGTGCGGGCAGTTCGATGCCGTGGTCGACCGCGTTGCGCAGCAAATGGGTCAGCGGTGCTTCGAGTTTTTCCAGCACATCGCGATCGACCTGAGTCTTTTCGCCGTCGATTTCCAGGCGCACCTGCTTGCCCAGCGAGCGCCCCAGATCCCGGACCATGCGCGCCTGACCCACCAGCACATCGGCAAACGGGCGCATGCGGCAGGCCAGCGCAGTGTCGTAGAGCAGTTGCGCGCGTTGCGACGCCTGCCAGCCGAACTCATCGAGATCGGCCGTCTGTTGAATCAGCAAATGCTGCGCTTCGCCGAGCAGACGCCGCGCTTCCTCCAGCGCCTTTTGCGCGTCGGGATCGGTGTTGGCGCCGAGCAAGGCTTCAAGACTGTCCAGTGCTCGGGTGGCGCCGGTCTGCGTGCGTTTGACCCGCTGCATCGCGGCCAGATAAGGCTTCAACCGTTGGGTCTCGACCAGCGACTTGCTCGACAGGTCCAGCAGGTTGTTCAAGCGTTCGGCAGTGACGCGCAGGACCCTTTCACCGGTCTCGGCCACACGTCGTTCACCGAGGCCATCTGCTTTAGGCGCCAGGTCGGCAACGGGCTCGACGACGGCGGCGGCCAGTTCTTCGGCGGCCGAATCCTGCGCAGACTGAAGCGAGGTGACCAGCGACTGCGCGTTGGCAAGCAGGATGTCTTCAAGGGAAGGCAACGCGGTGGGCACCAGCATGGCTTTCATGGCCGGATCGGCGCTGACCATGTTGTTCATCAGCGCCACATAGCCGTCCACATCCGCCTGAGGCACGCTGGCGCCGGGCGTGGCGATGCGCATCAGCAGATCGGTGCCCATCAGCAAGGCGTCGATGTGCTCGGGCAGCAGGTGCAATCGGCCTTCCTGGGCGCTGACAAGGCAGTCTTCCATGACGTGGGAAACGCTGACGCCCGCGTTGACCCCGACAATCCGCGCCGCGCCTTTCAGCGAATGGGCCGCGCGCATGCACGCTTCCAGTTGATCAGCCTGAGTCGGATTGCGCTCAAGGGCCAGCAGGCCCGCGCTCAACACCTGAGTCTGGGCTTCCGCCTCCAGGGTGAAGAGTTCGAACAGCGACGCGTCGCGCATTTGATCGGGCGTCATGTCAGGCTCCGGTTCACGGCCGACAAGAGCTGGTCTTCATCGAGCAGGCGCAGGCTGCGGTTCTTCCATTGCACGACGCCTCGGGTGAAGCGTGCGTTGTTGTTCTGTGCCGACGTCGAGGCGGTGTCCAGCAGGCGCGCTTCGATGGCATGAATGCCGTCAACCTCGTCCACCGGCACCACCACCGGACCGCCGTCTGCCGAAACAATCAGCATGCGCGGCATTGTGCGGGCATCCCCGACCGGCGCGACTGAAGGGTCCAGCCCGAGCAGTTCGACGAACGACAGGCAGGCCACCAGGGCGCCGCGCACATTGGCAACGCCCAGCAAGGCGCGGGAACGATGATGTGGAAGCGAATGAATGGCTTGCACCGGCGACACTTCCACCAGACACCGGGTCGGCAGGCCGAGCCACTCTTCGCCGAGACGAAACACCACGGTCGAGCGGGTTTCGACGTCGACGGCCAGCGCATCGGTGTGCATCGACACGCGCTGCTCCTGGGCCAGCGAGTAACGGTCGAGCAAGCGTGTTGCCGCTGCCGAGTACACCGAGCAGTTGCGGCAATGAATATGATCGGCAAGTAGCGGGCAGGACCGGTCGCCATGGATGCCGATGCGGTTCCAGCAGTCGTCGATCGCCTCGGCGGTGTCGCTGACCAGCTCTGTGTGTACGCGACTCATCCGCTGCGTCCTTCTTTAGTGACACCCCGTGCCGCGCGCTCCTGGAGCCTCCGGGCCCCTGCGCTGTCGCCCTGGGCGGCGAGCAGCGCGGCCAGTTGCGCCAGGGTTTCCGGATGCTGCGGTTGCAGATACAACGCCTTGCGATAAAACCCTTGTGCCGCGCTCGCCTCCCCCGCCACTTCGCTGAGCAGGCCCAGCCAGTAGAACACCGGGGCAACAGGTTCGAAGCGCTTGAGGTACTGCTCGCAGGCCACCTTCGCCTCGGCACTGCGGCCTTCATTGGCAAGGGCCGCGATGCTGCGCAATAACTCGGCAGCGTCGCCGTTGCCCGCGCCCGGCGCCGCCACCGCTTTGATGTCGGGTCTGAGCGCAGCCCTGCGTTCTTCGGTCAGCGCAGGATCATTCAACAACCTCGGCGCAAAGGGCTGCGGTTTACGAGCGCCGCGCGACAGGGCCGATGTTGGGTAAGCAGACGTTGGCTGAGCAGGCGATGAATCGCTTCGCGACGGCGCCATGGCTGGGGCAGTCCAGACGCTGTGGGGTTCGGAGGTGGCCTCGTCACGCCGACGAAAGGCGAACGATTGGGGAATGCCAATCGACACCATGCCCATGCGCCCGAGCAGGCTGCCCTCGGCGGGCCCGATGAACAGCACGCCGTCGTCGCGGGTCATGCGTTTCAGCGCATCAAAACCCTGACGCTGGGTGTCGACGTCGAAGTAGATCAGCAGGTTGCGGCAGAACACGAAATCGTAGGCCGACTGCGCCACCGGCATAGCGGGATCGAGCAGGTTGCCGGACTGAAAGCGGACCTGATCACGCACCCGCTCCTCCAGTCGATAGCCCTCCTCGACCGCGCTGAAAAAACGTTCCCGGAAACCCAGCTGGTCGCCGCGAAAGGAGTTCTTGCCATACACGCCCTGGCGCGCGCGCTGTATCGAAAGCGGGCTGATGTCCACTGCCTCGACGCTGAACTGCGGCCCGCGCAGACCGGCGTCGAACAGCGCCATGGCGATGGAATAAGGCTCTTCGCCGGTGGAGCACGGCAGGCTGAGAATCCGCAGCGGACGCACGCCATTGAGCTGCGCCAACCGGGCGTTGGCCAGCTTGCCGAGGGTGGCGAAGGATTCCGGGTAACGGAAAAACCAGGTTTCGGGGACGATCACCGCTTCGATCAGCGCCTGTTGCTCGTCCGCCGAAACCAGCAGCGTCTGCCAGTAGTCGTCGTGGTCCCGCGCCTGGGACAGCGTGCAGCGCTGACGCACGGCGCGCTCAATGATCGCCTCGCCCACCGACGCGACGTCCAGCCCGATGCGGTCCTTGAGAAAGGCGAAGAAACGCGCGTCGCTGCTCATGGCGCCGCCTCGAAGGCATCCAGGCTCATGGGCTCCTCGGGAAACAACAGTTCGCGCACGGCGTCACTGAGCAAGTCATCCACACGTATCCATTGCAGCAGGCCGTGTTCGTCCTCGCGCACCGGGCCCAGATACGGCGCCTGTGAGTTGTCCAGCCCGTAGGCTTTGAATTCATGGGGCGAGCAGCGCAGCGTGTCGGTCGCCTGTTCGAGGATCAGGCCCAACTCACGCGGCGGGCGATCGCCGCCGAGGCGGTAATGCACCAACACCAGCCGTGTGCTGGTACGCAACGGGGCGGGATGGCCGAAGGTCAGCGCGCTGAGATCGATGACCGGGACGATCGCACCGCGGTGGGCAAACACACCCGCGACCCAGTGCGGCGCCTGGGCGATAGGCTTGAGCATCAGCCGTGGCAGCACTTCGGCGACTTCTGTCGCTTGCAGCGCATAGCGTTCCGCGCCGATCCGGAACAGCAGAAACAGCTTGTTCTTCGGCGACACCGCAACGCTGCGCTTGGCTGAATGCTCGATCATGGGCCTGACTCAGACCTTGAAACGCGAAACGCCGCTACGCAGCCCCACCGCCACCTGGCTGAGCTCGTCGATGGCGAAGCTGGCCTGACGCAGGGATTCGACGGTCTGGCTGCTGGCATCACCCAACTGCACCAGCGCCTGGTTGATCTGTTCGGCGCCAGTGGCCTGAGCCTGCATGCCTTCGTTGACCATCAACACACGCGGCGCCAGGGCCTGCACTTGATGGATGATCTGCGAAAGCTGCTCGCCGACCTGGGTCACTTCGTACATGCCGCGACGCACTTCTTCGGAGAACTTGTCCATGCCCATGACGCCCGCCGACACCGCCGACTGGATCTCGCGAACCATCTGCTCGATGTCGTAGGTGGCCACGGCGGTCTGGTCGGCCAGACGCCGGACTTCGGTGGCGACCACGGCGAAACCACGGCCGTATTCGCCGGCTTTTTCCGCTTCGATGGCGGCGTTGAGTGACAGTAGGTTGGTCTGGTCGGCGACTTTGACGATGGTCACCACGACCTGATTGATGTTGCCGGCCTTCTCATTGAGGATCGCCAGCTTGGAGTTGACCAGATCGGCCGCGCCCATGACCGAGTGCATGGTTTCTTCCATGCGCGCCAGGCCTTGCTGACCGGAGCCCGCCAGGACCGAAGCCTGATCCGCCGCTGAGGTTACTTCGGTCATGGTGCGCACCAGATCCCGGGACGTTGCGGCAATTTCCCGCGACGTGGCGCCGATTTCCGTGGTGGTCGCCGCGGTCTCTGTGGCCGTCGCCTGTTGCTGCTTGGAGGTGGCAGCAATCTCGGTCACCGACGTGGTCACCTGAATCGACGAGCGCTGGGCCTGGGACACCAATGCCGCAAGTTCGGCGACCATGTCGTTGAAGCCAGTCTGCACTGATCCGAATTCATCGTTGCGATCCAGCGCCAGCCGCGTGCTCAGGTCGCCGGTGCGCATGGTCTCGAGAATCTGCACGATGCGATTCATCGGCGCCAGAATCGCGCGCATCAGCAACAGGCCGCACGCGGCGGCCGCCAGCAAGGCAATGATCAACGAAATGCCGAGGGTGATTTTGGCGCTGGAGACGGCGGCTTGAATGGCGTCGGACGCCTTGTCGGCGACCACCTTGTTCTTGGCGCCGAGTGCGTTCAGCTGTTTGCGACCCTCAAACCACGTGGGGGTGAGTTGCTCGGCGAAAATCCGTTGGGCC
Organism: Pseudomonas sp. GW821-FHT02H06; assembly: GCF_059421525.1. Lineage (NCBI taxonomy): Bacteria > Pseudomonadati > Pseudomonadota > Gammaproteobacteria > Pseudomonadales > Pseudomonadaceae > Pseudomonas > Pseudomonas sp. GW821-FHT02H06. The sequence goes on from NZ_JBWKVD010000004.1 coordinate 203,087, forward strand.
AGCGCGTAGTTGTCGCCCTGATAAGCCGCGAGCACACCGTTCAGCACCAACTGGTAGCGCTCGCGCAGTTGCAGAAACTGGGCGAAGTCGTTGCGATCCGATTCGTCGAAGATGCTTTTCTGGTAATTGACGATCTGCGCCTGCAGGCGGTCTTCGAATTCTTTGTACTGGTCTTCTTCAGCGCTGGTGAGGTCGCGACCGGCGCCTTCACTGAGCAAATGCTGGGTGGCTACGTAGCTTTCGACCCAGGCGCCGCGCACGGTGCTGCTGTAGAAAACGCCTGGCAGCGCGTCCAGTCGTACGGCATCGCCGCTGCTCTCGATCACCAGCAGGCGATTGAACGACACGATCACCATCAACAGCATGATGGCGATGATGACAGCGAAGCTCGCCAAAATCCGTTGACGCAACGTCCAGTTCTTCACAGTCAGCCCTCAAGGGTTCAACGCCGGCATGACCGGGTTCAAGAAGCGGACCGACGGACGGTCCAAAGCGAGCGGGAGTATAGCCTAGTGACTTCCCAATAAACGGGCTGTTTCCGACAAGGAAAACGCCATATCACACAGCCAGATCGGAAGTGTCTTACACGCTATCGGCTTGATGTGACGTTGCTTGATGGTACGAGTGCGTTGTTGGCGGATGTCTGCAGCGGACGTTCAGCGCACGAGGGAGAAATGCGGGTCAGACCCCAACGGGTGTTGGGCCTGACCCGGCAGGTTTGCGGGTGTCGGATGGTGTATCCGGGGCGGGTCGCTGGACAGGCTGACGGTTTAAGGCTGCGCCTGACGCACCTGGTGCTCAAGCTCAGTCTTGAGGGCGGGATCGAGCTTCAGCTGCCTGGCGAGTTCGTCCAGGTAAGCGCGCTCCATGAAGTGTTCTTCGTCGACCATCATCACGCTGGCCAGGTACATCTCGGCGGCGATTTCCGGGGTCTGCGCCGCGCGGGCGACATCGGCCGGGTCCAGCGGCTTGTTCAGTTCAGCGTGCAGCCATTGCTGCAGTTCGTTGTCGCCGGTGATGCGGGTGAACTCGCCTTCGATGAGTTCGCGTTCACGGTCGTCAACGTGGCCGTCGGCCTTGGCCGCTGCCACCAGCGCCCGCAGGATGGCCTCGCTGTGCTGCTCGACCTGGGCCGGCGGCACGCGGTCCACGGTTTGCGGCTCAACCGGTTGCGCCACACCCTGACTCGCCTGCCAGTTTCCGTAGGCCTTGTACGCCAACACGCCCAACGCTGCGAGCCCGCCGTAGGTCAGCGCTTTGCCGCCCATTTTGCGTGCGCCTTTGTTGCCCATCAGCAAGCCCATCGCGCCCGCTGCCAACGCGCCGCCACCGGCCCCGGAGAGCAGCCCGCCAAGGCTCCCGCCCAACTTGCCGCCCAAGCCGCTGCCACCGACTTTGCCGAGCAGATCGCCGAGACCGCCCTGCCCGTTTTGCCCGCTTTTGCCGCTCTTGTCGTGAGCGCCGGCCTTGTTTTGCAGCAGGTCCTGGCCGGATTTCAACAGTTGATCGAGTAAACCGCGCGTGTTCATGACTTCACCTTCAGAAGGGGGACAGACGATTCGACCCGCAGGTTAAGGCGAAGACACCGACGCGCGCCGGGCGGGTTTGCTTCTGAATGTTGCGGCGACTGAGCGTCCGGAGGCCGGATGGTTTTCATTCAATCGCATCCGCCCTGCACGAACGGGCGCGGTATTTGCTGCGCCAAGTTTGTCGAGGATCGAACGGGGCACTACGCTCTGCACCACCAATCTCTGCCCAAACAACCACCATGAGGCAAACCCACCATGTCCGTGCACAAGACTGCGATTCTCAGCGCCGTGATCACCGCCCTATTCACCAGCGGCGCGGTGCAGGCCGCTGAAGCACTCACGGCGGTGGGCGATGGCGAGGGGCAACTGGATATCGTGGCGTGGCCGGGCTACATCGAACGCGGCGAAAGCGACAAGGCCTACGACTGGGTGACCGGCTTCGAGCAGGAAACCGGCTGCAAGGTCAACGTCAAGACCGCCGCAACCTCCGACGAGATGGTCAGCCTGATGACCAAGGGCGGCTATGATCTGGTCACCGCGTCGGGCGATGCGTCGTTGCGACTGATCGCCGGCAAGCGTGTGCAGCCCATCGACCCCACGCTGATCCCGAACTGGAAGACCCTCGACCCGCGCCTGAAAGACGGCCCCTGGTACACGGTCGAGAACAAAACGTACGGCACGCCGTACCAATGGGGCCCGAACGTGCTGATGTACAACACCAACGTGTTCAAGACGCCGCCGGTGAGCTGGAGCGTGGTGTTCGAGCCGCAGGATTTGCCCGACGGCAAACCGAACAAGGGCCGGGTCCAGGCCTACGACGGGCCGATCTACATCGCCGACGCCGCGCTGTATTTGAAGACCGCCAAACCGGAACTGAACATCGTCGACCCTTACCAGCTCACCGAGACCCAGTACAAGGCGGTACTCGACCTGCTTCGCGCTCAGCAGCCGCTGATTCACCGCTACTGGCATGACGCGACGGTGCAGATGAGCGACGTGAAAAACGAAGGTGTGGCAGCGTCGAGTTCGTGGGGTTACATGGTCAATGGGCTGGTCGCCGACAAGCAGCCCGTCGCCTCGACCATCCCCCAGGAAGGCGCCACCGGCTGGGCCGACACGACGATGTTGCACGCCGAGGCCAAACACCCCAACTGCGCCTACAAATGGATGAATTGGTCGCTGCAACCGAAAGTTCAGGGCGACGTTGCGGCCTGGTTCGGCTCCCTGCCGGTGGTGCCTGACGCGTGCAAGGGCAACGAGCTGCTCGGCGCCGAGGGTTGCGAGACCAACGGGTTTGACCTGTTCGACAAGATCGCTTTCTGGAAAACACCCCAGGCCGAGGGCGGCAAATACGTACCGTACAGCCGCTGGACGCAGGATTACATTGCGATCATGGGCGGGCGTTAAGCCATGACCCACGCTGTCCAGTTCACCCAGGTCTCGCGGCTGTTCGGCGAGGTGAAAGCCGTGGACCGGGTGTCCATCGACATTGAGGACGGCGAGTTCTTTTCGATGCTCGGCCCCTCGGGTTCCGGCAAGACCACCTGCCTGCGCCTGATCGCAGGCTTCGAGCAACCCAGCGCCGGGTCGATTCGCATTCATGGCCAGGAAGCCGCCGGCTTGCCGCCGTACCAGCGTGACGTCAACACGGTGTTTCAGGACTACGCGCTGTTTCCGCACATGAACGTGCGGGACAACGTTGCCTATGGCCTGAAAGTCAAAGGCGTCGGCAAGGCCGAGCGGATCAAGCGAGCCGACGAGGCCCTGAACATGGTGGCGCTCGACGGCTATGGCGCGCGCAAACCTGTGCAACTGTCCGGCGGACAGCGCCAGCGTGTGGCCCTGGCGCGTGCACTGGTCAATCGGCCGCGGGTGCTGCTGCTCGACGAGCCCCTCGGCGCCCTCGACCTGAAGCTGCGCGAACAGATGCAGAGCGAGCTGAAGAAACTGCAGCGCCAGCTGGGCATCACCTTCATCTTCGTCACCCACGACCAGACCGAAGCGCTGTCGATGTCGGACCGGGTCGCGGTGTTCAACAAAGGCCGCATCGAGCAGGTCGATACGCCACGCAATCTGTACATGAAACCGGCGACGACCTTCGTGGCGGAATTCGTGGGCACCTCCAACGTTGTGCGCGGCGAACTGGCCCAGGCATTGACCGGCAGCCCGGGCGCTTTTTCGATTCGGCCCGAGCACATCCGTTTTGCCGAGAGCGGCACTGCGACGCACGACATTCAGCTCAGCGGCGTGCTGCACGACATCCAATATCAGGGCAGTGCCACCCGCTACGAGGTCAAACTGGACAACGGCCAGACACTCACTGTCAGTCAGGCCAACAGCCAATGGCTGGACACCGGCGCGCGCTATCAGCCGGGGCAACGCCTGACGGTATGCTGGGCGCGGGAAGCGATGATTGCGCTACATGACGCGCCACGTGAGTCGCCAGAAATCGCGACGGGCGAGGCGCCTTGAGATGGGGCAGACGTTCACTGGCTCGGCGCCGACGCAACGGCAATCGCCATTCCGACGCTTTTCCAACCTGCTCTATCGCCGCCCGAATCTGTACCTGTCGCTGCTGCTGATCCCGCCGCTGCTGTGGTTCGGCGCGATTTACCTCGGCTCGCTGCTGGGCCTGTTGTGGCAGGGCTTCTATACCTTCGACGACTTCAGCATGACCGTGACGCCGGACCTGACCCTGGCGAACTTCGGCGCGCTGTTCAACCCGGCCAACTTCGACGTCATCCGCCGCACCCTGAGCATGGCGGTCGCAGTGTCCATCGCCAGCGCCATCATCGCCTTCCCCATCGCGTATTACATGGCGCGCTACACCACCGGCAAAACCAAGGCGTTCTTTTACATCGCGGTGATGATGCCGATGTGGGCCAGTTACATCGTCAAGGCCTATGCGTGGACGCTGCTGCTGGCCAAGGGCGGCGTCGCGCAATGGTTCGTTCAGCATTTGGGTTTGGCGCCGGTGTTGCAGGGGCTGTTGAGCGTGCCCGGCATTGGCGGCAGCACCTTGTCGACCTCGCATCTGGGGCGATTCATGGTGTTCGTCTACATCTGGCTGCCGTTCATGATCCTGCCGATTCAGGCTTCCCTCGAGCGCTTGCCGCCGTCACTGCTGCACGCCTCCGCCGACCTGGGCGCCACGCCCCGGCAGACGTTCATGCAGGTGATTCTGCCGCTGTCGGTGCCGGGCATTGCAGCGGGCTCGATCTTCACGTTTTCGCTGACCCTGGGGGATTTCATCGTGCCGCAACTGATCGGCCCGCCGGGCTACTTCATCGGCAGCATGGTCTACGCCCAGCAAGGCGCCATCGGCAATATGCCGATGGCAGCAGCGTTCACGCTGGTGCCGATCGTGCTGATCGCGGTTTATCTGGCCATCGTCAAGCGTCTGGGGGCTTTCGATGCACTCTGATAAAGCGTCGTGGGCCCTGAAGATCGCAGCCTGGGGCGGTCTGGTGTTTCTGCACTTTCCGATCCTGATCATCTTCGTCTACGCCTTCAACACCGAAGACGCCGCCTTCAGCTTCCCGCCGAAAGGCTTCACCCTGAGGTGGATCGGCGTGGCATTCGCGCGGCCTGACGTGCTGGAGTCGATCAAGCTTTCGCTGCAAATCGCCTGCGTCGCCACGCTGATCGCATTGGTGCTCGGGACGCTGGCCTCGGCAGCGTTGTACAGGCGGGACTTCTTCGGCAAGGACGGCATCTCGCTGATGCTGATTCTGCCCATCGCCCTGCCCGGCATCATCACGGGTCTGGCCTTGTTGTCGGCGTTCAAGACCCTGGGGATCGAGCCGGGCATGTTCACCATCATCGTCGGCCACGCGACCTTCTGCGTGGTGATCGTCTACAACAACGTTATCGCCCGCCTGCGCCGCACATCCCACAGCTTGATCGAAGCCTCGATGGACCTCGGCGCCGATGGCTGGCAGACCTTCCGCTACATCATCATGCCTAACCTCGGCTCGGCGCTACTGGCCGGCGGCATGCTGGCGTTTGCCCTGTCGTTCGACGAAATCATCGTCACCACCTTCACTGCCGGGCATGAGCGCACATTGCCCATCTGGCTGCTCAACCAACTCAGCCGCCCACGGGACGTGCCAGTGACCAATGTCGTGGCGATGCTCGTGATGATAGCGACCATGCTGCCGATCCTCGGCGCGTACTACCTCACTCGGGGCGGGGAAAGCGTGGCGGGGAGTGGGGGGAAGTGAGCGGGTTGGGGCAGCGTGCTTCCCACGACGGGAGGCAGATAGGGCGAGCTGGGGAGGATTAAGACGCAGGAGCCCTGACGTGTCTCCTTTTCCTACAACATCGCACTAGGCTCGGGCTTGTCAGTATCATATTTTGATACCATGAATAATCGACAAGCTGGCACCTTAAAAATCGTGTTCTCCAAACCCGTCCCCCATAACCTGGAATGGAGTCGACTGGAGTCGCTCTTCGCGGCGTTAGGCGCAAAAACCATAGAAGGCAGTGGCTCAAGGGTCAGGTTCGAACTCAATGGCGTAGTGGCGACCTTTCACCGGCCGCACCCGGACAAGGGTGCGAAGCCGTACCAGGTTCGTGACGCGCGAGCGTTCCTTGAGCACGCAGGAGTTACTCCATGAACATCATGAACTACAAAGGCTACTCAGCCCGGATCAACTACAGCGATGAAGACGGCCTCTTCGTAGGGCATGTCGCGGGGATCAAAGACGTGATTGGCTTTCATGGCCAGTCGGTACAAGAGCTACGATCGGCGTTTGAAGAGGCGGTGGACGACTATCTTGAAGTCTGCGAACGCTTGGGCCGTGAGCCACAGAAAACCTATTCCGGAAAACTGAGCTTACGGCTGGAACCTGAGTTGCATGCAAGCGTGGCGTCACAAGCGGAGTTGGCGCATAAAAGCATCAACCAATGGGTCAGTGACCTGCTTCGGCAAGCCATCTGACCCCATATTTATAAGCGAATAGCCTATACAGGCGTTCCGCGCCTGCGCCTCAATCCCGTAAATCCGACTCATGAATCGGCTGGTCGCGGTGCGTTGCCCGCTGGTATTGCGCGGGCCATGTGGCTTGGCGTCCGCCCAGATGTTCATCGGCACGCAGCGGCCAGTACGGATCGCGCAGCAGTTCGCGGGCGAGGAAGATCAGATCAGCCTGGCCCGTCCGCAGAATGGTGTCGGCCTGGGTGGGTTCGGTGATCATGCCCACGGTGCCGGTGGCAATGCCTGACTCGCTGCGCACTCGAGCGGCGAATTCAGTCTGATAGCCCGGGCCCACCGGAATCTCGGCCTTGGCCGCAGTGCCGCCGGAAGACACATCAACCAAATCAACGTCCAGCTCTTTCAAGCGTTTGCCCAGCTCGACGGTTTCATCCGCGTTCCAGCCGCCCTCCACCCAGTCGGTGGCCGAGACGCGCACGAACAACGGCAGGTCTGCGGGCCAGACTTCACGCACGGCTTTGGTGATTTCGAGGGTCAGACGGATGCGGTTTTCGAACGAGCCACCGTATTGATCCTGACGCTGGTTGCTCAGCGGCGACAGGAACTGATGCAGCAGATAACCGTGGGCAGCGTGGATTTCGACCACTTTGAAACCTGCGGTCAAAGCACGTTTGGCAGCATCGACGAAGGCCTTGATGATGTCCTGAATCTGGGCTTCATCCAGCGCCGTAGGCACGGTGTAGGTCGGGTCGAAAGCGATCTTCGAGGGGCCCCAGGTCGCCCAGCCGCCTTGGTCGGCAGGGATGGCGCCGCTCTGGCTCACCCACGGCCGCCATGTACTGGCCTTGCGTCCTGCATGGGACAGCTGAATGCCGGCCACCGCGCCTTGGGCGTTGATGAATCGAGTGATGCGCTGAAGCGGCTCGATCTGCTCGTCGTTCCAGAGGCCGAGGTCTTCCGGGGTGATGCGCCCGTCCTGGGTTACCGCCGCCGCTTCGGTGAAAATCAGCCCGGCGCCGCCGACCGCGCGACTGCCCAGATGGACCAGATGCCAGTCATTGGCCAGGCCGTCGGCGCAGCTGTACTGACACATCGGCGAAACCACAATGCGATTGCGCAAGGTCAGTTGGCGAAGGGTGTAGGGTTCAAGCAGCAGGCTCATGGGCACCTCTCAGGTCGTGTGGCAGGTTCCATACGTTGCGAACCTTGAGCCTAGTCGACAACCCGAGCGAAGTGAGGGTTCACTCATTTCCCGGCTGAAGCCAGACATCCTGAAACAACGCGTTCACCTGTAGCACTGGCTTTAGCCGGGAAGGCGTCAGTGGCCACACCGCAAGTTGATCGCAGTTCAGCGCGGTGAAAGATGAACCACCATCAGTTGCACGGTTTCGTTGCCGCGGAATTCGTTCAGGTCCAGCTTGTACGCCAGCTCGACCCAGCGCACGGTCGGGTTGGGCCATACGTCGCGATCGACGCTGAAGGCGATGCCTTCGAGCTTGACGCTGCCGCATTCAGTCTTGAGTACCATCTTCAGATGGCGCTCACCGACCACTCGCTGCTCCACCAGCTGGAACACGCCATGGAACAACGGCTCGGGAAAGTGTTGCCCCCAAGGGCCGGCGTTGCGCAGCGCACGGGCCAGTTCCAGGTGAAATTCTTCGACGGCCAGTGTGCCGTCGGACAGCAGCCGGCCGGTCAGGTCTTCTTCCTTGAGCTGGCGGCGAACTTCAGCGTCGAAGGCCTCGGCGAATGCCGGGAAGTTGCCTTCCGGCAGCGACAGACCGGCCGCCATCGCATGACCGCCGAACTTGCTGATCAGCTCCGGATGTTTAGCCGCCACGGCATCGAGCGCGTCGCGGATGTGAAAGCCCGGCACCGAACGCGCCGACCCCTTCAGCACACCCTCGCCCGCGCTGGCGAAGGCAATGGTCGGGCGGTGATAACGCTCTTTCAAACGCGAGGCCAGAATGCCGATCACGCCCTGGTGCCATTCGGGTTCGAACAGACACAGACCAAACGGCATCGACTCCAGCGGCAGGTCCTTGAGCTGGGCGAGCGCCTCGCGCTGCATGCCCTGCTCGATGGATTTGCGGTCCTGATTGAGCTCGTCCAGACGCACGGCCATTTCCCGCGCCTCGGTCTCGTCATCGCAGAGCAGGCATTCGATGCCCAGGCTCATGTCATCCAGGCGCCCGGCCGCGTTCAGGCGTGGGCCGATGATGAACCCCAGGTCGGTGGAGGTGATGCGCGAGGCCTCGCGACGGGCGACCTCGAGAATGGCGCGCAACCCCGGACGGGCACGACCGGCGCGGATGCGCATCAGCCCCTGGTGCACCAGAATCCGGTTGTTGGCGTCCAGCGGCACGACGTCGGCGACACTGCCCAACGCCACCAGATCCAGCAACTCGCCCAGATTGGGTTGAGCGCGGCCCTCGAACCAGCCGATGTCCCGCAGTCGTGCGCGCAAGGCCATCAACACATAAAAAATCACGCCAACGCCGGCCAGCGACTTGCTCGGGAAGGTGCAGCCGGGCTGGTTCGGGTTGACGATGGCATCGGCCGCCGGCAATTCGTGGCCGGGCAAGTGGTGATCGGTGACCAATACCTGCAAGCCCGCCGCCTTCGCCGCTGCAACGCCTTCAACGCTGGAAATGCCGTTGTCCACGGTCATCAGCAAATCAGGCTGGCGCTCAAGGGCGACCTGGACGATTTCCGGTGTCAGGCCGTAGCCGAATTCGAAACGGTTCGGCACCAAGTAGTCCACGTGCGCCGCACCGAGCAGACGCAGGCCCAGTACACCCACCGTGCTGGCCGTCGCGCCATCGGCATCGAAGTCGCCGACGATGAGGATACGCTGACGCTGCTGCAATGCAGTCACCAGCAAATCGACGGCGGCCTCGATGCCCTTGAGCTGTTGGTAGGGAATCAGCCGGGCCAGGCCCTTGTCGAGCTCTTCCTCCGAGGCCACACCGCGCGCTGCGTATAACCGGGTGAGCAAAGGCGGCAGATCGCCGAGAAAAGGCAGGGTGTCAGGTAACTCGCGTGGTTCGATGCGCATTCGGGTTCCGCTGGTGTTCTCGTTGGGGCCGGTTGGGTGTTGCGATGTCAACGCGATGCCGCTGTTGTAGCGTCGCAATGCAGGACTGAATCAGCCCCGCTCGCCTGCCAGCCACTGCAGTTGCACTTCGTGCTGGCCGCGATCATCGGTGACGAAGATCGTGCCTTCGCTGATCATCACGTCCCACTTGATCACCCGGGGCATGTCCTTGGCCAGGATCTCCAGTGCCTCTTGGGGGACCGAGGCGATATTGACGTTCTTCAGCGTCTTGATCGCCGGTATGACCTTGCCTTCCCACACCCGCAGACTGCCGTAGGCCAGCAGGCTGGTGCGTTCGGTGCGGCGCGAGCACCACGTCAGGCGGTCGGCGTCGGGCTGGCCCACTTCGATCCAGTGCAGCACGCGATCGTCCAGACTCTTTTCCCACAACGCAGGCTCGTCGACGTCCGACAGACCACGGCCAAACGACAGATGCTCGTTGTACCAGAAGGCGTAGGCCAGCAGGCGCACGGTCATGCGCTCTTCGGTCTCCGAAGGGTGACGCGCGATGGTCTGCTTGACGGTTTCGTAGACCCCGCGATCAAGGTCGGTGAGATTGAGTTCGAACTTGTAGGTCGTGGACGGTTGGGCCATGAACGGGCTTCTAGTAGAGACGGGAAAGGCGGCAAGTCTACCCGATGCAGCCCCGTTGAACGACCGAACTCGATGAGCGATGCGGCTCGCCCTTCAGATCGGAGCTGGGGCACAACGTTCGCGAGGCGTTACTCATGCCCCCATGACATGTGTTAAATAAATGAGGCACATCACCGATTCCTTGCTGCGAGACGCTGTCGATGAGGGTCAACGCTTCCATGCATGTCACCGGTTCCCGAATGCGCGCCGTGCTGCTCGCTGCTCTGCTCATTAGCCTGCCCGGTACCGCGTCGGCACGTGAAACGCTGATCTGGCTGCTGCGCGACTTCCCGCCCCTGACTATATTTTCGGGCCCATTGGCGGGCCAGGGCGCCATCGACAAGCTGATGCCTGAGCTGACCGCCCGGATGCCGGAATACGATCACCAGATCATGCACGTCAATCGCGCGCGCGGAACGCAGATGCTCAATGACCCTGACGTGTTCGCCTGCGACCCGACCCTGCTGTGGACGCCCGAGCGCGACAAAACCATGTTGTTTTCCATCCCCTCCTATGCCACGCCCAGTAATGGCGTGACGATCGAGCGCAGCCGCCACGCGCTGTTCGCACCTTTCATCGACGCCGACGGCCGCCTCGACCTCGCCGCCCTGCTGGCCAGCGACAGCGTTGATGTAGGCATCGTCGGCGAACGCAGCTACGGCCCGGTGATCGATAAAGTGTTGCGCGAGACCACTCGCCCCAAACGTCTGATCCTGCACTACGGCAACACGGCGGTGGGCAGCATGCTGGAGATGGAGCGGCTTGATCGCTTTCAAGCGATTATCAGTTACTGGCCGGAAGCCCGATTTCACGCTCAGCAACAAGGCATTCCCCTGGATGCGCTGGAATTTCTCCCGGTCAAGGGCGTGCCCAAATACCAGTTTGCTCACATTGCCTGTTCGAAGACCGAGAAGGGACGCGCGGCGATGGAGATCATCAACCGGGAAATGCGTGTGCTGCGGGTGACGCGGCTGATCGGGTTTTACGCGGAGTGGATGGTCAAGAAGGAGGAGTATCTACGCGACGCCCAGACATTCTTTGAGGAGCCGCCGAACTGACCCGGCATAGACCCGCGGCCTGGAGCGAAAAGCCGAATTTCAGACAAAAGAAACCCCGAGCAGCGGGGAGACTACTCGGGGTCAACCGTGGTCCATCTTGGACCCGTACGGCAGGCAGCATGAACATCGGAGCACAATGCCTGCGCCTGCCGTAACTGATAGGAGCCTACTGAATCGAGAAGGTTCCCCGCAGCTCAGACGAAAGGTCGAGCTGCAGCGTAAGCAGCGGACTGGGACACATTGCGCATGGCTGCGATGACACAAGGCTCAATGCGCCCTTCTGCCACCATCAAATCACGGTGAAGACCATCTACCACGTCAGTCAGCTGGCGCTTGTCGCCCAGTTGCGACGCAGAAAAAACACGCTCGATCACTATCGCACCCGCTGGATTTTTCAGCGTCACCAGACGCTCGCCCAGAATACCGGCAGGGCCAATGCTCACCTGATAAGGGGACAGCGCTTCGCTCAGTAGCAAGCTGATATTTTCCATCCGGATCACCACTCAACAATTTGAATGCAAAGGTGCTAACCAATGACCATTGGCAGCAGCGGAAAGTTCTGCGCACTGTGGCGAGTTGACACATGCGCACTGCCTGCCGCAGTTTGATTCCGGAGCATGCCTGCCGAATGTGACAGGCAGAATTCACGCCCCTGACGTCTTCGCCTGCTCCAGGTCGTTGAGCAACGCCTTCAACTGGCCTGCCGCCTGCTCGGCCGCAAGACGGGCATCGTGCAACTCACCTTCCAGACGCTTGCGTTCGCTGATGTCCATCCAGCCGCCGAGCAAGCCCTGCAGCTGACCGTCCGCGCGGTGGAAGGGGGCCGTCCATTCCGAGACGTCGATCTGACGTCCGCCCAGCCGCAGTACGCGCTCGGTAAACACACGCTCCCGCGTCTCCAGCATTTTCATGTAGTCAGCGTGCATCTGCTGGGCGAGGTCGCCGGGAATGAGGTCAACATCGATCAGGCGACGACCCTGCAATTGCTCGTAACTGATGCCGAAAATTTCCTCATAACTGCGGTTGCAGGCGACAAGACGGCCCTGAAGATCACGCACGTAAATCGGATTGGGGATGCCGTCGAGCAGTATCCGCTTGAAGGCAAGCTGGTCACCCAGTTGCGCCTCGGCGCGCTGCCGCTGGTGAATCTGAAACTTCAGGCGGCTGCTCCAGGCCAGTGACACCAGCCCCAGCAGTAAGGAAGCGCCAGTGAGCCAGTATATCCAGGCGGGAATGCGGTTCCAGACCGAGGGGTGAGGATTCGCCGCGCCGAGCCATTTCAGGCGGATCGCACGCATTTCAGCCACCGGGAATTCCTCCAGAGCCTTGTTGAGTATGCCGAGCAATTCGGGCTGGCTTCTGACGACCGAAAATTTGTCCGGCGACCACATGCCCTCGACGCTGCGTCCGACCTTCAGCTCGCCCAATGGATACAACCACGCGCCGGCCTCGTTCTGGATGGTCGCGTCGGCGTCGCCCTTCTCCACTAGTCGGCGGGCATCCTCATAGGTCGCCACAAGCTTGAGCTGGATATGCGGATAGCGTTGCTGAATGAACCCGAGCAACGCGTGTCGTGCGGGAAGCGCCAGCACCTTGCCGGTCATGTCCGACAGCTGAAAGGACGGGTTACTGTCAGCGTGCACGAGAAAGACCCAGTTGTTGCCGCCAAATGCGTAGGTGAAATTCAACTGCCCTTTGCGTTCCGGGTTTTCGGCCAGCGTGGTGTTCATGTGTGCACTGCCGTCCGTCAACGTCTCCAGCAAATCTTCGGTCGAGGCCGATTCCTGATACACGAACTGCAAACCGGTCATTCGCGAAATACGCGCGAGCACATCCACGTTCAAACCCACCCAGCGACCTCGGGCATCCTTATAGACGTAGGGAGGGTGCTGGGTGGAGGCGACGATGACCTGCGGATGTCTGCGAATCCACCGCCGTTCGATCGCGTTGATGTTCACCTGCCGTCGGGCAAGATCGGCGCCCAACCCGAGGGTCCAGCGCCCCTGGATTTCACGGATGACAGCGTCGTCCACGCCTTCCAGCGCTCGGTCGAAGAGCGCCCGCAGCGTCGAGTCTTGCTCTCGGAAGGCAAATGAAAAGCCTGTGGATGGCAACAGGCTGTCGAACTTGGTCTGTAAACCGAGGTAAGGCCGCAACAGGCTGTAAGACTGCACCGTCAGCTCATTGGCAATGAAGGCGTCGGCGGAGTCGTTCGCCAGTGCCTCCATCGCGCTGTACAGCGTGGGCGCGACGACGATTTCACTGTCCGGGTAGAGCCGCTGAACCTGCGCTTCGTCCGCATAACCGTCCAGCAGCAACACGCGCTTTCCTCTCAGCGAAGGGTGCAGGTCAGCGTCGTTGCCTCTGCCGAATACCACTGTTCGGTCAGGAATGTAGTCCCGGCTGAATGCCAATCCGGACGTTTCTCGCTCGAAACCGTTGGCGCTGGTCAGCAAGTCGATTTCTCCGGCCAGCAATGCGTTGACCGCCTGGGCGCGCTTTGCGAACCCGCGTATCTGCACGGGCATGGAAAGCCGCGAACTGATCAGGCTCAGGTAATCCGCGCTGATGCCTTGATAGCGATTATGGTCGGTGGTGATGTCGATGGGCTCATGATCAGCAACGGAAATGCCGACTCTCAGCACCTTCCATGCGTTCAGCCACTGGCGGTCCGCCTCGTCAAGAACAAGCGGCTGCTGCGCCACGAAGGGCGCGCTCAGGCCGAACCGCAAGTTCTCAGCTGCATGGCCTGCGCGACTGCAGATGCACACGAGCATCAGCAACGCCCACAGCGCCGGTTGGATATTCAGGATGCGGCTGCTAAATGCCGCTGAGTAAAAATGTTTAACAACCACGGGCTTATACCGAAAGAAGAAAATTCTTCGGAAGTGTGGCACGCAGAAAAAACAAGGCCCGCTGCGAGGCGGGCCTTAGTTGTTACACGGCGATACGGTCAGAGAGGTTTCCCACGATTACCGTGCTGGCTGACAAAGGCCTGCATGGCTTTGAGGTCATTTGGCAGAACAGTGCAGCGCTCGTCTCGCTCGAACAAATCAGACAAATGTGCAGGCAGCTCAAGCGCTTTTCCTACACCGGCTTTCAGCACGGCGTCCGGGAACTTGACCGGATGCGCCGTTCCCAGGATCACCATTGGCGTGTCCAGGCTGCGGCGGCAGTCCCGCGCGGCTTTCACGCCGATCGCGGTGTGCGGATCGAGCAGCTCGCCGGTGCTGGCGAACACTTCAGCGATGGTTTTGCAGGTGTCCTCGTCACTGACCGCCAGCGAATCAAACAGCTTGCGGGTCTCGGTCCAGCGCTCTTCCTGAACGCTAAAACCGCCGCCCTGCCTGAAGTTGGCCATGAGCTCGGCAATCGCCCCGCCGTTGCGACCGTGCATGTCGAACAGCAGGCGCTCGAAGTTGGACGACACCATGATGTCCATCGACGGCGACAACGTGGCGTGCAGGGTTTCCTTGACGTACTGATTGCCGCTCATGAAGCGGTGCAGGATGTCGTTGCGGTTGGTGGCAACCACCAGCTGGCTGATCGGCAAGCCCATGTTGCGAGCGAGGTAACCGGCGAAGATGTCGCCGAAGTTGCCGGTGGGCACGGAGAACGCCACCGAACGCGCCGGGCCGCCCAACTGCAGCGCCGCGTGGAAGTAGTAAACGATCTGGGCCATGATCCGCGCCCAGTTGATCGAGTTCACCGCGACCAGCCGCGTGCCCTTGAGGAAGCTCTGGTCGGCGAAGCTGTTCTTGACCATTTCCTGGCAGTCGTCGAAGTTGCCTTCGATCGCGATGTTATGGATGTTCTCGCCGAAGATGGTGGTCATCTGGCGGCGCTGAACATCGGACACGCGGTTGTTCGGGTGCAGAATGAAGATGTCGACGTTATCGCAACGACGGCAGCCTTCGATGGCGGCCGAGCCGGTGTCACCCGAGGTGGCGCCGATGATGACCACGCGTTCGCCGCGCTTCTCGAGCACATAGTCCAGCAGACGACCCAGCAGTTGCAGGGCGAAATCCTTGAACGCCAGGGTCGGCCCGTGAAACAGCTCCAATACCCACTCGTTGCCGTTCAGCTGACGCAGCGGCGCAACCGCAGCGTGGGAAAACACGCCGTAGGTTTCTTCGAGAATCTTCTTGAAATCCGCGTCGGGGATGCTGCCCGTCACGAACGGACGCATCACGCGAAAAGCCAGCTCGTGATAAGGCAGGCCGGCCCAGGACGCGATCTCTTCCTGCGTAAAGCGCGGCAGGTTTTCCGGCACATACAGACCGCCATCGCTTGCC
Organism: Pseudomonas sp. GW821-FHT02H06; assembly: GCF_059421525.1. Taxonomy (NCBI): domain Bacteria; kingdom Pseudomonadati; phylum Pseudomonadota; class Gammaproteobacteria; order Pseudomonadales; family Pseudomonadaceae; genus Pseudomonas; species Pseudomonas sp. GW821-FHT02H06. The sequence goes on from NZ_JBWKVD010000004.1 coordinate 218,635, forward strand.
AGACCGGTCAGCAGCACATCTTCGAAATTCAGGGCCGGTGCCTGGCCGCGGGTACTGATATAGCGCATTTTTCAAACCTTCGGTTTGGGCGGCGAGCTCAAAGAGGCCAGCTGCAAGTCAAAACGGTTTGTCTTTGACCTGCAGCCCGGGGCCCGAAGCTCACCGCGATATAAGTTTGCTGTTACTTGCAGCTTGCCGCTTAACGCTTGCGGCTCGTCTCAGTTCAGATGCTCGACGCGGATGCGCACAACCGGTCCGGCAACGTCTTCCAGCGCTTCCAGCGCTTTTATCGCATCGTTCATGCGTTTCTCGACCACGCGGTGGGTCAGCAGAATCATCGGCACCAGGCCGTCATGTTCTTCGACTTCTTTCTGCATGATCGATTCGATGTTGATGCCGCGCTCGGACAGAATGCTTGCCACCTGGGCCAGCACGCCGGGATGATCCTTGGCCTGGATGCGCAGGTAGTACGCGCTTTCACACGCGTCGATCGGCAGGATCGGGTGGGCGGACAGCGAATCGGGCTGAAAGGCCAGATGCGGAACGCGGTTTTCAGGGTCGGTGGTCAGGGCACGGACCACATCGACCAGATCCGCCACGACGGATGAAGCGGTCGGCTCCATGCCGGCACCTGCGCCGTAGAACAATGTCGAGCCGGCGGCGTCGCCGTTGACCATCACGGCGTTCATCACGCCATTGACGTTGGCGATCAGACGGTCCGCCGGGATCAGGGTCGGGTGGACGCGCAGTTCGATACCGCTCGGCGTGCTGCGGGCGACGCCCAGGTGCTTGATGCGGTAGCCCAGCGCTTCGGCGTAATTCACGTCGGCGGTGGTCAGCTTGGTGATGCCTTCGGTGTAGGCCTTGTCGAATTGCAGCGGGATGCCAAAGGCGATGGACGCCAGAATGGTCAGCTTGTGCGCCGCGTCGATGCCTTCGACGTCGAAGGTGGGATCGGCTTCGGCATAGCCCAGCGCCTGCGCTTCAGCGAGGACGTCCGGGAAGGTACGGCCCTTTTCACGCATCTCGGTGAGGATGAAGTTGCCAGTGCCGTTGATGATGCCGGCGACCCAGTTGATGCGGTTGGCCGACAGGCCTTCACGAATGGCCTTGATCACCGGGATACCGCCCGCCACCGCCGCTTCGAAAGCCACGATGACGCCCTTCTCACGGGCCTTGGCGAAAATCTCGTTGCCGTGCACGGCGATCAGCGCCTTGTTGGCGGTGACCACGTGCTTGCCGTTTTCGATGGCCTTGAGCACCAGCTCGCGGGCGATGGTGTAGCCACCGATCAGCTCGATGACGATGTCGATTTCAGGGTTGCTTGCCACGTCGAACACGTCGGTCGTGGTCGGGGTACCGGTAATCTGGCAATTGGGGTTTGGTGTACGCATGGCAATCTGCGCCACTTCGATTCCACGCCCGGCACGGCGGGCAATTTCCTCGGCGTTACGCTTTAGCACATTGAAGGTACCGCCACCGACAGTACCCAGCCCACAGATGCCTACTTTGACCGGTTTCACTATGAACTCCCCATAAAACGGCCGACGCGAGGCCGGCCGTGGAATCAGCCGCATTCAGCACGGCTCGCTATTGATGAAGCGCTACGGACAGGCCGCTTCAATGTTTACCGCAGGAGGCTGCGATAAACGAAATTACTTGGCACTCAGCGCGAGTTTGGCCACTTGTGGCGCCGGCTGGTAGCCCGGAATCAGCTGACCGTCGGCCAACACGATGGCCGGTGTGCCGTTCACGCCGATGGACTGGCCGATTTCAAACTGCTTGGTGACCGGGTTGTCGCACTTGGGCGCCTGGATATTCTTGCCATCGACCATGCGGTCCATTGCACCGCGGCGGTCCTTGGAGCACCAGACGGCCTGAAGTTGTTCGTCACCCGGCGAGCCCAGACCCTGACGCGGGAACGCCACATAACGCACTTCGATGCCGCGCTTGTTCAGCTCCGGCACTTCGGCGTGGAGTTTGTGGCAGTACGGGCAGGTGGTGTCGGTGAACACCGTGATATGGGATTTGGTCTCGCCCACGGCTGGGTAGACGACCATTTCAGCGGCAGGAATGCCATTGATGGTCTTGGAAATCGCCTGACGCTCGACCTTCTCGGTCAGGTTGACCGGCTTGCCGGCCTGCATCTGGTACAGGTTGCCCTGCATGACGAACTGACCGTCGGCGCTGGCATACAGCACTCGACCGCCCTTCAGATTCACTTCGTAGAGGCCGTTCAACGGACTGCTGGAAATGCTCTCGACGGGAATCTCCAGATTCAGCGATTCCAGGGTCTTGCGAATGGCTTTGTCGGACGCCTCGTCGGCGTGGGCAAACAGGCTGAAAGAGCTGGCCAGCGCTACAACGGCAGCACCGAGAAAACGAGTGACGCGCATGAAAACTCCTCGAGCGGTGAGCAGACGGGCCAAGCTGAAAACGGGTGGCGGAAAAGCACCGGGAGATTTTCAGGGCCTTGATCTGCGAAACCGGCAAAGCCTATCACATAAGGCTCGCGAGGCCGACGCCCGCTGATGTACGACACATCGTAAATTACTGAAGTCCTCTATCCCCTAGGATGGTGCTTCGTATGCATTTCCTGCAACCGCGCGCGGGCGACGTGGGTGTAGATCTGCGTGGTCGATAGGTCGCTGTGGCCGAGGAGCATCTGCACCACGCGCAGGTCGGCGCCGTGGTTGAGCAGGTGGGTGGCGAAGGCGTGACGCAAGGTGTGCGGCGACAGGGATTTGCCGATGCCGGCGACTTTGGCCTGGTGCTTGATGCGATGCCAGAAGGTCTGGCGGGTCATCTGTTCACCGCGCTGACTGGGAAACAGCACGTCGCTGGGCCGACCGTTGAGCAATTCTTGGCGAGCATCGCGCATGTAACGCTCGACCCAGACGATGGCCTCCTCCCCCATCGGCACCAGACGTTCCTTGCTGCCCTTCCCCATGATGCGCAACACGCCCTGGCGCAAGTTGACCTGCTCAAGCGTCAGGCTGATCAGCTCGGTCACGCGCAGGCCGCAGGCGTAGAGCACTTCCAGCATGGCCCGGTCGCGTTGACCAATGGCGTCGCTCAGGTCGGGCGCGGCGAGCAACGCTTCGACATCGGCTTCGGACAAGGATTTGGGAAGTGGCTTACCCAGCTGCGGCATGTCGACCTGCAACGTCGGGTCGACCGCAATCAGCTTTTCCCTAAGGAGGTAGCGATAGAAGCCGCGCACGCCGGAAAGGAGTCGCGCCGTCGAGCGAGGTTTGTAGCCATTGTCGACCCGCCACCCCAAGTGGTCGAGAATCGCTTCGCGACTGACACTCATCAGGTCCACGCCTTTTTCCTGCAACCAGCCGTTGAACAGCGCGAGGTCGCTGCGATAGGCATCGCGCGTGTTGTCCGAAAGCCCTTTCTCAAGCCACAGGGCGTCGAGAAAGCGGTCGATCATGGGATGGTCTATGGCGGGCATGGGTTCTGACTTGTGTGGTGAAAAGCGGGGGGGCAGTTTTTCATACCTGCACAGGCGGGACAAAACCAAATGCCAGAAAGCAAAAAAGCAGCCCGTAGGCTGCTTCTTCATTCGCATGGGAAGACTGGGATTAAACCAGTTTTTCCTTGATGCGAGCTGCTTTACCGGACAGGTCACGCAGGTAGTACAGCTTGGCCTTGCGAACGTCGCCGCGACGTTTCACAGCCATGCTGTCGATTTGCGGGCTGTAGGTCTGGAAAGTACGTTCAACGCCAACACCGTTGGAGATTTTACGAACAGTGAAAGCACTGTTCACACCACGGTTACGCTTGGCGATAACAACGCCTTCGAACGCCTGCAGACGAGCGCGGTCGCCTTCCTTCACTTTCACCTGAACGACAATGGTGTCGCCCGGGGCAAAGGGAGGGATCTCTTTGGTCATCTGCTCTGCTTCGAGTGCAAGGATGATTTTGTTAGTCATGCTGTGCTCCTAAGGTAAACCGGTCTGATTTACCATCGATACGTTAACTATCGTCCCGCTCGCGGAGGTATTCCGCCAGCAGCTTCTTCTCTTCTCCAGAAAGCGAGCGGCTTTCCAGAAGATCGGCGCGTCGTTCATAGGTCCGCCCGAGGGACTGCTGTAAACGCCAACGCCGGATGTGTGCGTGATTGCCACTAAGCAATACGTCGGGAACACGCTGATCCGCATACACCTCCGGTCGGGTGTAGTGCGGGCAATCCAGCAGACCATCCGTGAAGGAATCTTCCTCCGCGGAATCTACATGCCCTAAAGCTCCAGGCAGCAGTCGCGTAACCGCATCTATCAGGACCATGGCCGGCAGCTCACCGCCAGATAACACATAGTCGCCAATCGACCACTCTTCATCGACATGAGCTTCAATGAAACGCTCGTCGACGCCTTCGTAACGACCGGCAATCAGGATAAGTGCTTCTTCCTGCGCCAGTTCGCGTACCGCAGACTGATCCAGCTTGCGGCCTTGTGGCGACAGGTAAATTACCTTCGCCGCATCCCCCGCCGCCTGCCTGGCCTGAACCAGAGCATCTTCGAGGGGCTTGATCTTCATCACCATGCCAGGGCCACCGCCAAACGGGCGATCGTCCACAGTGTGATGTCGATCAGTGGTGTAATCCCGCGGATTCCAACAGGTGAGCTGCAACAGCTCCTGTTTCACCGCACGGCTGGTAATGCCGCATTCGCTGATGGCGGAAAACATCTCGGGAAACAGCGTGATGACTTCTATGCGCAGGCTGGCCATTGCTTAGAAATCCGCGTCCCATTCCACCTTCATCTCGCCTGCAACCAGATCAACTGCCAACACGCATTGCTCCGTATAGGGCAAAAGGCGTTCGCGATCGTCCAGACTGCCTGCGCAGGGTTTGACCACCATTACATCATTGGCGCCGGTTTCCAGAAGATGATCGACCTTCCCGAGCAATTGCCCAAGACCGTCAATGACCTTCAGACCTTCAAGCTGGTACCAGTAGTACTCGCCGTCGGTCAATTCAGGGAACAGGTTGCGTGGCACGCAGATCTCGTAACCGGCCAGAAGACGAGCTTCTTCACGATCATCAAGACCCTTGAGCTTAGCGACCAGGAACTTGTCGTTCCCGCGTCCACTGACCAGCTCGACCTGTTTCACATTGCCTTCGCGCTTGAGCGTCCAGGTTTTGTACTGCAACAGGTTTTCGGTTGGATCAGTAAAGGAATACACCTTCACTTCGCCGCGAACGCCGTGTACCGAGTAAATCTTGCCGATGACGATCAGATCGTCGGCGGAAGCTGGCGTCGCGTTCATATTGCTCAGGCCGCAGCCTTAGCAGATTCCTTCAACAGCGAAGCAACACGCTCAGAAGGTTGTGCACCAACGCTCAGCCAGTAGGCCAGACGCTCTTGGTTCACGGACAGACGGATTTCCTGACCACGGGCAACCGGGTTGAAGAAACCGATTTGTTCCTTGTGGGAACCGTCACGTGGGTTGCGGCTGTCGGTGACAGTCAGGTGGTAGAACGGGCGCTTTTTAGAGCCGCCAAGGGCAAGACGGATTGTTAGCATTGAACAATTTTCCTGTAGTCGGTGCTGCAAATCTAAGATGCACAGCGGGCATGGGTGCCCGAAAGGCCGCATATTCTAAGGAATATCCGGATTTTTGCAAATGACTTTTTCCGGCGTACGCCGTCGGGCCACCTAGATCTGCCATGGAGCCGTCAGGGATGACGGCAGTGAGTGCCTGCCTGAGCAGGCCACCGGGACGGTTGCCCCAATGAAGAACGCGCGGGAATAACGCCCGCGCGATGCAATTTACATTTTGGGCATACCGCCGCCGCCGGGCAGCATTCCGCCCATGCCGCGCATCATCTTGGCCATGCCGCCCTTGGTCGAAAACTTTTTCATCATCTTCTGCATCTGTTTGTGCTGCTTGATCAGACGACCGATGTCCTGCACCTGGGTGCCGGAACCCATGGCGATACGGCGTTTGCGTGAACCGCTGATCAACTCAGGGTCGCGACGCTCGGCCGGGGTCATCGAGTTGATGATGGCTTCCATCTGCTTGAACTGCTTCTCGGCGGCGCTTTGCGCGTTGCCCATCTGCGACAGATTAACGCCGCCGATGCTTGGCAGTTTGTCCATGAGCCCGCCCAGGCCGCCCATGTTCTTCATCTGTTGCAACTGATCGCGGAAGTCTTCGAGGTCGAAGCCCTTGCCCTTCTTCAGCTTCTTGGCCAGTTTGTCGGCCTTGTCCTTGTCGAGGGTCTGTTCGGCCTGCTCGATCAGACTGAGCACGTCGCCCATGCCCAGGATGCGCGATGCGATACGGTCGGGATGGAACGGCTCCAGCGCCTCGCTCTTCTCGCCCATACCGATGAACTTGATCGGCTTGCCGGTGATGGCGCGCACCGACAGCGCAGCACCGCCACGGGCGTCGCCGTCGACCTTGGTCAGGATCACGCCGGTCAGCGGCAGCGCGTCACCGAAGGCCTTGGCGGTGTTGGCGGCATCTTGGCCGGTCATGGCGTCGACCACGAACAGCGTCTCGGCCGGCTTGACCGCCGCGTGCAGCGCCTGGATCTCGCCCATCATCTCGGCGTCGATGTGCAGACGGCCGGCGGTGTCGAGGATCACGACATCGATGAACTTGAGTTTGGCTTCTTTAATAGCCGCTTCGGCGATGTCGACCGGCTTCTGGCTGATGTCGGACGGGAAGAACGTCACGCCGATGTCATTGGCCAGGGTTTCCAGCTGCTTGATCGCGGCCGGACGATAGACGTCCGCCGACACCAGCATCACGGTTTTCTTTTTGCGTTCTTTCAGGAATCGGGCGAGCTTGCCGGCAGTGGTGGTCTTGCCCGCACCTTGCAGACCGGCCATCAGGATGACCGCCGGCGGCGTGACGTTGAGGGTCAGCTCTTCGTTGGCCGCCCCCATCATCTCTTCCAGCTCGGCCTGGACGATCTTCACGAACGCCTGGCCCGGCGTCAGGCTGCGCGACACCTCGGTGCCGACGGCGCGCTCCTTGATGCGATTGACGAAGTCTTTGACAACCGGCAAGGCGACGTCGGCTTCAAGCAGCGCCATACGCACTTCACGCAGTGTGTCCTTGATGTTGTCCTCGGTCAGCTTGGCCTTGCCAGTGACCTGGCGCAGCGTCTGCGAGAGACGATCTGTCAGATTTTCAAACATGCGTGATCCTTTAGGTTCGTGCTGAACCCCGATTGATGCGGCCCGGCCCGTAGCGGCCTTTTCAGTCGGCTGCCGACATCGCGACGCCTGCGCTTTACAGGATGGCTATTAATAATAGCGACGCTATAAAGGCGGCTGAAACAGCGATCGGCGAGCCTGTGGCTTGAGCAGGTCGCGGATTATAGCGAAGACTCCGGCGCACGGACACCACGGCGTCTGCTTCTGTAGTCTTTCGTGGAATGCGCGTTATATGCCAAACTCACCCGCTTTCGGGCACGCCCAACAGGATCTATGTCCCCCTTGTCACCGAGTTTGCTCTTCAGCCTCGCCGCCGCCGTCTTCTACGCCGCTGCGACCGTCTACCAGGGTATGCGCCTGCGTCAGGGCCAAAAGGCCGACAAATGGCTGCTGTGCCTGATCGGCACCCTTGCCGTTGCCTGCCAGGCCAGTGCCCTGTTCGGCCAACTGGTGCGCCCTATCGGCCTCGGTCTGGACTTCTTCAGTGCCGCCAGTCTGATCGCTGTCTCCGTGATCATCGTGACCATGCTCGCGTGCATTCGTCTCCCGGTGGAAATCCTGCTGATCCTCCTGTTCCCGCTGGGGCTGCTGACGACCCTGATGGCGCAGTTTGCGCCCTCCGGTACGCTGCAGCCGATCATTGAAGAACACGGCATCATCAGCCATATCCTGCTGTCGATCCTCGCTTACGGGATGTTTACCATTGCGGTGTTCCAGTCGCTGCTCCTGTTGTTGCAGGATCATCAGCTGAAAAACAAACACCCCCTTGGCCTGATCAAAAGCTTCCCGCCGCTGCAAACTATGGAAAGCCTGCTCTTCGGCTTCCTCTGGGCCGGCTGGGTCTTGCTGTCGATGTCGCTGATTTCCGGCTGGCTGTTCGTCGAAAACCTGTTTGCCCAGCATCTGGTGCACAAAACCCTGCTGTCGATCCTGGCGTGGATCGTCTTCAGTGTGCTGCTGTGGGGACGCCATCATCTGGGCTGGCGCGGCCACAAGGCGATCCGCTGGACCCTGGGCGGATTCCTGCTCCTGATGCTCGCCTACTTCGGCAGCAAGCTCGTTCGTGAATACATCCTGCACATCTGACGGGCGTTGATCATGGATAATCTGCCGGTCGGCACAATGCTCACGCTGCTTGCCCTGCTCACCCTCTGGTCCGGGCTATTCAGTGCGGTCGAGGCTGCGCACCACAATCTCAGGGCAATGCCGGTCAACCCCCGCTCCAACGAACCACCGAAGCCGGTTCTGGCGTTCAACCTCAACAGCCTCATCCTCGGCAACACGCTGCTCAAGGCGCTGATTACCGTCCTCGCCACGTTACTTGCCATCGGCCACTGGTATTTCCACGGTCCGCTGATTGCCTGGCTGGGCGTCGCCAGCGTGCTGGTGGTGGTGACCGAATTCATTCCGCGAAAGCTGGCGGCGCGTCGGCCCGAATCCATTCTGCTGCTGGGCAACAACGTGCTGCGCATCCCGGTTCGCCTGTTGCAGCCGCTGACCTGGATCTACAAGAACATCGCCAAAACGCTATTGCGCCCTTTTCTGTCGAAGCGTCGGCCAGACAGCGTCGATGACGATGACGACGCGCACCCGACGGTCTATCAGGACAACGAAAGCCAGTATGGCCGCGCCCACGTGATCTCCGGAATCTACGCGCTGGACCGCATGACCGTGAACGACATCCTGGTGCCGCGCAGCGAAGTCGACGGCATCAACCTCGACGACACCATCGAAGAGATCATCGACAAGCTGATCATCTCCCGGCACACCCGTCTGCCGGTCTACCACAACGACATCAATCAGGTGGAAGGCGTGCTCAACACGCGGATGATCAGCCACCTGCTGCCGCGCAACGAACTGACCAAAGAGGCACTGCAAGCCGCCTGCTACGAGCCGTACTTTGTGCCGGAAAGCACGCCACTGCAGATGCAACTGCTCAACTTCCATAAGCAGCAGCGGCGCATGGGCGTGGTCGTCGATGAATACGGCGAGGTGCTGGGCATCGTCAGCCTCGAAGACATTCTCGAAGAGATCGTCGGTGAATTCGAAAGCGAGCAGGCCCTCGATAACCCGCACATTCAGCCGCAGCCTGACGGACGTCTGGTGATTGATGGGGCGGCGTCGATTCGCGACCTGAATAAAAGCCTCGCCTGGCATCTGCCCTCCGATGGCCCCAAAACCCTCAACGGGCTGATCACCGAAGCGCTGGAGACAATCCCCAACAGCGCGGTCTGCCTGAAGATCGGGCCCTACCGCCTGGAAATCCTCGAAACCGAGGACAACCGTGTCAGCCGGGTGCTGATGTGGCTGAACACTCGCACCAAAGACGTGATTTAAACAGGCAGGCGGCGCCCTGAAACACTTGTTTCCGCGCCAATCCCCTTCCTATAATCGATCCGCTTACCCAGCCCCGCCGATCCGCGTGCTACCCGCACAACGCGCGATCCGGCCAGTCACACAGCCTGACCGCTCACGCGACACCCTGGCCTTCGCTCCCATCCCGAGCACGCCACGCGCCTTTGCCCGCATCCGGGCTAATCTGTTCAGCGCTGGACCCAAAACAACAATTACGATTGCCGCAGCGCGCGCACGAAATTTCGTCTCCCGCTGACAGGCGATACGACTGCCAGGGATATCCGCATGACCACGACTTCTGCCTGTCCAACCCGCGACGAAAGCGAAACCCGCCCCGCCAACTCCGCGGCCCGCGTCGCCACCGCCAGCTTCATCGGCACCGCAATCGAGTTCTACGATTTCTACGTGTACGCCACCGCCGCCGCGCTGGTGATCGGCCCGGTGTTCTTTCCGCAAACTTCCAGCACCGCACAGATGCTGTCGGCGTTTCTAACGTTCGGGATCGCCTTTCTCGCACGTCCGCTGGGCTCGGCGCTGTTCGGCCACTTCGGTGACCGTGTCGGCCGCAAATCGACGTTGGTCGCCTCTCTGTTGCTCATGGGCGTCTGCACCACGCTGATCGGCGTGTTGCCGGGTTACGACGCCATCGGCTCATGGGCGCCGATTCTGCTCTGCGTGCTGCGCTTCGGCCAAGGCCTCGGACTGGGCGGCGAATGGGGCGGCGCGGCGCTGCTGGCCACCGAGAATGCGCCCAAGGGCAAACGTGCGTGGTTCGGCATGTTTCCGCAGTTGGGTCCTTCCATCGGTTTCCTTGCAGCAAACGGGCTGTTTCTGACGCTGGCGATGACGCTGGACGACGAGCAATTCCGCTCCTGGGGCTGGCGCGTGCCGTTTCTGCTCAGCGCCGTGCTGGTCATCATCGGGCTGTACGTGCGGCTGAAGCTTGAGGAAACGCCTGTTTTCGCCAAGGCCATCGCCCGCCATCAGCGTGTGAAACTGCCAATTGCCGAACTGTTCGGTCAGTACTGGAAGCCGATGCTGCTGGGGGCAGCGTCAATGGTGGTGTGCTACGCGCTGTTCTACATTTCCACCGTCTTCTCGCTGAGCTACGGGGTGAAAACCTTGGGTTACAGCCGCGAGTCGTTTCTCGCCATGCTGTGTTTTGCGGTGCTGTTCATGGCCCTGGCGACGCCGCTTTCGGCATCGGCGAGTGATCGATTTGGTCGCAAGCCGGTGCTGGTGATCGGCGGCGTGCTGGCGATCCTGTCGGGCTTTCTGATGGAGCCCTTGCTGACCCACGGCACGACTTGGGCGGTAACGCTGTTTCTGTCGATCGAGCTGTTTCTCATGGGCGTCACCTTCGCGCCGATGGGGGCGATGTTGCCGGAGCTGTTTCCTACGCGGGTGCGTTATACCGGCGCGTCGGCGGCCTACAACATCGGCGGCATTGTCGGTGCCTCCGTCGCGCCGTTCTTCGCACAGAAGCTGGTGGAGATGGGCGGCCTGAGCTGGGTCGGCGGGTATGTCTCGGCGGCGGCGTTGATCAGCGTGATCGCCGTGCTGTGCCTGAAAGAAACCCGGCACGCGGACCTGGATACGATTGCCTGATCACACCGGATCTCGTTTTTAGCGACGCAACAGCCAAACAAAAACGGCGCCCCTTAGGGCGCCGTTTTGTATTCAGCATAAAGCTTACAACTGAACCTTCACCGCCATCGAAGCGCGAGTGGCCTTGCGGCGGGCCGCTTCGATTGACTCGTCGCGGGCCAGTGCCACGCCCATGCGGCGCTGACCATTGACCTCGGGCTTGCCGAACAGGCGCAGCGCGGTGTCCGGTTCGCTCAAGGCTTGTTCCAGGTTGGCGAAGGCCGTCTGGGTCGATTGACCCTCTACCAGAATCACTGCCGACGCCGATGGCCCGAACTGGCGGATCAGCGGGATCGGCAGGCCGAGAATGGCCCGGGCGTGTAGCGCGAACTGCGACAGGTCCTGCGAGATCAGCGTGACCAGACCGGTGTCGTGGGGGCGCGGCGAGACTTCGCTGAACCACACCTGATCGCCCTTGATGAACAGCTCGACGCCAAACAGACCACGGCCACCCAGCGCTTCGGTTACCGCTTTGGCGACGCGCTCGGACTCGGCCAATGCGACCGGGCTCATGGCCTGGGGCTGCCACGATTCCTGATAGTCGCCCTTCTCCTGACGATGCCCGACCGGCGCGCAGAAGGTGGTGCCGCCGACGTGACGCACGGTCAGCAAAGTGATTTCGTAATCGAAATCAATGAAGCCTTCGATGATCACCCGGCCTTTGCCGGCACGACCACCTTCTTGGGCGTAGTCCCAGGCCTTCTGAATGTCCGCGTCGGTTTTCAGCAGGCTCTGGCCTTTGCCCGACGAGCTCATCACCGGTTTGACCACGCACGGGAAGCCCAGGTCTTCGACGGCTTTTTTGTAGTCTTCGAAGGTGTCGGCGAAGTGATACGGCGAGGTCGGCAGATCCAACTCCTCAGCGGCCAGACGACGAATGCCTTCGCGGTTCATGGTCAGTTGCGCGGCACGAGCGGTGGGAATGACGGTGAAGCCTTCGGACTCCAGCTCCACCAGGGTCGCGGTGGCGATCGCTTCGATTTCCGGGACGATGTAATGGGGTTTCTCGGATTCGATGACCGCACGCAAGGCAGCACCGTCGAGCATATTGATCACATGGCTGCGGTGCGCGACCTGCATCGCCGGAGCGTTGGCGTAACGGTCGACGGCGATCACTTCAACGCCCAGGCGTTGCAGCTCGATCACCACTTCCTTGCCAAGCTCGCCGCAACCGCAGAGCAAAACGCGGGTCGCGGTCGGCGACAGTGGAGTTCCGATTTGAGTCATCTCAGGTCCTCGTGGAGCAGGTCGAGGGTTGCTCGCCGTGTGCAAGCAACCGCAGGTAGAAAGGCGCGCAATTTACCATGAAGGCCGGGGAATGGGATGCAGCGGCGCAGGGTTGATTCAACGTCGAGGGCTGTTGCCACTCACCTGAAACATCATCCCGCTCGCCCTCGCCCGCTCATCGCAGGCGAGCAACACGGCACGGCGCGCCTGGTTGTCCATTCGGCTCCAGCCGGTGATCTCGGCCACGGTGCGCTGGCAACCGGTGCAGATGTCGGCGTCGTCCAGTGCGCAAATGCTCACACAGGGAGAGCGGACCGGCTTTTCATGGATCGGCTGTTCATCGACGGGTGCTGCATGGATGGGGGGTTCGGCGCTGGACATCAATCTTCCTGCGGGGCCAGGTCACGCGCGTAGCGCTGGGCGTTGTGGACGTAGTGAGCGGCGCTGGCGTCGAGCATCTGCTTCTGTGCGTCAGTCAGCTCGCGGACGATCTTGCCCGGCGAGCCCATGACCAGCGAACCGTCGGGAATCACCTTGCCTTCACCGATCAGCGAGTTGGCGCCGATGATGCAATGTTTGCCGATCTTCGCGCCGTTGAGGATGACCGAGTTAATGCCGATGAGCGTGCTGTCACCCACGCTGCAACCATGCAGCATCGCGTTGTGGCCGATGGTCACGTTGCGGCCGATGGTCAGCGGCGAGCCCATGTCGGTGTGCATGACGGTGCCGTCCTGCACGTTGCTGTTCTCGCCGATGTCGATCAGCTCGTTGTCGCCGCGCAGCACGGCGCCAAACCAGACGCTGGCGTTGGCCTGCAAGCGCACATTACCGATGACAGTGGCTGTCGGCGCGATCCAACTGCTGGCGTGCGCGTCGACGCGGGCATCGCCCAGGCGGTACTTCATGGTCTGCTCCTCATGGCTCGGTTCTCATGGCTCGGTTCTCATCGCTCGGCGCGGCCGTGGCTCAGGATTTCAGCGTGTGGATGATTGATCGTTTGGGCGGTTCGTTGAGGTCGATGCCGCTGTCGAACAACAGGTTCATCAGCTCGACGATCATGATCGCGGTCAGGCCCCAGATCTTGTACTCGCCGAAGCGGTAACTCGGCACGTACCAGCTGCGCCCTTGATAGTCGATGCGGTGGGTGTGTTCGCGCGCATCCTGGCGGAAGAAATCCAGCGGCACGCTGAAGACCGCCGCGATCTCGCCATCATTAGGGGTGTATTCAACGAAGTCGGGAATAACGCCGACGTAGGGCGTCACTTTGATGCCGTGCTTGGAGATCAACGGACTCAGCGGGCCGATCACCTCCACGAGACCCGGTGGCAAACCGATTTCCTCTTGGGCTTCGCGCAGCGCCGTGAAGATCAGGTCAGGGTCTTCCGGATCACGCCGTCCGCCCGGAAAGGCCACTTCGCCGCCGTGGGTCGACAGGCCGCTGGCGCGCAGGGTCAGCACCAGTTCGGGCTCTGCGCTGCGGGTGATGGGCAGAAGCACGGCGGCCTCGGGAAAGCGCGCGTCCGTTTCCAGCATCACCGGCGTGTGGCTGCTCATACGGTGAAGTAGCTCATCCAGCATGGGAATTCTCGATCGGTTGCCTGCCCGGCATCATGCACCAAAGCGACGATGCGCCCAAGTCTTGTAGGACAACCCGCCCGCGCAAGACGCCTCTTGCCGTCCACCCGCGCTACAGCTCAAGATAGCCGCTGCCAACAGGAACCCGATTCGATCATGAAATTCTGCAGCAACTGCGGCGAACAGGTCATCCAGCGTATCCCCGAGGGCGACAGCCGCCCGCGTTACGTGTGTGAACATTGCGACACCATTCACTACCAGAACCCCAACATCGTGGCCGGCGTCGTGCCGGTGTGGGGCGAGAAAGTGTTGCTGTGCCGTCGCGCCATCGAACCACGACTGGGTTACTGGACGTTACCCGCCGGTTTCATGGAAAACGGCGAAAGTGTCGAGCAGGCCGCGCGCCGCGAGACACTTGAAGAAGCCTGCGCGGAGGTCGAGGACCTGCAGCTGTATTCAATGATCGATGTGCCGCACATCAACCAGGTGCACATCTTCTACCGCTCGAACCTGGTCAGACCGGAGTTCGCGGCCGGCATCGAAAGCCTGGAAGTGAAGTTGTTCGACGAAGCCGATATCCCGTGGTCGGAGCTGGCTTTCCAGACCGTCAGACGTACCCTAGAATGCTTTTTCCGCGACCGGCGGCAGCAGGATTTCCAGGTGCACACCGATTGCCTGTCCGTCACACCTCCTCATAAAACCACTTGATCAAGACGACGGCGCGCGATTGCCGCGCAGGCTTCAGGGATACCCTTTTCATGCGTTGGTTGCTTGCCGTTTTATGCCTGTCGGTTGTGCCGATGTCCCAGGCTGCGTTCACTCAGACCATCGTGCCCAAAGGCAGCGAACAGAAGTTCGTCGGCGGTAAGGTTGTCGACACCCAGAACATCGCGGACCGGACCATCGATAAGGTGCTGGTGCTCAAATCCGCGCATCAGCTGCAGCTGATCAGCCGTGGCGAGGCGCTGAAGACCTATCGAATCTCACTGGGCAAAGCGCCCATCGGACCGAAACTGCAAGAGGGAGACCAGCGCACACCGGAAGGTTTCTACTGGCTCGACTGGCGCAAGACCAGCGACGCCTACAACCTGTCGATGCACATTTCCTACCCCAACATTTCCGATGCCGCACGCGCCCGTCGCGAAGGCGTGAAGCCCGGCAGCATGATCATGATCCACGGTACGCCGATCAATGACGATTACCCGGAGTGGTATTTCCACACGCTCGACTGGACGAACGGCTGCATCGCGATGCGCAACAGCGATATTCGTGAAGTGTGGGATCTGGTGAAAGACGGCACGATGATCGAGATCAGGCCGTAAGTATCTACGGGGGTCATGCAGAAAGCATCTGTCTAAAGCAAGGCTGCGGGGAAAGCTAGATATCTTCCAGTTTCCACACGTCATAAGCCGGTACTTCGTAAGGATGAATGGCCTTCAACGCAGCAACCGCCTGCCCGATCAGCTCATCTGACACGACAAGCTCGACCTTCCATTCCTGAACTTGCTCGACCTCGCCGGCGTGCCCGATGAACGGCTGACTGCCGTCCAGCGGGCGAAACTGGCCTTGCCCGAGCACCTGCCATGAGCAGCAGTCATACGCGCCGATTCGCCCCGCACCGGCGGCGAACAACGCGTTTTTGACCTGCTCCACATGGCTCGGTGGCACAAAGAACGCCAGCTTGTACATCAGCGATCAGTTAACCCAGACGCGCGCGTTACGGAACATGCGCATCCACGCGCCATCTTCAGCCCACTCATCCGGACGCCACGAGTTGGTCACGGCGCGGAACACACGCTCAGGGTGCGGCATCATGATGGTGACGCGACCGTCGAGCGTGGTCAGACCCGCGATACCACGGGGCGAGCCGTTCGGGTTGGCGGGATAGGTTTCAGTGACCTTGCCGTGATTGTCCACGAAACGCACGGCAACGGAGCCGGACAGATCGGTTTCAATCAGCGCTTCAGGGGTCTTGAACTCGGCGTGACCCTCACCGTGCGCGATGGCGATCGGCATGTGCGAGCCGGCCATACCTTGCAGGAAGATCGACGCCGACTTCTGGATTTCGACCATCGCCACGCGCGCTTCGAACTGCTCCGAGCGGTTGCGCACGAAGTGCGGCCAGAACTCGCTGCCCGGGATCAGTTCGCTGAGGTTGGACATCATCTGGCAACCGTTGCAGACACCCAGCGCGAAGCTGTCGCTGCGGGCGAAGAAGCCCTGGAACGCATCCCGTGCACGGCTGTTGAACAGCGCGGACTTGGCCCAGCCTTCGCCGGCACCCAGTACGTCGCCGTAGGAGAAACCACCGCACGCCACCAGACCTTTGAAGTCATTGAGGTCGACGCGACCGGCGAGGATGTCGCTCATGTGCACGTCGACCGAGGCGAAACCGGCGCGGTCGAAGGCAGCCGCCATTTCAACCTGACCGTTAACGCCCTGCTCACGCAGCACTGCCACTTGTGGGCGAACGCCCTTCTTGATGTAAGGCGCAGCGATGTCGTCGTTGACGTCATAGCCCAGCTTGACGTTCAGGCCCGGGTTGTCTTCTTCCAGCAGCGCATCGAATTCCTGATCGGCGCAATCGGCGTTATCACGCAGGCGCTGGATCTGATAGCTGGTTTCGCTCCACTGACGCTGCAGCAGGCGGCGATCACCTTTGAACACGGTGTCGCCGCTCAGGCTGATGATCACGTCGCTGTTGTTAATCGGCTTGCCGATCACGGCGACGCAATCTTCGCCCAGGCCGGCAGCGCTGAACTGTGCAAGCACGAGCGGCGTGGCGTCCTGGCGAACCTGGATCACTGCACCCAACTCTTCGTTGAACAGAATGGCCGCGACTTTTTCGCGCTTGCCGGTCAGCGTATCGAGCTCGAGGTTCAGGCCACAATGGCCTGCGAACGCCATTTCCAGCACGGTCGCCATCAAGCCACCGTCGGAACGGTCGTGATAGGCCAGCAGGTGGCCGTCGGCGTTGAGGCCCTGAATGACGGCGAAGAAGGCTTTGAGGTCTTCGGCGTCATCGACGTCCGGCGCGACGCTGCCGAGCTTGCCGTGGGTCTGGGCGAGAATCGACGCGCCCATGCGGTTCTGGCCACGGCCGAGGTCGATCAGGATCAGATCGGTCAGGCCTTTGTCCATGCGCAGTTGCGGGGTCAGGGTCTTGCGGATGTCGGTGACCGGTGCGAAACCGGTAACGATCAGCGACAGCGGCGAGGTCACGGTTTTTTCGGTGCCTTCGTCGCTCCAGCGAGTCTTCATGGACATCGAGTCCTTGCCCACCGGAATGGTAATGCCCAGCTCGGGGCACAGCTCCATGCCGACGGCTTTCACGGTGTCGTACAGACGCGCGTCTTCGCCCGGGTGGCCGGCGGCGGACATCCAGTTGGCGGACAGCTTGATGTCGGAGATCTTGCCGATGCTCGACGCCGCGATGTTGGTCAGGGTCTCGCCAATCGCCATGCGACCGGACGCCGGAGCGTCCAGCAAGGCCAGCGGCGTGCGCTCGCCCATCGCCATGGCTTCGCCGGTGTAGACGTCAAAGCTGGTTGCGGTGACGGCGACGTCCGCCACGGGCACTTGCCACGGGCCGACCATCTGGTCGCGATTGACCATACCGGTGATGCTGCGGTCGCCAATGGTAATAAGGAAGCTCTTGCTCGCCACGGCCGGATGATGCAACACGCGCTGCACGCTCTCTTCGATGTCGAGGGCGCTTGGGTCGAAGTCGTCGCCCAGCTCGGTTTCACGCTCGGCCGAACGGTGCATGCGCGGGGCCTTGCCCAGCAGCACTTCCAGCGGCATGTCGACAGGGTTGTTGCCGAAGTGGCTGTCGGTGACGGTCAGTTGCGGCTCTTCAGTCGCCTCGCCTACCACCGCAAACGGGCAACGCTCACGTTCACAGATGGCTTTGAAGCGTTCGAAATCAGGGGCGCTGACCGCCAGAACATAACGTTCCTGGGACTCGTTGCTCCAGATTTCCAGCGGCGCCATGCCTGGCTCGTCGTTCGGCACGTTGCGCAGCTCGAAGCGGCCGCCGCGTCCGCCGTCGTTGACCAGTTCCGGGAAGGCGTTGGACAGACCGCCCGCGCCGACGTCATGGATGAACGCGATCGGGTTGGCCTCACCCAGCTGCCAGCAGCGGTCGATGACCTCCTGACAACGGCGTTCCATTTCCGGGTTTTCACGCTGTACCGAGGCGAAGTCCAGGTCAGCCGAGCTGGTGCCGGTAGCCATGGAGGAAGCTGCGCCGCCACCCAGACCGATCAGCATCGCCGGGCCGCCGAGCACGATCAGCTTGGCGCCGACGGTGATTTCGGCTTTCTGCACGTGCCCTTCGCGAATGTTGCCCATGCCGCCTGCGAGCATGATTGGCTTGTGGTAGCCGCGAACTTCATCGCCGTGGGGCGTGCTGATCGACTGCTCGAAGGTACGGAAATAACCGGTCAGGGCCGGACGACCGAACTCATTGTTGAACGCCGCGCCACCCAGCGGGCCTTCGATCATGATGTCCAGCGGCGTCACGATGCGCTCGGGCTTGCCGTACGGCTTTTCCCAAGGCTGCTCGAAACCCGGAATGTTCAGGTTGGACACCGTGAAACCGGTCAGGCCGGCTTTCGGCTTGGCACCACGGCCGGTTGCGCCCTCGTCGCGGATCTCGCCGCCGGAACCAGTGGCTGCGCCCGGAAACGGAGCAATCGCCGTCGGGTGGTTGTGGGTTTCGACCTTCATCAGAATGTGCACCGGCTCCTGAACCGCGCCGTACTCGCGGCTTTCAGGATTCGGGAAAAAGCGGCCGGCAACGCTGCCGACGATCACCGAAGCGTTGTCCTTGTAAGCGGACAGCACGCCTTCGTTGTGCATCTGATAGGTGTTCTTGATCATGCCGAACAGGCTTTTTTCCTGGCTCTGGCCGTCGATGTCCCAACTGGCGTTGAAGATCTTGTGACGGCAGTGCTCGGAGTTCGCCTGCGCGAACATCATCAGTTCGATGTCGTGGGGGTTGCGCTTGAGGCCGGTGAACGCATTCACCAGATAATCGATTTCGTCTTCGGCGAGGGCCAGGCCCAGTTCGACGTTGGCTTTTTCCAGCGCCGCGCGGCCGCCACCCAGTACGTCGATGGCAATCAGCGGCTTGGGCTCGGCGTGGCTGAACAGGCTGGCGGCCTCTTCCAGTGCACCCAGTACGATCTGGGTCATGCGGTCGTGCAGCGCGTCGGCGATCAGCTGTGCGTCGGCGTCGCTGAACTGACCTTCTACATAAAAGGCAATGCCGCGCTCAAGACGCTGGATCTTGGTCAGGCTGCAATTGCGCGCGATGTCGGTGGCCTTGCTCGACCATGGCGAAATGGTGCCGAAACGCGGGAGGACCAGGAACAGGCGGCCCGCAGGCTCCTGCACCGGTACGCTCGGACCGTATTTCAGCAGGCGGGCAAGCACTTGCTGCTCGTCTTCGGTCAGGACGCCATTGACCTCAGCGAAGTGGGCGAATTCAGCGTACAGGCCACTAACAGCGGGAACTTTATCGTTCAGCTGCGCAAGTAATTTCTTGTGGCGGAAGGCGGAAAGGGCGGGAGCACCACGCAGGATCAACATCGTCGGGACAGCCTCGGGAAGGGGGTGTGCTTTGAGGCCGTGCATTCTAGCCTAATCACTCACCGTCGGCACCCGAAACCACGGCATGGGATGCACCCGAATGTCGGCTCCAAGCGCTTGCCTGCGTCGGAAGGTAAAAAATCCTCTGCTCTATCAGACGCGACCCGCGCTGTCGAGATATGGCGGTATGGCTGCTTTGCGTATACTGCACCGATGTTTTCCCAATCAGATTTCCGCCCACGCTGTGCCAAGTGGCTCATCGCAACCGGAATCTTCCTGCTGCTCGGCGCGTGTGTGGAGAAACCCAACACGCTGGAACGAGTCAAGGAGGATGGCGTTTTGCGCGTCGTCACCCGCAACAGCCCGGCGACCTATTTTCAGGACCGCAACGGTGAAACCGGTTTCGAGTACGAACTGGTGAAGCGCTTCGCCGACGATCTGGGCGTTGAACTGAAAATCGAAGCCGCCGACAACCTCGACGACCTGTTCGATCAGATGGGCAAACCCGGCGGGCCGGTGCTGGCGGCAGCGGGTCTGGTCAGCAGCGAAAACCGCGCGAAGCAGGTACGTTTTTCCCACTCCTATCTTGAAGTCACCCCTCAGGTCGTTTACCGCAACGGTCAGTCGCGCCCCACCGATCCGGGCGATCTGGTCGGCAAGCGCATCCTCGTGCTTAAAGGCAGCAGCCACGCCGAGCAACTGGCAGCGCTGAAGGTCAAGTACCCCGGCATCAACTACGAAGAGTCCGATCAGGTCGAAGTCGTCGACCTGTTGCGCATGGTGGACGAGGGCCAGATCGACCTGACCCTGGTGGACTCCAACGAACTGGCGATGAACCAGGTGTATTTCCCCAACGTGCGCGTCGGCTTCGACCTTGGCGATGGCCGCGATCAGCGCTGGGCAGTGGCATTAGGCGATGACAACAGCCTGCTCAACGAGATCAACGCCTATCTCGACAAAATGCAGAAGAACGGCATGCTGCAGCGACTCAAAGACCGCTATTACGGGCATGTCGACGTGCTCGGTTACGTTGGCGCCTACACCTTCGCCCAGCACTTGCAGGAACGCCTGCCCAAGTACGAGAAGCACTTCCAGACCGCCGCCAAGGCTGAACAGGTCGACTGGCGTTTGCTGGCGGCAATCGGTTATCAGGAATCGCTGTGGCAGCCGGGCGTGACGTCGAAGACCGGCGTGCGCGGCTTGATGATGCTGACCCAGAGCACGGCCCAGGCCATGGGCGTGTCCAATCGGCTCGACGCCAAACAGAGTATTCAGGGCGGCGCCAAGTATTTTGCCTACGTCAAGGAACAGCTCGACGACTCGATTCAGGAGCCCGATCGCACCTGGCTGGCGCTGGCGTCCTACAACATTGGCACAGGCCATCTGGACGACGCGCGCAAGCTGGCGGAAAGCGAAGGCCTGAACCCGAACAAGTGGCTGGACGTAAAGAAGATGCTGCCGCGTCTGTCGCAGAAGAAGTGGTACAGCAAAACCCGCTACGGCTATGCCCGGGGCGGTGAACCGGTCAGTTTCGTCGCCAACATCCGCCGTTATTACGACATCCTGACGTGGGTGACGCAGCCGCAGATGGAAGGCGGCCAGGTCGCGGAAGGCTCGCTGCATGTACCCGGGGTGGACAAGACCAAGCCGTCGGAAGAGAAAGCGCCGCTTTAGTCAGTGTCAGAAACTGTCCGGGATGGCCTCAAAAACACAGGACTTGTGGGAGTGAGCTTGCTCACGAAGACTGATTCCGAGGCGCTGGAGGTGTAGTGATTTCACTCACACGGCCTGACAGCAAACCCAGCTCCAGCTACCCCTTCGCTCGCCTCATCCTGAAAAACTCGCTCAGCATGGTGCCGCACTCCTCCCCCAGCACGCCGCCTTCAAACAGCACGCGATGATTCAGGAAAGGCTGCGTAAAGAACTGGCCCTGACTCTGCACTACCCCCGCTTTCGGCTCAGTCGCGCCATACACCACGCGGGTGATGCGCGAGTGGACGATCAAACCGGCGCACATGCTGCAGGGTTCCAGGGTCACGTACAGCGTGCTGCCCGGCAAGCGGTAATTGCTGAGTGACTGCGCCGCTGCGCGAATGGCGACCATCTCGGCGTGGGCGCTGGGGTCGCTGCCGCTGATGGGGCAGTTGAAACCGCGGCCGACGATTTCACCGTCCTGCACCACCACCGCGCCGACCGGCACCTCGCCCAGCAACGCACCCTCCGCTGCCAGCGCCAGGGCTTCACGCATGAAGTGCTGATCGCGGCTGCGATCGATAATAGGCGGCTGACGCATCAGGAGACCTCGATAGCGGCCATGAGACCGGTTTCCATGTGATCGATCACATGGCAGTGAAACATCCAGACGCCGGGATTATCCGCCACCAAAGCGACGCGCGCGCGCTCATTGCGCCCCAGCAAGTAGGTGTCGGTGAAGTACGGAATCACGTCCTTGCGATTGGAGGCGATGACTTTGAAGCTCATGCCGTGCAAGTGAATGGGGTGCTGATACTGCGTCATGTTCTTCAGCTCGAAGATGTAACTCTTGCCTCGTTCAAGCCTGGCGATCGGCCGGTCGGCGCAGGTCTTGTCGGTGATGTCCCAGGCCTGGCCATTGATCTGCCACAAGCTGGGCGGTTTGCCGTTGTCGACATTCACCGACACTGAACCGACCCACTCGAAATTGAAATTGAGCTTCTCGGCAGTGGCCAGATCAGGCTCGGCGACCGAATTCGCCGGCAGCTCAGGCGGCCATTCGCCCGGCGCATCGCTGTTGGCGACCGAGCGAAAGGTGCCCAGCCGTACGGGGCCGTTGCGCAGGGAGATCTCTTCACCGACGGCAGGCGCCTTGATCGCCAGACAGATGCGCATGCCCGGCCCCAGCCAGTAATCCTTGCCCAGCGGGCGCGGTTTGACCGGGTTGCCGTCCAGGGCGTAGATCATCGCCTCGGCGCCCGGCAGGTTCAGGCGATAGGTCACCGTGTTGTCCAGGTTGAGAATACGCACCCGGGTGATCTGCCCGGCAGGCAGCTCGACGACGCCTTGTGGCACGCCATTGATCGTCGACAATCGCCCCGCTGTGCCTTCGCGTGCGGCCTCGCGAATGACGCTGAACTCAGTAAACGCGCCCTCCTCGTCCACGTGCCAGCTCTTCAGGCTGACCACGCGTTCGTGGGCAAACCCGGTGGGCTCGCGCTCTTCG
Source organism: Pseudomonas sp. GW821-FHT02H06 (assembly GCF_059421525.1). Taxonomy (NCBI): domain Bacteria; kingdom Pseudomonadati; phylum Pseudomonadota; class Gammaproteobacteria; order Pseudomonadales; family Pseudomonadaceae; genus Pseudomonas; species Pseudomonas sp. GW821-FHT02H06. Next base: position 241,411 of record NZ_JBWKVD010000004.1, read on the forward strand.
ACGATCAGCGGCCCCACCAGTCCGCGGCCGAGCTCCTCGCTGCTGCTGACGTGGGGGTGATACCAATAGCTGCCGGCGTCCGGCACGCGGAATTTATAGTCGAAGTACTCGCCCGGCTTGACCGGCAATTGCGAGACGTACGGCACGCCGTCCATTTCCAGCGGCAGCCGGATGCCGTGCCAGTGAATCGTGGTTTCTACAGGCAAGTGATTGATGAAGCGCACCCGTAGCCACTCGCCCTGCCTGACCCGCAGTTCAGTGCCCGGCGCCGAACCGCCGAATGCCCAGGCGGGCGTCTGATGCCCGGCCACAAGTTCGACGTCCAGCGGCGCGGCGATCAGCTCGTAATCGTGCCCTTCGCCCGGCCCGCGCTTGCCCAGCCAATACCTTGAGGCACCGCCCGCGCCAAGCCCGACCACGGCAAGACCGGCCAGACCTCCGAGTATCTGTCGACGGGTAAAAGACATGTACGAAAAAACCTCAAACGACGGGTCGCATCCTTGAACGATGCGAGGGGCGGACACGATACACCTGCACTTACAGAAATTTAAGGAGACCGCGTACGCAATACATATTTAGTGCCAAATGAATCGGCAATCACGCCAAGCTTGTCTTCCCGTTCATCAAGGACGACGAATATGACCATCGCAGTTAATCACCTGTCCTCTGCAACCCTGGACCAGGATCGAACCGCCCTCATCAGAATAAGTGAGCGTCTGGTCGAGGCCTGCCCGGACATGCGCGAAATGGCCCGCAGCATCGCCCGGGAAATCCTCCTGCGTCAGACCGGTCACGACGCCGAGCCCGACACGGTTTACTGGCACCGCTTCCACACGGCGGTCAGCAGTCCGCGATCATTCAATGGCTGGCAGCACCGCGATGCGCCCTATCAGTCGATGACCCTCCCGCAGCTGGTCATGCACCGTTTCAACCCCCACGACCAAGACAACGCCGACACCCTGCAGATGCTTAGCGGGTTCTACACCGCAGACGCCGATGCAGACGCCTTCGATGAGCGAAACGAGGTCAGGATGTTGCCCGCTCAGGTCATGAGCGAGTTTTGGTCGGTGGATTTCAAATCCCGCTATCACGAGAAGCTGAAGGCGTTCTGGCGCGACTTCGCCGATCACTTCCGCACCATGGCGAAGGCCAACTTTATCGCCAGCGCCCTTGAAGACCGTCACGCGGGATGGCTCACCGAAGAGGACCTGCGAAGCGTCCTACGCGCGGCGAACGTAGAACCGCCCGAGTCCCCACGCCTGGAAACCCTTCAAGCCAGCGCTCCGGCCAGCGCCGAAGCGAGCGTCTGGACCTTCGACGTGATCGGCTACGAGGCCAGCGATATCCTGCGCATCGTGACCGCCGGCGGCCGACAGATTCTCTACACCCCCGGCGAAGTGCAGGCGTTTCATGCTTTCGCGAATCCGGAAGAGTTGCATTGGTGGCTGCTGTCGCAAAACAACCGCCCGGAGCGACGCGCGCGTTTCATGGGTCACTTCCCGCTGTCAGCCTACGGCGAGGCTGACGACAACATCGGGTTGTTTCACGGCCTGGACGTGCTTTACACCACATGGGGCGGGGCGCATCCCGGCGTGATCAATCAACACAGCCAGCACGTGTCGGGCGACCCGTTCACTCATCTGCGCGACTCAATCCGCACGCGGATGTTGGCCGACGCAGACCTGGCGCTGCACTCCAACGGCGATCTGCGCAAACAGATGTGGATTGGTTATCTGCGGTCGTTCTCTCAGCTTTCCAGTGCGCTGGCAGCGATTGACTGGCCGATTGCGCTGGCAGCCGTCGGCGCGGGCATCGCCGACATGGGCCTGAATATCGATCAGGCCCTGAACGGCGCAAGCACGGCGCAACGCAAGGCGGGGGTTATCGGCGCTGTGACGGCCAGCATCGACGTCCTGTTCAACAGCACCTTTCTTGTCGGCGGGGAAGCGATATCGGAAGGCGAGTTGCTGCGGCCTGAACCCGAGGGGGAACCAGTACCCGAAGTCGATGAGCCTATTGATCAATTCGTGGAAACGCCGGGCTTCGAACCAGAATCCGTTTACCCCTTTGAACGCAACGATGGGCTGGCCTCCTTCGAGACCAACATGCTGCTGGACGCCTTCGAACCCATACGCGAAGGCCGTATGAAAGGCATCTACCTGACTGATCAGGGCGAGACGTTTATCGAGGTCGATGGCTTCGCCTACGCCGTTCGCTACATCAACGAGCTCAAATCCTGGGCCATCATTGATCCGGAAAATCCCTTCTCGTTTTACCGAAACTTGCCTGTGCGACTTAACAGCGCCGGCACGTGGGAGCCTGTCACACCCCTGGGCCTGTCAGGCGGCGGGAAGGTGCTCGGCAGGATGTGGCCCGGTCGTGGTGTCGGCGTTTCTCCGCAGACGACCACCCCTCCCAGCCCATACGAAATCCCCGACGCGCTGAAACCGGAGGTCATGGATGGCGCGCAGTATGGCGGTCGCTTTGTCGACGATCGCTATCGCAGTCCCGATTTCGACAAGCCCGACCCGTACGACGAGTTCAAGCGCATCCGTCGCAATCTGCGAGACGACGCCAACGCATTCTTCAACACGCTAGAACAGCCAAAGCGTCCAGAGATTCCCGAACTGCCTGCCAACGCGCCGCTCAAAAGCGTTCTCAAGAGCCTATTCAAACGCTCGTCGGGCCTGGTCATCGGCGAGAGTCATGCCGGGATCGGCAGCAAGCAATTTCTCATTGAACAGATGCCGTTACTCGCCAAGCTCAAGGTGAAAACCCTCTACATAGAGCACATGCTCACCGACTTCCATCAGGCTGATCTGGATGCTTTTTCGAGAACCGGCACTTTGTCGTCTCAGCTCGAGGAGTACATCAAGACGCTGGACAAAGGCCATCGAACTGACCCAACCGGAAAGTACACCTTCATGGCCGTGCTCAAATCCGCGCAAGAAAACCGCGTGCGCATCCGGGCAATCGACTGCATGGCGAGCTACCGCGTCGACGGCATGGAAGGTGCGGAGCAAACGCTGCGGCAGAAGGTGATGAACTACTATGCCAAGGGTGTGATCGACGCAGACCGAGGGGCGAGAAGCGACGGCAACTGGGTGGCACTTGTGGGTAACTCCCACGCCAATACGTACCAGGGTGTTGCCGGTGTCGCAGAACTGGAAGGGGCTGTAGGGCTGCGCATTGAGGACGTTCGTGTGGCAGAGTCAGCGGGAATGACGTCAGACCCCGGCATAGAAACGACCGACACGGTGGGCCGTCGTGCGGGACGAGTGCAGAGTGATCTACGGCTGCAGGTTCTGGTCGCCACGCCCCAGACCGATCTCAACCTGGAGAACAAACTGCTTCGAGCGGGCATGTTCACCCTCGATGACAGTGACGGTCAGTTGAGCCTCGTTCACCGCAGCAATGAAGGCTTGGCGGTTCGTACCGAGATCAAGCGGGAGGGCAAGCGCGTCTTTATCGACCGGCCGAAGTGGCAGCGAGTGAGCGGCCGTCGGTTTGAGACGTTGGGGGATTTGACGTCGGCGCTGGAGCTGATGGGGATGACGTTGGTGCGGTGAGGCTTTGAAGCTTTGAATGCAAAAAAGCCGGGGGATGCGTTGATGCCCCCCGGCCTTTAGGCTACGACGTTATAACGAGTTCAGATCAGAATTTGATCATTCCCACTCAATCGTCGCAGGCGGTTTGCTCGACACGTCATACGTCACGCGCGAAATGCCTTCGATCTCATTGATGATTCGGCCGCTCACCGTTTCCAGCAGTTCGTAAGGCAGGTGGGCCCACCGTGCGGTCATGAAGTCGATGGTTTCGACGGCACGCAGGGCAACAACCCAAGCGTAACGACGGCCGTCGCCGACGACGCCAACCGATTTCACCGGCTGGAACACGACGAAGGCCTGGCTGACTTTGTGGTACCAGTCGGCTTTGCGCAGTTCTTCGATGAAGATGTGGTCGGCGCGACGCAGCAGGTCGGCGTATTCCTTCTTCACTTCACCGAGGATGCGCACGCCCAGGCCCGGGCCCGGGAATGGGTGGCGGTAGACCATGTCGTACGGCAGGCCGAGTTCGAGACCCAAACGACGGACTTCGTCCTTGAACAGTTCGCGCAGTGGCTCGACCAGTTTCAGGTTCATCTCTTCCGGCAGGCCGCCCACGTTGTGGTGCGACTTGATGACGTGAGCCTTGCCGCTTTTTGCGCCAGCGGACTCGATGACGTCAGGGTAGATGGTGCCCTGGGCCAAGTACTTGATGTTGTCGAGCTTGGTCGACTCGACGTCGAAGACGTCGATGAAGGTGCGCCCGATGATCTTGCGCTTCTTCTCTGGATCGCTTTCGCCGGCCAGGTTGTTTAGGAACTGGTCTTCGGCGTTGGCGCGGATCACCTTGACGCCCATGTTCTCAGCGAACATGGCCATGACTTGCTCGCCTTCGTGCAGACGCAGCAGGCCGTTGTCGACGAAGACGCAGGTCAGTTGGTCGCCGATGGCTTTGTGCAGCAGCGCTGCGACCACCGAGGAGTCAACACCGCCAGACAGGCCGAGCAGTACGTTGTCGGTGCCGACTTGGGCGCGAACCTGGGCGATGGCGTCTTCAGCGATCTTCGACGGGGTCCACAGCGCTTCGCAGCCGCAGATGTCGAGGATGAAGCGCGACAGGATGCGACCGCCCTGCTTGGTGTGCGTCACCTCCGGGTGGAACTGCACGCCGTAGTAGCCGCGGGTGTCGTCGGCCATGCCGGCGATAGGGCAGCTCGGGGTGCTGGCCAGAACGTGGAAGCCCTCCGGGATTTCAGTGACTTTGTCGCCGTGGCTCATCCACACGTCGAGACCGAAAACGCCATCGGCGTCGACGTGGTCTTCGATGCCATCCAGCACGCGGCTCTTGCCGACGATGTCGACACGGGCGTAACCGAATTCACGCAATTCGGAACCGGCGACGCGGCCACCGAGCTGCTCGGCCATGGTCTGCATGCCGTAACAGATCCCGAAGATCGGCACGTTCAGGTCGAACACGGCCTGGGGCGCGCGCGGGCTGTCGGCAACGTGCACGGACTCGGGGCCGCCGGCGAGGATGATGCCTTTCGGGGCGAATTCGCGGATCGCTTCGTCCGACATGTCGAACGGGTGCAGTTCGCAGTACACGCCGATTTCGCGAACGCGACGGGCGATCAGCTGGGTGTACTGGGAACCGAAGTCCAGGATCAGGATGCGGTGGGCGTGAATGTCGAGGGCCATAGTCATTCTCGTCGAAAATCAGAAACAAGACGGGGCTGTCATGAACAGCCCCGGTACACAATTCGTGAAGCGCGCCTGAGCCATCAGGCGCGTTCCGATCAACCTACCCGGTAGTTCGGCGCTTCCTTGGTGATCTGCACGTCGTGAACGTGAGACTCGGCCATGCCGGCACCGGTGATGCGCACGAACTCAGGCTTGGTGCGCATTTCGTGGATGTCGGCGCTGCCGGTGTAACCCATCGACGAGCGCAGGCCGCCCATCAACTGGTGAACGATGGCAGTCAGCGAACCCTTGTACGCAACGCGGCCTTCGATACCTTCCGGTACGAGTTTTTCCGCGCCATCGGATGAGTCCTGGAAGTAGCGGTCCGACGAGCCCTGGGCCTGGGACATTGCGCCCAGCGAACCCATGCCGCGATACGCCTTGTACGAACGACCCTGGAACAGCTCGATCTCGCCCGGTGCTTCTTCGGTACCGGCAAACATCGAACCCATCATCACGCAGTACGCACCGGCAACGATGGCCTTGGACAGGTCACCCGAGAAACGGATGCCGCCGTCGGCGATCAGCGGAACGTCTGTCCCTTCCAGTGCCGAAGCCACGTTGGCAATGGCGCTGATCTGCGGGACGCCCACGCCAGCGACGATACGGGTGGTGCAGATGGAGCCAGGACCGATGCCGACCTTGACGCCGTCAGCGCCTGCTTCAACAAGTGCGCGTGCAGCGGCGCCGGTGGCGATGTTGCCGCCGATGACTTGCACGTCAGGGAAGTTCTGTTTGACCCAGCGAACGCGGTCGATCACGCCTTTGGAGTGGCCATGTGCGGTATCGACAACGATGACGTCCACGCCCGCAGCAACCAGTGCGCTGACGCGTTCGCCGGTGTCTTTACCGGTACCGACTGCAGCGCCGACACGCAGACGACCCTGGTCGTCCTTGCTCGCCAGAGGCCAGGCTTTGGATTTCTCGATGTCCTTGACGGTCATCATGCCCTTGAGCGCGAACTTGTCGTCGACGATCAGGACTTTTTCCAGACGGTGCTTGTGCAGCAGATCGCGCACTTCGTACTTGTCGGCGCCTTCACGGACGGTGACCAGACGCTCTTTCGGCGTCATCACTTCGCGGACAGGGATATCGAGGCGGGTTTCAAAGCGGACGTCGCGGGAGGTCACGATGCCGACGAGCTCGCCGTCATGCAGGACCGGAACGCCGGAGATGTTGTGTTGACGGGTCAGTTCGAACAGGTCGCGAACGGTGGCGTCGGCTTCGATGGTGATCGGATCCTTGACCACACCCGCTTCGAACTTCTTGACCTTGCGCACTTCGGCAGCTTGCTGCTCGACGGTCATGTTCTTGTGGATGATGCCGATGCCGCCTTCCTGAGCCATGGCGATCGCCAGACGGGCTTCAGTGACGGTGTCCATAGCGGCGGAAACGAGGGGGATGTTGAGTTCGATGCCACGGGTCAATCGTGTTTTCAGACTGACTTCGTTGGGAAGCACCTCGGAATAACCGGGCACAAGGAGAATGTCGTCGAATGTAAGGGCTTCTTGGCTGATACGCAGCATCGCTGGGCTCCCGAGCGGGAAAATGGAAGCGCGCCATTGTACCCAGACACCTGCAGTATCTCAATGTAAAGATCAGGCTATTTACTAATGAACCGGATTAATGCGCCCAATGACAGCGGCGAAGATCTACATCCTGACTTTGACATGGGACACCGGGCGGTCCATGCGCTCGGCAAACGCCTCGATAAAGCTGCTTTTAAAGCCGGCGTCCAGCCAGTTATTGAATATGAATCCCAGATTCGAGAACCCGCACGGCTCCAGAAACAGGAATCCGTTGATGTCATCTTCATGACGGCATTCGGGGCACATGAAGTTGTCGGTGTGGCCCGGCATCCAGTCTTCCAGACTGTCGAACAGGGCTTCGCCGATCTCGCGCCGGCATTCAGGGCAACCGGCCTCCTCCTTGAAGCCCTGCTGCGGCGTATAGATGCAGCGCTTGAGGACGATTTCCAGACCGTTGACCGGCTGACCGAACGGCAAGGCGTCAGGGTTTTCAACGAAGCGTCGCGCGCCGGGCGCAATCGCGTAAGCCATGCGATTGAAGCTGCGGCCGCAGGTGGTCAGTGATTCTTCGACGACGTTCAGCTTCACCAGCCAGCGCAGGATCGCCCGCGCCTTCGCTTCGTGCGCAGGAAAGCTGGAGATTTGCGGGACGATGATGCTTTGGGTGTCCATGAAGGGCCTGTCTGACGAGTAATCGGGGGCGGCAGCTTAATCGCGCTGTCGGTGACGTCAAGTACGGCCGTGGGGTCGCACGCCGTCGGCGATCTCATCTGGTGACCCGTGCCCCAATGCCTTTATGATGCCGCCATGATCAAAGACCCCTTCGCAAGACTCGGCCTTGACCGGGACGTCCTCACTGTCAGCCAGCTCAACGGCCGCGCACGCGTGCTGCTGGAGGATGTGTTTTCCAGCATCTGGGTCGAGGGCGAGATTTCCAACCTCTCGCGTCCCGCCTCAGGGCACGTTTACTTCACGCTGAAGGACTCCGGCGCCCAGGTGCGTTGCGCGTTGTTTCGCAGCAACGCGGCGCGGGTACGTCAGGCGTTGAAGGACGGCCTGGCGGTCAAGGTACGCGGCAAGGTCTCCCTGTTTGAAGGTCGCGGCGACTATCAGCTGATTCTCGACACCGTCGAGCCTGCGGGCGATGGCGCGCTGCGTCTGGCCTTCGATGCGCTGAAGGAGAAGCTGAGCGCCGAGGGGATGTTCAGCGCCGAGCGCAAGGTCGCCCTGCCGCTGCACCCCAAGCGCATCGGCATCATCAGTTCCCCGACCGGTGCGGTGATTCGCGACATCATCAGCGTGTTTCGCCGTCGCGCGCCCCAGGTCGAACTCACCCTGATCCCAACCGCCGTGCAGGGCCGCGAAGCCATTGGCCAGATCGTGCGCGCGTTGAAGCTCGCCGACGGCCGCGGCTTTGATGCGTTGATCCTCGCCCGGGGCGGCGGCTCGCTGGAGGACCTGTGGTGCTTCAACGAAGAAGCCGTCGCCCGCGCCATTGATGCGTGCGTGACGCCGATCGTCAGCGCAGTCGGGCATGAGACGGATGTGTCGATCAGTGACTTCGTCGCCGACGTGCGCGCGCCGACGCCCTCCGCCGCCGCTGAACTGCTGGCGCCGGATTCAAGCGATCTGCACCGTCGGGTCGACAGCCTCGAGCGCCGACTGATCAGCCGCATGCAGGACCGGTTGATGCGCGAGCAATTGCGTCTGGACGGGATTTCCCGCCGCTTGCGTCACCCCGGTGAACGGTTACGCCAGCGCGCCCAGCGCCTCGACGATCTGGACATGCGCCTGCGCCGGGCCTTCGAGCAGCAGATGCACAAGCGCCAGGTGCGCATGAGCCATCTGGAAAGTCGCCTGGCCGCGCAACATCCGGGACGCACGCTGATGTTTCTGCGGCAGCGCCTGGCGGTATTGGCCGAGCGGCTGCCCCGTGCGATCAAGGAGAGCCTCAAGAGCCGTCGCTTGCAGCTGCAAAGTCAGGTGCAGACGCTCAACGTGGTCAGCCCGCTGGCGACCCTTGGCCGTGGTTACAGTATTTTGCTGGATGAACGCGGCAGGGCCGTTCGCGCTGCCGAGCAGACGCATCAGGGTCAGCGCCTGACAGCGAAGCTGGCGGACGGCGAGCTGCAAGTGCGCGTCGAAGACAATCATCTGACGCCTGTCACCCTTTCACTTCTGGATTGATCAATGCCTTCCTTTCTAACCCGTTCGTTGGCAACTGCTGCATTGGTCATGTGTGCTGCCCTGCCCGCCTACGCTGACAGCTACATTTCCCGCCTGCTCAACAAGCCCGTGCCCGGCGGCGTGGCGGTGGTCGATCTCGGCCCTGCCCCGCAAGCGCCCAAAGCCACGTGGCAGGGCAAACCGGTGCTGGTGGTCAAGGATCAGGACGCGCGCTGGCTGGCCATCGTCGGCATCCCGTTGACCGTCAAGCCGGGCACCTCGCAGCAAGTCAGCAGCGGCGGCCGCAACTTGCCTTTCGTGGTGGGCGACAAGAAGTACCCGGAGCAGCGGATCACCCTCAAGAATCAGCGTCAGGTCAATCCGAACCCGGACGACCTCAAGCGCATTGAGCAAGAACTCGACGTGCAGGTCCGCGCTTACCGTACGTTCAGTCCCGTGACGCCGAGCAACCTTCTGTTGGACAAGCCGGTGGACGGGCCGCTCTCCAGCAAATTCGGCGTGCGGCGCTTCTTCAACGGCGAGGAGCGCAACCCTCACGCCGGACTGGACTTCGCGGTCCCTGCGGGCACGCCTATCAAATCGCCAGCGGCCGGCAAAGTGATTCTGATCGGCAACTACTTCTTTAACGGCAACACAGTGTTCGTCGATCACGGTCAGGGCTTTATCAGCATGTTCTGCCATATGTCGAAGATCGACGTGAAGGTTGGCGATGCCGTTCCGCGCGGTGGTGTGGTCGGGCGCGTCGGTTCGACCGGTCGCGCAACGGGGCCGCACATGCACTGGAACGTCAGCCTGAATGACGCGCGGGTAGATCCGGCGATTTTCATGAATGCGTTTCAGCCGTAGCGCTTGATCGGGGGTAATGGCGCTGTGGGGGGCCGCACGATCATGCGGCGAACACGTTTATGTGGGAGTGAGCTTGCTCACGAAGAGGTCGGTAGATCCGCCAGACCTCCAGGGGTTGGAACACCGTCTTCGTGAGCAAGCTCACTCCCACAGGTAACAAGTTTGCCGCTTGGACGTGTTCAAAATCAGCGACCGCAATGTTGCGCACACCCGATTGACAGGGCAATTAAATCGCGCAGAGCCTTAGAATCCAGCAATAAAAACTGGATCTCGAGTCTTTACCGGTCACTTCTCTCAATTTTCGCCGACTGCTTGCCACCTTTCACCCCATTGGTTACGTTTGGCGACATGAAAACCTCTCACACCCTCATTCTGATGCGTCAACATCGCTGCCTCTGCCTCGTCAGTGCACGACTGCAAAGCTGAACGCGGTGCCTCGACGCTTACCCGCAGTGCTACTCTCGCATCAACCGGCTGGCCGCCTTCTTTCGGCCCTGAGTACAACAAGGATTATTCACATGACCATGCTCAAAGATCCCTCGACCAAGTACCGCGCCTTTCCTGTCATCGACCTGCCTGATCGCACCTGGCCTTCCAAGACCATCACTGCGGCGCCGATCTGGTGCAGTTCCGACTTGCGTGACGGTAACCAGTCGCTGATCGAGCCCATGGATGCGGTCAAAAAGCTGCGTTTCTGGAAGACCCTCGTTCAAGTCGGCGTGAAGGAAATCGAAGCCTCCTTCCCTTCCGCCTCGCAAACCGATTTCGACTTCGTGCGCACGCTCATCGAAGACGGCCATATCCCGGACGACACCACCATTCAGGTGCTGACTCAGGCCCGCGAAGACCTGATCGCGCGGACGTTCGAGTCCCTGCGCGGTGCGAAAAAAGCCATCGTCCATCTTTACAACGCCACCTGCCCGTCCTTCCGCCGCATCGTCTTCAACCAGGACAAAGCGGGCGTGAAAGCCATCGCCGTGAATGCTGCTCAGCTGTTCGTCAAATACGCCGCCCTGCAGCCAGAAACCCAATGGCAGTTCGAGTACTCGCCTGAGACGTTCAGCGCCACCGAGCTGGAGTTCGCCAAGGAAGTCTGCGACGCCGTCATCGAAGTGTGGAACGCGACGCCGCAGAACAAGGTGATCCTCAATCTGCCAGCCACCGTCGAAGTCGCCACCCCGAACATTTACGCCGACCAGATCGAATGGTTCTGCCGCAACATTTCCCGTCGTGACAGCGTGATCATCAGCCTGCACACCCACAACGACCGTGGCACCGGCGTCGCGGCGACCGAACTGGGCCTGATGGCCGGTGCGGATCGGGTTGAAGGCTGCCTGTTCGGCAACGGCGAGCGCACCGGCAACGTCGACCTCGTGACCGTCGCGCTGAACATGTACACCCAGGGCCTGAATCCGCAACTGGACTTCTCGGACATCGACGGCGTGCGCAAGGTGGTTGAGGAGTGCAACCAGATTCCGGTGCACCCGCGTCACCCGTACGTCGGCGACCTGGTACACACTGCGTTTTCCGGCTCTCACCAGGACGCGATCCGCAAGGGCTTCACTCAGCAGAAGGAAGGCACGCTGTGGGAAGTGCCGTACCTGCCAATCGATCCAGCCGACATCGGCCGCAGCTACGAGGCGGTCATCCGCGTCAACAGCCAGTCCGGCAAAGGCGGGATTACTTACCTGCTGGAACAGGAATATGGCATCTCCCTGCCGCGTCGCATGCAGATCGAGTTCAGCCAGGTGGTTCAGGGCGAGACCGATCGTCTTGGCCTGGAGATGACCGCGCAGCAGATCTACTCGCTGTTCAAGCGTGAATACCTGCAGGCCAACAAGCCGTATGCACTGGTCAGCCATCGCTTGCAGGAAGAGAACGGCAACAGCGCTGTTGAAGTAGTCGTGACCGGCATGGGCGACAGCGAGAGCAATCTGCGCTGGAAAGGCACCGGCAACGGCGCACTGGAAGCGTTGGTGGCCGGCCTCCCGGTGTCGGCCGAGATCATGGACTACAACGAACACGCCATCGGCGCGGGCACCACGGCCAAAGCCGCTGCCTACATCGAGCTGCGTGTGGATGGCGATCGCGCGGTACACGGCGTTGGCATCGACGAGAACATCACCACGGCCAGCTTCAAGGCACTGTTCAGCGCCCTCAATCGTGGGCTGCTCCAGGCTGACGCGACGAAAGCGGCTTAACGCTTCGGGATAGAAAGCTGCGCCCTATTAAAAAGGCCCTGAAGTGCAAACTTCCGGGCCTTTTGTTTGAGCGCTGGATAATCAGGCCGTGGTGTCGACTTTGACTTTCATCAAGTTCAACAGCGACGCCTGCAGTGCGCCCAACTGAGCCATGGTCCCGGAAATCTGCTGCTGAATCGCCATGACCTGCGTGGCCTTCAACTCATCGGGCGTCTTGCTGGCCTGGACAGCGGCTAACTGAGCTTGCTGCTGCTGGAGCATTTTCTGGGTTTGCTCAATCTGCTCCTGCAACTGTTTGATCATCTCCTCCTTCATGCTCGGCGATTCGGCTGACTCACTGGCGCCTGCCGCCTTGGAGTCGCCATACACATTGCCACGCAGCTCGACGCTGGCGGTCTTGGCATCGCTCTTGGTGGAGTCGTCGGTTTTGACGGCGGCCGTGAACACGCTGGAGTAAGCACCCAACGAACTGGTGTTGATGGTGGTCATGATGAACTCCTTATGAGGTGCACTTTGTATCGGCCAGCGTACAAGCATCTGAAGTCCAATTTATTGCAGACGCAAAAACGCCCCACGACCGGGGTCATGGAGCGGTTTTGTCTATGAATCAGTGAATCAGGCGGTGGTGTTAATGCTGCCGGACTTCTGCAGTTGCAAGAGTGCCGCCTGTTCCGTCGACAGGCTGGCGGTCGTCGACGAGATCTGTCCCTGAATGGCCATCACCCGCGCCGACTTCTCCTCGTCGGTGCCAGAGCTGGCCTGGGCGGCAGCGAGTTGCTGTTGCTGTTCCTGCAAGCGCTTCTGGGTTTCCTTGATCTGCTCTTCCAGCTTCGCGATGGCCTGCTCGCTAGTGCTGGAAGAATCAGATGCCCCACCCGCACCGCCAGCACCGCCAGCGCCACCTGCCGCTGTGGCTGTGGCTGTGGTCGATGCAGACGCCGACGTGGCATCTGTGGTGGTGGAGGCGTCGCTGTCAGCCGCCGTTGTTGTGGGGTCTTTTTTGACCGCAACGGTGAAACTGGTGGAATACGAACTCAATGAGGATGTGCTGATGGTTGTCATACCGATCTCCTGTCTGGGTACAACCGCTATCGACCACCCGTCCGTTAACTCTATGACGTTACTGTATCTCGAATGTATCAGCGTCGAGACAGGCCGGGAATTTCTCGCGGTACGCCGCCAGACTCTGCGCTGACAGGCTGACCTGGAACACGCCATCCGCCTCGCCGATGTTGAGCAGGCTCTCGCCCTGGAAATCCAGCACCTGACTGTCGCCGGTGTAGGCAAAGCCCTTGCCATCGATTCCCACGCGATTCACCGCAGCGACGTAACACAAGTTCTCGATCGCCCGCGCCGGCAGCAGACGGTTCCAGTGCAGACGGCGCGCGCCCGGCCAGTTGGCGGTATAGAGCAACAGATCTGTGTTGTGGGCATCACGGCTCCACACCGGAAAACGCAGGTCGTAGCAGATCAGCGGACGAATTCGCCAGCCGTTGAGTTCGAACTGCACCTGACGCTCGCCCGGGCTGTAGTGCTCGTGCTCGCCGGCCATTCTGAACAGATGGCGCTTGTCGTAATGCAGCAGCTCGCCGTCCGGCCGCGCCCACAGCAGGCGGTTGCGATGGCTGCCGTCCGCGGCGCGAATGATCACGCTGCCGGTCACCACCGCATTCAGTTGCCTGGCCTGGGCCAGTATCCACTGAGCGGTCGGGCCGTCTTCGGGCTCGGCCAGCGTCTCGGATTCCATGGAAAACCCGGTGGTGAACATCTCCGGCAGGATCACCAGATCTGCGCCCCTGGCCTGGGCCAGCAGTTCTTCAAAATGCGCATGGTTCGCCGGGGCGTCGTGCCAGACCAGCGTGGTCTGAACCAGCGCGATATTCAAGTTGGGCAACGTGGTCAGATCGCGCATAGTTTTTCCGCTGCCAGACGCAGCGTCTCCTCGCGCTTGGGAAAGCACAGCCGGATCAGGCGCTGGCCTTCGGGCGGATTCTGATAGAAAACCGAAATGGGAATGCTCGCCACGCCGTGCTCGCGGGTCATCCACAGCGACATGTCGACGTCGTTGAGGTCCGGACGGATCTGCGAATAATCAACGAGCTGAAAGTACGTGCCGCTGGCGCGCGTGAAGGTGAAACGCGAGGCTTCCAGGCGATCGCAGAAATAGTCGCGTTTGGCCTGATAGAACGCCGGCAGTTCGTCGACGTGCTCGGGATGCGCCGCCATGAAATCGGCCAACGCCCACTGCAACGGCGTGACGCCACAGAATGCGACGAACTGATGGATCTTCCGTGCTTCGGCGGTCAGTGCAGGCGGCGCAACGAGGTAGCCGGTTTTCCAGCCGGTGACGTGGTAGGTCTTGCCGAACGAACTGACCACAAACGCGCGCTGATACAGTTCGTCATGGGCCAGCACGCTGGCGTGTTGCAGGCCATCGAACACCAGATGCTCGTAGACCTCGTCGCTGAGCACGTAAATGTCCCGGTCACGGATCAATGCCGCCAGGCGATCCAGTTCGTCGCGGGTGATCAGCGCGCCGCTGGGATTGTGCGGCGTGTTGATGACGATCATCCGGGTGCGAGGGCTCAACGCCGCGCCGAGCTTTTCCCAGTCGATGGCGAAGTCGCCGTCTTTGAGCTGCACATGCACGGTGCGCCCGCCGGCCAGTTCCACCGACGGCGCATAACTGTCGTAGCACGGGTCGAAGACGATCACTTCATCGCCGGCGCTCACAACGGTCTGGATCGCGCAGAAGATGGCATGGGTGGCGCCGGGCGTGATGGTGATTTCGCTGTCGATGCCGACCTGACGGCCGTAGCAGCGAGCGATCTTGGCCGCGACTTGCTCGCGCAACGCAGGCAGGCCGGCCATCGGCGCGTATTGGTTGTTGCCGTCCATGACGCGGCGGCAGAGGGCTTCACGCAGTGCGTCAGGCCCATCGAAATCGGGAAAACCCTGAGACAGATTGATCGCCCCGGTTTCGGCGGCAAGCTGAGACATCACAGTAAAAATGGTGGTGCCAACGTTCGGCAGTTTGCTGGTGATCATGGGGGTTTTCCTGCTCCACTCCCGACACCTGAAGGGCTCGGGGACTCGCAGGATAGCCCAGATGTCGCGCACAAAAAAAGGCGCCGCTGGCGCCTTTTCCGAGAAAGACCGTTACACGATCAGCGCTTGTCGCGGCGCTTCTTGTCGGCTTTCTTGTGGTGCGACATCATCCGACGCTTCTTGTTGACCTGGCGGTCGGTCAGCGTGTTCTTGTTGCCTTCGTACGGGTTTTCGCCGCCCTTGAACTCGATGCGGATAGGCGTACCGACCAGCTTGAGCACACGGCGATAGGTGTTCTCAAGGTACCGGACGTACGACTTCGGCACTTTTTCGACCTGGTTACCGTGGATCACGATCAACGGCGGGTTCGCGCCACCCAAGTGGGCATAACGCAGCTTGATGCGGCGGCTGCCCACCATTGGCGGTGCGTGCTCGCTGACCGCGTCTTCGAGAATCTGGGTCAGGCGGCTGGTCGGCCAACGGGTCACAGCGGATTTGAACGAGTTCTGCACCGACTGATACAGGTTACCCACGCCCGTGCCATGCAGCGCCGAGATGAAGTGGATGTCGGCGAAGTCGACGAAGAACAACCGACGCTCCAGCTCGACCTTCACGTAGTCGCGCTCGCTCGGCACCATTCCATCCCACTTGTTCAGTGCGATGACCAAGGCCCGACCGGATTCAAGGGCAAAGCCCAGCAGGTTGAGGTCGTGGTCGACAACGCCTTCGCGGGCGTCCATCACGAAGATCACCACGTTGGCGTCTTTGATCGCCTGCAGGGTTTTGACCACGGAGAACTTTTCGACTTCTTCGTGGATCTTGCCGCGCTTGCGCACACCGGCGGTGTCGATCAGCGTGTACTTTTCTTCGTTGCGTTCGAACGGGATGTAAATGCTGTCGCGGGTGGTGCCGGGCTCGTCGTAGACGATAACGCGGTCTTCACCGAGCATGCGATTGACCAGCGTCGATTTACCGACGTTGGGACGACCGATGATGGCGATCTTGATGCCATCCTTCTCGCTCGGGCCGGGAATGCGCTTGGCTTCCTGACCCTCAGCGACGACTTCCTCTTCTTCGCCTTCTTCGACTTCGTCAGCGTCTTTCGGGAAGTCGCGCAGGGCGATTTCGAGCATCTGAGTGATGCCACGTCCGTGAGCGCCGGCAACCGGAATCGCGTCACCCATACCCAGCGGTGCAAACTCCGCGCGGGCCATGTCAGGGTCGATGTTGTCGACCTTGTTGGCAACGACGTAAGAGGTCTTGTTGCGCTTGCGCAGGTGCTCGCCAATCATCTGGTCGGCGGCAGTAAAGCCTGCTTTGGCGTCAACGAGGAACAACACGACATCGGCTTCTTCGATGGCCAGCAGCGACTGCTCGGCCATCTTTTCGTCCATGCCGTGTTCATCACCGGAGATACCGCCGGTGTCGATCAGGATGTAGGAGCGCCCTTGCCACTTGGCCTCACCGTATTGGCGATCACGGGTCAGACCGGACAAGTCGCCGACGATGGCGTCGCGAGTCCTGGTCAGGCGGTTGAACAAGGTGGACTTGCCGACGTTCGGTCGACCCACCAGGGCGATTACGGGAACCATGCGGCTCTCCACTTCGTTATTTCAGAAAATACAAAAGCCGCTGCAAGGCAGCGGCCGGAGTTCGGAGCGACACCGAAGCGTCGCAGGCCCCATTAAACCGGGGCCGCCTGGGGAAGCCGAAAAACGACCTCCTCAAGCATAGGCAGCCACTACTTGGTCGTCAGCGCTTCCAGCTTGCCGCTGTTGCCAAAGACGTAAATGGTGCTGCCGGAGACCAGCGGGCGTGCACGCAAGCCATCGCTGTCAATCTTTTCACGGGCGACGAAATGGCCATCGACCTGGCTCAGCAGGTGCAGATAACCTTCCATGTCACCGACCGCGACGTAGCTGGAGAACACTTCCGGCGCGCCGAGTTGGCGACGGGCCAGCGAGTCGTTGCTCCACAGACCGGTGGAAGAGCGCTCATCGATGCCTTCCACGGTGCCGTTGGCCAGCGAGACGTAGACGCTGCCGAAGCCTTGCGCCACACCCGAATAGCTCGATGCATCACGCTGCCACAGCACGCGGCCGCTCTGCAGTTCCAGACCGGCTACACGACCCTGGTAGGTTGCGACGTACAGCGTGTTGCCGGACAGCAGCAAGCCACCGTCGATGTCGACCACGCGATCCAGCTCGGAACGACCTGTCGGAACGGCAACGCGCTGCTCCCAGGCCGGGACGCCGTTGTTGATGTCCAGCGCCACAACCTTGCCGGTGGACAAGCCTGCGATGGCCAGCGACGAGGTCGCGATCGGCGCACCGGTGCCACGCAGCGTCAGAACAGCCGGGCTGCTTTCGTAGATCCAGCGCTGATCGCCAGTGATGGCGTCATAACCGATAACCCGGTCATCCTGAGTCTGGGCAACCACGACACTGCCGTTGGTGGCCGGAGCGGACAGCACTTCGCTGGTCGCCTTGGCTTTCCACTTCTGCTCGCCGGTGGCCTCATCGAGAACGATGACTTCGCCACGCAACGTGCCGAGCATGACCAGACCGAAACCTACGCCGACGGCGCCGGAGACCGGTTGCTCAAGCTCTTTTTTCCAGACCACGTCGCCGTTGCTGCGATTGATCGCCATGACCAGACCGTTCGCATCGGCAGCGTAGATGTTCTCGCCGTCGATGGCCGGAACCAGCATGTTGTAGATGTCGCCCTGACCGTCACCGACGGAACGGCTCCACAACTTCTGCAGGGTCACTTCCTGTTTGAAGTCGACGAGCTCTGCCGGAGGCAGCTCTTTTTTGCTGTTGCTGCTGCAACCCGCGGCCAGAATGGCCAGAGCCAGCAATGCTGCATGTTTCCAACGAATCACGTCACGCATCCCCTT
Organism: Pseudomonas sp. GW821-FHT02H06; assembly: GCF_059421525.1. Lineage (NCBI taxonomy): Bacteria > Pseudomonadati > Pseudomonadota > Gammaproteobacteria > Pseudomonadales > Pseudomonadaceae > Pseudomonas > Pseudomonas sp. GW821-FHT02H06. The sequence goes on from NZ_JBWKVD010000004.1 coordinate 259,406, forward strand.
TCGCCAGATCGTCGAGCTTCATTTGCAGACCGCCAACAGCCGCTTCTTCGGAAAGCGCCGCCTTGGCCTTCTTGTATGCAGCGTAGGCATCATCGGTGCGACCCAGCTGAACCAGCAGGTCACCGCGCAGCTCTTCTCGGCTGGCCGCGAACGAAGTATCGGCCTGACCGTCGAGCAGCTTCAGCGCGTCTTCGGCCTTGTTCTGAGCAGCGAGCACACGAGCCAGACGCTGACGGGCGATTTCACCCAGGGTCGCGTTGGCCGGCTTGTCGGTCACGGATTTGAGCTCGTTCGCAGCGTCATCCAGCTTGCCGGTGTCCACAGCCACTTTGGCCACGAACAGGCTGCCGTACTGCGCGTACGCGGTGCCGCCGAAGTCGCTTTTCAGCTTGCCGGCGATCTCGGCCACACGGCCTGCGTCAGCCTGGCCGCTTGGCGTCAGTGCGGTTTCCAGCAATTGCTGATACAGCGCCGAAGCACCTTGCGCCTGGTTGTTCTGATAGCGCTGCCAGCCTTGCCAGCCCAACACCACGATCACCGCCAGCAGGCCGCCGGTCACCAGAGGCTTGCCGTTACGCTGCCACCAGTCCTTTACGGCAACCAGCTCATCATCATCGGTACTCGACACCCCAATACTCCTATTCGCTAAATCGGCTTTTATCTGCTTCAACCCTGCGAAATGCAGGTGGCCAGGTGCTCGGACAGAGCATCCCAGGCAATATTTTGTTGCTCGCCCTGGCCACGCAGCGGCTTGACGCCCACTTCCTTGCGCGCCAGCTCTTCGTCACCCAGGATCAGCGCGTACAGCGCGCCGCTCTTGTCGGCCTTCTTGAACTGGCTCTTGAAGCTGCCGGCCCCGGCATTGACTTGCAGACGCAGGTTCGGCGCCTGATCGCGCAAGCGCTCGGACAGCGTCAGCGCTGCCAGCTCGGCGGCCTCGCCGAACGCGCAAACGTAAACGTCGACCGTACGGGCGATCTCTTCGGGAATCTGCTCAAGGGTTTCCAGCAGCAGCACCAGACGTTCGATGCCCATGGCAAAGCCCACGCCCGACGTCGGTTTGCCGCCCATCTGCTCAACCAGTCCGTCGTAACGGCCGCCCGCGCAGACAGTGCCCTGAGCGCCGAGCTGGTCAGTGACCCACTCGAATACGGTTTTACTGTAGTAATCCAGGCCGCGAACCAGCTTCGGGTTGATCACGTACGGAATGCCCGCCGCGTCGAGACGCGCCTTCAGGCCTTCGAAGTGAACCCGGGATTCGTCGTCCAGGTAATCTGCCAGCTTCGGTGCATCGACCAGCACAGCCTGGGTTTCAGGGTTTTTGGTGTCGAGCACACGCAGCGGGTTGGTCTTCAGGCGACGCTGGCTGTCTTCGTCCAGTTGCTCGTGACGCGCCGAGAGATACTCGACCAGCGCTTCACGATAACGGCCGCGGGCTTCACTGGTGCCCAGGCTGTTGAGTTCCAGTTTGACGGCATTGCGGATGCCCAACAGGCCCCACAGGCGCCAGGTCAGGACGATCAGCTCGGCGTCGATGTCCGGACCATCAAGGTTGAACACCTCGACACCGATCTGGTGAAACTGACGATAACGGCCTTTCTGCGGACGCTCGTGGCGGAACATCGGGCCGATGTACCAAAGCTTCTGCACCTGACCGCCGCCGGTGATGCCGTGCTCGAGGACCGCACGCACGCAGGCCGCTGTGCCTTCAGGGCGCAGGGTCAACGAATCGCCATTGCGGTCGGCGAAGGTGTACATCTCTTTTTCGACGATGTCGGTGACTTCGCCGATGGAGCGTTTGAACAGGTCGGTGAACTCGACGATCGGCATGCGGATCTGGCGATAACCGTAGTTATCCAGCAAACGCGATACGGTGCCTTCGAAGTAGCGCCACAGCGGCGTTTGATCCGGCAGGATGTCGTTCATGCCACGAATGGCTTGCAGAGACTTACTCACAAATATTCCTTGGAAACTGGGTTAGCCGCGCGCGATCAGCGCTGCGTCGGCCTCGACCTTTTCGGCCGCTCTCTGGCGGATCAAGCGTTCAAGCTGTTCCACCAGATTGTCATTTGTCAGCTTTTGCGCCGGCTTGCCATCGATGTAGATCAGGTTCGGCGTGCCTCCGGTCAGACCGACGTGGGCTTCTTTCGCCTCGCCGGGACCGTTCACCACGCAACCGATCACCGCAACATCCAGCGGGACCAGCAAATCTTCAAGGCGCCCTTCCAGCTCGTTCATGGTCTTGACCACATCGAAGTTCTGCCGCGAGCAGCTCGGGCAGGCGATGAAGTTGATGCCACGGGAACGCAGACGCAGCGACTTGAGGATGTCGTAACCGACCTTCACTTCTTCAACCGGATCGGCAGCCAGCGAAATCCGAATGGTATCGCCGATACCTTCGGCCAGCAGCATACCTAGGCCGACGGCCGATTTCACTGTGCCTGAGCGCAAACCGCCCGCTTCAGTGATACCCAGGTGCAACGGCTGGATGATTTGTTTGGCAAGGAGGCGATAAGCCTCGACCGCCATAAACACATCGGAGGCCTTGACGCTGACCTTGAAGTCCTGGAAATCCAGACGGTCCAGATGCTCGACGTGACGCAGCGCGGACTCGACCAAAGCCGCCGGCGTTGGCTCGCCGTACTTCTTCTGCAGGTCTTTTTCCAGCGAACCGGCGTTGACGCCGATGCGGATCGGAATACCGCGATCACGGGCCGCTTCAACCACCGCACGGACGCGGTCTTCGCGGCCGATGTTGCCCGGGTTGATGCGCAGGCAATCGACGCCCAGCTCGGCAACGCGCAGGGCGATTCGATAATCGAAGTGGATGTCCGCGACCAGCGGGACCTTGACCAACTGCTTGATACGGCCAAAGGCCTCGGCCGCGTCCATGTCCGGCACCGAGACGCGGACGATGTCCACGCCGGCGGCTTCCAGACGGTTGATCTGCGAGACCGTGGCCGCGACGTCATTGGTGTCGCTGTTGGTCATGCTCTGCACTGCGATCGGGGCATCGCCACCGACCGGCACCGAGCCGACCCAGATTTTACGAGATTCGCGACGTTTGATCGGAGATTCGCCGTGCATGACTTATTGCCCTAGCTTCAGGCGAGCAGTTTCGCCACTGGTGAAAGGTGCCACATCAACCGGCTGACCGTTGTAGCTCACTTGCGCGCCGCGAGCGAAGCCCAGGCGCAGGGTCAGCGGCGGCTTGCCATTGACGTCAAGGCTGTCGCCTTTTTTCTTGAGACCGCTCATCAGCACTTTGCCATTGCCGTCGGTGACCTGGGTCCAGCAATCATTCACAAACTGAACCTGCACGCGGCCGGCACCTGCCGGTACGGGCGCGGCGTCAGCGGTTGCGCTCGGGGCGCTGTTGACGGGCGCGGTTGTCGCAGGCGTTGGCGCTACGGTTGTGACCGGCGCGGTTGGCGTCGACGCGGCATGCGCAGGCGTTACCGGAGCGGTGGTAGATGCGCTGTGGGGAACAACAGCGCCTGCAACGGTGCCCGTGCTGCTGGACGCGCTGCTGGATGAAGCAGGCGCTTCAGGCGCGGACGCAGGCTCGGCGTTATTCAACGGCAGCGCGGTCTGACCTTGAGCCACAGCTTGATCTTCCGGCTCGTCGAGCGGATGGATCTGGGTGGTGCCGTCGGCGCTTTCGACTTCGACGTGCTCCATGCCCAGATTGGTCGGCTCCTTGCCGCGCAGGGTGGCTTGATCCTGCCACCACACGAAGCCGCCGCCGATCAACGCGATGAGCAGCAAGAGGCTGACGATGCGCAGGATATTGTGGGACAGGCGCACCGGCTCTTCGATTCGGCCCAGCGCATGAACGCTGCTGCCCTTGCCGTCGGTGCCGGTGTACTGATCGAACGCACTGACCAATGCAGCTTGATCAAGGTCCAGCAGCTTGGCGTACGCACGGACATAGCCGCGGGCGAAGGTATGACCGGGGAGCTTGTCGAAATCGCCTGCTTCCAGATGAGTCAGGGAAGTCACGGTGAGGTTGAGCCTCAACGCCACATCTGGCAGCGACCAGTTCTTGCTCTCGCGGGCCTGTCGCAATGTTTCGCCTGGGTTCGTGCGAGTGGCTGCTACAACTTCGGGATGCGCCGCTTTCATCATTGCTCCGACAGGTATTGCTGATATTCCGGCGTACCGGGATAGAGTCTTTTTAGAAGCAAGCCGTAACTGGCTGCCTTGTTGCGATCATCAAACACCTTCGCCAGCCGCGTGCCGAGCAAGAGGCTTCGCGCATTCTGCTCGCTCAACTGGCTGAAACGCTCGTAATAATCGCGCGCCGGCACATAATGCCTGTCTTCGTACGACAACTCAGCCATTTCCAGCAACGCGCGTGGCTGCTGACGATCAAGGCGCAGAGCTTTGTCGAAATGCTCACGGGCGGCGTCGCGATTGCCGAGCATCACAGCCGTCATGCCGAGGTTTTCGAACACCCGGGCGCGCTCGGCGTAGAGGTTATCCTCAGCGGCCTGCTCGAAGCGCTCGTAAGCTTCCTTGTAACGCTTTTGCTGGTAGAGAAAACTGCCGTAATTGTTGAGGATTCGCGCGTCTTTGGAACGTGCCGACAACGCTTTCTCGTAATACTGGTTCGCCAGTTCCGGTTCCATCTCGGCCTGAAACACCAGAGCCAGCGCGGCATTGGCGTCCGCATCGGAGCCGTTTAGCTCGAGCGCCTTTTTCAGAGGCGCCTTAGCCCGTTCCATCTGGCCTTGCTGGAGATAGCCCAACCCCAACTGCACATAAGCTTGACGAGCCTCGTCACGTCCCTTGCTGGTACTCAGCGGATCGACGTTGCCGGTGGACACACAACCGACCAGCAGCGTGGCAAAACAGAGCAGCAGCGCAACGCGCAGGGACATAGAGATCCTCTCAGTCAAATTCGCATTCAATTGCGAGCGGAAGCGACCTGCACCACGTCGGCATCGGCACTGAGCTCCCGCACGGCAATGTAGCGCTCGCTGCGACGGGTGCGGTCCATGACCTGCCCGACCAACTGGCCGCAGGCAGCATCGATGTCTTCACCGCGCGTGGTACGCACAGTGACGTTGAAGCCGGCTTGATGCAGCAGATCCTGAAAACGACGGATCGCGTTGTTGCTGGGGCGTTCATAGCCCGAATGCGGAAACGGATTGAACGGGATCAGGTTGACCTTGCAGGGCGTGTCCTTGAGCAGCTCGATCATCTCGATGGCGTGCTCAGGCTTGTCGTTGATGTCCTTGAGCAGCGTGTATTCGATGGTCAGCACACGCTTTTCGCCCAACGCAGACATGTAGTTGCGGCAGGACTCGAGGAGCATTTTCAGGGGGTACTTTTTATTGATCGGCACCAGCTGGTTGCGCAGCGCGTCATTGGGCGCGTGCAGCGAAAGGGCCAGCGAGACGTCGATGTGCTTGGACAGCTCATCGATCATCGGCACCACGCCGGAGGTGGACAGCGTCACCCGGCGCTTGGAAATGCCATACCCCAGGTCATCCATCATCAGATGCATGGCGGAAACGACATTGTCGAAGTTCAGCAATGGCTCGCCCATCCCCATCATCACCACGTTGGTGATGGCACGGTCGACGGTAGCCGGGACACTGCCGAAAGATTTGTTGGCAATCCACACCTGACCGATGACTTCGGCGGCGGTGAGGTTGCTGTTGAAGCCTTGTTTGCCGGTGGAGCAGAAACTGCAATCCAGCGCACAACCCGCCTGGGACGAGACACACAGGGTGCCGCGCTTGCCTTGCGGAATGTAAACGGTCTCGACGCAGCTGCCGGACTCGACACGGACGACCCATTTGCGGGTGCCGTCGGTGGAGATGTCCTCGCTGACGACTTCAGGACCGCGAATTTCGGCACGGCTCTGCAGCTTTTCGCGCAGGGCCTTGCCGACGTTCGTCATGGCGTCGAAGTTGTCGACGCCAAAGTGGTGAATCCACTTCATGACCTGACCGGCGCGGAAGCGTTTCTCCCCGATAGACTCGAAGAATTTTTCCATTTCCAGCCGGGTCAGACCCAACAGGTTGATTTTGCCAGTTGATTCAGTCATGGATTCACCCTCACTCGCAGCAATAGCTTAGCGAGTGGTTATCTCGGTAGCAGCGAAGAAGTACGAGATTTCACGAGCAGCAGCGGCTTCGGAGTCGGAGCCGTGAACAGCGTTGGCGTCGATGGAATCAGCGAAGTCAGCACGGATGGTGCCGGCGGCTGCTTCTTTAGGGTTGGTAGCGCCCATCAGTTCGCGGTTCAGAGCGATAGCGTTTTCGCCTTCCAGAACCTGCACGACAACCGGGCCGGAGATCATGAATGCAACCAGATCACCGAAGAAACCACGAGCGCTGTGCTCAGCGTAGAAACCTTCTGCTTCGGCTTTGGACAGTTGCTTCAGTTTCGACGCGACAACGCGCAGACCGGCTTTTTCGAAACGGGTGGTGATCTCGCCGATGACGTTTTTGGCAACAGCATCAGGCTTGATGATCGAGAAAGTACGTTGAACAGCCATGGTGTAACTCCAGAAGCAGTGATTATTGCGAAAAATTAAACCCGCGAATTATACGCGGGTTTGATGTTATTGCCTAACGTGCAAATCTGATCAGTCGATTTCGTCGGCCCAGAGCGTCTGGACCGCCTCGAGCACTTTCTCGCCGACGCGGCCAGAGGTGTCGTCGAAATCCGGCAGTTGCTTGATCATCAGTTGCAGCTTGGTAAACCCTACTGAATACGGGTCAATACCGGGGTGAGCCTCGGCGAGTTCTTCAGCGATGCGTTGTACGTCATTCCAACCGTAACTCATGACAGCTTCTCGATCAGTGCGGCGCTTCGGCAGCGTGGTTAAGCGAATATTTCGGGATCTCGACAGTCAGGTCTTCCGTACCGACCTTGGCCTGGCACGCCAGGCGAGACTGCGCTTCCAGACCCCACGCACGATCAAGATAGTCCTCTTCCAGCTCGTCCGCTTCCTCGAGGGAGTTGAACCCCACACGAATGATGCAGTGACAGGTGGTGCAGGCGCAGACGCCGCCGCACGCGCTTTCGATCTCGATGTGGTGATCGTGGGCGAGTTCCAGAATCGACTTGCCGACTTCAGCCTCGACAATCATCCCGTCCGGGCAATGCTCGGCGTGTGGCAGAAATGTAACCTGCGGCATCAGTTATTCCTCAATCTCATTCAGGTTGCGCCCTGACAGGGCGGCTTTCACCGTCGAGTCCAGGCGGCGGGCGGCGAACGCATCAGTCACCTGCGACAGACGCTTGGTCTGCTGCTCGATGGCCGGGCCGTCATTGCCCTTCATCAATTCACGAAGTTCTTCCATCTGCAGGTCGATGACCATGCGCTCTTCGGCATCTAGCAAGCGCTCGCCATCAGCCTGCAACGCGCCTTCGACGGCCTCGAGCAAACGCTGAGCGTCGACCTGCTGTTCACGCAGCGCGCGAGCCACCATGTCATCACTGGCGTACTGGAACGAATCCTTGAGCATGCGGGTGATTTCGCCATCAGTCAGGCCATACGAAGGCTTGACCTGAATGCTCGATTCCACGCCCGAGGCCAGCTCGCGGGCGGACACACTGAGCAGGCCATCGGCGTCGACCTGGAATGTCACGCGGATTTTCGCAGCGCCAGCGACCATCGCGGGAATGCCACGCAAGTCGAAGCGCGCCAGTGAACGGCAGTCGCTGATCAGCTCACGCTCGCCTTGCAGCACGTGGATCATCATGGCCGACTGGCCGTCTTTGTAAGTGGTGAATTCCTGGGCGCGGGCCACCGGGATCGTGGTGTTGCGCGGAATGACCTTCTCCATCAGGCCGCCCATGGTCTCCAGCCCCAAGGACAACGGGATCACGTCGAGCAGCAGCAACTCGCCGCCATCACGCTTGTTGCCTGCCAGCGTATCGGCCTGGATTGCAGCGCCGATGGCGACTACCTGATCCGGGTCGATCTCGGTCAACGGCTGACGGCCGAACAGCTCGGCAACGGCTTCGCGAACACGCGGGACACGGGTGGAACCGCCCACCATGACCACGGCTTCGACTTCATCCAGCTCGATGCCGCAATCGCGAACGGCACGACGGCACGCTTTGAGGCTGCGGGCGATCATCGGCTCGATAAGGGCGTCGAATGCGGCGCGGGTCAGTACGCCCTGCCAGTCGCCATGGACGACTTCAACCGAATCGGCGCCAGTCAGGGATTCTTTCGCCGCGCACGCCGTCTGCATCAAACGGCGCTGGGCAGCCGGATCGAGGTCATCGGACAGACCGGCTTCAGCAATGATCCAGGTCGCGATGGCGTGGTCGAAATCATCACCGCCCAGCGCGCTGTCGCCGCCAGTGGCCATGACTTCAAACACGCCGCCGGTCAGGCGCAGGATCGAGATGTCGAATGTGCCGCCGCCCAGATCGTAAATGGCGACCACGCCTTCAGCGTTCTGATCCAGGCCATACGCCACGGCGGCCGCAGTGGGCTCGTTGAGCAGGCGCAGGACGGTCAGACCCGCCAGCTTCGCAGCGTCTTTGGTGGCCTGACGCTGAGCGTCATCGAAATAAGCGGGAACGGTGATGACGGCGCCGACCAGCTCGCCACCCAGTGTTTCTTCAGCGCGCTGACGCAGCACCTTGAGGATGTCAGACGACACTTCAACCGGGCTCTTCGGGCCCTGCACCGTCTCAATGAACGGCATATGCGACTCGCCACCGGTGAAACGGTAGGGCAATTGCCCACCCAAATGCTTCACATCGGAGATCCCGCGACCCATGAGGCGTTTGACGGAAATGATGGTGTTCAGGGGATCGGTCGCCGCAGCGTCCTTGGCCGACTGGCCCACTTCGACGCGCTCAGCGTGATAGCGAACGGCAGACGGCAGGATGACCTGGCCGCCTGCGTCGGGAAGCGGCTCACTGATGCCGCTGCGCAGGGCAGCCACCAGCGAATTGGTGGTGCCGAGGTCAATCCCGACAGCCAGGCGACGCTGATGAGGTTTTGGAGCTTGGCCGGGTTCGGCGATCTGCAGTAGAGCCATTGCTTTTCTGATATCACTGGCGTGCCGCCCCAGAAGGACGGCGCGGGGTTAATCGTCGAGGCGCTCTTCGAGCTGGCGCACTTCGTAGGAGAGCTTGTCGAGGAACTGCATGCGACGCATCAGCCTTTCGGCCTGCTCTCGCTGTGCAGCATCGTCCCAACAAGCCGCGAAGCTTTCGTTCAGTTCTTCCTGGGCAACCTTGAGCCGGCGCTTGAATACCGCGACACCCGCCAGATCCGCGTCGTCCTGAAGATCTTCGAGCTCTTCGCGCCACTGCATCTGCTGCATCAGAAACTCGGGATCCTGGACGGTGACCTCCAGCGGAACTTCGCCCTTCAGCGCGAGCAGGTAACGCGCCCTTTTGGGCGCATTCTTCAGCGTTTGGTAGGCGTCGTTCAGACTGGCAGAGCGCTCCAGCGCAACCCGTTGCTCAGCCTCGGGGGCGTCGGCAAAACGGTCGGGGTGCACGCTCCGGGCAAGCTCACGGTAACGCGTCGCCAGCAGGTCGAGATCCAGATTGAAGCCCGGCTGCAGGTCGAATAAAGCAAAGTGACAAGGAGTACCCACAATAAGCCTCAGACGTTGAAGCTTTCGCCGCAGCCACATTCACCGCGCGAGTTGGGATTGTTGAACTTGAAGCCTTCGTTCAACCCTTCCTTGACGAAATCGAGCTCGGTGCCGTCAAGATAGACCAGGCTCTTGGGATCGATGATCACCTTGACGCCGTGGTACTCGAACACCGTGTCTTCGCTTTCCGGCTCATCGACGAACTCGAGCACGTAGGCAAGGCCTGAACAACCGGTCGTGCGAACGCCCAGACGAATGCCGTCACCCTTGCCACGCCCATCGAGGGAGCGGCGTACATGGTTGGCGGCCGCTTCGGTCATGCTGATAGCCATCGGAACTCCTTACCTCACGCAAGTTACTTAACGCAGCGGAACAGACTCTGCTTAGAGCAGGCCTTTCTTCTGCTTGTAGTCGCGAACGGCCGCCTTGATGGCGTCTTCAGCGAGCACGGAGCAGTGGATTTTCACTGGCGGCAGGGCCAGTTCTTCAGCCAGCTGAGTGTTCTTGATGGTCTCTGCTTCATCCAGAGTCTTGCCCTTCATCCACTCGGTGGCCAGGGAGCTCGACGCGATGGCAGAGCCGCAGCCGTAGGTCTTGAACTTGGCGTCTTCAATGATGCCTTGTTCGTTGACCTTGATCTGCAGACGCATGACGTCGCCGCATGCCGGCGCGCCGACCATGCCGGTGCCGACATCAGGGTCTTCCGCGTTCATCTTGCCGACGTTGCGGGGATTTTCGTAGTGGTCGATGACCTTTTCGCTGTAAGCCATGGTGCAATCCTCATCAGATACAACACGTCGCTCTCACGACACTTGGAAAACCCGGTTTTCAAAGTGCCGCATGAAATGGCGACTTTGAATTAGTGCGCCGCCCACTCGATCTTGGAGATGTCGACGCCGTCTTTGAACATGTCCCACAGCGGCGACAAGGCGCGCAGCTTGGTGACAGCCTCGCAGACTTTCTGCGCGGCGTAGTCGATCTCTTCTTCAGTGGTGAAGCGACCGAAGGTGAAACGGATCGAGCTGTGTGCCAGCTCATCGTTACGACCCAGGGCGCGCAGCACGTAGGAAGGTTCGAGCGAAGCCGAGGTGCATGCGGAGCCGGACGATACCGCCAGATCCTTGAGCGCCATGATCAGCGACTCGCCTTCCACATAGTTGAAGCTCAGGTTGAGATTGTGCGGCACACGGGCAGTCATGCTGCCGTTGACGTACAACTCTTCCAGATGCGCAACCTGCTGATAGAAGCGATCACTCAAGGCTTTGATGCGAACGTTCTCGGCAGCCATGTCTTCCTTGGCAACGCGGAACGCTTCGCCCATGCCAACGATCTGGTGGGTCGCCAGCGTACCGGAACGCATGCCACGCTCGTGACCGCCACCGTGCATTTCGGCTTCGATGCGAACACGTGGCTTGCGGCTGACCCACAGTGCGCCAATGCCTTTAGGGCCGTAGGTCTTGTGGGCCGAGAACGACATCAGATCAACTTTGAGGTTGGCCAGGTCAATTTCAACCTTGCCGGTGGCCTGCGCTGCGTCGACGTGAAAGAGAACACCGCGGGAACGGGTCATCTCGCCAATCGCTGCGATGTCGTTGACCGTACCGATCTCGTTGTTGACATGCATGATCGAGACCAGAACGGTGTCGTCGCGCAGGACAGCTTCGATCATGGCCGGAGTGATCAGGCCATCTTCGGTCGGCTCGAGATAGGTGACTTCAAAGCCTTCACGCTCAAGCTGACGCATGGTGTCCAGCACGGCTTTGTGTTCAATTTTGCTGGTGATCAGGTGCTTGCCTTTGGAGGCATAGAAATGCGCAGCACCCTTGATCGCGAGGTTGTTGGACTCGGTGGCACCGGAAGTCCAGACGATTTCGCGCGGGTCGGCGTTGACCAGATCGGCGACCTGACGACGCGCGTTCTCTACCGCCTCTTCAGCCTTCCAGCCAAAGACGTGGGAGCGCGACGCCGGGTTACCGAAGTTGCCATCCACCAGCAAGCAGTCGCTCATTTTCTGCGCAACACGCGGATCGACCGGGGTGGTTGCGGAATAATCGAGGTAAATCGGCAATCTCATTGAATATCTCCTATCGGGCAGGCGCGCCGCGCGTTCATCTGCGTTCACTCAACGGCGGATGTTTCAATCTTGTCCAGTGGCTGCGTCTTGCTACCGCAACGGCGCAGATCCTGACGTTGGGCGACTTCTTGCACTTCACGGCGAGTGACGAGGTCGGCCAGGCTGATACCGCTTAGAAATTCGTGAATCTGCTGACTGAGGTCGCACCACAAGTGGTGGGTCAGACAGGTGTCGCCAGCATGGCAATCACCGAGCCCCTGGCAGCGCGTCGCGTCAACCGATTCGTTGACCGCGTCGATCACCTGCGCCACCTGAATGCCCTGCATGTCGCGGGACAACTGATAACCGCCGCCGGGACCGCGTACGCTGGAAACAAGGTTGCCGCGGCGCAGCTTGGCGAACAGTTGCTCGAGGTAGGAAAGGGAAATCCCTTGCCGCTCGGAGATATCGGCCAGGGACACTGGCCCATGCTGCGCATGCAATGCCAGATCGAGCATGGCAGTGACAGCGTATCGGCCTTTTGTAGTCAGTCGCATGGCGTGTACCGCGGAGGTTCGGAATGAGGGCGAGTATGCTATTCCCGAGTATTTAAGTCAACTATAAGACCTAGTGGAACAGTCGGGATTACCCGCAAAATCGCGGCCGCATCATAGCAAAACGCGGCGGGGATTGGCACATGTGCCGCCTGCAACCGCGCCGCTGCTTCATTTCCGGGGAGCATCAGCCTGGCGAGGCTCTTTCATGCAGTCGAAGACTTCCTGACGCAACTCCGGCAATTCCTTCTCGCGATATTCGCCGCCCAGGCTCTTCAATGCCTTGCCCATGTCTTCCACACGAACGTCCATCGCTTGCAGGTGATCGAGCAACTGCCCGATCGCGCGCGCCACTGGATCAGGCATGTCCTCGCTGACGCCATAGGCATCGAAGCCGAGCTTTTCGGCGATCGCCTTGCGCTTGGCTTCGGCCTCGTCGTCAGACTTGACGATGATTCGTCCGGGAATGCCCACCACAGTCGCACCCGCCGGCACGGGCTTGGTCACCACCGCGTTGGAACCGACCTTCGCCCCGGCACCCACTGTGAATGGCCCGAGTACCTTCGCACCCGCGCCCACCACAACACCGGACTCCAGAGTCGGATGGCGTTTGCCTTTGTTCCAGCTGGTGCCGCCCAGCGTTACGCCCTGATAAAGGGTCACGTCATCGCCGATCTCGGCGGTCTCGCCGATGACGATGCCCATACCGTGATCGATGAAAAAACGCCGGCCGACTTTAGCGCCGGGATGGATTTCGATGCCGGTCAGCCAGCGACCGAAGTTGGAAACCATGCGCGCTGGCCACTTCAGATCGTTGCGCCACAGCCAGCCGGACAGCCGATGCAGCCAGATCGCGTGCATGCCGGGATAGCAGGTGAGCACTTCAAAGGCATTTCGTGCCGCCGGGTCACGATGAAACACGCTTTGGATGTCTTCCCGCAGACGCTCGAACATCACTGATCCTTCCGCTTATAGGGTTCGCCGTTGGCCGCTTTCTGGGTCTCGGTGAGGATGCCGCGCAAGATGCTCATCTCGGATCGATTGACCGCAGAGCGCCCGTACAGACGACGCAGCCGGGCCATCAGATGGCGCGGCTTCTCGGGATCAAGGAAGCCGATGGTGACCAGCGTGGACTGAAGATGCTCATAGAATTTCTCCATCTCATCCATGGTCGCCAGCTCGGTACTGCGCACCGAGTTGACCTCGAACTTCTCCACCTTGCTTGCCTGCCCGTCAGCCGCGAGCCAGGCCATGCGGGTTTCGTAACTCAACACCTGCACGGCGGCAGCCAGATTCAACGAACTGAATTCCGGGTCCGAAGGAATGTGCACGTGGTAATGGCAGCGCTGCAGCTCTTCATTGGTGAGGCCGGCGTATTCACGGCCGAACACCAGTGCGATCTCTTCGCCCAGCGCGGCGTGCTCCACGGTCTTGACGCCCGCTTCGCGAGGGTCGAGCAGCGGCCAGGGAATGCGGCGATCTCGGGCGCTGGTGCCCAATACCAGGTTGCAGCCTGCCAACGCATCTTCCAGCGTCGCCACGACCTGCGCGCCTTCCAGGATGTCGCCCGCGCCAGACGCCCTTGCATCGGCTTCATGGTGGGGAAACATGGCGGGATCAACCAGCACCAGACGGGAAAGGCCCATGTTTTTCATGGCACGCGCGGCGCCACCGATATTTCCGGGATGACTGGTACCGACCAGGACGACACGAATATTTTGCAGCACTGGTGAAGTCTCGCTAGCAGGTGAAAAGGGGGACGAATGTTACAGAAGCGCTTCCATCGGCGCCACGAACCTTGCGCCTCACGCACGGGATGCGCCACTAAAAAGTGACAGGGCACCGCTGACCTGCGCACGCCAAGCCGACCGGACGCGCGGCAAAGTCTGCACTCGCGCTGGAAATCATCCAAGAGAACCAATAGAATGGCCGGCTCTCTTTAACGACCTAGGTGATCCATCCATGCAGCCCATGCTGAATATCGCGCTGCGCGCCGCCCGCAGCGCCAGCGAATTGATTTTCCGCTCCATCGAGCGCCTGGATACCATCAAGGTCGACGAAAAAGACGCGAAAGATTACGTAACCGAAATCGATCGCGCCGCCGAGCAGAGCATCATCACTGCATTGCGCAAGGCGTATCCAACCCACGGCATCCTTGGCGAAGAAAGCGGCCTGCATGAAGGCAGCGGCGAAGGCACCGACTACCTCTGGATCATCGATCCGCTCGACGGCACCACCAACTTCGTGCGTGGCGTTCCTCACTTTGCTGTCAGCATCGCGTGCAAATACCGCGGCCGCCTTGAACACGCTGTTGTTCTGGATCCGGTCCGCCAGGAAGAGTTCACCGCAAGCCGCGGTCGTGGCGCTGCCCTGAACGGCCGTCGTCTGCGTGTCAGCCCGCGCAAGAGCCTTGAAGGCGCACTGCTCGGCACTGGTTTCCCGTTCCGCGAGAACCAGCTCGATAACCTCGACAACTACATGAACATGTTCCGTTCGCTGGTGGGCCAGACTGCCGGTATCCGTCGCGCCGGCGCTGCGAGCCTGGATCTGGCCTACGTGGCTGCAGGCCGTTTCGATGCGTTCTGGGAATCGGGTCTGTCGGAGTGGGACATGGCCGCAGGCGCCCTGCTCATTCAGGAAGCAGGCGGTCTGGTCAGCGATTTCAACGGCGGTCACGACTTCCTTGAAAAAGGCCACATCGTTGCCGGCAACACCAAATGCTTCAAAGCGGTCCTCACCTCGATCGCTCCGTTCGTGCCGGCTTCGCTAAAGCGTTAAGCCGAGCGCGCTGTACAAAAAACCGGCCATGCGCCGGTTTTTTTTGTGCCCAACTTCCTATGATGTGGGCAACAAAAAAGCACCCGAAGGTGCTTTTTTGATTAGCTCTACAGGCTATTACTGGCCCGCTTGACTTAACTCCAGCTGACCGTCCTTGTTGACGGGGATCTGGCTACCTGGATCACGGTCCATACGAACCTGCCCAACTTTGTCGTTAAGCTTGTACTTCACGTTGTAGCCGACGACCTTGTCGCTGATGTCGTTGACGGTGTTGCAGCGCGACTCGGTCGTTGTGTAGGTATCGCGGTTCTGCATGCCTTCCTGAACCTTGTTACCGGCGTAACCACCACCGACCGCACCGGCGACCGTGGCGATCTTCTTGCCAGTACCGCCACCCACCTGGTTGCCGAGCAGGCCACCCGCTACGGCCCCGATGACACTCCCCACGATCTGATGCTCGTCCTTCACCGGCGCGCGGTGAGTGACGGCAACGTCTTTGCAGACCTGTCGCGGGGTTTTGATTTGTTCTTTCACAGGCTCGACGGCAAGTACGTCTGCGTACTCTGGGCCGCTTTGTTTTACGAGGCTATAGGTGGCCAAAGCACCACCGGCGGTTACACCGACAGCACCCAATACTGCACCAATAAGCAACGACTTGTTCACGTGAACCTCCTGACGATATTCAGCGCGATTGCTCGCGCTACTCCCAGCCTTGGAGCATAAAAAAAGGCGCGAGTTCACACTCGCGCCTTTTTAGGTGATGGCCGGTTACCAGTATCGGTTACGGACGGTCATCCACCTTGTCGACGGTGACCGGTGGCAGCAAGTCTTCGCTACGCAGGTTCAGCCAGATCAGCACCACGTTGGCGATGTAGATAGACGAGTAAGTACCCGCCAGAACACCAATGAACAGCGCCACCGAGAACCCGTGCAGGCTATCGCCGCCGAAGATCCACAGCGCGACGATCGCCAGCAAGGTGGAGATCGAGGTGGCCATAGTCCGCAGCAACGTCTGCGTGGTGGAGATGTTGATGTTCTCGATCAGCGAAGCCTTGCGCAGCAGACGGAAGTTCTCGCGAACCCGGTCGAATACCACAATGGTGTCGTTGAGCGAGTAACCGATGATCGCCAGCACTGCAGCCAGTACAGTCAGATCGAAGGTCACCTGGAAGAACGACAGGATACCCATCGTCACCACCACGTCGTGAATCAGCGAGACGATGGCACCCACTGCGAACTTCCACTGGAAGCGGAAGGCGAGGTAGATGAGAACGCCGCCCAGCGCCAGCAGCATGCCGAGGCCGCCCTGGTCGCGAAGCTCTTCACCCACTTGCGGACCGACGAACTCGACGCGCTTGACGGTCACCGGGTTATCGGCACCTGTCTTGCGCAGCGCTTCGGCAACCTGGCTGCCCAGCTGCGGATCTTCACCCGGCATACGAACGAGCAGATCGGTGGTCGCACCGAAGCTTTGCACGACGGCTTCGGTGTAACCCGACGCAACCAGCTCTTCGCGCACTTTGTGCAGATCAGCTGGACGCTCGTAGGTCAGCTCGATGAGCGTGCCGCCAGTGAAATCCAGACCGAAGTTCAGCCCTTTATAGAACCAGCTGAACAACGCCAGAACGGTAAGGAGCATGGTAATGGCGAACGCAATGTTGCGAACGCCCATGAAGTTGATCGTACGTTTCATGGCAGCCCCTTAAATCCACAACTTCTTGAAGTCACGACCGCCAAAGATCAGGTTGACCATTGCGCGGGTCACCATGATGGCTGTGAACATCGAGGTAAAGATCCCGAGGGACATGGTGACCGCAAAACCCTTCACCGGGCCTGTGCCCATCGCGAAGAGAATGCCGCCGACCAGCAGCGTCGTCAGGTTGGCGTCGAGGATCGCGGTATACGCGCGGTCGAAGCCTTCGTTGATCGCACGCTGGACCGTCATGCCGTTGGCGATCTCTTCACGAATCCGCGAGAAGATCAGCACGTTCGCATCGACCGCCATACCCATCGTCAAGACGATACCGGCGATGCCTGGCAGGGTCAGCGTTGCACCCAGCAGCGACATCAGTGCCAGCAGCATGACCATGTTGAAGGCCAGCGCCACCGTCGCGATCAGACCGAAGAAACGGTAGATGGCGAGGATGAACAGCGAGACGAACAGCATGCCCCACAAGGATGCATCAATACCCTTGGTGATGTTGTCGGCACCCAGGCTCGGGCCAATGGTGCGCTCTTCAGCGAAGTACATTGGTGCAGCCAGACCACCGGCACGCAGCAGCAGCGCCAGCTCGGAAGACTCACCCGCGCCGTTCAGGCCGGTGATGCGGAATTGAGCACCCAGCGGCGACTGAATGGTCGCCAGGCTGATGATCTTCTTCTCTTCCTTGAAGGTCTGAACCGGCACGTCTTTTTCGACGCCGTTGACCACTTGCTTGGTGTAGGTGGTGGTCGGCTTCTGCTCGATGAAGATCACCGCCATGCTGCGACCGACGTTCGCGCGGGTGGCGCGGCTCATCAGATCACCACCATGGCCGTCCAGCTTGATGTTCACCTGAGGACGGCCGTGCTCGTCAAAGCCGGCCTTGGCGTCAGTCACCTGGTCACCGGTGATGATCAGACCACGCTCGACCGGCGCCGCAGGACGACCGCCTTCGCGGAACTCGAACATCTCGGTAGTGGCTTTGTTGTCGTCGGGACCTGCGCCCAGACGGAACTCAAGGTTGGCGGTCTTGCCGAGAATACGCTTGGCTTCCGCGGTGTCTTGAACACCTGGCAGCTCAACCACGATGCGGTTGGCGCCCTGACGCTGAACCAGCGGCTCGGCGACGCCCAGCTCGTTGACCCGGTTACGCACGGTGGTCAGGTTTTGCTTGATCGAGTATTCGCGGATTTCAGCGATCTTGGCCGGGGTCATGGCCAGGCGCAGGATCGGCATCTCGCCGCGATCGCTCGTGGTGATATCGAAATCGGTGTAGTCCTTGCGGATCAGCGCACGGGCCTGTTCGCGGGTATCAGCATCGCTGAAGCCCAGCTGGATGGCGCCGTTATCTTGCGGAAGGCTGCGATAACGCACTTTTTCCTTGCGCAGCAGGCTCTTCACTTCGCCTTCGTAGACATTCAGACGCGCACTGAGCGCCTTGTCCATGTCGACTTCGAGCAGGAAGTGCACGCCACCGGACAGGTCGAGACCCAGCTTCATCGGCGTAGCGCCAATGCTGCGAAGCCATTTCGGCGTAGTCTGAGCCAGGTTGAGCGCAACAACGTAGTCATCGCCCAGCGCCTTGCGTGCGACATCTTTGGCTGGCAGCTGGTCTTCCTGTTTGGTCAGACGCAACAAACCGCCCTTGCCATTCTCGGCCAGAGACGCGCCCTTGACCGCGATGCCAGCATCGGTAAGCGCCTTGCTTACGCGATCCAGATCAGCCTGGTTGACCTGCAGCGCAGTGCTTGCGCCACTGACTTGGATAGCCGGGTCATCAGGGTAGAGATTGGGTGCGGAATAAATAAAACCGATCACCAGCACTGCCAGGATCAGGATGTATTTCCACAGAGGGTATTTGTTCAACATCACGCCGCCTGCTTATAACGCGGGGCGCCTTGCGCGCCCCGTCGATTGGTAAAAGACTGGAATCAGATGGCTTTCAGAGTGCCCTTGGGCAGGGTGGCAGCGATTGCGCCCTTCTGGATCTTCAGCTCTACGGTGTCGGACACTTCGATAACAACGAAGTCATCAGTCACTTTATTGATCTTGCCCGCGATACCGCCGGTAGTGACGACTTCATCACCCTTCTGCAAGTTACCCAGCAAGTTCTTTTGCTCTTTGGCGCGCTTGGCCTGTGGACGCCAGATCATCAGATAGAAGATGACCAGGAAGCCGACCAGGAAAATCCACTCGAAGCCGCCGCCCATAGGGCCTGCAGCAGCAGGGGCAGCCGCATCCGCGAAAGCGGAAGAGATGAAAAAGCTCATTTAACACTCCAGTTGCATATTTTAATAATAGGAAGCGAAAGACCGGATGTCGCTCAGTCCAGTAACGGCGTCACAAGCCCGCGTTTGGCATAGAACGTGTCGACAAAGGCGGCCAATGTACCTTGTTGAATAGCCTCGCGCAAACCAGCCATAAGCAGCTGGTAATGGCGCAAATTGTGGATCGTATTAAGCATGCTACCCAGCATTTCGCCGCACTTGTCCAGGTGATGCAGATAGGCGCGGGAGAAGTTTTTGCAGGTGTAGCAGTCGCAGGTCGGATCCAGCGGCGACTCATCGTAACGATGAAACGCATTACGGATTTTCAGCACACCGGTGTCGATGAACAGATGACCGTTGCGCGCATTGCGCGTAGGCATCACGCAGTCGAACATGTCGACGCCGCGGCGGACACCTTCAACCAGGTCCTCGGGCTTGCCTACACCCATAAGGTAACGAGGTTTGTCAGCCGGCATGCGGCCCGGCAGATAGTCCAGCACCTTGATCATCTCGTCCTTGGGCTCGCCGACCGACAGGCCGCCAATCGCCAGGCCGTCAAAGTCGAGTTCGTTCAGGCCTTCGAGGGAGCGCATGCGCAGGTTCTCGTGCATGCCGCCCTGAACGATGCCGAACAGCGCCGCGGTGTTCTCGCCGTGAGCGATCTTGGAGCGCTTGGCCCAGCGCAGCGACAACTCCATGGAGGTGCGCGCAACCTCTTCGTCCGCAGGATACGGCGTGCATTCGTCAAAGATCATCACGACGTCGGAACCGAGGTCGCGCTGAACCTGCATCGACTCTTCAGGCCCCATGAACACTTTTGCGCCGTCAACCGGAGAGGCGAAGGTCACGCCTTCCTCCTTGATCTTGCGCATCGCGCCCAGGCTGAACACCTGGAAACCGCCGGAATCGGTCAGAATCGGGCCTTTCCACTGCATGAAATCGTGAAGGTCGCCGTGGCCCTTGATGACTTCAGTGCCCGGACGCAGCCACAGGTGGAAGGTGTTGCCGAGGATCATCTGAGCGCCGGTGGCCTCGATGTCCCGGGGCAGCATGCCCTTGACCGTGCCATACGTGCCGACCGGCATGAACGCAGGCGTTTCGACAACGCCGCGAGGAAAGGTCAAACGACCGCGACGTGCTTTGCCATCAGTGGCCAGCAGCTCGAAAGACATACGACAGGTGCGACTCATGCGTGATCCTCTGGGGCCGAGTCCGTCGGGGTGGATTCCCCGGGAGCGGTCGGCGCGGGATTGCGGGTGATGAACATGGCATCCCCGTAACTGAAGAAGCGGTAACCGTGCTCCACCGCAGCCGCATAGGCCGCCATGGTTTCGGGATAACCGGCGAATGCCGAGACCAGCATTAACAGCGTCGATTCCGGCAAATGGAAGTTGGTGACCAGCGCGTCGACCACATGAAAAGGTCGGCCCGGGTAGATAAAGATATCGGTGTCACCGCTGAAGGGCTTGAGCACGCCATCGCGTGCGGCACTTTCCAGCGAACGCACGCTGGTCGTGCCCACGGCGATGACCCGACCGCCGCGTGCGCGACAGGCCGCCACGGCGTCGACCACTTCCTGAGTAACTTCAAGCCACTCGTTGTGCATGTGGTGGTCTTCGATGCGCTCGACACGCACCGGCTGGAAGGTGCCCGCGCCGACGTGCAGCGTCACGAATGCGGTCTCGACGCCCTTCTCGGCAATCGCGTCCATCATGGTCTGATCGAAATGCAGACCTGCCGTCGGTGCTGCTACCGCACCGGCGCGCTGGGCATACACGGTCTGATAACGCTCGCGGTCGGCATCGTCATCCGGGCGGTCTATATAAGGAGGCAATGGCATGTGCCCGACTCGCTCGAGCAGCGGCAGTACCAGCTCGGCAAAGCGCAGTTCGAACAACGCATCATGGCGCGCGACCATTTCGGCCTCGCCACCCCCATCGATGAGGATCGTCGAGCCCGGCTTGGGCGACTTGCTGGAGCGCACATGGGCCAGCACACGGTGCTGATCGAGAACGCGCTCGACCAAAATTTCCAGCTTGCCGCCAGAGGCTTTCTGCCCGAACAGCCGCGCCGGAATCACCCGGGTATTGTTGAAGACCATCAGATCGCCAGGGCGCAAATGCTCCAGCAAATCAGTGAATTGGCGGTGTCCCAGCGCGCCGCTTGGCCCGTCGAGGGTCAGCAAACGGCTGCTGCGTCGCTCCGCCAAAGGATGGCGAGCGATCAATGAATCCGGGAGCTCGAAGGTAAAGTCAGCGACACGCATGATGGGGTTCGTCTAGCAGGGCCGGGAAGTTTAGCCGAATAAGTGAAAATTGACCATGAAACATGATTGACCAACGGTAGGCTCATCTCTATACTTCGCCGCCATTGAGCCCTGATGGCGGAATTGGTAGACGCGGCGGATTCAAAATCCGTTTTCGAAAGAAGTGGGAGTTCGATTCTCCCTCGGGGCACCAAACAGCAACACCTTCAAGTGGTTACGTGACTTGAAGCACAAAAAAACCGGCCATATTTGAGCCGGTTTTTTTGTGGGCGGGATTTGGTGAGGGCCGAGAGTCACGGGCCAATCAACTATGCCGTTTACTCATCACTGGCGCCGCAGAAAGCGGTATGCGTTCGCTGCAAATCTGATGGCGCTCAAACCGGCCCCTTCCCGGCTGAAGCCGGTCCCACTGACACAACGCGTGCGCTTAGTAGGACTGGCTTTAGCCGGGAACGCGTCGGGTGGCGCGCCGCAGGATTGAAGGCGTTCACAATGGCCCCTTCCCGGCTGAAACCGGTCCTACTATGCGTACACTCAGTAGGACTGGCTTTAGCCGGGAATGCGCCGGGGGTCATGCCGCAATACCCTCCCCATCAAAAATCCTGCGAAGTCGGCCGCAGCACGATCTCGTTAATATCCACATCACTCGGCTGTTCGATCGCGTAGGCAATGGCGCGGGCGACGGATTCGGCCGGGATCGCTTGCTTGTAGAACTCCTTGACCACATCCGCGCTCGGCTGATGGCCGCTGCCCAATTTCAACTCGGAATCCACGGCACCGGGTTCGATGGTGGTGGTGCGGATCTTGCCGCCGACTTCGTGGCGCAGGCCGTCGGAGATCGCGCGGACGGCATACTTGGTGCCGCTGTAGACGGAGCCGCCCGGGCTGAAGACTTTGATGCCGGCCACTGATGAAATGTTGATGAAGTGGCCGGAGCCTTGGGCTTCAAACTTCGGCAGTGCGGCGGCGATGCCGTAGAGGACGCCTTTGATGTTGATGTCGATCATGCGGTCCCATTCGTCGACGCGCAGTTCGGCGATCGGCGCGATGGCCATGAGGCCGGCGTTGTTGATCATGACGTCGATGCGGCCGAAGTCGCGAACAGCATTTTCGACGAGTGCCGACAGGTCGTCTCGGCGAGTGACGTCAACGGTGTAGGCCGATGCCTCGCCGCCGGTAGCCTTGATGTCGCGGACGATGACGTCCATACGCTCCTGACGGCGTGCGCCGAGGACGACCTTGGCGCCCAGTTTTGCCAGGTGCCGCGCGGTGGCTTCGCCGAGTCCGCTGCTGGCGCCAGTAATGACGACGACTTTGCCTTGGATGCCATTGCTCATTGCAGTTCTCCTGAAGCGTTGGGAAGTTGATGGGGCCAGTTTGCGATGGATATTCCTGTCAGAAAATGGAAGAGTTCGGTTTTGAGAATTCCACTTTTTGGAACACGAGCGCCCGCCCATGCTGAACCGAATGGAAATGCTGCGTATCTTTTTGGTGGCTGTGGACGCACCCACGTTTCGGGAAGCCGCGACTCGCCTCGGCACTTCGCCACAAAAGGTCACCCGCGCAATAAAGGAACTAGAGCGAACCTTCGCCGAGCCGTTGTTTCATCGCAGCACGCGACAGGCGCATGTCACGGCATACGGCGCCGACGTGGCGCGACAGGCGCGTGAGACCCTCGACCAGTTCGATCGCCTGTTCGCGGCCCACACGAAAAATCCCGCGGCGGATGTGGTGGGCCGCGTAGGCATCACCGCGCCTCACTCGATCGGCAAGCTGTATCTGGCCGGTTTCCTCCAGCCATTGATGCAGCAACATCCCGGCCTGCGGATCGAGTTGAGCCTGGATGACCAACTTACCGATGCCGTCGGTTCGAGGATCGATATCGGCATTCGCATTGGCACGGTCCGGGACCGGCGCTATATCGCGCGAGTGGTGGCGCAAGTGCCGTTGAAGATCGTCGCGTCGCCGGAATTGATCGCGGCAGTGGGCATGCCATCCGCGCTGGAAGACCTTAAACAGCTGCCGCTGTCGACGCTGATTGATCGCAACAATGGACGACCCTGGCCGTGGTTTCTGTCCGGAGGCCAAAGCTACTCGCCACCCTCCCCCGCATTCAGTTGTGATGACCCGGAGACCGAACTGGAATTCGTACTGGCGGGCGTCACGTTTGCGCAGATGCCCCATTACCTGGCCGAGGCGTACCTGCGCAACGGGCGTCTGATCGAGGTGTTGCCGAATGCTGCGCCGCCGCCCATGGACCTTTCCGTGTACCGGACGCAGTCAGGGCCGGTGCCGAGCAGGGTACGTCTTGTCTACGATCACCTGATCCACTGCCTGAGCGATCTACAGACCTTCCCCTGACGGCATGGCGCAGGAAGATTCGACCTAAAGCGACCGAACCGATGACGACCGGCTTCGGTCGAACGCCGTGCGATACGCCTCCTGGGCGCGCACGCTGCCAGATGTTTAAGCAGCCACCCATTCACCGAAAACCACCGGCCTTCCATGTTCGAACACATCGACTTCAACTATCTGCTTTCAAACTACGGGTACTGGGCCGTGTTCATCGGCTGCCTGCTCGAGGGGGAGACCATCCTGATCCTCGGCGGGCTGGCGGCGCACCAGCACGTCCTGCAATGGCAGCAAGTGCTCATCTACGCCACGTTGGGCGGGATGCTCGGCGATCAGATTCTGTTCTGGACCGGGCGCTACTTCGGGCCACGCCTGCTGCCGCGCCTGCACCGCCAGCAAGCGACCATCGACCGCGTGTCCGACCTGATCAAGCGCTACCCCACGGCGTCCATTTTCTCGGTGCGCTTTCTCTACGGCATGCGTCTGATCGGGCCTCTGGTTATCGGCGCGAGTCGCTTGTCGCCCATTCGTTTTGCAATCATCAACCTGCTTGGCGCCGCAGTCTGGGCAAGTCTGTTTCTCGCGGCCGGCTACTGGGCGGGGGGCTTTCTTGAGACTATGTTCGGCAACTTGAAGCCTTATCGGCTGCCGATCTTCCTGGGCGTGGTCGTGGTGGGCGCGGCCGTCGCGCTGTATCGGCATCGTCGCGCAAAAACACGGCCTGCCAGGCAGGCGGCCAAGCGGGCAAAGGACGTCCCGCCCTCCTCTGCGGGATAACGCTTCCCATCTGCGCTGACCGCCTCTATAACGGCAGACAGGCATTTGAAGCAGAGGGATCGACTCGATGAACACACGCATCACCGCCGGTTTGCTGTTGAGCATGGTCGGCAGCATCCAGGCTCAGGCCGCTGAGGCGCCGTCCCATTTGGACACCGTCATGCAGAAGGGCCAACTGGCCGTTTGCACGACCGGCGATTACAAGCCGTACACGTTTCTCAAGCCCGACGGCCAGTACGAAGGCATCGACATCGAGCTGGCTCAGTCTCTGGCGCAGAGCCTGGGCGTGAAGATTGAGTGGGTCCCGACCACGTGGAAAACCCTGATGCCCGACTTCACCGCCGGCAAATGCGACATCGCCGTCGGTGGCATCTCGGTCACTCTGGAGCGGCAGAAGAAGGCGGCGTTCAGCAGCACGCTGGACATCGACGGCAAAGTGCCGTTGGTGCGCTGCGAAGACGAGTCGAAGTACCAGACCCTCGAGCAGATCAATCAGCCCGGCGTTCGATTGATCGAACCACAAGGCGGCACCAACGAAGCCTTCGCCCACGCTTATCTGCCCAATGCCAGCCTGGCCTTCCACGACAACAAAACCATTTTCCAACAGCTGCTCGACAAGCAAGCCGACGTGATGATCACCGACGCGTCCGAAGCGCTGTATCAGCAGAAACGCATGCCCGGCTTGTGCACGGTCAATCCGTCGCACTACATGCAGTACGGCGAAAAGGCCTATCTGCTGCCCCGGGATGACGTGGCCTGGAAGGCCTATGTCGATCAGTGGCTGCACCTCTCCAAAGCCACCGGGGCTTACAAGAAAGTGGTCGGCGAATGGCTGGCGATGCCAACGGAATGACAGTGCGCAGCACATCCGGAAGACTTCGGCACAGGGCCCCGCCGTATCCATGAAAACCAACAGAACCATTACCCGCGCGTTCTGCGTCGAGCTGCAGCAAGAGCTGTCCATCGTGGCGGCGCGACGCGAGTATTTTTCTCAAGAGCTACCCCGTGCGCGCTTCAGCTTTCTGTGTTCGTCCGAGTCGTGCCGCGCTCTGGGTGTCAAAATCACTGGGGTTCGCTATGACGTGAAGCCTCAGGAGCATCCGACCTTCGTCGCCGCGCACTACCGGGCCAACCCGAAATACGAACATCACGCCGATTGCGAATGGGTGGATGAATCCGTCGAAACGCCGGCTGGCCAGGAAGCCGAAACCGGGGCCGATAGCGAGCTGCGCAGGGTCAAGCGCAAGCTGGATGATTACATTGACGTCTTTGATCCCACCCCGAAGGAGCGCGCTAAGCCGGCATCGCCGACAGACAAGCCTGACGCCGAACCGCCTGAGAAGCCCGAAGACGCCACGACTCCCGCCGATACGCTCAAGGCCAGACAGGACAAGCAGAACCGAACCAGCGATCTTGAGCGGCTGGTCGACAGCTTCCGTCAGGCCCAGGCCTCGTTGACCAAGGAAGAACTCGCGCTGTTGACCCTTCGCGTTCCGGGTCAGGGCGAGGTGTCCTTGCGCGCCTATTTCCGCCATATCAAGTTTGCTCAGCTGAATGACGAGCGTCGGGTGCTGTATGGCGGCGGACTGGTCGAGCGCTACGGGATCGGCTTCAAATTCAAATTCTTCGATCGCCTGCAAGGCAAGCTGGTGACATTGTACGTATCCCCCGCGCAGATGCAGGCCTACCGCTCCAGCCGCTACCTCAGTGAGCTGCTGAGTCACGCCGATGAGGTGCGTTTCTTCACGGTCTTTGCCCTGGGCACACTGGTCGCCAGCCCTTCAGGGAAAAGCGTCAGCGTGCAGATCGAAGACTTGCGCCATCTGGCCGTTGTCCTCGGGCCGGCAAAGGATGCCGAAGAGGCCTCTGCCAAAGGGTCAACCCGCTAAGCCAAAGACTTTATTCAGTTCGAAAAAAAACCCGGTTTCTCTCGCGAGCAACCGGGTTTTTTTGCGTTTCATTCAGGCGACTAAGGCGCTGCGTATGTCACCAACAGTTCCTTAGTTACCTGAAAATCCAGCGACATCGCCACGCTCAAGGCTGTGATGGTGAAGATGGAGAACACGAACAGCTTGCGTGCCCAAACAGTGTCGTCTTTGGCTTTGTAGCCGGTCCAGGCCATGTACAACCAGTACATGCCCATCGCCGCTGCAACGGCCAGATAATTGAGCCCGGCGTAACCGCCGAAGGTCAGCATCAAGGTCGCCAGCAGGAAAGCCAGGATGTAGATCAGGATGTGCCGCTTGGCGACCCGGATACCGCGCTTGACCGGCAGGACCGGAATCGAGGCAGCCCGATAGTCGTTGAAGCGGAAAATCGCGATGGCGTACGAGTGAGGCATCTGCCAAAGGCTGAACATCACCAGCAAGGTCAGCGCCGCGAGGTCGAAGGTGTTGCTGACCGCGACGTAACCAATGACCGGAGGCATCGCGCCCGACAGGCTGCCCACCAACGTGCCATGAACCGACCTGCGCTTCAGGTACAGGCTGTAAAAGCCGACGTAGATCACGAAGCCGATTACGGCGAACAGTGCCGCCAGTGCGTTGGCCTTGGTGTACAGCAGGCCGACGCCGACAACACCCAGCACGGTGGCATAGATCAGTGCCAGTTTCACTGACACCAATCCTTGCACCAGCACCCGATTCTTGGTGCGCTCCATCTTCACATCGATATCGCGATCGATGCAGTTGTTGAACACGCAGCCAGAAGCCACTACCAGTGAAGTCCCGATCACGGCTGCCAGGAACAAGCCGATATCGACATGCCCCTTGGAAGCCAGAAAAAAGCCACCTGCCACCGAAAGCACGTTACCGAAAATGATCCCCGGTTTGGTGATTTGGATAAAGTGCTTCAGTGACATCAGGTTTTCCTCACTTCGCCATCATGGCGGTGTGAATGCTGAACATGATCCAGGTGCTCAAACCAACCAGCAGCACGATCACAAGGCCAGCGAAGGCAAACGCGATGACGTTGTTGCGCTGTGCCGCCGAGCGGTCAAGGTGCAGGAAGTACACCAGGTGAACCAGAACCTGCACGACTGCGAAGATCAGAACGACCCACAGCGTGGCCACTTTCGAGATCGTCGGGAACATCACCAGACCGAAAGGAACCGCGGTCAGGATGATCGACAGTACGAAACCGACCATGTACGACTTGAAGCTGCCGTGGGCGGCAGGTTCATGGCTGGCGGCGTCATGGGAGTGATGTGAATTCGCCATTTAAATGGTCCCCATCAGATAGACAACGGTGAACACGCAGATCCAGACAACGTCCAGGAAGTGCCAGAACAGGCTGAGCATGCTCAGGCGAGTCTGGTTGGTCCCGGTCAGACCGTGCTTGGAGACCTGATACATCATGATCGCCATCCAGATCAGGCCGCTGGTCACGTGCAGACCGTGGGTACCGACCAGCGTGAAGAACGCCGACAGGAAGCCGCTGCGGTTAGGGCCGTAACCTTCGGAGATCAGCAGGTGGAACTCGTTGATCTCCATGCCGATGAAGCCCAGGCCGAACAGGAAGGTCACGAACAACCAACCCAGAACGCCGGACTTGTTGCCCTTGTGCATCGCCAGCATGGCGAAGCCGTAGGTGATCGAGCTGAGCAACAGGCAGGCGGTTTCGCCGAGCACGTAAGGCAGTTCGAAGATGTCGTGGCCCGCAGGGCCACCCGCTACGTTGTTTACCAGTACCGCGTAAATGGCGAAGATCGACGCAAACAGAATGCAGTCGGTCATCAGGTAGATCCAGAAACCGTAGATCTTCATCTCGCCGGCGTCATGGTGACCATGGTCGTGCTCGTGGTCATGACCGTGGTCGTGACCCTTCGCACCATCAAATACTAAGTTCGACATTGTTTATGCCTGCTCCAGCTTGTTGACAGGAGTGTTTGTCTGACCATTGCGAACACGAGCCAGGATCGCGTGTTGCTCGCCTTCAATGCGTGCCACTTCGGATGCAGGAACCATGTAGCCCTGATCGTCACGTGCCGCATGAATCACGAAGTAAACGATCGTGCCAATCAGGCTGACGCCCGCCAGCCAGAAGATGTGCCAGATCATCGCGAAACCGAAGACGGTCAGCAGGAGGCCCATCACCATGCCCGTTGCCGTGTTGTTCGGCATGTGGATGTCGGAGTACTTGGCCGGAACCTTGTAGGCCTCGCCATCACGCTTGGCGGCATACCACGGGTCGATCTCGTTGGCTTTCGGCATTTCCGCAAAGTTGTAGAAAGGCGGTGGCGACGAGGTGGACCATTCCAGGGTGTGGCCATTCCATGGGTCACCGGTCAGATCGCGGTTCTGCTCGCGGTCACGGATACTCACGAATATCTGGATCAGCTGGCAGGCGATACCGACAGCGATCAGCAACGCACCGACGAACGCGACATGCAGGTATGGCGTCCAGTCCGGGTTGTCAGTGGTGTTCAGACGACGAGTCATGCCCATGAAGCCCAATGCGTACAGCGGCATGAAGGCGACGTAGAAACCCGAGATCCAGAACCAGAACGCTGCCTTGCCCCACTTTTCGTTCAGCTTGAAGCCGAACGCTTTAGGGAACCAGAACGCGAAGCCGGCGATGTAACCGAACACAGCACCACCGATGATCACGTTATGGAAGTGCGCGATCACGAACAGGCTGTTGTGCAGAACGAAGTCGGCACCCGGGATAGCCAGCAGTACGCCGGTCATACCACCGATGGAGAAGGTGACCATGAAGCCCAGAGTCCACAAGACTGGCGCGGTGAAGCGCAGACGTCCCTGGTAGATCGTGAACAGCCAGTTGAACAGTTTCACACCCGTCGGGATGGAAATCAGCATCGTCGCCAGACCGAAGAAGGCGTTGACGCTTGCACCCGAACCCATGGTGAAGAAGTGGTGCAGCCAGACCATGAAGCCCAGGATCGAGATCGCGCCGGAGGCGTAGATCATCGAATGGTGGCCGAACAGACGCTTGCCGGTGAACGTCGAGATGACTTCGGAGAAGACCCCGAACGCCGGCAGAATCAGGATGTAAACCTCGGGGTGACCCCACGCCCAGAACAGGTTCACGTACATCATCGGGTTACCACCCAACTCGTTCGTGAAGATGTGGAAGTCCAGATAACGGTCGAGGGTCAGGAACGCCAGGGTACCGGTCAGGATCGGGAACGAAGCCACGATCAGGACGTTGGCCCAGGTGCAGGTCCAGGTGAAGATCGGCATGTCCATCAGTTTCATGCCAGGGGTACGCATCTTCAGCACGGTAACCAGGAAGTTGACCCCGGTTAACGTTGTCCCCAGTCCTGACAGCTGCAGTGCCCAGATGTAGTAATCCACACCCACGCCCGGGCTATAGCCCAGTTCCGACAGCGGTGGATAGGCCACCCAACCGGTACGTGCGAACTCGCCGACGCCCAGAGACACGTTGACCAGAATCACGCCGGAGATCAGCAGATAGAGGCTCAAGGAGTTCAGGAACGGGAAGGCAACGTCGCGAGCGCCAATCTGCAGAGGCACGACGATGTTCATCAGGCCGGTGAAGAACGGCATCGCCATGAAGATGATCATGATCACACCGTGAGCGGTGAAGATCTGGTCATAGTGCTCAGGCGGCAGGTAGCCGGGTGAGCCTTCAGTGGCCATGGCCAATTGCGAACGCATCAGTACGGCGTCGGCAAAGCCGCGCAGCAGCATGACCATTGCAATGATGATGTACATGACACCGATTTTCTTGTGGTCGACAGACGTCAGCCACTCGGTGTAGAGGTAAGTCCACTTCTTGAAGTACGTGATCAGACCCAGCAATGCCGCACCACCGATCGCGATCATGGCGACCGTGATCATGACTATCGGCTCGTGGAACGGAATCGCGTCCAGACTTAATTTACCAAACATCGTTTACTCCTCTGCCTGCGCAGCTGAATGCTTACCCATGTCCATCCCTTCCGTACCTGCTACTTCTTTCTTCTCATGGACAATCTTGCCCGGCTTCATACCTTCATACTTGTCGATGATGATCTGGAACAGGTTCGGAGTGACCGAGGAGTAGAGTTCAACGGGGTTACGTTCGCTAGGCTTGGCCAGCGCGGCGTATTCGGCCGTTGCCAGTGTTTTAGGTGAATTCTTGACGTCGGCAACCCAAGCGTCGAAATCAGCCTGTGAGGTGGCAGTCGCCTTGAATTTCATGCCGGTGAAACCTGCGCCGCTGTAGTTGGCGGAGATACCATCGAACTCGCCGTTTTCATTGGCGATCAGGTGCAGCTTGGTCTGCATGCCGGCCATCGCATAGATCTGGCCGCCCAGTGCAGGGATGAAGAACGAGTTCATGACCGAATCGGAAGTGATGCGGAAATTGATCGGCGTGTTGGCCGGGAACACGATCTTGTTGACGGTGGCGATGCCCTGTTCCGGATAGATGAACAGCCATTTCCAGTCCAGTGCGACCACTTCAATGGTCAGCGGCTTGACGTCTGACTCGAGCGGACGGTAAGGGTCCAGCGCGTGGGTCGACTTGTAGGTCACATAGCCGAGCACGATGATGATGGCCAATGGAACCAGCCAGACCACCAGCTCAATCCGGGTCGAATGCGCCCAGTCAGGCGTGTACGTCGCGCTCTTGTTGGTAGCGCGATACTTCCAGGCGAAGATGATGGTCATGAAAATGACCGGCACCACCACCAGCAGCATCAGCAAGGTAGCAGTGATGATCAGGTCACGCTCTTGAACGCCCACATGGCCTTTGGGATCCAGCAGGGTGTAATCGCACCCGCTGAGCAGGAGCATGCTGAAAAGGGCCAAGAAGCCAAAAAACCTGGGGTACCTTTTTTTACTCATCTCACGACCTCTAAAAGCAGCTTTCGCATCGCAGTTGGGTTTCGACCGCCAACACTTCACCCTGCCAGGTGCTGGCAAATGCTTGGATTGAAAAGGGGCCTGTCAGGAAGCATGGGGCCTCACAACAAATCCGGGTTGAGCTTTGGTTTCTTATTCGAATGGTGGCACCCGCTAATGCGGACCCTATCCCTTGGCGCAGACATTCAGAACGTGACTCGGGAGGCCATTCGAACCGCGTCTACTAGAGCGAAAAGACGCTCCATAACCTCGATTTACACCGTCCCGCAAATGAGGGGGGGCGTGAATTGGGGGCGATTGTAGATACGTAAAGTTTTATTGACTATAAGTTTCTGCGCAACAGTTAATTTCACGTTCGGTAAAAATGCGGTGTTATGCCGCACCCTGAAACTGGGCAAAGCCCCGGTTCTGTTGAAGGATTTCCGGGGCTTTGTTACGCAACACTTTGTAATCAGCGTGCTTTCATCCGGTTACGAATAATTCCCGCAGGAACCAGCACAACAGTCAGTACAAACGCCACTAACGCCCATTGCGCCAAAGACAAACCGAGAACTGGCGGATATGGCGTCTCGCAGAAACCGCCTACCTGAAAGCCTAGCGGAAATAGAGACGCCAGGGGCAGACCGTCGACAATCGGCTGCAGCACATCGATACCGCAGCTCTCGGTAGGGTGGGTCTGGATGTACACGTGACGCCCGGCGGTAACCAGCCCGCCCACGGCGCTCAACACCACCAGCGCTTCGCAGATGGTCAGGCTCAGACGGCCTGGCATTGCCGCGCCGATGAACGCGAACACCGCGATGAACAACAGCGCATACCGCTGCAGGATGCACAGCGGGCAAGGCGCTTCGCCCAGCACCACCTGCATGTACAAGGCGCCGCCGATCAGCGCCAGGCAGATGATGCCCAGCAACACCAGAAACTGCTTTTCACGCCGCAGGTACAACATCTCTTCAGTCATTCACATGCCCTTTGAATTGGAGTCATCCGGATCGACGGATGTGGAGCGTTGCGGCCCGGACGCCCCGCAAGGGCGGCGATTCTATCACCGTCACGACACCCCGTTCACGCAGTGCCATTCGCGACCGAACGTGACCGCCTCCCGGTCCACCGCCGTAACCCGCGCAATGGTGAACACGGCTGCATTAGCCGAGCGTTAACATTCCAATTCAAACGCTAGTGTTAGCTCTCCTGTTTCGTGCCTATATATAGAAGCGTGCGGCTTTTTGTCGCAGCGATGGGTCGCGGCCCGGAATCCTTCTATATATGTAGGATGCGTCTAATTGTCGCAGCGATTATTCCAATGCTGACGCAGGACCGAAGAATTCATACCGCGCCTGTGCATCGGGCACGCCGGCCGCTTTCAGTTGACGCTTGATCGCCGCCATGAAGCCTTTAGGCCCCAGGAAGTAGGCATCGACGTCGCGATTCTCCGGCAGCCATTGCTCCAGGCGCGCCTGATCGAGCAGACCCGTCGCATGGGCCGCCGGGCTGACGCCGTCATCTTCGGCGTAGCAGTAGAAACGTTTGAGCTGAGGATGCTTGCTCACCAGGCTTTCGATCCAGTCGCGAAACGCATGGACCGAGCCGTTGCGCGCGCAGTGGATGAAGTAAATCGGCCGCTGAGTCGGCAATGCCGCTTCGAGCATGGTCAGGGTTGGCGTGATGCCGACGCCACCGCTGATGAGCACCAGCGGTTTGTCGCTGTCGGTCAGGGTGAATTCTCCGGAGGGCGGATACAGATTGATGCTGTCGCCGACCTGCAGCTGATCATGCAGATAATTCGAAGCGACTCCATCAGGCTCGCGTTTCACGCTGATGCGGTACTGATTGTTCCCGGCCAGGGCCGATAACGAGTAATTGCGGCGGATCTCTTCGCCGTTCACGTGCAGCTGCATGCCGATGTACTGGCCGGCGGTGACTTGCAGGATCGGCTGGTCATCTGCCGGCGCAAAGTGGAACGAGGTGATTTCCGCGCTCTCCGGCGTTTTGGCGACCACTTTGAATTCACGCTCACCACGCCAGCCGCCTGCTGCCTGGGCTTTCTCGTCGTAGATGGCTTTTTCCGCGCCGATCAAAATGTCGGCCAGTTGCCCGTAGGCGTTGCCCCACGCAGTGATGACCTCGCCAGTGGCGACTTCCTTCCCCAGCACTTCGCGAATCGACTCAAGCAGGCACTCGCCAACGAGCGGGTAGTGCTCGGGAAGGATCTGCAGCGCCACGTGTTTGTTGATGATCTTGGCGACCAGATCGCCCAGTTGATCAAGCTGATCGATGTGGCGGGCGTACATCAACACCCCGTTCGCCACGGCGCGAGGCTGTTCACCACTGGCCTGATGCGCCTTGTTGAACAGTGGACGCACTTGCGGGTATCGATCGAGGAGCATTTGGTAGAAATGGGTAATCAGCGCCTCTCCGCCGCTTTCCAGCAGTGGCACTGTTGACTTGACGATGGCACGATCCGATGCGGACAACATAAGTAACTCCCGAGAGGTGATGAGTAAGCGTTACCTCGGTTGTTCAGGAATCGTGCCAGCGACCCCAAAGCCTGAAATCAAGGGCCTGGCCAACGCACAGTCAATATGACCTCGTCGAATCGCGGGTCAAAATGACCTGACTACGGTCAAATTGACTGCAATGCTGACAGGCCAGCCGGCCGGGTAAAATCGAAAGGGCTAAAGCCTGACTTCATCAGGTCGATAAACCGTCATCGAAAGCTGTTGGCCGAACCCACGCGGCCAGGCAACGCATCACAGAAGGTTTATATGTCCAAGAACGTCCGCGCAGATTCACTCTCGCTTCTGCTGTTCACGTTACGCAGCGGAAAGCTGATGGCGATCAACCTGCTCAAGGTCAGTGAAATCATCCCCTGCCCTCCCCTTACGCGTTTGCCGGAATCCCACCCACACGTCAAAGGGGTCGCCACCTTGCGTGGCAACCCGCTGTCGGTGATTGACCTGAGTCGTGCCATCGGCGAGCGCCCGTTGGTGGACCCCGATGGCGGCTGCCTGATCGTCACCGATGTCAGCCGGTCGAAGCAGGGGTTGCATGTTCAGGCCGTCAGCAAGATCGTTCACTGCCTGACCACCGACATTCGTCCGCCGCCCTTTGGCTCCGGCAACAAGTCATTCATCACCGGCGTGACGCAGGTGGATGGGACGCTGGTTCAGGTGCTGGACATCGAGAAGGTCATTCACGGTATCGCGCCCGCACGGATCGTCGCCGAACGCGCCGAGCTCAGCGCCGATGACGCCAAGGTGCTGGCGAAGGCGCGCATCCTGGTGGTCGATGACAGTCAGGTGGCGCTGCAACAATCGGTGATTACCCTGCGTAATCTGGGCATCGAATGCCACACCGCCCGAAGTGCGCGGGAAGCCATTGATCAGTTACTCGATTTGCAAGGCACCGCACAGCAGATCAACGTGGTGGTGTCCGACATCGAGATGTCGGAGATGGACGGCTACGCGCTCACCCGCACGCTTCGGGAGACGCCGGACTTCCAGGAACTGTACGTGCTGCTGCACACTTCGCTGGACAGCGCGATGAATGCCGAGAAAGCCGATGCTGCCGGCGCCAACGCTGTTCTGACCAAGTTCTCCTCGCCCGAGCTGACACGATGCTTGATCGAAGCCGCCCGCACGGTCGAAGCTCAGGGAATCTGAGACCGGCCGCAGGCGATGCCTCCACCGCGCATTACTGGTTGATGCGCCGCGACCTCGGCCCGGCACGCCATGATCCGGGCTGGCCCGCCGCCGTGCGTCAGGTTGATTTCACCGGGCAGAACGCCCCGGCCGTTCACCAGTTGCTGGTGCTGGGTCGCGAGCACGGCGGCGGTCGTGTTGCAGACTATGCCACTTGGCTCGATGCCTTCGAGACTGATCCCGAGTTTGATCCGGCGCTGTGTTTCGTTCTTGAGGACGCTGAAGGTGTGGTGGCCGTTGCGCAATGCTGGACCAGCGCGTTCATCCGCAATCTGGTGGTCAACCCCCGCGCGCACCGTCAAGGGCTGGGTCTCACGCTGCTCAATCAGGTGTTCAAAGCTTTCCGCCAGCGCGGTGAAGGTCATGTCGACCTCAAGGTGATGGAAAGCAATCTGGCCGCACGCCGGCTGTATGAGCGCGCCGGTATGCAATATATTCAGCGCCACGAACTGGAACCGCGCTGAATCTGCGCCGAGCCTCGTTCACCCGCTCACGCCATGGAGATGCGTACCCGTGAAGATGCACACCGCGCTGTTGCTCGTTCTCACCGCTGCCGCTGCCGGCCAGGCCAATGCCTCCAGCCCGGACGCCTGGACCGCCTTCAACAAAACCCTGGTCGACAGTTGTGTCAGCGCCAGTTCCCTGAAAAACGCCAAGCCGGCCGGCGCCGATGCGGCCTTCGATGACAGCGTCGGCTTCAACGCACTGTTGATCAAAGGTCAGTACAAACAGGCGTTCATGAAGAACAAGACCGGCACCGAGCTGTGCCTCTACGACCGCAAGAACAAGAAAGCGCTGATTACCGAGTGGGATAACGTCACCACATTGCCAAAGAAGTAGGATGAAGCGCGTCGCGATTGTGCTGTTTCCCAACGTGCAGGCCCTGGACGTGGCCGGCCCGCTCGACGTCTTCGCCGAAGCCAACCGTTTCCTGCCCGACGGTGATGGCTACGAGATCATCACCCTCGGCACGGCGCCCTACCCGATCATTGCGTCCAACGGCATGCCACTGGGTGCGCAGTATTCCCTGGCGGACGCGCCGAAGCAGTTCGACATCCTTCTGATTCCCGGCGGTCCCTCATTGCCAAACGGCGCGGAAATGCCCGCCATCACTCACTGGCTGCTGGAAGCCGTGCCCCAGGCGCAACGCTACGGCTCGATCTGCACAGGGGCGTTCATCCTCGGCCACGCCGGTTTGCTGGATGGCAAGCAGGCCGCTACCCATTGGAGCCACGCTGAGCAGCTCGCCGATCAGTTCCCCCACGCGAGGGTCGAGCCCGATCGCATCTATGTTCGCGACGGTGCGCTGATGACATCAGCCGGGGTCACGGCGGGCATCGACATGGCGCTGGCATTGGTGGCGGAGGACCACGGCCCGGCGATATCCCTGGCGGTGGCCAAACGTCTGCTGGTGGTGGCCCAGCGTCAGGGCGGGCAGTCGCAATTCAGCCCGTACCTCACGGCGTCGGCAGATGACGACTCGCCCGTGGCCAAGGTACAGCGCTATGTGATGGAGCACATCGGCGAGCCCTTTTCAGTGGAGCGACTGGCCGACGTGGTGGCGATGAGCCCCCGGACGTTCGCTCGGGTATTTGCCCGCGACGCCAAGGTCACACCGGCGGAGTTCGTGCAGCGTGCGCGCATCGACGCCGCTCGCCATTTGCTGGAAGGCAGCGAAATGGCGATCAAGGCGGTGGCGTATCACTGCGGATTTGGCAGCGCTGCGCGCATGCGGCTGATCTTCAGTCAGCGTCTGGGGGTGACGCCGACTCAGTATCGGGACAGCTTTCGCAAAGAAGTGTGAGCATGGCGGGCGGGTGATTCCCCCGGCAGCGTCCTCGCCTGCGACGGTGTAATCAGCGCTTGCCCATCGACCGACGGGTGCCTGATGGCGCAACGCCCGGACGCTTGTCGTGGTTCGATTTACCCGAGCCTTTGTAGTGCTGCTGATCCTTCTTCGCCTGCAACAGCTCGCCCGGCTTGAACGGGAAGCTGAACGCCGGAATCGCAGGTTTTGTATCCGCCGGGGCAGCGTCGGCGTCGACCGAAGCGTGCGATTCACGAGCATCAGGAGCGGGCGTGTGTTCGGGGGTGGTCATGAAAGCTCCGGAATGGCAGACAGTCGAGGAATACGGGCGGCGCCCGAGGGCCGCGCAGCATACCTGAATCGCTGGCGGATCGCTGCTGCCAACAGACCGACTGCGCGCGCCTATTTGTAAAACAGATCCACCATGACTTCCGCTGAAAACGGGCCCGCGGTCGGCGTACTGGTTTGCCACAGCAACTGGGCGTTGAAGTCAGCCGTCTCGGAGTAATCGCCCTCCAGCAGATCGGTCAGGTGAAAGGGCTCGTGGAACGGCACGGTCGAGTCATCGCGGGCACGGGTAATCCGAATGCCGATGCTGTCATTGTCGACCGGCACCAGTACATCACCCTTGAGTATCCCGGACACCGGCGTGATGCGCGCATTGAGGCTGAACGGCGATTCGCAGGTGCGGCTGGTAGCCAGCGCGAAGCGCTGAAAAGTGGCCGGCTCCCCTACTCGCACGTTGCGGATGGCCACGTCACCGAAATCCACGGTCTCGGGCATGACCCGCAATTCAGCGTCACAGGCGACGAACCGCAGGCCCTCAAGGTTGTTGATGACGTAGCTGAGCGTGGCGTCAGGCCCGGGATTTTGCCCGCTGCCGCCATCGAGCTGGAACATGCGATAGTCGTGCAAACCACTCGCGACGCCAGAAGGCGGGGTCGGGCCGTATTTCTGGATGAACACCGAAAACGGCAGGTTGAACGTGACGCTCGGACAGGCCGAACCTGCCTCCGTGCAGGCCGGCGCTTGCTGTTGCGTGGGAACCCGCCCGCTGGTCTGCACGAAATCAATGCCACTCAACGTGAGTCCGGCGCGAATCCCCTGTCCGATCTGCAGGTTGTCCGGGTTCAGATACAAGAACACTTCTTCAGGGCCACCCGTTTCGTCCCTGGCACACTCAACCGCAAGGTTCAGCCGCTCCGAACGCCAGACCGCGCTGCCATCAGGCAGGTTAGCGGGAATGGCGACGGTGCTGCTCAGGTCCGCACGAACCACAGACTCGCCTGCGCCCTGGGTCTTGCAGGTCAGCGCCATGGCGAGACCGGGCATCAATAGCGTCATCAGCAACGTGATCGGCAGCGTCAGCCACCCGCGGATGATGGATCTTTTCATGTCAGCATTTCCCTATGAGTGAGTGTGAATCCGACGTGCGCAGCGGCACTGCGAACGGCTGCCCACCCTGAAACGGCGCGCAGTAATCGCGTTGTCCGCCGTAATCGGTCATGGCCTTGAAGCTCAGGGTTTCAGCCACTGATCCCTTCAAACCGATGACAGGCAGCGTCAGTGAGGCGGCCGAAAAAGGTGGCAGCAACCGGTGGTTTGCGACTTCGATGCCATTGATGCGCAGGTCCTGCAGCGAAACGTGATACGGCGTCGGGTTGCGCACGGAAAGCGTGGCATCGGTTGATGGAGCGCGTTGCCAGATCAGCGTTTGCGCCGCATCGGCCGGGTCGCCAGTCAGCGCTGCTGGCCGATAGAAGACATTGATGCGTTGGCGGATGGCAATGCTCAACTGCTGAACCGCCGGGCTGCGCCGAGGAATTTCCAGCACGTACAGGTGCAGCATCGACTCCCGGTCCTGGGGCATGCCGACGCCTTCATAGAGCAGGCGCAAGGTCTGCTTGCCCTTGGCTGGCAGGCGCGCCAGGGGCGGGGTCAACGCAAACGGCAGATCGGCTGCGCGCGCATTGCCGGGTTGATCACGGCCCGGTGGATCATCTGCGCGCGGTGCATCGAGCCAGGCTTGAATCAGGGCCTCGGAATCACCGCGGTTGCTGACCTCGATCGTCGCCTCGTTGTAACGGCCGTCGAAGATCAACCGGGTGCCTGACAGTGAGACGGCGCCTTGGGCCATGCCGCTGATGACGGCCAGAAAAAGCCCTGACAGACAGGCGCGCTTCATTGGCACTGCACCTTCAGGCGATCGTAGCTGCGATGGGCTTCTTTCGGCGGCAGCGCGAACGATGCACGGCATTGCTGATCGGTCCATTTGACGATGAGCTCGCCGCTGTCCCGCTCGCTCAGCACCAGCGCTCGCCCGCTGGGGTCGACAGTCGCCAGCGGCTTGCCCTGCTCGTCTTCCACCGCTGCGCCCATGGGCAAACGGCTGCCATCGGCTCGCACCAGTTCGAATTGCACACGCCGACCGATTGCCGTACGAAAGCTGACCAAGGGCGCCGCGCCGCGTCGGGGCACGACTTGATCCACGGCATTCTCCAGCTCGACATCGGCGCCCAACTGGCGGGTGTCGAGGTTGACCCAGTTGGTTCGATAAGGCTGGGCGTAAGGCAGGATGGCGTAACCGTTATCGGCCGTTTCGACGTTGCTGAAATTGTTCAGCCGCGCGCCGCTGACCCCTTTTACCTGCACCAGCGCGAAGGTCTCGCCCAGGGGCTGACCGAAATTCACCCCGCCCGCGTGGGCGACCACCGAACCCGACGCGCCCATGCTCAGCGCCTGATAATCCCTGCCCTGCCCGTAGCCCGCATCGAAACGCCCGTAGGCCGTGGTGGTGCTGAGTTTGCCGAAGCCCGATGAGCCCGACGCACTGTCGTGGCCGGCCTGCAGCGAGTAGAAGCTGTTGCGGTCGTCGAACAGTTGACCGTTCAAGCCGGACTGCAGGCTGGACGCGCCGGAGCTGTCACGCACGGCATTGGCAAACAGCCGCGACGAGCCGGAATCGCTTCCCAGCGGCAGGCTCAATGTCAGCGCAATGCGGTTGTCGGACTGGCTTTCTCCGCTGCGCGCGAAGGTCTGGTTACGCTCGACCGACACGTTGTAGCTAAGGCTGCGCCACGCCGAGTTCCACGACAGATACAGCTGGCGCGTCTTACTGCCACGGTCCCAGTAGCGCTGCTCCGACCCGGTAAAGCTAAGCGACGCAGACTGCTCCGGCAGCGCCTGAGTCAGGCTGATTTCGATGCGATCTTTGGCGCGCCCGCTGGCTGATCCGTCACGTGCTTGCAACGCATCCACGTGATCGTCGAACGTCAGGTATTGATCCGTTGAATAGCGATAACCGGCCACGGCGAGGGTGGTGTTGGTCAGGTCCAGCGTATTGGCGTAGCGCAGGCGCAGGCTTTGCCCACTGTAGCGTTGCTCGCGCTGGCGGCTGAGGGACTGGGTCAGATCCAGCGACACCGCGCCGAGCCCGGTGTTGACCCCCGCGCCGATGTTGCCGGCCTGGTAATCCTCGGCGATTTGCACGCCGCCCGCTGCCGTCACCCGTTCGGTCAGGCCATACACCAGCGTGCCGCTGGCGAACGAGGGTGAAAGGCCATCTTCCATGTTGCTGTGGTACTGGCCGGCGGCGAGGCTGTAGCGCAACGCGCCTTTCGGCACCATGATCGGCAGTGATGCGTAGGCCTGGACGAAGACGCGCTTGCTGCCATCGGCTTCGACCACCGTCACTTCCAGATCGCCGTTCGACCCGCTGGGGTAGATGTCGGTGATTTCGAACGGGCCTGGCGAGACGTTGCCGCTGTACAGCATGAAACCGTTCTGCCGCACTTCCACCAATGCGTTGGTGTCGGCAATACCACGAATGACCGGCGCGAAAATCCGCTCGCTGTCAGGCAGCATGCCCTCATCGGACATCACCATGGCGCCGAGGAACCGAACGCTGTCGAACACCTGCGAATCGGTAAAAGTCTCGCCCAGGGTCAACTGGCTTTTCAGCGAGGTGATGTCACGCTGGATGAACGTCCGGTTGCTGCGAAAGCGGTAGGGCTGGTCATTGCCGTAGGTCAGAGAAGACTCGTTGCGCAGTCGCCAGGCGCCGAGGTTCACGCCGTTGCGAACACTCAGGTAATACTGATCCTGATCTTCAGCCTGGCCGCTGCGGGAGCGACGCGCGCCGCTGAAGTTGTAATTCACGAAACCGACCGTCTCGCCCTCGTCCCATAACTCCGGCGGCACGTAACCGCGAGCGCTGCGCGACATCATCGCCTGAGGGATGCTGATGTTCAGGCGCAGGCTCGCCGGCTGATAATCGACGCGGGCAAATTCGACCCGCGCCGGGAGATCGAAACAGGCTGTTGGCGAAGCGTCACCGGCCTGCACGGCGTCGGTGTTCATGCCGAACTGGCGGAGCATGTCCAGGGTGAGACAGGCTTCAACAGTGCCCTTCGCGGCATTGGAGACGAAGTTGATGTCACGCCGCCCGCTCAGCACACGGTTGACGTAGATATCCACCCGATAGCTTCCGGGGACCACGCTGTTGCCTTGCAAAAACGTCGCGAGATCGGCGGGCTGATCGGTGCCCTGAATGAACGAGGTATTGAATTTCACATGGGTCGCGGCGCTGTTTTGGTCAGTCATTGCAGTCGCAGGCGAGGCCAGTGCCAGCCCTGCCGATGCAAGGATAATCCTCGCCACCGGGCTGATCCGAAACGGCTCATGCGCTGGATGCCTGCGGTCGAGGTGTGAAGAGCATGCTGCCATCCGTGCATATCCCTTTTGGTGATCTCGGGGTTCCATTGGCGGGTTTCACTCGTGTTCTCGATTCCGAGGGCACTGGCAAACCACGTTTGGCAGGCGCAAGGCGCTGGGATCGCATGACGGCGACCGAAGAAAACCTGGGCGAAAGCCTTCCCGACTGAGTGGCTACTCGGCCCGGGTGATGACGTTGGCGACCTTGATGGCTTGAGTCGTCTGGCCACCGGAAACCTTCGCGCTGTACGGCTCTTGCGCGCCGAAATCGTTGATGCTGATGAACCGCAGCTCCACCGCGTGACCGCTGACCAGTCTGGTGAGCGGCAATTGGACGGTCTGCTTTGGCGCCAGCATCCTGCTGTCCGCCTTGAACAGCGTCTTGCCCTGCTGCCGGGCGTCGATCTGGATCATCGACACGTGATAAGGCGTCGGATTACTGACTTCCAGCTGGCCGTCGTATACGCGCCACTCCAGGCTTTTTGCCGCATCGAGGGGATCGCCATTCAACCCGGCGGGCCGGTAGAAGAGCTTGATGCGCTGGCGAATCGCGATCTGCAGCTGGTTGTCCTTCGCCGATTGCGGGATCTCCTGGACGTTGAGCCAGAACACCGACTCGCGGTCGTTGGGCAAACCTTCGCCGGCGTAGATCACCCGAATCATTTGCCGGGCACTGCCTGCCATTCGCGCCAGCGGCGGGGTGACGACGAAGGGCAGATTCTCGGTGTCGCTCTGCGCTTCAAGCCATGACTGGGCGAGGATGTCAGCCGTGCCGCTGTTGTTCACAACGAAACTGACCTCCTTGTCCGTGGCCTGGTAGATGACACGCGTGGTGTTGAGCACGATGCCCGCCTGCGCCGGGGCAGCCAGAAGCAAACCCAGCCAGAGGGCGGAGCCGCGAAGGAATTCAGGAAACATGGTGAGACCGTCTTGGGCTGTGAGGTGGATAAGCCAGGAAGGCGAGCGAGCCATTGCCCGCTCGCCTGCTACATCACTCGTAATCCATCACGAACGGCAGGAAGCCGTCGGCATTACCCGGGTTGGTTGTCGCGCCGTTGAGGACATAAACGGCGCCGAAGTTGATCTCGGCGGTCGCGCCATCGGCGCCGTCCTTGACCAGCGGCGTGTCGATGGTTTCGTTGCCGCTCAGGTCCATCAACTGGTTGGACGCATTGAGCAGGCCGATGCCCACGCCGTCCGCCGCGCCGGTAGCCCGCAGCAGTTTCTGGTCGAGGTTATCCAGACCGCTGCCCTGACGGGCGACGAAGCGCATGTTCACGGTGTTGTATTGAGCGGCGCCGCCGGTGCAATTGACCAGCAGCTGGATGGGCGATGCAGTTTCAAGTTTGTTGTCGGCGAAGAGACCGATGTCGGAAAACGAGACGTTGCCCAGGTCGACATTGATCTCGCCGGGGTTGTTGCCAGGGGTGGCGCCAGTCCCGGCGCCGATGTCACACGTGATGTTGGTCAGGGTGCCGGTGAAAACAAGTTTGCCGTTGTTCGCAGCATTCGCGGTCCCGGAAATGCCAAGCCCCATTGCGGCCACGATAGCCAGGGTAAGAGAAAGCTTTTTCATATAACGACGTTCCTTGTGTCGATTCGTGTGTGCCCAAAAGGACGAGAGGAACTATAAGCAGCGCTTCCAGGATCGGCTGTCAGGCGTTCTACATCCTGTGGATTGAAAGGACAGTGGCGCGCGTCGGAACTTTCGGTAGGAGATGACGCTATTGTTTCAGAGGCCTCACCGGGCGGGGGTTTGCGGAGTAACCCTCGCGAAGAACCTTCACCAACCTTCGCGCCTGGCACCTAACCGCCGACCTGAAAAACGCGCCCATGTAAAAGTCTCACCCACGAAAAACCCCGGCTCAATGGAACCGGGGTCGTCAGTGGGGATCGGGAATCGAGGGGGAGCAGTGCCTACTGGTAGGTCAGCGTGACAATTCCCGCGCGGGGGCTCTGCGGGTCGGGAACCAGTTCGGTGTAACGTGCCTGCACGGGCACAACGCCTTTGCCGCAGGCGTCGTTGTGGCGACTCAGGCCCACGGTGACGTCAGGGTCGGCCTGCAAGGTTGTCGGAAGTAATGCCGCCGACGGAGCGCTCAAGACCTGGGCATCGCACGCGGCATTCACCACGCTGCCATGAAACATCAGGCCACCTTGGGCGGCCCACGCGGTGGACCCCGCTATGGCGTCAGCGCCGAGAACTGCGACCGAGAACAACAACGAAACAGCCATGAGGCTTTTCATGACACACACTCCGGAGTAGAGCCGCTTACCGACGTAAGTCAGAGCCCTGTGAACAAGCATTCAGAACTCACGAAGTTTATGTAAGAATTTTCCCCGTCACAGTAGAACTCGTTCATCGAAACTCGTGGCTTCTATTTGGGTATCGCCCTGCGGCCTTGTTTCTTTACCCACGTTCATCGTCTGCCCTTATTCACCTGACAATATTGACAGGCAGCAGTCATTTTGCTGACCGGGTCAAAGGGTTATAAAGGACGCTCCCGGTTACGCCCCTCATTCACTGGTTGGCCTGTCCCTGTATGCAGAAGAAGAACAAAATCGTGATGCTCGCGACCCTGTTGGTCGTGCTCGTAGTGACAGGCGTCTGGGCATTGACTCGCCCCGCAGCGAAAAAAGTCAGCGCCCCCGTTGCCGTACCGGTGCGCGTGATCACCGTGACTCAGGAAGACGTGCCGCGTTATGTCACCGGGATCGGCTCGGTGCTGTCGCTGCAAAGCGTGGTGATTCGCCCTCAGGTGGACGGCATTCTGACCAAAGTGCTGGTAAAGGAAGGGCAGCTGGTGAAGGCGGGGGATCTGCTGGCAACCATCGATGATCGTTCGATCCGCGCTGCCCTCGATCAGGCCAAAGCGCTGTTGACCCAGAGCCAGGCGCAGCTGAACGTGGCCAATGTCGACCTCAAGCGCTACAAGCTGCTGACCGTCGACAACAGCATCTCGAAACAGCAGTACGATCAGCAGCAAGCGCTGGTCGATCAACTCAAGGCCACGGCGCTGGGCAATCAGGCGTCGATCAATGCCTCGCAGGTGCAGCTTTCCTACACACAAATACGCTCGCCGGTGACGGGCCGGGTCGGCATCCGCAACGTTGATGAAGGCAACTTCCTGCGCGTCAGCGATGCAACCGGGCTGTTCTCGGTCACGCAGATCGACCCGGTGGCGGTCGAGTTTTCCCTGCCGCAGCAGATGCTGCCAACGCTGCATGATCTGATCGCCTCCAGCATGCCTGCGCCGGTCAACGCTTACCTCGGCGAAGGCGCAACCGGCACGCTCCTGGGTCAGGGCAAGTTGTTGCTGATCGACAATCAGGTGGCGGCCAGCACGGGCACCATTCGCGCCAAAGCGATATTCGACAACGCCGCAGAGAAGCTGTGGCCCGGGCAACTGGTGACCGTGCGCATTCAGACCGCCATCGACCGCGGTGCCCTGAAGGTCCCGCCGCAAGTGGTGCAGCGCGGCATCGACCAGCATTACGTGTATCGGATCAAAGGCGACACGGCTGAAGTGGTGCCGGTCAACGTGCTGTATCAGG
Source organism: Pseudomonas sp. GW821-FHT02H06 (assembly GCF_059421525.1). NCBI lineage: Bacteria > Pseudomonadati > Pseudomonadota > Gammaproteobacteria > Pseudomonadales > Pseudomonadaceae > Pseudomonas > Pseudomonas sp. GW821-FHT02H06. The sequence goes on from NZ_JBWKVD010000004.1 coordinate 304,351, forward strand.
ACAGCGACCTGATGCTCATCAGCGGGGTGGAGGCCAATGACGTGCTGGTCAGCGATGGTCAGTCACGTTTGAAAAACGGCGCGCGGATCGAGGTGGTCAAGGGTGATCCTGTAGACACCCTGGCCGACTCCACCGGGGCGGCAAAATGAACAGCCGCGGTTCTATCTCCGCCTGGTGCGTCAACCACCCGATCGCCACCGTTTTGCTGACCTTCGCGCTGGTGCTGCTGGGCTGCATCGCCTTCCCTCGCCTGCCGGTGGCGCCGCTGCCGGAAGCCGAATTTCCAACGATTCAGGTCGCCGCCCAGTTGCCCGGCGCCAGCCCGGAAACCATGGCGTCGTCGGTGGCGACGCCCCTTGAAGTGCAGTTCAGCGCCATTCCCGGCATGACCCAGATGACGTCGAGCAGCGCGCTGGGCTCCACCAACCTGACGCTGCAGTTCACCCTCAACAAAAGCATCGACACCGCCGCGCAGGAAGTGCAGGCAGCCATCAACACGGCAGCCGGGCGCTTGCCCGCGGATTTGCCAACGCTGCCGACCTGGCGCAAGGTCAACCCGGCGGACAGCCCGGTGCTGATCCTCAGCGTCAGCTCGAACCTGATGCCCGGCACCGAGCTCAGCGACGTCACCGAATCCCTGCTGGCGCGTCAGTTGAGTCAGATCGACGGCGTCGGTCAGGTCAACATCACCGGTCAGCAACGTCCGGCGATCCGTGTCCAGGCGGCGCCCGAGAAACTCGCGTCGATCGGTCTGACCCTCGCCGATCTGCGGGAATCCCTGCAGCAGACCAGCCTGAACCTGGCCAAGGGCGCGCTGTACGGCAAAGACAGCATCTCCACCCTCGCCTCCAACGACCAGCTGTTTCAGGCGAAGGACTACGAGCAACTGATCGTTTCCTACAAAGACGGCGCGCCGGTTCATTTGCGCGACGTGGCGCGGGTCGTCAACGGCTCGGAAAACGCCTACGTGCGCGCCTGGTCCGGGGATCAGCAGGGCGTAAACATTGTGGTGTTCCGCCAGCCCGGCGCGAACATCGTCGAGACGGTCGATCGCGTGCTCGGCCAGTTGCCCAAGTTGCAGGAAATGCTCCCGGCGTCGGTGGACGTCTCGGTGCTCAGCGACCGCACCAAAACCATCCGTGCGTCGCTGCATGAAGTGGAAATGACGCTGCTGATCGCCATCGCCCTGGTCATCGCGGTCATGGCGCTGTTCCTGCGCCAGCTCTCGGCGACACTGATCGTGACCGCCGTGCTGGGCGTGTCCCTCGTCGCCAGTTTCGCGCTGATGTACGTGCTCGGTTTCAGCCTGAACAACCTGACTTTGGTGGCGATCGTGGTGGCCGTGGGATTTGTCGTCGACGATGCGATTGTCGTGGTCGAGAACATCCATCGACACCTCGAAGCCGGCGACAGCATGCGCGATGCGGCAATCAAGGGGTCCAGCGAAATCGGCTTCACCGTGGTGTCGATCAGCTTCTCGCTGATTGCCGCGTTCATTCCGCTGCTGTTCATGGGCGGCGTGGTCGGCAGGCTGTTCAAGGAGTTCGCGCTGACCGCGACATCGACCATTCTGATTTCGGTGGTGGTGTCGCTGACGCTGGCGCCGACCCTCGCGGCGCTGTTCATGCGCGCACCGAAACACGATCCCCACGCCAAGCCCGGCTTCGGTGAGCGACTGCTCGCGCGGTATGCCCGCGGCGTGCGCTTCGCCCTCGCCCACCAGCGGTTGATGATGGGGATTTTTGGCCTGACCCTGGTGCTGGCGGTGGCCGGCTATGTGCTGATCCCCAAGGGGTTCTTCCCGGTGCAGGACACCGGCATGGTGCTGGGCACGAGCGAAGCGGCGGCGGATATTTCATTCCCGGACATGATCGAGAAACACAAACAGCTGGCGAAAATCATCGCCGCCGATCCGGCGGTCAAAGCGTTCTCGCACTCGGTTGGCGTCAGCGGCAGCAACCAGACGATTGCCAACGGCCGGGTGTGGATTGCCCTAAAAGACCGCGAAGACCGGGATGTGACAGCCAGCCAATTCATTGACCGGATCCGGCCGAAACTGGCGCAGATCCCCGGCATCGTCCTGTACCTGCGGGCCGGGCAGGACATCAACCTGGGTTCAGGGCCGAGCCGCGCGCAGTATCAGTACGTGCTCAAGAGTAACGACGGCGCGCTGCTGAATGTCTGGACGCAGAAGTTGACCGATAAGCTGAAAACCCTGTCGGCTTTCCGTGACCTCTCCAACGACTTGCAACTGGGCGGCAGCGTCACGCACCTGGACATCGACCGCAGCGCCGCCGCGCGCTTCGGCCTGACCACGGCGGACGTCGATCAGGCGCTGTACGACGCCTTTGGTCAGCGGCAGATCAACGAATACCAGACCGACATCAACCAGTACAAAGTCATTCTGGAGCTGGAGCCGCAACAGCGCGGCAAGGCCGAAAGCCTGAACTACTTCTACCTGCGTTCGCCGCTGACCAATGAAATGGTGCCGCTGTCAGCGCTGGCCAAGGTCGGTGCGCCGAAGATGGGCCCGTTGTCGATCAGCCATGACGGCATGTTCCCGGCCGCCAACCTGTCGTTCAACCTGTCGGCGGGCGTGGCGCTGGGGGATGCCGTGGTGCTGCTCGATCAGGCGAAGAACGAAATCGGCATGCCGGCCTCGATCATCGGCAACTTCCAGGGCGCGGCCCAGGCGTTCCAGAGTTCGCTGGCCAACCAGCCGTGGCTGATCCTCGCCGCGCTGGTGGCGGTGTACATCATCCTTGGCGTGCTTTATGAAAGCTTCGTCCATCCGCTGACCATCATTTCCACCCTGCCCTCCGCGGGTATCGGTGCGCTGTTGCTGCTGTGGCTGATGGGTCAGGACTTTTCGATCATGGGCCTGATCGGGATCGTGCTGCTGATCGGCATCGTCAAGAAGAACGGCATCCTGCTGGTGGACTTCGCGCTGGACGCTCAACGCAATCGCGGAATGTCCCCGCGTGACGCCATTTATGAAGCGTGTCTGACGCGCTTCCGGCCCATCATCATGACCACGCTGGCCGCATTGCTCGGCGCGCTGCCCTTGATGCTCGGTTATGGTGTCGGCGCTGAACTGCGTCAGCCGTTGGGCATTGCCGTTGTCGGGGGATTGCTGGTGAGCCAGGCGCTGACGCTGTTCACCACGCCGGTGATCTACCTGCAGCTTGAGCGACTTTTCCATCGCCAGCGTCCGACGCCGGACCCGACAGCGTCCAGGCCAGCCGCAGTTCAATTGGGTGCGGAAAAGCAAGCCGTTGAAACAAGCACCTATAAGTAAGCATCAACAAGTGAGCGTGGACCGATGCGTGTCCTGATTATCGAAGACGAAGAGAAAACCGCCGATTACCTGCACCGGGGCCTGACCGAGCAGGGTTACACCACCGACGTCGCGCGCGAGGGCATCGAAGGCCTGCACATGGCGCTGGAGAGTGAATATGCGGTGATCATTCTCGACGTCATGCTGCCGGGTCTGGACGGTTATGGCGTGCTGCGTGCCCTGCGCGCGCGCAAACAGACGCCGGTGATCATGCTCACCGCCCGCGAGAACGTCGACGATCGCATCCGCGGGCTGCGCGAAGGCGCTGACGATTACCTCGGCAAGCCCTTTTCGTTTCTGGAACTGGTGGCGCGTTTGCAAGCCCTGACCCGGCGCAGCGGCGGTCACGAGCCGGTGCAGATCAGTGTCGCCGATTTGTGGATTGATCTGATCAGTCGCAAGGCCACGCGGGCCGGCGTGCGTCTGGACCTCACCGCCAAGGAGTTTTCGCTACTCAGCGTACTGGCGCGGCGTCAGGGGGAAATCCTGTCGAAGACGTCGATTGCCGAGATGGTCTGGGACGTGAATTTCGACAGCGATGCCAACGTCGTCGAAGTCGCGATCAAACGCCTGCGCGCCAAGCTCGACGGGCCGTTCGAGCAAAAACTGCTGCACACCATTCGCGGCATGGGTTACGTGCTGGAGAGCCGTCTTGTCGACTAACTCCATCGCCCTGCGCCTGAGCGGCATGTTCGCCCTCGTGGCGCTGATGGTGTTTCTGTTGATCGGCTGGGCGCTTTACCTGCAAGTGGACAAGAGCTTGGGTCTGCTGCCGGAAGCCGAAGTCGATGCCCGTTACAGCGTGCTCGAATCAGCGGTCCAGCGTTACGGAACGCCTGAACACTGGGCGAAGATCAACGCCAAGCTCAGGCTGCTCAGTGAGGAAGACAAACGCCTGCGCTTCTGGGTGGTCAGCGACAACCCGACCTATGAATTCGGTAACCCCAACGCCGAGATCCGCGCTTTCGCCAAGGGCCCGCTGGGCATGCGCGATCTGAACCTGAGCGGGCATGATTACCCGTTCAAGGTGCTGGTCAGTCAGTTCCCGGCGAAAGATCAACGCCCGCCGCTGCGTTTTCTGACAGCGGTCGACACCGAAACCTTCTGGCAGACCCAACACTCCCTGCTCATCGCGCTGATCAGTCTGGCAGCCGTCGGCATTCTCCTCGCCTCAGCACTGGGTTACTGGGTGGCGCGCATTGGCCTGAAACCGCTGACGGAACTGTCGCTGGAGGCGCGCAAACTGACGCCGCCGCGATTGAGCGGGCGCCTGAAGTTGGCGCATCTGCCGCCGGAGCTGGATCAGTTCGTGACCTCGTTCAACTCGACGCTGGACCGGGTTGAGCAGGCCTATTCGCGGCTGGAGTCGTTCAACGCCGACGTCGCCCATGAACTGCGCTCGCCACTGACCAATCTCATCGGGCAGACCCAGGTCGCGTTGACCCGAGGGCGGTCGGCCGAGCATTACTTCGAGGTGCTGCAATCCAACCTTGAGGAGCTTGAGCGGCTGCGCTCGATCATCAACGACATGCTGTTTCTGGCCAGCGCCGATCAGGGCAGCAAGGCCACGCAACTGACCCAGGCCTCACTCGCTCAGGAAGTGGCGAAGACCCTGGATTACCTGGATTTCATTCTGGAAGACGCCCAGGTGCAGGTTGAGGTGCGAGGCGATGCTAACGCGCCCATCGAAACCGCGCACTTGCGCCGGGCGCTGATCAACCTGCTGCACAATGCGGTGCAGCACACCTCGCCAGGGCAGTTGATTCATGTGGACATTAGCAATGAGGGCGATTACGTCAGCATCGGCGTGACCAACCCCGGCGCGCCGATCGCCGGGGAACATCTGCCGAAACTGTTCGAGCGCTTCTACCGGGTGGACGCCTCGCGCAGCAACAGCGGCGCCAACCACGGGCTTGGCCTGGCGATCGTTAAAGCTATCGCCCTGATGCACGGCGGCACGGTGTTCGTGCGCAGCGAGCATGGGGTGAATACGTTCGGGATTAATTTGCCGAGCTAATGCGGGCGGCGGGATTACCCTGATCGTTCCCGCGCTCCGCGTGGTAACGCCGCGCGGGTGCTCCGCGTCCGCATTTGCGTTTAAAGGACGCGGAGCGTCATGAGCGGCATTCCTACGCGGAGCGTGAGGAACGATCACAGGCGAGCGGCGGCGAGGTCGCCTGGATCTCTTGTCTACCGATTAAGCCCTGCGTTTTTTCACTTCGCGCCGCAAGCGCGTGTTGTCCACCGCAAGCGACACAATCATTAAAGTGCTTAGTAGTTCAAAACCGTTCAGACCGACGTAGTGCCAAAACACCCACGCAGCAAAGGCGACAATCACAGCGACTGCAAGCAGCAGGATTGAGTCTTTCACACTACATGCCCCAAGAATCCATAGTTGGCTTGATCGTTCCCACGCGGAGCGTGAGGAACGATCCTCGTGGCGATCAACCTTTCTTCACAAACTCCGACTTCAACTTCATCGCGCCGATGCCGTCGATTTTGCAGTCGATGTCGTGATCGCCGTCCACCAGACGAATGTTTTTGACCTTGGTGCCGACCTTGACCACCAGCGACGAGCCTTTGACCTTCAGGTCTTTGATGACCGTGACGGTGTCGCCGTCCTGCAGGGTGTTGCCCACTGCGTCCTTGATGACTTTGGTGTCGTCGCCCGCTTCGGCGCTGGCGCCGTCAGCCGACCATTCGTGGGCGCATTCCGGGCACACGAACTGGCTGCCATCTTCGTAGGTGTACTCGGAACTGCATTTTGGGCACGGCGGTAAGCTCACGGCGGATCTCGCATCAGAGGGAATAGGCGCAGGATTATAAGGGTTTTTATCCACCTGAGCAGCGGGCGCCTTAAAAACGCTGGAAACATCGCCCGCTGCGGTAGTCTGAATTCCAAGCACGGCGAGAGGCCGTGGTCAGGGAGAGGAGTCAGCCATGAACGATCCATTTGACCTGCAGCGATTTGTCGAGGCGCAAGCGTCGACCCACGAACGCGCATTGTCGGAGCTTAAATCCGGGCGCAAACAGTCGCACTGGATGTGGTTCGTGTTCCCGCAAGTCGCGGGTCTGGGCCACAGCGACATGGCCCGGCGGTACGGCATCAGTGGGCGTGAGGAGGCGATTGCCTACTTGCAGCATCCGGTATTGGGCGAACGGTTGGCGCGCTGTTGCGAGGCGTTGCTTGAGTGGAAAGCTCGCAGCGCCACGCAAATCATGGGCTCGCCGGACGACATGAAGCTGCGCTCGAGCATGACCCTGTTTGCAGCGTTCGCGCCTGAAACGCGGGTTTTTCAGGAAGTGCTTGAGGCGTTTTTCGACGGCAAGCCGGATGCCGTGACGCTGTCGAAGCTGGGTTGAGGCAGGCTTTCACCTGCACTCACCCTCAGGCCAACGCCGTGTCCATCACCATCATCAGGCAGAACCCGACCAGCAATCCGAAGCTGGCAATTTTGTCGTGACCGTTGCGGCGGGATTCGGGGATGATTTCGTGGGTCACCACCAGCAGCATCGCCCCGGCTGCCAGCGCCAGACCCACCGGCAACAGCAACGCGGCCACTTCCACCAGCCAGGCGCAGAGCACGGCGAACACCGGCTCGACCAACCCGGACGCCGCGCCGATCAGAAACGCCTTGAGCCGCGACATGCCGGCAGACGCCAGCACCAGCGCAATGACCAGCCCTTCCGGCACATCCTGAATGGCGATACCCATCGCCAGGCTGTCGGCGTGAGCCAGACCACCACCCGCCGACACGCCCACCGCCATGCCTTCGGGAATGTTGTGGGCAATGATGGCAATTACAAACAGCCAGATGTTCGAGGGAATCGCCGGTTTCCCGGCCACCTCCGACAACTGCGGTCCTCTGGAGACCAGCGTGTCGACCAGAAACAGGCCCGCCGCGCCGAGCAATATCCCGAAGCTGATCAACGCACCGGCGCCCCACGGGGTAAAGCCCAAATCGTGGGCCGCGCCCAAGCCCGGCACAATCAATGAAAACGCCGTCGCTGCCAGCATGATGCCAGCACCGAATCCCAGCAGGCCGTCAGACACCGCCACCGGCATGCCGCGGATCACCAGCACCGGCACGGCACCCAGCGCGGTGCCCAATGCGCAGATGGCGCCGCCTTCCAGCGCTCGCAACATTCTGGGCTCAAGTGCAACCCATGAAAGTCCCTGGGCCACCAGCAGGCCGGTGCCAACGAGGACCAGAATCGAGCCCAATACCAGCCGCAATAACCGCACGCTGCCGAGAGCCAGTATGTCCGAACGCATAAATCGCCTTATCCGAGGTCTGGGAAATTTCAGCCGAGCGCCGCTGCGTAGCGCTTGGCAACCTCATCCCAGTTGACGACGTTGTAGAACGCGGCGATGTATTCCGGACGACGGTTCTGGTAGCGCAGGTAATAGGCATGCTCCCAGACGTCCAGCCCGAGGATCGGCGTGTTGCCATTCATGAGCGGGCTGTCCTGATTGCCACTGCTTTCCACCACGAGTTTTTTGTCCGGGGTAACGCTCAGCCAGGCCCAGCCGCTGCCGAAGCGGGTCAGCGCTGCCTTGGTGAAGGCGTCCTTGAACGCGTCGAATCCGCCTACTTGCTCGTCGATCGCCGTCGCCAGCGCACCGCTTGGCAGGCCGCCCCCTTGGGGGCTCATCACTTCCCAAAACAGCGAATGGTTGGCATGACCGCCGCCTTGATTGATCACCGCCGGGCGCAGTTTTTCCGGAAGCTCGGCTACGCTGGCGACCAGCTTCTCGATCGGCCACTCGGCGTATTCATTGCCCTCAACGGCTGCGTTGAGGTTGTTGATGTAGGTTTGGTGGTGCTTGCTGTAGTGGATTTCCATGGTCTGCGCGTCGATGTGCGGCTCGAGCGCATCGTAGGCGTAGGGCAAGGCTGGCAAGGTGAACGGCATGTCAGTGGACTCCAAACGAGAGGGTGCCAGCGCGGGCAACGTGGTGCTGAAGCGCCGAGCGGGAATGTTCGCCGTTGCTGTTGAGCAGGCGACGGGTGCGTGGGTACTCGCCGTATTGGCCGACGAAACCCAAGAGTTCGCTGTAGGTTTTATTGCTGTGCCGCAGCGCCGCCTGTCGCAGGGCAGGCGTCATTTGCGGGTCCTGAATCACATTCAACAGGCGCTGATGGACGGCGCAGAGGTATTCGGCGCTCTCCTCCGGCTGACCCAGGCTCAGGTGCAGATCCGCCAGGTTGTGGTGCGAAATCACGAACGCCGCCACGGCCTCATCGGCGACGCTCCAGCGGTCGAACAGCACTTGCGCCAGCGCGAGGGCTTGCAGGTACAGCTCGCGCGCATCGATCAGGTCGCCTCGGTTGAAGCAACTGTTACCGCTCAGGATGGTACGTTTCCATTGCTCCATGGCGCAGGTCCTCACGAGTGGCGCCGGCGATCAGAAGCCGTCGGCAGGGCGTTTTGCGGATTCGATGGCGCGGGTTCCGTCAGCGAAATCGACGGCAGCAGTGCGCAGGTCGCCAGGCGCTGGGCGAAGGCCTGAACGCGTTCCAATTGAGCAGCGGAGAAAGCAAGCGCCTGCATGTCCCGCAGCGGACGCCACGCCTGGTCCAGGCACAGACAACGCCAATGCCAGGGCAGCGCGGTATCGCTGGCGGTGTCGATCAGCAGGCGAAAGGTGCTTTCACAGATGAGGGATTTGGGAGTGGCGGTAAAGCGCGCCAGGTAACGGCCTTCCGCAAGGTAGTGTTCGATGAGCCGCGGCTCGTCCGGATCCAGCGCGCAGCGAATCCGCAGACTCAACGCGCGCCAGTTTTCCAGGTACGGCGACTCGTGCAGAACAGTGCCCATGACCGAGGCCCACTTAACGAATGAGATTCATTATTAAATGAGTTTAAGAATCAAAACAACCCCGGCGGCGGATTGAGTTCACGCACGGAGCTTGAAATCGCCCATAAAAAGGCCCGCACCGAAATCGATGCAGGCCTTTTGGGTGAAGCGGCCGAACAGGGCGAAATCAGCTGCCCGCGACCATCATTTTCTCGATCAGCACAGAGCCGGTGCGGATGTTGCTGCGCAACTCCAGATCAGTGCCCACGGCGACGATCTGCTTGAACATGTCGCGCATGTTGCCGGCGATGGTCACTTCCTGAACCGGGAACTGAATCTCGCCGTTCTCGACCCAAAAACCTGCCGCGCCGCGAGAATAATCGCCGGTGACCATGTTCAGGCCGCTGCCCATTAGCTCGGTGACCAACAGCCCGCGTCCCATTCGGCGGATCAGCGCCGCTTGGTCCTCAGTGCCGTGGCTGACGAACAGGTTATGCACGCCACCTGCGTTCGCGGTGCTCGGCAGGCCCAGTTTGCGGCCCGAATAGGTGCTGAGAATGTAGGAGACCAGATCACCGTTTTCGACGAACGGCTTGGCGTAAGTCGCCAGGCCATCGCCGTCGAACGCGGAGCTGCCCATGGCGCCGACCAGATGCGGACGCTCGTCGATGGTCATCCACTCGGGGAACAGACGTTGACCGATCGCGCCTTCTAGGAAGGACGACTTGCGGTACAGGTTGCCGCCGGAAATCGCGCCCATAAAACTGCCGAACAAACCGCCCGCCAATTCTGCCGAGAACAGCACCGGCACTTCACAAGTCGGCACCGGCCGAGCGCCAAGTCGGCTCGCGGCGCGCTCGGCGGCTTTCTGGCCGATGAGTCTGGCGTCCATCAACAGCTCGCCACGGCGATTCACGTCATACCAGTAGTCGCGCTGCATCTGCCCTTCGCCTTCGGCGATCATCACGCAGCTCAGGCTGTGGCGGGTCGACGCGTAGCCGCCGATGAAACCGTGACTGTTGCCGTAGACGCGGCAGCCCTGATGCACGTTCAGCATAGTGCCGTCGGCGTTCTTGATCCGGCTGTCGGCGTCGAAGGCCGCGGCTTCACAGATCAGCGCGCGCTCGATGGCTTGTTCGGGGGTGATGTCCCACGGGTGAAAGAGGTCGAAATCCGGCTGGTCTTTCGCCATCAGCGCAGCGTCGGCGAGCCCCGAGGCCTCGTCTTCCGACGTGTGTTTGGCGATGGCCAGCGCAGCGGCAACGGTTTCACGAATGGCGTCGGGGCCGCTCGCGGAGGTGCTGGCCGAACCCTTGCGGTGGCCCACGTACAAGGTGATGCCGAAACCCTGATCGCGGTTGAATTCGACCGTCTCGACTTCGCGCTGGCGAACCGTGGTGGACAGGCCCTGCTCCAGCGACACGGCGACTTCACACGCAGTCGCGCCCTGACGCTTGGCTTCAGCGACGATCTGCTCGACCTGCTGCTGCAATGCCGGCAAAGCCTGCGGGCCGACGCTTTCTGATGCACTCATGACGTTCTCCATCAAATTCTGATTTCAGCAGCCGGGCCGGACAACCGGGCCCTGACTGGTTATCATGGCGGCGTTTATTTGCGGACGGCCCCCATGGTTGATTCTTACGACGACTCCTTCGACGGAGAGAAAAGCAAAACCCAGGTCAAACGAGAGCTTCACGCTCTGGTGGAGCTGGGCGAACGCTTGACGACATTCAAGCCCGATGTGCTGGCCAAGCTGCCTCTGACCGACCCTTTGCGTCGGGCATTGGCCGATGCTCCCAAGCACACCGCGCACATTGCGCGCAAACGCCACATTCAATTCATCGGCAAGCTGATGCGCGATCAGGATCTGGATGAAATCCTGGTGCTGCTCGATCAGCTCGACGCTTCTACGCGCCAGTACAACGAGCGCTTCCACAATCTGGAACGCTGGCGTGATCGCCTAGTGACCGGTACCGACGACGTGCTTGAGCAGTTCGTCAGTGAATACCCGGACGCCGACCGTCAGCAACTGCGCTCGCTGATCCGTCAGGCTCAGCATGAAGCCGCGCAGAACAAGGCGCCTACCGCGACCCGCAAAATCTTCAAATACATCCGCGAGCTAGACGAAAGCAAACGCGGACTGCGCTAGAACTGCTGCGCCGTTTGAATCACTCAACCGGCGCAAGCCCCTCGATTATCAAGCCCCGCCTGTGCCGCCAACGGTGATCGCATCGATCTTCAGCGTGGGCTGACCGACGCCGACTGGAACCGATTGACCGTCCTTGCCGCAGGTGCCCACGCCACTGTCCAGGGACAGATCGTTGCCGACCATCGACACGCGGCTCATGCATTCCGGGCCGTTGCCAATCAGCGTCGCGCCTTTGACCGGTGCGGTGATTTTGCCATCTTCGATCAGATAGGCCTCGCTGGTGGAGAACACGAACTTGCCGCTGGTGATATCGACCTGCCCGCCACCGAGGTTGGCACAGTAGATCCCGCGCTTGACCGAGGCGATGATTTCCGCCGGATCGCTCTGGCCTCCGAGCATGTAGGTATTGGTCATGCGCGGCATCGGCAGGTGCGCGTAGGACTGGCGACGACCATTGCCCGTGCGCGCGACGCCCATCAGCCGTGCGTTGAGCTTGTCTTGCATATAGCCCTTGAGCACGCCGTTTTCGATCAGCGTGGTGCACTCGGTCGGGGTGCCTTCGTCATCGACGGTCAGGGAACCGCGGCGATCGGCCAACGTGCCGTCATCGACAATGGTGCAGAGTTTCGAAGCGACCATCTCGCCCATGCGACCGCTGTAGGCCGAGCTGCCCTTGCGGTTGAAGTCGCCCTCAAGGCCGTGGCCGACCGCTTCGTGCAGCAACACGCCGGACCAGCCGGAACCCAACACCACCGGCAAGGTGCCCGCCGGCGCCGGGATGGCTTCGAGATTGACCAGCGCCTGACGCAGCGCTTCACGGGCATAGCCCATGGCGCGGTCGTCGCTGAGGAAATAACGGTAATCGGTGCGACCGCCGCCGCCATGGCCGCCGCGCTCACGACGGCCGTTCTGCTCGACGATCACACTGACGTTGAAACGCACCAGCGGACGGACGTCGGCGGCAAGACCGCCGTCAGTGGAGGCGACAAGAATGCGCTCCCAGACACCGGCCATGCTCACGGTGACTTGCTGAATGCGCGGGTCAAGCGCACGGGTGGCGGCGTCGACACGCTTGAGCAATTCGACTTTCTCGGCGCGGGTCATGACTTCCAGCGGGTTGTCCGGCGCATAAAGCTGGGCGACGTCCTGGGTGGTGAACGCCTGGACCCGGCCGTTCTGGCCAGCACGGGAAATCGAGCGTGCGGCGCGGGCCGCCTGGGTAAGGGCTTCAGGGGTGATGGCGTTGCTGTAGGCGAAGCCGGTTTTCTCCCCGGATTGCGCGCGTACGCCGACGCCCTGGTCCAGGTTGAAACTGCCTTCCTTGACGATGCCGTCTTCCAGCGCCCAGGACTCGGAAATCTGCCCCTGAAAATACAGGTCGGCCGCATCAATGCCGGGGCCGGCCAGCTCGCCGAGCACCGATTGCAGGCTGTCGATGCTCAGGCCGCCTGGTGCCAGAAGGTGTTCGCTGACAGAGGACAAGTGGCTCATATTCACTCCGGGGTATTGGCAGGTCGCACGGCGGCCTGCGAAAAAAATCGCCGATGATTCGATACCGGCATGCGCGCCCGTATGGACGCTTGTTCTACGCTGTCTCGTTCGGCCAGCAGCACGGCTTCACCCTGTGCCTGCTCGGCCAGCACGCGGCCCCATGGATCAATGATCGCCGCGTGCCCAAATGTTTCTCTCGGCCCCGGATGAATGCCGCCTTGCGCCGCCGCCAGCACGTAGCACTGGGTTTCGATGGCCCGGGCGCGCAACAGAATCTCCCAGTGCGCCGCGCCGGTCACGGCGGTAAAGGCCGACGGCGCGGTGATCAATTCAGCTCCCGCCTCCCGCAGCGCGGTGTACAGCTCCGGGAAACGCAGGTCGTAACACACCGAAAGCCCCAGCCTGCCGACCGGCGTATCGGCTACCACGATATTGCTGCCGTGGGCGTAATCGTCGGATTCCCGGTAGCGCCCCCGGGCATCGGCAACATCGACGTCGAACAGGTGCAGCTTGTCGTAACGCGCGACTTGCTGGCCCTGGTCGTCGATCAGCAGCGAGCATGCGGTGACTTTGCCATCAGGCTGACCTTCAGGGGGCAGCGGCAATGTCCCGGCCACTATCCATAAGGTGAGGTCGCGAGCGGCAAGTTTCAACCATGGCAGGATCGGTCCTTCGCCAAGGGCCTCGGCGCGGCCGATGGCAGCCACATCACGACGGCCCATCGCGGCGAAGTTTTCCGGGAGCACAGCCAGTTTCGCACCTGACGCAGCGGCCTGTTCCAGCAATCGACGCGCTTGGGCCAGATTGCCGAGCACGTCGCTCTGGCTGACCATCTGAATGACTGCGAAGGACATACACGCTCCCTGATCGATAGAACTGCACTCTACTCCAAGCACCGATGATTGGGCTTGTTCGACACGCTGATTTCAGCCTACTGGGACCGCATTCACCCAGTAGGACCGGCTTTAGCCGGGAAGGCGCCGGAAGCCACACCACAAAACTGTCGGTGTTCAAACCGGCCTCTTCCCGGCTGAAGCCGGTCCCACTGACACCGGAGTACTTAGTGGGACCCGCTTTAGCCGGGAAGGCGTCGGGTGTCACACCACAGATTCATTTGCCGGGCGTTACACCTCACTGCGGTTTCTCGAACGGCTTGTCGAAGGTGATCTTGGGTTCTTTCCATGGCCCTTCGACCTTGTACTGGACGCTGGCGAATCGGGACACGCGGTCGCCGAGCAGCTTGTCGACCAGGAACAACGCGCCGCCAATCGCCGGTGCGCCGACGATCAATGCGGCAATCGGCAGGTTGTTGGTCACCGGCAAGGTCACCAGCAGCTTGGCGTCGACGCGGTCGCGGACCATGTCCAGCGTGCCGTCGAGCTCAAGGTTGGTGGAAGGCCCGGTCATGGTGATCGGATCGCGGGTGACGTACACCCCATCGCTCGCCACCAGCAGCCCTTTGACCTTGTCGTAGCTCAGCCCCTTGCCCAGCAGGTCGGAGAAGTCCAGGCGCAGACGCCGGCCAATCGAATTGAAGTTGAGCAAGCCGAACACACGCAACGCCTGCGCGCCACCCTCGACCTCAACGAACTGGCCATTCTTCAGCGTCGCATCCAGGCTGCCGGAATAACGCTTCAACCCCACCCACGCAGGCGAACCCGGCCAACGTCCGTCAGCGTTCAGCTCGAACTCCTGACTGGTGACGGTGGGCGCGAAGCCCCAGGCCTTGAGCACATCCGCAAGATTCTTGCCGCTCACTTGGCCTTTGAACCAACTGCCCGTCGTCCCCGGCGTGCCTTCCCAACCGCCATTGCCCAGCAGCGCAATACCTTTGAGGCCCAAATTCATGTCAGACATCTGGAGACCGTTCGGCGTCGGACGGACCTTGAGCGACCACGCGCCCATCAACTGATCGCCCTGAAACAGCTGGGTGATCTTGATGTTCAGCGCGGGGATCTTGCGCGGGTCGACATCCGCCAATGGGTCTGGCGCGTTTTCCACAACTGCGGCGTTCGGGTCCGGCGCGGGCAAGCGCACGTAGAGCAGGCTGATGTCGATCGGCGCGGTTTTGCTGTCCGGCAACGTGGCAGTGCCTTTCACCTTCGAGCTGTCCAGCGATAGCGCCCATGCAGTATCACTGCGCTTGAGCTGAACGCCGGCCTGCTCCAGGGTCGTGCCCATCGCGGTCAACTTGCCGATCTGCAAGTCGACGCTATTGAGCAACTGCTTGGCGCTGCCGCCCGGGTCGGTGCCAGCGTAACGCTCAGCCATGGCTTGCCAGGGCGCGATGTCCAGCTCCGACAACGAGCCGCGAACACGCAGCCCCTTGCTGTCCGGCACGATCGCACCGCCTTCACCGAGGAACAGCTCGCCACGTCCGTCGCCGAATTTACCCGGTGGCGACGCGAACGCCAGATTGGCGATATTGCCGTAGCCGACGTCGATACGCCGCTCCGGGCCTTGCAGGTTCATGCGGAAATCGGTGTCGCGCGTCTCATCAACGGTTTTGCCGAAAGGAGCCGGCAGATCCACCGCCAGC
This sequence comes from Pseudomonas sp. GW821-FHT02H06, assembly GCF_059421525.1. Classification (NCBI taxonomy): domain Bacteria; kingdom Pseudomonadati; phylum Pseudomonadota; class Gammaproteobacteria; order Pseudomonadales; family Pseudomonadaceae; genus Pseudomonas; species Pseudomonas sp. GW821-FHT02H06. The sequence goes on from NZ_JBWKVD010000004.1 coordinate 319,669, forward strand.
CCTTTCAGGTCCGAGTTGATCTGCAGCTGGCTGGCGTTGCCGCTCAACGTCAGCTGCAGCTGATAGGGCAGATCCCCCGAAATCGGCAGCGGCTGCGTCACGCCCAGCCAGTCGGTCAGGCGCTTGCTGGCGATCTGGCTGCTGGCGGTGATGCGCGTCACCGGCGCCCCCGGTTTGCCTTCGGCGAAAATCTCGGCGTTCACCGGCTTGTCGAACGCAACGGCCTTGATGTTCTTGCCGCTCAGGCCTTTGGTGTAATCGAAGCGGAAGTCACCGCGCAGCTGCGTCAGCTCCAGCACCGGATCGGCGAGCTTGAGCCGCGCGCTGTCGGTACTGAAATCCATCACGACCTTGGGATCCTGTCCCTTGACCAGCGGAATATCCAGATTGAGGTGCCCCTGCAACGGCCCTTCCGCCTGCCAGCCGGCGAAGGTCTGGGCGGTGCCGATTGGCGCTTCCTGGAGAATCTTCATGCCGTCCTGGAGGCTGCCTTTCAAGTCACTGTCCACCAGCAGATGGCTGGACTGGCCCGCAGGGACGTGTGGAATGTCCACCGCGACATTGCTGACCTGGGTGTTCAGCAGCTGACCTTTGGTGGCCCGAATGCGCACGCCGCTGTTTTCGACGAACACATCACCGTCGACATTGTTCAGCTGCGGCCAGCCCGGTTGAAAGGCCAGGCTCGCGTTGCGCACCTTGAAGAACAGGCTGATGACCCGCGCCACGTCAGGCGCGTCCTTGTTGATCGAGCCCTGATACTGGAAGAAACCCTGATCGACTTTGCCGCCCAGAATCGCAGTGCGCAGCCATTGATCGAGGGCCGGGCTGAGCACGGCGGGCAGGTACTTGGAGGTGTAGCGACCGTCGCCGTCGACCAGCCCGACGCGCAGGTCCATGTAGTCTTCCTGGCTGTGATCGAAGTGCAGGCGAATGAGGAAATCGCTGGCGATGTTGCCCTCCTCCCCCGCGACCTTGATGTACGGCGCAATCAGCGTGAAGCCCTGATCGTCCAGCGACCAGGTCAGCTTCGCATTGGCGTGACGGTACTTCCATTCGTTACGGAAGATCGGGTCCAGGTGCAGCATGAAATCGTCGGTGTCCAGGCGCAGTTCGCCCTGGCCCAGATCTCCGCTGATGGCCCCGCTGACGTTCCCCGCAGCCGGCGCGCCGTGGTAGGCGTCGAAACCGACCTTGTCCAGGTTGGCGGCGAAGCTCAGCCGCTTGGGCGCTTCGGCTTGCGGCCGATAATCGAGCAGCACGTTGCGCAGCCCGCCGGTGACTTTCAGCCGGTCCACCGCCACCATGACCTGGTCGGGCAACGGCGCCAGTGAGTCGAGCAACGGCGTAATGGGCGTCAGATCAAGCCGGTCAGCCTGGACGTGCCACAGTTCTTCGGCGTCAGCCGTGGCGGCGGTCTGTTGCAAGTGAATGCGGCTTTCCCAACGCTTGCTGTTCAGGTCCATCGCCAGCGAGTCGAGGGTGGCGCTGAAGCCTTTTTCGTCGCGCTTAAACCAGGCGTTGAGGGCCAGGTTGTCGATGCTCGCGGGTTTGCGGTCGGCGTAGGCGCCTTTGAACTGCGGCGCATTCAGCCGCACCGCGGCACTTTGCAGATTGCCCTTGCCCCAGTTCAGCCACACCTCACCGCCGGCCTTGAGATTCTGGATCTTCCAGTCGCGGGTGAGGCTCTTCGGCAGCCACTTCGACCAGTCGCTTTGCGGGAGGCTCAAGTACGCTTCGGCCGCACCGTCGCGCCACTCATGGGCGCGCACGGTAGAACGAACGTTCAGCGACAGCGGCTGGCCGTCAGACAGGTTCAAGCGGGCGTCGAGGCGCTGGTGCACGCTGCCGGTCTTCAGCGTCAGGCTTACATAGGTCAGCGTCAGGGGCGACTGGTTATAGGCCTGCAAAGTGATCTGGCTGTCGAACAACGACAGGTGCGAGACCATCTGCATCTGAGTGAGGATTTTCTCGGGATCGGTGACCTGATCAGGCTGTACGGGCAGGCCTTGCAGTGCCCAGTGGCCGTTCTGGTCTTCTTTCAGGCCGAACTGCAGCCCGTCCAGCTCAAGCCGTTCGAGGCGCACTTCACGGGTCCGCAGGCTGGCGAGCAGGTCAGGCATGGCCCGCACGTGATCCAGCCGAACGGCGCTGCCGCCCTCGCCGATCATTACGTCACGGGCGACGAAGATAGGGGCGAAGCCGCTCCAGCTGCCTTCCAGCCGACCGATGCTCACCGGCATGCCCAGCGCGGTCTGCGCTTTGGCTTCCACGTCGGCACGGTATTCGGCCACCATCGGGACCAACTGACGCCCGACGCTCACGTACAGCGCGACCAGCACCACGAAAAGGGCACACAGACTCAGGCCCCAACGGGTTAGCACAGCCAGAAACCGGGTCAGACGCTCCATGTCGCTGCGCCTCCGCAAAAACGGCCTGCATATGGCATCCGGCCCAATCGTGCAGGTGCGGGTACGTCCAGGTTGTGCTCAATCGCCACGCGTTGTTCTCTTTGGACGGCATCCGTTCCGTCTGCCTCAAGGGCACTGTTTTCTGTCTTCAACTGCACCGCCACTCGGCAGCACGGCGCATCACGCACTCTCAGAGCAGCACGACGTCATATTGTTCCTGGGAGTACATGGTCTCGACCTGAAAACGAATGGTTCTGCCGATGAACACTTCCAGTTCGGCCACGTTGCCGGATTCTTCGTCAAGCAGCCGGTCGACCACCTTCTGATTGGCCAGCACGCGATAACCCACCGCCTGATAAGCGCGGGCTTCACGCAGGATCTCGCGGAATATCTCGTAGCAGATGGTTTCCGGGGTCTTCAGCTTGCCACGGCCCTGGCAACTGCTGCACGGCTCGCACAGCACTTGCTCCAGACTTTCCCGGGTGCGCTTGCGCGTCATCTGCACCAGACCCAGTTCGGTGATGCCGATGATGTTGGTTTTCGCGTGATCGCGCTCGAGCTGTTTTTCGAGGGTCCGCAGCACCTGGCGCTGGTGCTCGGCGTCTTCCATGTCGATGAAATCGATGATGATGATGCCGCCGATATTGCGCAGCCGCAGCTGTCGGGCAATGGCAGTCGCCGCTTCAAGATTGGTCTTGAAGATGGTCTCTTCGAGGTTGCGATGGCCGACGAACGCGCCGGTGTTGACGTCGATGGTGGTCATGGCTTCGGCAGGATCGATCACCAGATAACCCCCGGACTTGAGCGGCACCTTGCGGTCCAGCGCACGCTGAATCTCATCCTCGACGCCATACAGGTCGAAGATCGGCCGCTCGCCGGGGTAATGCTCAAGACGGTCGGCGATTTCCGGCATCAGCTCGGCAACGAACTGGGTGGTCTTCTGGAAGGTTTCGCGGGAATCGATGCGGATCTTCTCGGTGCGCGGGCTGACCAGGTCGCGCAAGGTGCGCAGCGCAAGACCGAGGTCTTCGTAGATCACGCTGGCCGGGCTGATGGTTTTGATCTGCTCGCCAATCTGGTCCCAGAGCCTGCGCAGGTAGCGGATGTCCATCATGATCTCGTCGGCGCCTGCACCCTCGGCCGCCGTACGCAGGATAAACCCGCCCTTCTCCTTGATCCCTTCCTTGGCGACGCAATCGCTGACCACTTGTTTCAGGCGCTCGCGCTCGGCTTCGTCTTCGATTTTCAGGGAAATGCCGACATGGGCCGTGCGTGGCATGTACACGAGGTAGCGCGACGGAATCGACAGTTGAGTCGTCAGCCGTGCGCCTTTGCTGCCGATCGGGTCTTTGGTGACCTGCACCACCAGACTCTGGCCGTCGTGGACCAGCGAGCTGATGGTCTCCACGGCCGGCCCTTCGCGCATGGAGATTTCCGAGGCGTGAATGAACGCCGCGCGGTCCAGACCGATGTCGATGAACGCCGCCTGCATCCCAGGCAGCACGCGCACGACCTTGCCCTTGTAGATATTGCCCACGATCCCGCGACGCTGGGTGCGTTCGACGTGCACCTCTTGCAACACCCCGTTCTCAACGACCGCCACGCGCGATTCCATGGGCGTGATGTTGATCAGAATCTCTTCACTCATGACTTGTCACCTTCCGGGCGTTGCCAACAGGGTATGCCGAAACGCTGGAGGATTTCTGCGGTTTCGCACAAGGGCAAACCGACCACGGCGGAATAACTGCCACTGAGGTTTTCCACAAACACCGCGCCCAGGCCTTGAATACCGTAGCCGCCGGCCTTGTCGCAGGGCTCGCCGCTGGCCCAGTAACTGCGGGCCTCGTCCTCCGGGATCGCCCGGAAACGGACACGGCTGGCGACGGTTCGGGTTTCGCAGCGCTCTTCATGGACCACGGCGATGGCGGTCAGGACTTCGTGTTCTCGGTTCGAGAGTGCGGCAAGCATCGCCAGCGCCTCGGCCTCGTCCGCCGGTTTGCCGAGGATGCGGCCGTCGAGGACCACGGCGGTGTCGGCGCCGAGGACGCAGGCGGTAGGGTACGCAGGATCGTTGGCGAGCTGCAGCAGGCCGGCGTCCGCCTTGCCACGGGCCAGCCGCAGGACGTACGCGGCAGGGGTTTCGTTGGCCAGAGGGGTTTCGTCGATGTCAGCGCTAAGGGTCGTGAACGGCACGCCGATCTGGGTCAGCAGCTCACGACGGCGCGGGGAGCCGGAGGCAAGAAGAAGTTGAGGCATGGGACGTCTCCGTGTCGTTGATCACAAGCGTAGCCTTGGTGCAGACCGCTGACGTGATGGTGGTCACACCGGCGTCTTCCCGGCTGAAGCCGGTCCCACTAAAGCATCGCATTCATCCTGTGGGACCGGCTTTAGCCGGGAAAGCATCGGGTGTCACACCGCAGAACCGATGGCGCCCATACCGGCCTCTTCCCGGCTGAAGCCGGTCCTACTGAGACAGACCGCAGCCGGTCCCACTGAATGGTGTTGCTCAGTTGATCTTCAACCGCAAACGCAATCCGCGCAGGCCGTAGCTGACCCATGGCCAGAGCAATGCGCTGACCAACGCCGGCAACACCAGCGCCAGGGTCGGCTGACGGTTGCCGGTCAGGGCGCTGAGCCATAGCTGTACCAGCTGCGCGAGGCCGAAAATCACCAGGATCACCAGGCACTGCTGCCACATCGGGAACATCCGCAGACGCTGCTGCAACGACAGCACGAGAAAGGTAATCAGCGTGAGGATCAATGCGTTCTGCCCCAGCAACGTGCCGTACAGCACATCCTCGGCCAGCCCCAGCATCCACGCCGTGACCATGCCGATCTTGTGCGGCAACGCCAATGCCCAGAAGGCCAACAGCAGCGCCAGCCACAAAGGCCGAAATATTTCCATGAACTGCGGCAGCGGCGAAACGCTGAGCAGCAGGCCGATGGCGAAGGTCAGCCAGACCACCCAGCCGTTTCGTGCGGGAGCATGACGCGCCATTATTCTTCCCTCTCGCGTGGAGCGGCCGGGGTCGCAGCAGGTGTCGCCGGTCGGGTAGCGGCAGGCTTTGCCGCAGGTTTGGCGGCCGGCTTGCTGGTCGCGGGCTTGGCAGCCGTGGTCGCCGCCGGTGCGGTGGTTGCCGGAGCAGGCGAGCTGTTGGCGTTGGCAGGCGTCGACGAAGAACTGTGCCCGGCCGGTTTCGGCACGGTGGCCGGAACCACCGCTTTGTTCGGCGTGGCGGCAGGCGCGGCACCCGGCACAGTAGCCGATGGCACTGCCGACGGATCAGCCGCCTGACGATCAAGGGATTCCTGCTGCTGGGCGGCGTCGGCAGCGCGCTCTTCAGGGGAACGGCCGTCGGAGAACACCAGCAACAGATAACGGCTGCGGTTCAGCGCGGCCGTCGGCACCGCCCGCACGATGGCAAAGGGCTGGCCGGAGTCGTGAATCACTTCCTTGACCGTCGCCACCGGGTAACCCGCCGGGAAACGCTGACCCAGGCCGGAACTCACCAGCAGATCGCCTTCCTTGATGTCAGCGGTGTCGGCCACATGGCGCAGCTCAAGGCGTTCCGGATTGCCGGTGCCACTGGCAATCGCGCGCAGGCCATTGCGGTTCACCTGCACCGGAATGCTGTGGGTGGTGTCGGTCAGAAGCAGCACGCGGGACGTGTACGGCATCAACTCGACCACTTGACCCATCAGCCCGCGTGCGTCAAGCACCGGTTGACCGAGGACCACACCGTCGCGCTCACCCTTGTTGATGATGATGCGATGGGTAAACGGGTTGGGGTCCATGCCGATCAGCTCGGCGACTTCGACTTTCTCGTTGACCAGCGCCGACGAATTCAACAACTCGCGCAAGCGCACGTTCTGCTCGGTCAGGGCGGCCAGCTTTTGCAGGCGGCCTTGCAGCAGCAGGTTCTCGGTCTTGAGTTTTTCGTTTTCGGCGGCGAGTTCGGTGCGGCTGCCAAACTGGCTGGCGACGCCCTGATACAAACGCTCGGGCAGATCGGCAATCCAGTAAGACTGCATCAGCACCAGCGACATCTGACTGCGGACAGGCTTGAGCAGGGTGAAACGCGCGTCCACGACCATGATGGCCACAGACAGCACGACCAGCACCAGTAGACGGACGCCCAGGGACGGGCCCTTGGAGAAAAGCGGTTTAATGGGCCGCTCCTTCCAGAGATGCGTGCAGAGGTGCTTGAGTGTGGCTGTGCTTATTCATGCGACATGAAACCGGCCTGATGCGGGTTGATGGAAATGCAGGGCGTCAGACTTGCAACATCGCTGCGCGACGTCAACAGGTCGGACACGAACAGGCAGCACGGTGAGGTGCTGCCCGTTAAGCGCAACATGCTGCGTTCCGGCGACTTATTCGCTGGAGAGCAGGTCCATGGTGTGCTTGTCCATCATTTCCAGCGCACGACCACCGCCACGCGCGACGCAGGTCAGCGGGTCTTCGGCAACGATTACCGGCAGACCGGTTTCCTGGGCCAGCAGCTTGTCGAGGTCACGCAGCAACGCGCCACCACCGGTCAGCACCAGACCGCGCTCGGCGATGTCCGAAGCCAGCTCTGGCGGAGATTGCTCCAGCGCACTTTTCACGGCCTGAACGATGGTTGCGAGGGATTCCTGCAACGCCTCCAGCACTTCGTTGGAGTTCAGGGTGAAGGCACGAGGGACGCCTTCGGCCAGGTTGCGGCCGCGTACGTCGACTTCACGCACTTCGCCGCCCGGGTAGGCCGTGCCAATTTCCTGCTTGATGCGCTCGGCAGTGGATTCGCCGATCAGGCTGCCGTAGTTGCGACGCACGTAAGTGATGATCGCTTCGTCGAAACGGTCGCCACCGACACGGACGGATTCGGCATACACGACGCCGTTCAGGGAGATCAGCGCGATCTCAGTGGTACCGCCACCGATGTCGACGACCATCGAACCGCGGGCTTCTTCGACCGGCAGGCCGGCACCGATGGCCGCAGCCATCGGCTCTTCGATCAGGAATACTTCACGTGCACCGGCGCCCAGCGCGGATTCACGGATCGCACGACGCTCGACCTGGGTCGATTTGCACGGAACGCAGATCAGTACGCGAGGGCTTGGCTGCAGGAAGCTGTTCTCGTGAACCTTGTTGATGAAGTACTGAAGCATTTTTTCGCAGACGCTGAAGTCGGCGATGACGCCGTCTTTCATCGGGCGAATGGCGGCGATGTTGCCCGGGGTACGGCCCAGCATCCGCTTGGCTTCCATCCCGACAGCAACAACGCTCTTCTGATTTCCGTGGGTCCGAATGGCCACAACTGATGGCTCATTCAGCACAATGCCGCGCTCACGCACGTAAATAAGGGTGTTGGCAGTGCCCAGGTCGATGGAAAGATCGCTGGAAAACATGCCACGCAGTTTCTTGAACATGGGGAAAGGACCCTAGGCAACGCGTGGGTAAAAAAGTGCGGCAAACTCTAACAACGACAGGGATTTTGGGCAAGGAGCCAATATGTTAAATTGGCGGTTTTTCCGAGCACTACCCTGGTAGATCGCGGCCTTATGACCGTTTAAAGGGCGTAGTGTTCCGCAATCTGACGTACGGCCTGGCCCGTACGCATTCCACTGGAGAACCCCATGGCGCTTGATCGCTCCGACGTGGAAAAAATCGCTCATCTGGCCCGACTGGGCCTCAATGACGCCGATATCCCGCGTACTACTGAAGCACTGAACAGCATTCTCGGGCTGATTGACCAGATGCAGGCGGTCGATACCACCGGCATCGAGCCCCTCGCGCATCCCCTTGAAGCCTCGCAACGCCTGCGTGTAGACGCCGTGACCGAGGTCAATCATCGCGACGCCTATCAAGCCATCGCACTAGCGGTCCAAGACGGCCTTTATCTGGTTCCGAAAGTCCTCGACTAAGGGAATGTGCCTGCAATGCATCAAATGACTCTGGCAGAGATCGCTCGCGGACTCGCCGATAAAAAGTTTTCCTCCGAAGAACTGACCCGCACTCTGCTGGCGCGCATCGCCCAGCTGGATCCGCAGCTCAATAGCTTCATTACTGTCACCGAAGACCTGGCGATCACCCAGGCCCAGGCCGCCGACGCCCGTCGCGCGGCAGGGGAAACCGGCGCGCTGCTGGGCGCTCCCCTGGCGCACAAGGACCTCTTCTGCACCAAGGGCATTCGCACCAGCTGCGCGTCGAAGATGCTCGACAACTTCAAGGCGCCCTACGACGCCACCGTGGTTGCCAAGCTCGCCGCCGCCGGCACCGTGACCCTGGGCAAGACCAACATGGACGAATTCGCCATGGGGTCGGCCAACGAATCCAGCCATTACGGCGCGGTGAAAAACCCGTGGAACCTGGAGCACGTCCCGGGCGGCTCGTCCGGCGGTTCAGCTGCGGCGGTTGCCGCGCGTCTGCTGCCCGGCGCCACCGGCACCGACACCGGCGGTTCCATTCGCCAGCCTGCCGCACTGACCAACCTGACCGGCCTTAAGCCGACTTACGGTCGCGTGTCGCGCTGGGGCATGATCGCCTACGCTTCCAGCCTCGATCAGGCCGGCCCGATGGCGCGCACCGCTGAAGACTGCGCGTTGCTGTTGCAAGGCATGGCGGGTTTCGACGTCAATGACTCCACCAGCATCGACGAGCCCGTGCCGGATTACAGCGCCAGCCTGAATGCCTCGCTGCAAGGCCTGCGCATTGGCGTGCCGAAGGAATACTTCAGCGCAGGTCTCGACCCGCGCATCGCCGATCTGGTCATGGCCAGCGTCGAGGAGCTGAAAAAGCTCGGCGCCGTGGTCAAGGAAATCAGCCTGCCGAACCTGCAACACGCGATTCCGGCTTACTACGTGATCGCGCCGGCCGAGGCCTCTTCCAACCTGTCGCGTTTCGACGGCGTGCGCTTCGGCTATCGCTGCGAAGACCCGAAAGACCTCACCGATCTGTACAAGCGCTCCCGTGGCGAAGGCTTCGGCCCTGAAGTGCAGCGCCGGATCATGGTCGGCGCCTACGCGCTGTCGGCCGGTTACTACGACGCTTACTACTTGCAGGCGCAGAAGATCCGCCGCCTGATCAAGAACGACTTCATGAACGCATTCGCTGAAGTCGACGTGATCCTCGGCCCGACCACGCCGAACCCGGCCTGGAAAATCGGCGCCAAGAATGCCGACCCGATCGCCGAGTACCTGGAAGACTTCTACACCATTACCGCCAACCTCGCGGGCCTGCCGGGCCTGTCGATGCCTGCCGGTTTCGCCGACGGCCTGCCGGTGGGCGTGCAACTGCTGGCGCCGTATTTCCAGGAAGGCCGCTTGCTGAACGTTGCCCATCAATATCAGCAAGTCACCGATTGGCACACCCGCTCGCCGGCTGGCTTCTAAGGAGAAAACACATGCAATGGGAAGTCGTCATCGGGCTGGAGATTCACACCCAGCTCACCACCCAATCGAAGATTTTCTCCGGTAGCGCCACCACGTTCGGCTCCGAGCCCAACACTCAGGCCAGCCTCGTCGACCTGGGCATGCCCGGCACGTTGCCGGTGCTGAACCAGGAAGCCGTGCAAATGGCGGTCAAGTTTGGCCTGGCCATCGACGCCGAGATCGGCCAACACAACGTGTTCGCCCGCAAGAACTACTTCTACCCGGACCTGCCGAAGGGTTATCAGATCAGCCAGATGGAATTGCCGATCGTAGGCAAAGGCCACCTGGACATCACCCTGGAAGACGGCACCATCAAGCGCATCGGCGTGACCCGCGCCCACCTTGAAGAAGACGCCGGCAAGAGCCTGCACGAAGACTACAGCGGCATGACCGGCATCGACCTGAACCGCGCCGGTACGCCGTTGCTGGAGATCGTTTCGGAGCCGGACATGCGCTCGGCCAAAGAAGCCGTCGCCTACGTCAAGGCGATGCACGCGCTGGTTCGCTACCTGGGCATCTGCGACGGCAACATGGCCGAAGGCTCGCTGCGTTGCGACTGCAACGTGTCGATCCGCCCGAAAGGCCAGGTTGAGTACGGGACCCGATGCGAGATCAAGAACGTCAACTCGTTCCGCTTTATCGAGAAGGCGATCAACAGCGAGATCCAGCGCCAGATCGACCTGATCGAAGACGGCGGCAAGGTCATTCAGCAGACTCGCCTGTACGACCCGAACACCAATGAAACCCGCGCCATGCGCAGTAAAGAGGAAGCCAACGACTACCGTTACTTCCCCGATCCTGACCTGTTGCCGGTGATCATCGAAGACGCGTTCCTGGAGCAGACCCGTGCCACCCTGCCGGAACTGCCGCCGCAAAAACGCGAGCGCTTCCAGTCGCAGTTCGGCTTGTCGCTGTATGACGCCAGCGTCTTGGCGTCCAGCCGCGAACAGGCGGACTTCTTCGAGAAGGTGGTGAGCATTTCCGGTGACGCGAAGCTCGCGGCCAACTGGGTGATGGTTGAGTTGGGTTCGTTGCTGAACAAGCAAGGCGTCGAGATCGACGAGTCGCCGGTCAGCGCTGAACAGTTGGGCGGCATGCTGCTGCGCATCAAGGACAACACCATTTCCGGCAAGATCGCGAAGATGGTGTTTGAGGCCATGGCTAATGGTGAAGGCAGCGCCGACGAGATCATCGAGCAGCGCGGCCTGAAGCAGGTCACCGACAGCGGCGCCATCGAATCGATGCTGGACGACGTCCTGGCTGCCAACGCCGAGCAGGTCGAGCAATACCGTGCGGCGGATGAAGCCAAACGCGGCAAAATGTTCGGCTTCTTCGTCGGGCAAGCGATGAAGGCATCGAAAGGCAAGGCCAACCCGGGCCAGGTCAACGAGCTGCTGAAGCGCAAGCTCGAAGGCTGAGTGCATTCACCCCAGTGATCGTTCCTGCGCCGGGCGCGGGAACGATCATCGCTTTCTGTAGGGACCCTGCCCCATGCAGCGAATCCTCGGCGCCTGCGCCCTGCTCTCTCTGCTGGCCGGCTGCGCCAGTGACGGCATCATCGACCCGCACGGTTACGACGCCACCGGCGGCGCCTCTTATTACGGCTCGCAACATCACGGTCAGCGCACCGCCAGCGGTGAACGCTTCGACGCCAATTCCCTGACCGCCGCGCACCGGCAATTGCCGTTCGGCACGCGCGTGCAAGTCACCAATCTGGACAACGACCGCAAGGTCATCGTCCGTATCAACGACCGCGGCCCGCACACCCGGGGGCGGCTGATCGATGTGTCACGTGCAGCCGCCGCGCAATTGGGTATGCTGCGCAGCGGAACCGCCCAAGTGCGGGTACAAGCCCTCGACGACTGACTGGTGCCCTGAATTCTCGCCCTAACGAATCTGCCCTTGCCCACACTGATCGAGCTAGTCAGCGGCCTGCTGCTGATGATCATCGGTGCGCAACTGTCGGTGCGCGCTGCCGTGGCCCTTGCCGCCCTGCTCAAAACCCGCCCGCTGTTCCTCGGCCTGACCGTCGTCGCGCTGGGCAGCAGCGCCCCGCAACTGGCGGTCGGGCTGCAAGCGGCATTCACCGACAGCACCGACATTGCGGTCGGCAGCGTCATCGGCAGCAATATTTTCAACATATTGGTCACGCTGGGGCTGTCCGCCCTGATCATCCCGCTGCGCGTGGCCCGGCAACTGGTGCGCGTTGATCTGCCGCTGATGATCGCTGCCACTGCCCTGGTCGCGGCACTGGCGTGGAATGGCGAGCTGAGCGCGCTGGATGGCGTCGTGCTGTTGCTGGGCATGGCGGCGTATCTGTTCGTTGTGGTCCGTCAGTTCGCCCACGGCGCGCGGCATGTGCCGAGAACAGACCTTGAGCCGCGCCGGCGCATCTGGCCGTTGCTGGGTCGTCTGGCACTCATGGCCTGCGGCCTGGCGCTGCTGACGTTTGGCAGTCATCTGCTGGTCGGCGCGGCGGTCTCGGTGGCGCTGGATCTAGGACTGTCGGAGCGGGTGATCGGCCTGACCGTGATCGCCGTCGCAACCTCGCTGCCCGCGCTGATGACCTCGCTGGTCGCCGCATTGCGCGGCGAGCGGGATATCGCAGTGGGCAATATCATTGGCAGCAACCTGTTCAACCTGCTGGGCGTGCTCGGCATCACGGCGCTAATCTCCACCGGGCCGTTGTCGATCTCGCCCAATGCGCTGGATTTCGATTTGCCGGTGATGCTGGGCGTCGCGGCGCTGTGCGTGCCGCTGTTCTATTCGGGGTACCGAATCACCCGGCTGGAGGGGCTATTGATGCTTGGGCTTTACGCGGTGTACGGGCTGCACATCGTTTCGTTTACCACGGGCATGCCACTGGCCGAGCGGCTGGAACGACTGATGATCCATTACGCGCTGCCGGTGATTGCGCTGTGCATTGTGGTGGGGACGGTGCGGGCGTGGCGGCGTCAGCATTGATTGGCGACAGCCCGAATCAAGACTAAATCCACCCGCCCCACTGCAGAATGAAAATCCCGACGTTGGTCGTCACCGCCGCCGCCAGGGTGGTCATGACGATGATTGAGGCGGCCAGTTCATGGTTGCCGTTGGCCGCGCGGACCATGACGAAACTGGCGGACGCCGTCGGGGCACCGAAGTACAGAAACAGAATCCCCAGTTCCGCATGTCGGAAGCCCAGCAGCCACGCACCGAGCGTGCAGATCAGCGGCAGCCAGACCATCTTCATCAGGCTCGCGCTGATCGCCAGCGTGCCGCTCTCTCGCAACGACTTCAAAGACAGCGTGCCGCCGATGCACATCAGCGCCAGTGGCAGGGTCATCTGCGCCAGATAGCTGCCGGAGGTGTCGAGCCATTTGGGGAGCGGGATCTGGAAGTAGGCGAACGGCGCCGCGACGACAATGCTGATGATCAGCGGATTGGCCATGACGCTCTTGGTGATGCTCCACGGGTCGGACTTGATCACCGGGCTGTAGACCGCCAGCACGACGGTGGACAGGGTGTTGTAGAAGAGAATGACCAGCGCGGCGAGGATCGCACCGAGGGAAATGCCGTAATCGCCGTACATGCTCGCGGCCAGGGCAAGGCCGATGACGCCGTTGTTGCCGCGAAACGCCCCTTGGGTGTAAGTGCCACGCTCGGCGAACGGCACGCGGTAGATCGCCCATCCCCACGACAACGCGAAACCCGCCAGGGTGGCGACGATGAAGTAGATCAACACGCCCGGCTGAAACGCCGCGTGCAGGTCAGCGTGAATGATCCCAAGAAACAGCAGCGCCGGCATGGTGCAGTTGAACACCAGCGACGAAGCGGTGTGGATGAAGCTGTCGTTGATCCAGCCCACGCGCTTGAGCAACACGCCGAGGAACAGCATCGCGAACACCGGCGCGGTGATGTTCAGGGTTTCCAGAAAGATTGCCAGCATGCACGCCAAACCCTGAGCCGTCGTTAGGTGGCTAATGATAGGCCAGCGGCGCGGGAAGTGTTACGGCAATTACGCAGTGGTCGTACAACCCAAGGGCTGCGTCAGGCGATGGGCGCAGGCTGCAGCTTCTTCTCGAACACTGAAACCCCGTCCAGATCCCGCAGCGTTACGGTCATCTCCCCTCTCTGACCGTCGATGTTCACCTCACCAAAAAACTGGAAGCCGGCGAAGGGTGAAGTGTTCTGCGCCGGGGGAGCTTTCTGGAACACCAGTTCAGGGCCGAAGGTTTTGTCCAACGTATTGGGCCCGAAGCTGCCGGCATTCAGCGGGCCGGCAACAAACTCCCAGAACGGATCAAAATCCTGAAACACCGCCTGATCCGGATGGTAGTGGTGAGCCGCGCAGTAATGCACATCGGCGGTCAGCCAGACGGTGTCGCGGACCTTCTGCTGGCGCAGGAAGCCCAACAGCTCGGCGACTTCCAGCTCGCGGCCTTTCGGCGCGCCGTTGTCGGTGTTGGCGATCGCTTCCCAGCGCATCACGCCCGGGCTGATCTCGCCGTCGGGCACGCCAAGGCCGATGGGCATGTCAGCGGCAATGACTTTCCACTGAGCGCCGGAAGCTTGAAGTTCGCGCTTGAGCCAGTCCAGTTGCTCACGGCCGAGAAATGCAGTGGTCGGCCCCGGTTTGTCGGCGAGATTGGCGTCGTTGCCGTCGCGGTAGCTGCGCATGTCGAGCACGAACACGTCGAGCATCGGACCGTAAGCGATTTTGCGATAGACCCGCCCGCCGTTGTCGGCGCTCTGTAGGCGCATAGGGGAGTATTCGAGAAACGCCTGACGCCCGCGCGCCGCCAACAGCTGGATGTCTTTGACCTTGTAGCGGTCGTCGAGCTGCTTGCTCGGTGACCAGTTGTTGGTCACTTCGTGGTCGTCCCACTGCCAGATCTGCGGCACCTCGGCGTTGAAGCGCCGCATGTTTTCGTCCATCAGGTTGTAGCGGTAGGCGCCGCGGTATTCGTCGAGGGTTTCCGCGACCTTGCTTTTTTCTTCGGTGGTGATGTTGCGCCAGACGCGCCCGCCTTCGGTGACCACTTCAGCGGGCACCGGGCCGTCGGCGTAGATGGTGTCGCCGCTGTGGATGAAGAAGTCCGGCAAGCGCAGGCGCATGGCTTCGTAGATGCGCATGCCACCGATTTCGGGGTTGATGCCGAAGCCCTGGCCGACGGTGTCGCCGCTCCAGACGAAACGGATGTTGCGGCGATTGACCGGCACGCTGCGCAAGTGACCGAACCAGGGTTCGCTGGCGACGCCGGTTTGCGCGTCTTCGAAGAACACGCGATAGAAGATGGCTTGATCGGCCGGCAGGCCGGTCAGCTCGACGCGCGCGGTGAAGTCGGTGCGCTGGTCGGCGAGCAGCGAGACCGTGCGGCGCGGGTTGCTGAACATGCTGCGGGTGTCCCATTCGACCACCATGCGCGCCGGCCGGTCGCTGCGACTCCAGACCACCGCGCGATCGCCGAGCACGTCGCCGGACTGCACGCCGTCGGTCATCTTCGGACGGTCCTTGACCGAAGCGATGACCGCCGGCGCAAGCCCCGGCAACAACAAGCCGGCGCCAGCGGCCTGGATGATACGGCGGCGAGTCAGGTCGAACCGGGACATGTTTATCCTCCTCAAGCGAATGCCAAAAGAAGGACGCTAGCAGCGGATTGTTTGCGGGAGATGACAGGGCAGCGAACAAGCCAAGTGTTGTCTGTGTCTGGCACAAGATCCAGTGCCGAGCCCGGTCCCTGTAGGAGTGAGCTTGCTCGCGATGAGGCCGAACATCCGACACATCTCCGCGGCCGGACCGCGCACTTGTAGGACTGGCTTTAGCCGGGAAGGCGTCAGCATTCACACCAAACATCTGATGGCGAACACACCGGCCTCTTCCCGGCTAAAGCCGATCCCACTGACCGCATGCACTTTGTGGACTGGCTTTAGCCGGGAAGGCGTCGGTATTCACACCGCAATTTTGATGGTGTGCCGACGGGCCTATTCCCGGCTGAAGCCGGCCCTACAAAAGCATCGTGTGCATCCAACAGGACCGGCTGGAACCACAATTTGTAGAACCGGCTTTAGCCGGGAAGTGACCGGTGCGGTAGCGGTCAGGCGCCGGCGGGCACCGCGTCCAGCTCCGCCGTTTCCGGTCGTTTCAGCAGCGCGTACAGCACGCCCGTCACGACACTGCCTGCCACGATCGCCAGCAGATACAGCAGCGCATGGTTGATCGCATTCGGGATCAGCAGTACGAACAATCCACCGTGGGGCGCCATCAGTTTGCAGCCGAAGAACATCGACAGCGCACCGGTCAGCGCGCCTCCCACAATGCTCGCCGGAATCACCCGCAGCGGGTCTTTCGCCGCAAACGGAATCGCGCCTTCGGAGATAAAGCACAGCCCCAACACAAAGGCGGCCTTCCCCGCCTCACGCTCGCTCTGGGCAAACTTGCGCCGGGCAATCAATGCCGCGATGCCCATACCAATCGGCGGCACCATGCCGGCCGCCATCGTGGCCGCCATTGGCGCGCCACTGCTCGAGGCCAGCAAGCCAACGGAAAACGCATACGACGCCTTGTTGATCGGCCCACCCAGATCCACACACATCATCGCGCCCAGCAGCACGCCGAGCAGCACGGCGTTGGCCGTGCCCATGGTGTCGAGGAAGTGGGTCAGCCCTTCAAGCATGCCGGCAACCGGCTTGCCTACCACGTAGATCATCACCAGCCCGGTGAACAGGCTCGCCAACAGCGGAATGATCAGAATCGGCTTCAGCGCTTCGACACTCGCCGGCAGTTTCGCGTAGCGATTCACCGCCCAGGCGCTGTAGCCCGCAAGAAACCCGGCGATGATCCCGCCAATGAAGCCAGCGCCCAAGGTGCTCGCCAGCAGCCCACCGATCATCCCCGGCGCAAGGCCCGGACGGTCGGCAATGGAGTAAGCGATGTAACCGGCCAGCAATGGCACCATCAACTGGAACGCCGCGCCCGCGCCAATCTGCTTCAAGGCTGCCGCCAGCGTGCCCGGCTCTTCCGCCGCGTGAATGCCGAACACGAATGACAGCGCAATCAGCAGACCGCCCGCCACCACCATCGGCAGCATGAACGACACACCGGTCAGCAGGTGCTTGTAAACGCCTGTCTTTTCTTTTTTCGACGACGCCTTCGACGCCGAAGCCGTGGATTCGACTTCCGCCTCCGCCAACGCTTTTTTCAGCGTCGCTTCGGCTTGCTTGAGGGCGACACCGGTGCCGCAACGATAAATGCGCTTGCCAGCGAAACGCTCGGTGGCGACTTCAATATCACACGCCAGCAGCACCACATCGGCGTCAGCAATAGCCTGGGCGCTAAGCGGATTACGCGCACCGACCGAGCCCTGGGTTTCCATCTGCAGGTCATAACCGAGTTTTTTCGCCGCCTGCTGAATCGCCTCGGCCGCCATAAAGGTGTGGGCGACGCCGGTCGGGCACGCCGTTACCGCCACCAGACGCGGCTGCGCGCTGGACGTAGCAGACGGGGCGGAAGTCGCGGTGTGCTCGGTCGCCAGCGCCGCTGCTGAACGCAGAAAGCCATCGGCGTCCTGCAACGCTTGCGCGGGCGTGGCCTGATACAGGCGCTTGCCGGAGAAACGCGCCAGGTCCAGCGCGCCGGTGTTGACCACCAGCACCCAGTCGGCCGCTTCGATGTCGCCCGGCGACAGTTGCTTCTCCGGATGGCGGGGATCGTGGATCTCGACGCTGGTGCTCCAACCCTGGCGCTGGGCCGCCGCATCCAGCAGACGGGCACTGAGGACGCTGCTGATTTTGCCGTTCGGACAGGCCGTAACGATGGCTAACTTCATCACACTTCCTCTCTTGTTATGCCGTCAGGACGCGGACGTTGACGCCGCTTTCCAGACGTTTCAATTGCGCCGGATCATTGATGCCGAAGCCGATCTGAGTGACGGCCATGGCCGCAATGGCCGTGGCGGTGCGCAGGGTTTGCTCGGGTTTATGCCCGCAGAGCAAACCGTGAACCATCCCGGCCAGCAGCGAATCACCCGCGCCGACGGTGCTGGCGACCGTGACTTTGGGCGGCAGCGCCTGCAGCGCCACGTCGGCACTGAACCAGTGAACGCCTTCCGAGCCCTGGGAAATCACCACGTGCTCGATGCCGCGCTGGCGCAGGTCCGCCGCCGCTTGCGCTTGAGCGTCAATGGAAATGATCGGCGCATCGAGGGCGTCGGCCAATTCTTCGGTGTTGGGTTTGATCATCCACGGCGACGCTTCGAGCCCGGCGCGCAAGGCTTCACCACTCGTGTCCAGCGCCACTTTCAGGCCCATCGCGTTGAGGCGCAGCAACAGCGTTTTCAGCCACTGCGCGCTCACGCCACGGGGCAGACTGCCGGCCACGACCACCGCATCAAAACCCGACGCGATCTGCTCAACCCGAGCGGCCAGCGCCTGTTGCGCCTGGGCGCTGACTTCGGGGCCTGGGCCGTTGAGGTCGGTAATTCGCCCGCTGCTTTCGGCCAATTTGATGTTGCTGCGCGTCTCACCCGGCACCCGCACGAACTCATCGACGAAGCCGCGCTTGGCGAACAGGGTTTCAAACGGCTGCTGGTTATCCACGCCGAGGAAGCCGGCAACGGTCAGCTCGTGGCCCAAGTCAGCCAGCACCTGAGCGACGTTGATGCCCTTACCCGCCGCGTGGCTGAGCATGGCGTCGCTGCGGTTGACCTGGCCGATCTGCAAGGGGCCCAACTGCACGGTCAGGTCCAGCGCCGGGTTCATGGTCAATGTCAGTATTTTCGCCATTACAGCCCCTCCACCAAGGCTCGCACGTCTGCCGCGCTGCCAACGGCCAGGGCCGCCTGCGCAAGTTTTCGGGCTTCGATCAGATTCAATTCACGGACGCAGGCTTTGACTTCGCCGATGCTCCGCGCCGAGACGCTCAATTCATCCACACCCAGGCCGACCAGCACCGGCACGGCCAGCGGGTCGGCGGCCAGTTCGCCGCAGACGCCCACCCACTTGCCATGGGCATGCGCCGCACGCACGGTGATGTCGATCAGTTGCAACACCGCCGGGTGCAGGCCATCGGCCTGGGCGGACAGGGTCGGGTGACCGCGGTCGATCGCCATCGTGTACTGGGTCAGGTCGTTGGTGCCGACGCTGAAGAAGTCCACTTCCTTGGCCAGCACCGGCGCCAGCAGCGCCGCCGACGGTACTTCGATCATGATGCCCAGTTGCAGGTCGGCCACCGGGATCTCCAGACGCAGGCGCTCGGTCATGTCCCGGGCCTGACGCCATTCTTCAACGGTGCCCACCATCGGGAACATGATGCGCAGCGGGCGATTGTCCGACGCACGCAGCAACGCGCGCAGCTGGCTTTCCATGATGTCCGGGCGCTGCAAGGTCAGGCGAATGCCGCGCACGCCGAGAAACGGGTTTTCTTCTTTATCGATCGGCCAATACGGCAGCGGCTTGTCGCCGCCGACGTCCAGGGTGCGAACCACCAGCGGGCGACCGTCGAGGTCTTTGAGCACGCGACGGTATTCGGCTTCCTGGGTCGCTTCATCGGGCGCAGAGCTGTGGGCCATGAAAAGCAATTCGGTGCGCAGCAGGCCAATCCCTTCGGCGCCCTGCTCCACCGCGGCCGGCGTACCGGCGCTGTCACCGATGTTGGCGAACACCTCAACGGCGTGGCCGTCCTGGGTGATCGCAGGCTCCATGCGCAGCGCAGCCGCAGCCTTGAGGCGTTGCTCGCGGGTGTCGCGGTCCTGCAAGGCGCGCTGCAGGGTTGCTTCGCCTGGCGCGACGTCGAGACGCCCGCGCTGGCCGTCGATCAACAACTGCGTGCCGGATTTGATCAGCAACACGGCATCGCCGGCACCGACCAGCGCCGGGATTCCCAACGCCCGGGCAACGATGGCGCTGTGGGCCGTGGCGCCGCCGCGCGCGGTGAGAATCCCGGCGACGCGCGCAGGGTCCAGACGTGCGACGTCGGACGGCCCGACTTCGTCCATCACCAGAATGTACGGTTCTTCAGGCTCAACCAGATCCTCGACGCCGCAGATCTGCGCCAGCACGCGGCGACCGACATCCCGCAAGTCAGCGGCACGTTCGGCCAGCAGCGCGTCTTTGAGCTGTTCCTGCTGACGGGCGGCGGCCTCGATCACGTTCATCCACGCCGCTGCCGCGCTCTCGCCTTGCTTCAAGCGCTGGGCCACTTCGTCGACCAGTTCGGGGTCGGCAAGCATTTCCTGGTGGGTGACGAAAATCTCGCGAATGGCTTTCGCCGTGCTGCGCTCGATCAACTGCTCGATGTCGATGCGCACCTGCGCCAGCGCACTGTGCAGGCGTTCGTGTTCGACGCTTTGCGACTCGCCCTGCATCGGGTAATCGATCACCGGCAGAACCTGCACGTGGGCCGGGCCGAAAGCGATGCCGGGCGCCGCAGGAACGGCCTGAATCTGAGCGCCAGCAACGGGCGCGCTGAGGGTTTTCTCAACGATCGCCGGAGCTGGCGCGGATTCGCTGTGGGTCGGCAACGGCTCGATTTCTTCGCCCAGGCCTTCGAGCACCGCAGCGATCAACGCAGGCAAGGCATCGGCGGCAATGGTCGGCTCGGCAATGAACTCAAGGGACTGACCGCGCTGCACGCCGAGGCTCAGCAGTTTGCTCAGGCTCTTGGCGGACACAGGATTCTCGGTGCCGTCGACAATGCGCACGCGGATGTCGCCGTCGAAGCCTTTGGCCAACTGCGCGAGGATTTTCGCCGGCCGCGCGTGCAGGCCGTGGGCATTGGCCAGGGTTACGCGCTCGCTCGGCCAGTCTGGCGGCACTTCGCCGCCCAACGCCTGGAGCACGGCGCGGCTGCTGGTGGCCTTGCCCAGTTCGTGGCCGCGGCCTTCGATCAGCAACGAGCACAGGCGTTCAAGCAACGCCTGGTGTGATTCGCCCAGACTGGCGAGGCAAAACAGCCCTGTCAGCGACTGACCCAGATGCCTCATCGGCTTGTCCGGGGTGACGAAGGCCAGGCCGGGCTTGTTGACCATCTGCTCGCTGTGCAGCCACCAGAGGCCTTCGCCCAATGGCAGCGGCTCGACCTGCTGCAGGACCGCCGCGAAGCCGTTGTTCACGCACTCGGCCTTGCGCAGCAGACGCGCGCCGCGCCAGACCAGTTCTTCGAAATCATCGACCATGACGCCCAGGCTGATCATCTGCGCATCGAGGGCCAGTTCCTGCGGCGCGCCTTGCAGCAGTTTGAGCAGCGACTCGGGGTCCTTGGCCTGACGCAGCGCTTCGCCCAAGTCGTTCTCACCGAGGGCGCGGGTCAGCAGCTGGAGCAAACGCAGGTGCTCGTCAGACTTGGCGGCGATGCCAATGGCCAGATAAACCATCTGCCCGTCGCCCCAGTCGACGCCTTCGGGGAATTGCATCAGGCGCACGCCGGTGGCGAACACCTGGTCGCGGGTCTGTGGCGTGCCGTGGGGAATGGCGATGCCCTGGCCCAGAAACGTCGAGCCTTGTTGCTCGCGCGCCTGCAAGCCTGCAAGGTAGCCGGCAGCCACCAGGCCGTCAGCGACGAGCAAGTCAGCCAGCAGTTGCAACGCGGCGGGCTTGTCCACCGCCGACTGGTCCATGGAAATTTGCTCTATGGTCAGCTCGAGCATTGCGTTCTCCTGTGCTGCGCGAGGTCGCGCCAGATTCTTGTTGTAGGACCGGTCGTAGACACCGATGACTGACGGTTTGCGAATATTGAATGCGGCATTCAGAGGTGCGATTGGGCAAAAAGTGCCATAAACAGGCCTGCTGAATCGTTTAATCTAAAGTGTCGCGCACGTTACTTGATAATCCCGGCGGTTTGAAGCTCATCCGGTCGAATCGTGTAGGAAACATCCCGAGCGGGCTACATGCTTCCTACAAGACGACGGTCTGCTGTCATGATGGCTGTTAATCGGTGAAAATCCCTGCCACGGTAGTTCAGCTCTCACTTCTGCTTCCCATCACGAAAGGATGCCCGGCTTGAAACTCAGTGATATTGCGCGTCTGGCCGGTGTTTCTGTGACCACGGCCAGCTACGTGATCAACGGCAAGGCCGAACAGCAACGCATCAGCAGTGCGACGGTCGAGCGTGTGCGCGCGGTGGTCGACGCCCACGGCTTCCGGCCCAACCCGCAGGCCGCCGGGTTGCGCAGCCGGCATACCCGAACCCTCGGCTTCATCCTGCCCGACCTGGAAAACCCCAGTTACGCGCGCATTGCCAAGCAACTGGAACAGGGCGCCCGCGCGCGCGGCTACCAGCTGCTGATCGCCAGTTCTGACGACGATCCCATCAGCGAGTTGCAGTTGTTGCAGCTGTTTCGCGCGCGACGCTGCGATGCGCTGTTCGTCGCCAGTTGCCTGCCGGCCAGCGATGACAGCTACCGGGCGCTGCAGCAGCAAGGAACGCCGGTCATCGCCATCGACCGGGAGATGGACCCGGCGTACTTCTGCTCGGTGGTCAGCGACGACCACGACGCCAGCCAGCAGCTGACCCGCAGCCTGCTGGAGATCAACCCCCGGCACATCGCCCTGATCGGCGCGCAGCCCGAACTGAGCGTCAGTAAGGCGCGGGCCAGCGGCTTCGAAGACGCGCTGGAGGGTTTCGAAGGCTCGGTGATCATCGAACACGGCGACGCGTTCAGCCGTGATTGCGGCCTGCGACTGGCCAGCGACATGTTTGATCGCCTGGGGTATTTCCCCGACGCGCTGATCACCACGTCCTACGTCCTGCTGCAAGGGGTGTTCGACCTGCTGCACCAGCGCCGCCTGAATCCGGACCAACTTCACCTGGGCACGTTCGGTGACACGCAGTTGCTGGATTTCCTGCCGTTGCCAGTCAATGCCATGGCTCAGCAGCACCCTTTGATCGCCGAGAAAGCCCTCGCGCTGGCGTTGTCGGCCATTGAGCAGGATCAGTACGAACCGGGCGTGCATGCCATCGTGCGGACATTCAAACAGCGGATTCACGAGGCGTAAGCAACGTGCGACTGATCGACACCCACACGCACCTGGATTTCGACGATTTCGACGCCGACCGCGACGACGTCCTCGCCAACAGCCGGCAGCTTGGGGTGGAGCGCATCGTGGTGTTGGGCGTCTATCAGCGCAATCTGCAGCGAGTGTGGGATCTGGCGCTCAGCGAACCTTCGGTGTACGCCGCGCTGGGCTTGCACCCGGTGTTCCTGGAAGAGCATCAGCCCGAGCATGTGCAGCAATTGCGCGACTGGCTGACCCGTCTGGCCGGGCATCCCAAGCTGTGCGCCGTGGGCGAGATCGGTCTGGATTACTACATCGAATCCCTGGACCGCCCGCCACAACAGACCTTGCTCGACCAGCAGTTGCAGCTGGCCGCCGACTTCAACCTCCCTCCCCTGCTGCACGTGCGCCGCAGCCATGCCGACACCATCGCAGCGCTCAAGCGTTTCAAACTCAAGCGCCGCGGCATCGTTCACGCTTTCGCCGGCAGCCGCGAGGAAGCCCGCGAATACATCAAGCTGGGTTACAAGCTGGGGCTGGGCGGTGCAGCGACCTGGCCGCAGGCCTTGCGCATGCACCGGGTGATCGCCGAGTTGCCGCTCGAAAGCATTGTGCTGGAAACCGATTCCCCGGACATGGCGCCTGCGATGTTTCCGGGCTTGCGCAACAGCCCCGAGCACCTTCCCGATATATGCGCGGCCATCGCCGAACTGATGAAAATCCCTGCGAACAAACTGGCCGCAGCGAGCACCGCCAACGCGTGTGAAGTGTTCGGCTGGGACTGAAACCTGTCGCCGATTTCATGTTGCGATAAGAAATTTCAAAGACTTAGCGTGGTCCCTTGGGTATCTCTCTTGGTTAACTAAGGAAACCCGTTAATGAAATTCTCGAAGTTCGCGCAGGCCTTGTCGCAGTGGTCCGGCAGCCCACGAACCTTCCTCGTGGCGATTGCCCTGATCTGTGTGTGGGCCGTGACCGGGCCATTCTTCCACTACAACGACACTTGGCAGCTGATCATCAATACGTCCACCACCATCATCACCTTCCTGATGGTTTTTCTGATTCAGAACACCCAGAACCGCGACACCGATGAGATGCATATCAAGATCGACGAACTGCTGCGCGTGACGAAGGACGCGCAGAACGCCGTGCTGAGTCTGGATAATCTTGATCAGAAGGAATTGCACGCGCTGCGCAAGAAATACAAGGCGATGGGCGAAGGCGTGGAGTTTGATCACACCGAGGCGTTTCCGGAACCGGAGCCTGAGGCGGGTGAAGAGAAAGCGGGGTTGGTGACTAGCCGCTGATGCCTTGACTCTTTAGCGGCAGAAGTGACGTATTCGCGAGCAAGCTCGCTGCCACCGGGCGCTGAGTACGACGCAGAAACCTGTGGCGACACGACCACTCCCACATGGACCATGCACCAGCCGGACTACTAAACCCGGCTGGTAGAGGGCTGAATTCCGGCTTATGTAATCGGCGCCGGGTTGAACAGGGTGATGTCGTTGTGCAGACGATACTTCTCGGTCCAGGTCGTCTTCTTTCCGCTGGCGACGTCGAGGTAGAAGTGAAAAAGCTCCCATCCCAGGTCCTCGATGCTGGCGCGCCCGGTTGCAATGCGCCCTGCATCAACATCGATCAGATCGGGCCAGCGCTGTGCCAGCTCCGTGCGGGTCGACACTTTCACCACCGGTGACATCGCCAGACCATACGGCGTGCCGCGTCCGGTTGTGAACACGTGCAGGTTCATCCCTGCTGCCAGTTGCAGCGTCCCGCAAACAAAATCGCTTGCTGGCGTTGCGCAGAAGATCAGGCCTTTGCGCGTCACCCGTTCGCCAGGGCCAAGCACCCCGTTGATCGCGCTGCTGCCGGATTTGACGATCGACCCGAGGGACTTCTCGACGATGTTCGACAGCCCGCCCTTCTTGTTCCCCGGCGTGGTGTTGGCGCTGCGGTCCGCTTCGCCCTTGGCCAGATAACGGTCGTACCAGTCCATTTCGCGAACCAGGCCTTCAGCGACTTCCATGTTTTCCGCGCGGGAGGTCAGCAGGTAGATCGCGTCACGCACTTCGGTCACTTCTGAGAACATCACGGTAGCGCCCGCGCGCAGCAGCAGGTCCGACGCATAACCCAGTGCCGGGTTGGCGGTGATGCCGGAAAACGCATCACTGCCGCCGCACTGCATGCCCAGAATCAATTCCGACGCCGGCACAGTTTCGCGACGACGCTGGTCGAGCTTCTTCAAACGCGTCTCGGCCAATTCCATGATCTGCTCGATCATTTCATTGAAGCCGTGTTTGGAATCCTGCAGGCGATACAGCCAAGGCTCGCTCAGATCAACCGAGGCGTCGTCGCTGTGCATGACCTGATCGGCCTGCAACTTCTCGCAGCCCAGGCTGATCACCAGCGCCTCGCCCCCCAGGTTCGGGTTGCGCGCCAGATTGCGCACGGTGCGAATCGGGATGTACGCGTCCTTGGCGGTGATGGCGACGCCGCAGCCGTAGCTGTGGGTCAGCGCTACAACGTCATCGACGTTCGGGTACTTGGGCAGCAGTTCTTCGCGGATGCGCTTGACGGCGAAATCCAGAACCCCCGTCACGCACTGAACGGTCGTGGTAATCCCCAGGATATTGCGCGTGCCGACCGTGCCGTCGGCGTTGCGATAACCCTCGAAGGTGAAGCCTTCCAGCGGCTCGCCCCTGACCGGCACCGCGTCAGACATCGGCAGACTGTCCAGCGCCGGCGCCGACGGCATGCGCAGCTGATCTTCCTTGACCCAACTGCCCTTCGGGATCGGCTGCAGCGCATAGCCGATGGTGTGGCCGTAACGAATGATCGGCTCCCCTTCGGCGATGTCCACGGTGTTCACCTTGTGGCTCTGCGGCACGTTGTCGACGGTCACCAGACCGTTATCGAATTCAGTCCCCGCCGGAACGCCCTGGTCATTGACCACGACGACGACGTTATCAAGCGCATGCAAGCGAATGTAACGCGGCGAGTCGGCATGTTGGATCAAGTTCATCACGGTTTTTCCTCAGAGTTTCGCTTGAGAAAGCTCGGCTTCACTGGCCGGCAAGGCACCCTTCGTTGGGGTTTCCTTGAGTTCTACGCGTTTGATTTCACCGACGATGAAGATGTAGCTGATCACCGCCACCAGCGCGTTGGCGCCGACGAACACCAAGGCCCATTTGAACGAACCGGTGGTGCTGATGATGTAGCCGATGACGATCGGGGTGGTGATGGAAGCGATGTTACCGAACATGTTGAACAGACCGCCGCTCAAACCGGCGATTTGTTTCGGCGATGCGTCGGACATGACCGCCCAGCCCAATGCGCCCACGCCCTTGCCGAAGAAGGCCAGGGCCATGAAGCCCACGACGACCCATTCGATGTCGACGTAGTTGCACGTGACGATGGACGTCGACAGCAGCAAACCACCAATGATCGGCGCCTTGCGTGCGAAGGTCAGCGAGTGGCCTTTGCGCAGCAGGTAATCGGAGATGATCCCGCCGAGTACGCCGCCGATGAACCCGCAGATGGCCGGCAGTGACGCGATGAAGCCCGCTTTCAGGATGGTCATGCCGCGTTCTTGAACCAGGTACACCGGGAACCAGGTCAGGAAGAAGTAGGTGATGCCGTTGATGCAGTATTGAGCCAGGTAAATGCCTAGCATCATGCGGTTGGTCAGCAACTGGCGTACGTAGTCCCATTTCGGACCGCTGGCCGAGCCTTTGCCCTTGTCCTGATCCATATCGACCATGCCGCCGTTGTTGGCGATGTGATCGAACTCTTCCTTGTTGATGTTCGGGTGGTTGCGCGGGCTGTGGATAACTTTCAGCCAGATCAGCGAGAACAGGATGCCGATGCTGCCCATCACGACGAAAACGTGCTGCCAGCCGAATGTGTAGACGATCCAGCCCATGATCGGAGCAAACAGAACGGTAGCGAAGTATTGCGCCGAGTTGAAGATCGCCGAGGCCGTGCCGCGTTCGGACGTCGGGAACCAAGCCGCCACGATACGGGCGTTGCCGGGGAACGAGGGTGCTTCGGCGAGGCCGACCATGAAGCGCAGCGCGAACAGCAGGAAGATGGCGGTCGAGAGACCGAATTCACCGACGTAACCTTGTAGCACGGTGAACAGCGACCAGGTGAAGATGCTCATTGCATAGACTTTCTTGGAGCCGTAACGGTCCAGAAGCCAGCCGCCGGGGATCTGGCCGGCGACGTACGCCCAACCAAATGCGGAGAAGATAAAACCGAGGGTGACGGCGTCGATGCCGAGGCTTTTCTGCAGGCTGGAGCCCGCGATGGCGATGGTTGCACGGTCGGCGTAGTTGATCGTGGTCACCAGAAACAGCATGAGCAAGATCAAATAGCGGACGTGGGTCGGCTTGGTTTTCAGCATGTTCGAAACTCCCACTAATTATTTTTTTGTGCGGGTAAACGATCTTATGTGTGTGCTGCTCGCCCCTGCCCCTAAAACAGATGCGATGTGAAGCTGTCCTGCCAGGTATCCGTTAGCAAAGCCCCGAGGGCAAAAAACCGCTGATCGCTCAGCGGTTTTGCGGCAACTGGGCAGTTACTGCTTGCCCTGCTTGTCCATCAGAGCAGCCAGCATGTCGACTTCGTCCGACGTCAGATCAGTCAGCGGCGCGCGGACCGGACCTGCGTCGTAGCCGGCAAGCTTGGCGCCCGCCTTGACGATGCTCACTGCGTAGCCGTGTTTGCGGTTACGGATGTCGAGATACGGCAGGAAGAAATCGTCGATCAGCTTGCCGACGGTCTGGTGATCGTCTTTGGCGATGGCGTGGTAGAAGTCCATGGCCATTTTCGGCAGGAAGTTGAACACCGCCGACGAGTAAACCGGCACGCCCAGCGCCTTGTAGGCGGCGGCGTAGACTTCAGCGGTCGGCAGACCACCCAAGTACGAGAAGCGGTCGCCCAGACGACGGCGGATCGAAACCATCAGTTCGATATCGCCCAGGCCGTCTTTGTAGCCGATCAGGTTCGGGCAGCGCTCGGCCAGTTGTTCCAGCAGCGCAGGCGTCAGGCGGCAGACGTTACGGTTGTAGACGACAACACCGATCTTGACCGATTTGCAGACCGCTTCAACGTGGAGGGCAACGCCGTCCTGGCTGGCTTCGGTCAGGTAATGAGGCAACAGCAGCAGGCCTTTGGCACCCAGACGCTCGGCTTCTTGAGCCATCTGAATCGCCTGGCGGGTCGGACCACCGACGCCAGCCAGAATCGGCACGCTGGTTTCGCAGGTGTCGACGGCAGTCTTGATGATCTCGGAGTATTCGCCGCCGGTCAGGGAGAAGAACTCACCTGTGCCGCCAGCGGCGAACAGCGCGGAGGCGCCGTACGGAGCGAGCCATTCCAGACGCTTGATGTAGCCAGCGCGGTGGAAGTCGCCCTGGGCATTGAAATCGGTAACGGGGAAGGAAAGCAGACCGTGAGAGAGGATGGACTTCAGTTCTTGTGGATTCATTATTCGAACACCCTGGGGAGCTATTTTTGTGGATGAAGCACCAGTCCTGCGCTGATGTCGTAAGTCATCGTACAACTGGGAGGGGGATCACTCAATAGCGTTTTGAAATATTTATGACGGGTGAGGATGAGTGGTGGATTTGAGGGAGGCCGAGATTTGGCGGAGGTGGCGACAGTCAGATGGTGGTATTGCGTAGTCGCAGATTGCACGACCCTGTGGGAGCGAGCTTGGTCTGGGCCGCATCCGGACGAAGAGGCCCTTACATCCGGTACATCTGCAGAGCCTGAAATGCCGTCTTCGTGAGCAAGCTCACTCCCACACTGACAGTGTTTGCCATAACAATTGCATCTGCCTCCGGACCGGGGCGATGGGGCAAAGGAGCAAAGGGGCAAAGGGGCAATCCCAAGGCTATTAACCAATCCCCGCAACCGCTTCAATCAAGGGCAGCGCAGCTACGCCATGCCCTTTCAAACAATCCACCTCAAGCCCGCTGCGATTCAGCCTCTTCATGGGCATGGCGCAGTCGTTCGCGGCTGTTGGTCAGGTGCAGGCGCATGGCGGCGCGAGCGGCGTCGGAGTCCTGGCGCGCGATGGCGTCGTAGATTTCCTCATGCTCGCGGCTCAGGCGGCTCATGTAATGCTGGTTGTCATCATGAGCGAGGCGCGCCGAGTTCAGCCGGGTACGGGGGATGATGCTCGTACCCAAGTGATTCATGATGTCGGTGAAGTAGCGGTTGCCGGTCGACAGGGCAATTGCCATGTGGAACTGGAAATCGGCGCCGACAGCGTCGCTGGCATGGGCCGCACTTTCGTTGAGTGCGTCGAGGGCGGCGCGCATGTCCGCCAGTTGTTCGGCGGATCGGCGTTGAGCAGCCAGGCCGGCCGACTCGACCTCAAGACTGATGCGCAGCTCGAGAATCGCCAGGACGTCACGCAGGGTGACGATGGTCGCCGGGTCGATACGGAAACCGCTTGGGCTTGGCGTGTCGAGGACGAAAGTGCCGATGCCGTGCCGGGTCTCCACCAGCCCGGAGGCCTGCAAGCGCGAGATGGCTTCGCGTACGACGGTACGGCTGACGCCCTGCTCTTCCATGATGGCAGACTCGGTGGGCAACTTATCGCCGCGCTTGAGTCCGCCGGTGCGGATGCGCTCGGAGAGTTCGGTGACCAATTCCTGCGCGAGACTGCGGTGCTTTCGGCGGGCGCGAGGCGGAGCGCTCTGATTTTCCATATCCAACATGCATCTCTAAATACGCTGAACGCTGATGATAGCTCACCAGGTTGTGTGATCACACAACAACCCCGGTGAGGCGCCTTGTTTACGACACTTTATCGCTTCAGCACTCTACGCTCAAAATGCCGTTTCGGTGAGCGGCTGCTCATGCAACTGACCGCCGTCGATGCGCACGTGCCGACGATGGAAGCGCTTGAGGCTGCTGCGGTGGCCGATGCTGAGCAAGGTCACGCCCGGCAACTCGTCCAGCAATGCCTGATACAACGCGGCTTCATCCTCTTCATCCATCGCTGATGTGGCTTCATCCAAATACAACCAGTCCGGCGCGAACAGCAGCGCGCGGGCGAACGCCACCCGTTGTTGCTCGCCCGGCGACAGCATGCGCTGCCAGTGCTCGCTCTCGTCCAGTCGTGGAATCAGATGACCCAGGCGGCAGGTTTCCAGCACTTGGGCAAAGCGCTCGACAGGATAGACCTCGGGCGCCTGGGGATAACTCAACGCCTCCCGCAGCGTGCCGATCGGCAAATACGGTTTTTGCGGCAGGAAAAACGCGCGTTTGGCCGGTAATTTCACCGCACCATGGCCCTCTTTCCACAACCCGCCCATCGCCCGCAGCAGCGTACTTTTGCCACTGCCGGAGCGCCCGCTGAGCATGACCTTCTCACCTGCTGCAATGCTGATGTTTGCGTTGTTCAGGAGCTGGCGACCGCCTGCGAGAGACAGCGCCAGGCCTTCAAGCTGCAAGGCGTTGCTTTCATGACTGACCTGGATGGCCGGCACGCGCGCTTCGTTTTCGTCCATGGCCTGACGGAAGCTGAGCAGACGATCACAGGTGGCGCGCCACGATGCCAGTTGGGTGTACGCGTCGATGAACCAGCTGAAATTCTCCTGCACGTTGCCGAAGGCCGAGTTGATCTGCATCAGCTCGCCCAGTTCGATCTTGCCGGCGAAGTAGCGGGGTGCGGCCACGACAAAGGCGAAGACGATGGCGATTTGTGAGTAACCAGCGGTGAAGAACGTCAGGCGCTTCTGCACCTTCATGATCGTCCAGAAGTTGCTCCAGACCATGCCGAATCGCGCACTCAGGCGCTGATTCTCGTTGGCTTCGCCGTCGGACAGGGCGATGCTTTCGGCGTTCTCGCGAACGCGCACCAGCGAGAAACGCATGTCGGCTTCGTACCGCTGTTGCTGGTTGCTCAGGACGATCAGGCGTTTGCCAATCAGGTGAGTCAGCAAGCTGCCAACCGCCGCGTAAATAAGTGCGGCCCAGAACATGTAGCCCGGAATGGTGATGCCGAACAGCTCAATGCTGCCGGACACACCCCACAGAATCACCGAGAACGACACCAGACTGACCACCGTGCGCAGCAGGCCCAAGCTCAGGCTGAGGGTGTCGGACGTGAAGTTATTGAGGTCTTCGGACAGACGCTGGTCAGGGTTATCGGTGTAACCGCCCTGCTCCAGCCGATAGTAATTCTTGTGCGCGAGCCATTTGGCGAAATGCTGTTCGGTCAGCCAGCGACGCCAGCGGATGGTCAGCATCTGGGTCAGATAGAGGCGATACACCGCGCCGAGAATGGCGATGGCGGCAATCCCGCAGAAGTAGAGGATGAGATGGGTGAAGGCCCCCAGGTCCTTATTCTGCAGCGCGTTGTAGAAGTCGCGGTACCAGCTGTTGACCAACACCGAAATGAACACGCTGAACAGCGACAGCACGATCACTGCGATCAACAGCACCCAGGCCATGCCTTTTTCTTCGCTGCGCCAGTAAGGCGTCACCAGCTTCCAGACCCGGGAAAAGAAATTCCCGTTCACAGCGTCATTGACCCTGGATTCATCTACATCAAAATTCATGGCAAAAAGCTCGGCAGCGGGCAGTTATAGGCGTTGGCGCCAATGTGCCAGACGCCACGGACGATCTTCCATGAATAAATCTTTAAAAAGCAGTCCCTGCTTAACGACGGACCGGGCGCTTCTGCAACTTGCGCTGCAAGGTGCGTCGATGCATGCCCAGCGCCCGCGCCGTAGCGGAGATATTGCCTTCGTGCTCGGTCAGCACGCGCTGAATGTGCTCCCACTGCAAACGGTCAACCGACATCGGGTTTTCCGGCACCAGCGTGTCCAGATCGGCATGTTCGGACAGCAGCGCTGCCAGCACGTCATCGGCATCGGCCGGTTTGCACAGGTAGTTGCAGGCGCCGCGCTTGATCGCTTCGACTGCGGTGGCGATGCTCGAATAACCGGTCAGGATCAACACGCGCATTTCCGGGTCCAGCTCCAGCAGCTTGGGCAACAGCACCAGCCCCGAGTCGCCTTCCATTTTCAGGTCGACGGCGGCGTAGTCCGGAATGTCCTGCTGCGCGAGGGCCAGGCCCTCGTCGGCGGAACCGGCAGTGCTCACGCGAAAGCCACGGCGCGCCATGGCCCGTGCCATCACGCGGGTGAAAGTGGCGTCGTCGTCCACCAGCAGCAGGTGCGGCAGTTCTTCGCCTTCAACCTGGATTTCGTCAGTCATGCTTCATCTCCTCGTGCGTCACGGGGCAGGCGCAGCTCGGTAAGCGTGCCGCCTTCCTCGTGAGGATAGAGTTTCACCGAGCCGCCCGCGCGGGTCACGCTGGCCTTACTCAAGAACAGGCCCAGGCCGAAGCCTTTGCCCTTGGTGGTAAAAAAGGGTTTGCCGATCTGCTCGGCGATGGCCAACGGGACGCCGGCGCCATGATCGCGGATGCTGATGCGAATCTCGGTGGCGGTCCAGTCCAGATTCACCTCGAGCCCTTCGGCGCAGGCATCGGCGGCATTGTTGAGTAGGTTCAGCAGCGCCTGAGTGAGATCCGGCGGCGGCGCCAGCATCGGCACGTCGCCCTGCCCCAGGCGTTGAAAACGGTAAGTGGCTTCCGGACGCATCAAGTGCCAGCGGTTGAGCGCCTGATCGAGCCAGTGCGTAACGGTCTGCTCCTGCACCGAGAGCCGACGATTCGCCTCAGCGGCGCGAACCAGTTGCTGCAGCGTCTCTTTGCACAGCTTGACCTGATCCTGCAGCACCGAGAGGTCTTCCTGTAACGCGGGGTCTCTGTGGTCCTGCTGCATCTCCTTGAGCAGCACGCTCATCGTCGCCAGTGGCGTGCCCAGCTCATGGGCGGCGCCAGCGGCTTCGGTCGCCACCGCCAACAGTTGCTGATCGCGCGCCCCTTCTTCGCGGCGCAAGGCACGCATGTGTTCCTGACGGCGCAGCTCTTCGGCCATGCGCGCGGCGAAGAAGGTGATCACCCCGGCCGCCAGCGCGAAGCTCAGCCACATGCCGTAGATCTGCATGTTCTCGCGGGCCACAAATGCATCCAGCGGGAAGAACTTGGCCAGCATCAGCGTGTACAGCGCCAGCGCGATGCCCGACAGGATCAGCGAATAACGCCACGGCAGGGTCACTGCAGCGATGGTCAGCGGCACCAGATAATAAGAAACGAACGGGTTGGTCGAGCCGCCGGAGAAATACAGCAGCGCGCTGTGGATAAACAGGTCGAACGCCAATTGCACCGCGTATTCGAGTTCGGTCACCGGCCATGAGGTGCGCAGACGAATGGCGGTCAGCAGGCAGACGATCGCCGAAAAACCGAGGGTGATGTCCAGCTGCAGCCAGGGCAGCGGCAGCAGATCGAATAGGTAGGCGAACCCCACCGAGCCTGCCTGTGCACCCAGCACCAGAATGCGGATGAACGTCAGGCGCCAGAGGTTCTGACGGGTGGCGGAAAGCAGTTGCAAGGGGGCGAGCATGAGCTCTCCTGATGAGCGCTCCAGGCGAATCGGAGCGAGTATAACCAATGCGACAACAGTTGCCGTCAAAGTGCGTCAAAGCGCCACATCCATCTGACGGGTGTGTGACGGCGCAGGAACAAGCCTCCGGGTTCACAGTCTCATGGGCATCCGTCCGCCGGGGGCTTGCAATGCGCCTCAGGACGGTTCGCCAAACAAGGAGTTTTTATGTTCAGCCTTCGTCCCACTGCCACATTGTTTACCCTGGGCGCACTCGCGCTGGCCAGCGCCCCTGCCCTCGCTGACGACATTCACTACAACCAGGTTTCGGTCCGCGCCGAGGTCAGCCAGGAAGTGCAGCGCGACCTGATGACCGTCACGCTCTACACCGAATCCCAAAACACCGACCCGGCCAAACTGGCGGCCGGTGTCACTGAAACCCTGAACAAGGCCCTGGGCGAAGCGCGTCAGGTCAAGGACATCAACATTCGTCAGGGCAGCCGCAACAGCTACCCGATCTACGACGACAAAGGCCAGAAGATCACCGGCTGGCGCGAGCACGCCGAATTGCGTCTGGAAAGCGCAGACTTCGCTGCCCTCTCCAAGTTGACCGGCGACCTGTTGGGCGGCGACATGAAAATGGGCGGCATGGACTTCTCGATCTCCAACCCCGCGCGCAAGACCAGCGAAGACGCTCTGCTCAAGGACGCTGTGACGGCCTTCCGCGCCCGCGCCAAACTGGTGACTGACGCACTGGGCGGCACTGGCTACAAGGTGGTCAATCTGAACCTGAACACCTCCGGTTTCCCGCAGCCGTATCTGCGAGCGCCGGTCATGATGATGAAGGCCGCCCGTGCCGACGCCGCGCCAACGCCGGATGTCGAGGCCGGCACCAGTCAGGTCAGCGTCGCGGCAGACGGTGTCATCGAAGTCGCTATTCCTTGATGCACACGGCGGCAGCCAAGGGCTGCCGCTTTTTCCTTCATGCACCCCCGCTTTTCGCGCTCGCCGTGTTGCCTCTTCGCCCCTCCCTCGCCGTTTCCTCCTACATCGCTCAACGCTTTGGCTGATTTCCGATTGCTGCGTATTGCCTGAATAATTCACTCGCAATCTGCAACGGATCACCGCGCATGGACCATGCCGCCTGCCCTGACCAAAGGGACCGGCATCGCGCACTTACTCACTCAAGGATGAAAAGCGTTATGACTCGTTTACCCCCCTCCCTGCCCATTGACGAACTGCGTCATGAGCAATTGCAAAGCAACTTTGCCCTCGAACTGTTCACACAGACCGCAGCCTCACTCGCACCCAGAGAGTTTCAGGCTGCCATGCTCTGGATTTTTGGCGAAGACATCCCTGCCAACGCCTTCACGCTGCTGCGCAAAAAGCTTCTCGCCGGCGAGATCGCCAATGCCGAGTGCGTTTTGAGCGACGCCCCGAAACCGGCCCACTACGACAACCGCGAACGGCTTATCCGGATCAACCCTTCAGTGGTAAGCAGTGCCCTTGCCGGCACCGAGCCCGAAATCCTGCTGAATATCCTGCTGCACGAGTTCGGCCATCATCTTGATAACGTCCTGCGCAGCGACCTGATTCAACCGGATCGATCGGCGAATCCGTTGGCAGCAGACGCTGAAGGTGAAGAAGGCGCACGCCTTGCACTCTGGCTTGCGTGTATCGCAAAACCCGTTCCAGCCCGGGTTCAAATTGCCCTATGGTGGGACGTGAAAGAGGACCTGCCTCATGAAATCACCGCGCACTGGGCTCAGTCGTCCAACGCGATCATTCGGAAACACATCGCGGGTCTCGGAACACCGCTTGCACCTCGCCCGGAGTCGGATCAGGAGGGCTTCGAGGCGGGCGATGGCAATAAGACCAAGCAAACCCACCTGGAGATAGAGAAGGTATTGCTGACGTGCGGCCTGACACAGGCTGAGGTCAATGCGGTTTATTTCGGCAACTGGCTGCGCGACTACTCCCAGCTGCTTGACCCGAAAATTGTCAGGGCGATGGACATGCCCAAAGACTTCCCCGACGTGCTGTCCCGTGACGCTTTGACCCGCATTGTTGACATCTTGTCGGTCAAACGCTTTGGCGAGCTGCGCCGACAGCCCACATCCGACTACAAGGTGACGCCCGCGCGCCTGGGGGTATATCGCCCTTCCGAGCATATCGACAACCCGAAAGTCACCGACCGCGACGCGCCAGACCCCACCACCCGGGATCTGGACTTCGAGGTCGCCATCATGGCGGGCAGCCCCCAGCTGGAAGTCGATTACCAGACGTCCATGAAGCGCTACATCAGTCGATCCGTCGACTTCATGCATCGAGAGCTGCGCATCGCCATTGATAAAGGCCCCAACGCCGAAGGCTTGCGCGCGTTTGGCTCCGCGCTGCATGTGCTGGAAGACTTCTTCGCCCATTCCAATTTCGTCGAGCTGGCGCTCATCAACAACGGCTATCGAAACGTATTGCCCTGGACCTCGCCGGCGAATTGCAAGGCCGGCTTGCCCTTGGTCACAGGCATGTTCGGGCCGACCGATGTGATCGCAAGCCTGGCCGGACCGCTCGGGGAAATTCTGTTTTCTACCGAAGACGTCATCTACCAACCGATAAAACCCGGTTATCGCAGCCCTCGAGAGCAGGTGCTGTTGATCCTGTTCGAGGAGCATCACAACCCGCGCTACCTGGAAATCTACAACGCATTTCTCACCACTCGTGACAGCTGGGTAGATCTGCCGTTCGCCGAGTACCTGCAGCGCTGCGCGGCTTATCTGCAGGGACTGTCCGCGGTACCGGGCAACGCCGTCGGGATCATTTTCAAAGAGGTGCTGACCCATTTTGGCGACCAGGTCGACGACTGGCAGACGGTCCACGGACAGGACCCACATGACAATGGCTGTACCGACCCCTCACACTCGCAGTTGGCGAAGGACCACGCGCAGCATCCGCTGCACCTGCTGGCAGCGTCGTTGGCAACCGAGGCAGTGCGCAGCGTCGCCATGGCGATGATCAGTTACTGGAACGGCAACGGCCGCGCTGACCCGATCGCCGTGGCGGAGGCTTATTTCAAACATCCGGTGGACTGTAGCTGGCAAAACAGACAGGTCGCAGCTTGGGCCGCTGGCAATCCCGAGGACCTGCGCCGCAGCCAGGACAAGGTCGAAATGCTGGAAGTCCGAAAGCTGATAGCGGCCTCGGCGGAAAAAGCATCGGAGCAAATGAGAAAGGACAGCCTGGCTTATCTCAACTTCATGCGCGGCGAGTTTCTGGATAGCAATTCACCCATGTGGCTGGCGTTCCGCTTCACGCCAACCGGGTCGACAATCCATCAGATCCTGAAGTGGCTGGGAATTCTGAAGTAACCCCACCCGAAACCTTGTAAGAGATCCAAACAGTGCGGCACTCTCCGCTGTCTATCATCCCGTCGATGAATTCAGGCATGAGTGCCGCACTTAATGAGGTTCACATGGACACAACCTTCAAACCCCTGCTCCTGGCAGCCGCAATGGCGCTGTGCGTTCCCTCGGTGCAGGCGGCCAGCACCCTTGTCTATTGCTCGGAAGCCAGCCCTGCCGGCTTCGATCCCAGTCAGTACACCAGCGGCACCGAGTTCGATGCGTCAGCAGAAACAGTCTTCAACCGCCTCACCCAGTTCAAGCGCGGCGGCACCGAGGTCGAGCCGGGGCTGGCTACCAAATGGGAAGTGTCCGACGACGGCTTGACCTACACCTTTCATTTACGGCCCGGGGTGAAATTCCACACCACGGACTATTTCAAACCCACCCGCGACTTCAACGCCGATGACGTGCTGTTCACCTTCAATCGCCTGCTGAATGCGGACGACCCGTTCCGCAAGGCGTACCCGTCGGAGTCGCCGTACTTCACCGACATGGGCATGAACACCACCATCAAGCAGGTGGAAAAGCTCGACGACCAGACCGTCCGTTTTCAACTGAACAACATCGATGCCGCCTTCATCCAGAACCTGGCGATGAGCTTTGCCTCGATTCAGTCGGCTGAATACGCGGCGCAACTGATCAAACAAGGCAAGGCCGGCGACATCAACCTGAAGCCGATCGGTACAGGCCCATTCGTGTTCAAGCGCTACCAGAAAGACGCGCAGATCCGTTACGTCGGCAACAAGAAATACTGGAAGCCGGAGGACGTGAAGCTCGACAACCTGATCTTCTCGATCAATACCGACGCAGCCACCCGCTTGCAGAAACTCAAGACCGGCGAGTGCCAGATCAGCGGGTATCCGCGCCCTCAGGACATCGAAGAAGCGCAGAAGGACCCGAACCTCAAGGTGCTGAGCCAGGCCGGTTTCAACCTGGGTTTTCTGGCCTACAACGTGACCCATCCGCCGCTCGATCAACTGAAGGTGCGCCAGGCACTGGACATGGCGATCGACAAGCCGGCCATCATCAAAGCGGTTTACCAGGGCGCAGGCCAACTGGCACAGAACGCGCTGCCACCGGCGCAATGGAGTTTTGACCCGAACATCAAGGACGCGCCCCACGATCCTGAAAAAGCAAAGCAACTGCTCAAGGAAGCGGGCGTTGCACCGGGCACGCAGATCAATCTGTGGGCGATGACCGTACAGCGTGCATCCAACCCCAACGCGCGCATGTCGGCGCAGATGATTCAGTCGGACTGGGCAAAGATCGGCATCAAGGCCAACATCGTCAGCTATGAATGGGGCGAGTACATCAAGCGCGCCAAGGCCGGCGAGCATGACGTCATGATCTACGGCTGGACCGGTGACAACGGTGACCCCGACAACTGGCTGGGCGTGCTGTACAGCTGTGGCGCGGTGAAGGGCAGCAACTACGCGAAGTGGTGCAACCCGGCCTACGACAAGCTGGTCACCCAGGCCAAGCTGACCAGCAACAAGGACGAGCGGATCAAGCTGTACCAGCAAGCGCAGAACATTCTGAAAAACGACGTGCCGATCACACCCATCGCCAATTCCAAAGTATTTCAGCCGATGCGCAAAGAGGTACAGGATTTCAAACTCAGCCCATTTGGGCTGACGCCCTTCTACGGCGTGAGCCTGGCCAAATAATTCGCTGAAACCAACAGCGAAGTAACACTTGATGACCGAAGCGGGTGCAATCGCCACGTTGCGATGCACCCTTTTGGTGCTGCAAAGATATCGATATGCGACACGCAAACGTTCAGCGGCGTCAGAAATTACACTTATGCGACATTCGTGTACGTTCGTGCCACTGTTTGTCACCTTGCTGGCGCCAGCATCTTGCTTTGGGTATGGCGCCTGCATAAGTATCCGCGGGACAGGCTCAAAAGGCCGTACCCTCAATCAAAAAATGACAACAACTGAGGCCACCATGCTCAAAAAAGCGGTCATTCCGTTTCTTCTCGGCGCAGGTTTGATCGCCAGCGCTCCCTTCGCCCATGCAGCATCGAATCTGGTGTTCTGCTCCGAAGGCAGCCCTGCTGGTTTCGATCCAGGTCAATACACCACCGGTACCGACTTCGATGCTTCGGCCGAGACCGTTTTCAACCGTTTGAGCCAGTTCGAACGTGGCGGCACCGCTGTCATTCCAGGCTTGGCCACCAGCTGGGACGTTGCCCCGGATGGCCTGACCTACACCTTCCACCTGCGTGAAGGTGTGAAATTCCACACCACGCCGTACTTCAAACCGACGCGTACCTTCAATGCCGATGACGTGCTGTTCACGTTCAACCGCATGATCAACAAGGACGACCCGTTCCGTAAGGCGTACCCGACCGAATTCCCGTACTTCACCGACATGGCGATGGACACCAACATCACCAAGATCGAGAAGGTCGACGATCACACCGTCAGAATGACCCTCGGCACCGTTGATGCCGCGTTCATCCAGAACCTGGCGATGAGCTTCGCGTCCATTCAGTCCGCTGAATACGCCGCCCAGTTGCTCAAAGAAGGCAAGCCGGAAGACATCAACCAGAAGCCGATCGGCACTGGCCCGTTCGTGTTCAAGAGCTACCAGAAAGACTCCAACATCCGCTTCACCGGGAACAAGGACTACTGGAAGCCTGAAGACGTCAAAGTCGACAACCTGATTTTCGCCATCACCACTGACGCCTCGGTTCGTGCGCAGAAGCTGAAGAAAGGCGAATGCCAGATCACCGCTTACCCGCGTCCGGCCGACCTCGCGCCACTGAAGGCTGACCCTGCTTTGAAGATGCCTGATCAGGCCGGCTTCAACTTGGGCTACATCGCCTACAACGTGATGCCGAAGATCAAAGGCGAAGACAAGCCAAACCCGCTGGCTGACCTGAAAGTACGTCAGGCGCTAGACATGGCTGTCGACAAGAAAGCCATCATCGACGCGGTGTATCAGGGCGCGGGCCAACTGGCGACCAACGCCATGCCACCGACCCAGTGGTCCTACGACACCACCATCAAAGATGCTCCGTACGACGTCGCCAAAGCCAAGGACCTGCTCAAGCAGGCGGGCGTGAAGGAAGGTACCGAAATCACCCTGTGGGCGATGCCGGTTCAGCGTCCTTACAACCCGAACGCCAAGCTGATGGCCGAGATGCTCCAGAACGACTGGAAGAAGATCGGCATCAACGCCAAGATCGTTTCCTATGAGTGGGGCGAGTACATCAAGCGTGCCAAGGCCGGCGAGAACGGCGCCATGCTGATTGGCTGGAGCGGCGACAACGGTGACCCGGACAACTGGCTGGGTACCCTGTTTGGCTGCGACGCCCTCAACGGCAACAACTTCGCCAAATGGTGTGACAAGCCGTTCGATACCTTGATCCACCAGGCCAAGGAAACCACCGATCAGGCCAAACGCACCGAGCTGTACAAGCAGGCTCAACATCTGCTGAAAGATGCCGTGCCTATGACTCCAATTGCCCACTCGACTGTTTATCAGCCGATGCGCAAAGAAGTTCAGGACTTCAAGATCAGCCCATTCGGTCTGAACTCGTTCTACGGCGTCAGCGTCAGCGGCAAGTAATATCTTTAAATGACCAACCGGTCGCGTTGCCTCAGGGCAACGCGACCGCGTTGTCATGTGCACGATCGTTAAATGAAATTGACTATCGTTAGATGAGTAGCGACTTGCTTACAGTCCTTGCCTACTAACGATAAGCACTTTTCCTACAAACTTTGAAGCACGCGTAACTATGGACTGTGTGGCGCCAGAGACATACCTTCTGACAAGCCGCCAATATTGTCCGTTGTTTATCTTGAACAGTGAGATGTATCCGGGCGTTGACTGTCCATTTGCGCAAACAATTGCCATGGATCGTGCAGGCATTCGCATTTAATTCGCTTCTTACGATAAGGAATATCATGCGCTCGAATATCGTTATGCCATCACTTATTGCCGCAGGGCTTCTGGCTATGACGCCTGGCGTTCAGGCTGCCAGCAAAAGCCTGGTCTTCTGTTCGGAAGGCAGCCCGGCCGGGTTTGATATCGGTCAGTACACCTCCGGCACTGACAACGATGCCGCCGAGCCGATCTACAACCGTCTCGCCGAGTTCGCCCGCGGCGAGACCACCGTCGTACCCGCTCTCGCAACGAGCTGGGACATCTCCCCTGACAACCTGACCTACACGTTCCATCTGCGCGAAGGCGTCAAATTCCACAGCAACAAGACCTTCACGCCCACGCGCGATTTCAATGCCGACGACGTCTTGTTCACGTTCAATCGCATGCTGCACAAAGACCATCCGTTCCGCGTTGCTTATCCGACGGAGTTTCCGTTCTTCACCAGCATGGGCCTGGACAAGAACATCAAGTCGGTGGAAAAGACCGATCCAATGACCGTCGTGTTCACACTCAACAAAGTCGATGCGGCATTCATCCAGAACGTCTCGATGAACTTCGCGTCAATCTTGTCTGCTGAATATGCAGACAAACTGATGGCGACGGGTGATGTGCGCGATATTAACCAGGCGCCTATTGGCACTGGCCCATTTGTGTTTCAGCGCTATCAAAAAGATTCGCAGATTCGCTACGTGAAAAACAATGCGTTCTGGGACCCGAGTCGGGTCAAGATTGATCAGTTGATCTTTGCGATCAATACAGATGCGTCGGTGCGCATTCAAAAGCTCAAGAAGAATGAATGTCAGGTCACGCTGAATCCGCGCCCGGCAGACGTTGAGTCGATCGAAGCGGACAAAAACCTGCAGGTCATCAAAAAGCCCGGTTTCAACCTCGGCTACATCTCGTACAACGTACGCCACGCCCCGCTGGACAACTTGCAGGTCCGCCAGGCGCTGGACATGGCGGTGGATAAACAAGCGATCATCGCTGCGGTGTACCAAGGCGCCGGGCAACTGGCCCAGAACTCCATGCCACCGACGCAGTGGTCCTACGACGACACGGTCAAGGACGCGCCCTACAACCCGGAAAAAGCCCGCGAGTTGTTGCGCGCCGCCGGCGTCAAGGAAGGCACCGAACTGACCCTCTGGGCCATGCCGGTCCAGCGCCCCTACAACCCCAACGCCAAGCTGATGGCCCAGATGCTTCAGGCCGACTGGGCCAAGGTGGGCATCAAGGCGACCATCGTCAGTTACGAGTGGGGCGAATACCTCAAGCGCAGCAAGAACGGCGAGCACGACATTTCGCTGATCGGCTGGACCGGTGACAACGGCGACCCCGACAACTGGATGGGCACGCTGTACAGCTGCGCGTCCATCGGCGGCAACAATTACTCGATGTGGTGCGACGAAAAATACGACGCGCTGGTCAAGGCCGCTGTCTCGAATACCAACAAGGACCAGCGCATTGCGCTGTACAAACAGGCGCAGCATTACCTGAAGGAACAGGTCCCCATTACGCCGATTGCCCACTCGACGGTGATCCAGCCGCTGCGTAAGGAAGTGCAGGGTTTCCTGGTGAGTCCGTTCAACCGCAACAACTTCTCGGGCGTCAGCATCGCCGACTGATTCAAAAACATGCCTGGGGGCGCAACCACGCCCTTTGGCATTGCTTTATCCGCGTTTAGCCGGATAGGCAGAAAAATGGCCATGAGGCCGCACCACCGAGCGGGCTACACCATAAAAAGCCCGCCTCTAAAAAAGCA
Source organism: Pseudomonas sp. GW821-FHT02H06 (assembly GCF_059421525.1). NCBI lineage: Bacteria > Pseudomonadati > Pseudomonadota > Gammaproteobacteria > Pseudomonadales > Pseudomonadaceae > Pseudomonas > Pseudomonas sp. GW821-FHT02H06. The sequence goes on from NZ_JBWKVD010000004.1 coordinate 361,991, forward strand.
GCAATCGGGAGCTTCAAAACGTGAAAAAAGCCAGCACCGCTGTATTCGCCTTATCCGTCCTCGCCCTCAGCGTCGCGGCTCAGGCAGAGCCGACCAGTCAGGAATTCGTTCCGACCACACTGGCCACCAGCAACCTCCAGGGCGAAGCCAAGGGATTCCTGGAAGACTCGAAACTGACCGGTTCGACCAAGAACTGGTACGCCAACGAACTGTTGCGTCGTGGCGGCGAGTTCCGCCGCAGCGAGAACGGCGTCGTCGTCGACAGCGACCCGCGCCGGATCAACTGGGTTCAGGGCACCATCGTTGACTACAGCTCGGGCTTCACCCAGGGCACTGTCGGCTTCGCCACGCAAATGGCGGTCTACAACGCCGTTGCGCTGGACCGTGACAAGGACGACCTGATGGGCGGCGCCAACCGTACGCTGACCGAGAACAACGGCGACCCTGTTGGACAGTGGAGCAAGTTGGGCCTGGGCAACATCAAGGCGCGCGTTTCCAACACGACCCTGACCGCCGGCCGTCAGTCGATGAACACCCCGGTGCTGGCTTACATCGGCAACCGTGCGCTGCCTTCGAGCTTCGAAGGTGTGAGCATTCTGAGCGAAGAGTTCAACAACATCTCAATCCAGGCCGGCAGCTTCGACCGCGTGTCGCCACGTACCGAGCAGAGCCTGACCAAGTTCCGTTCCGAGTACACCAACAACACCGCCACCGCCGATCGCGTTGACATGGCGGGCGTGGATTACAAGCCGTTCAAGAGCCTGACCACCAGCTTCTACGCCTCCAACGTCGAAGACTTCTGGCATCAGTACTACTTCGCTTTCACCCACGAACTGGGTGACCCTGATGTACTGGGACTGAGCACCAACCTGAACTACTACAAGACCAAGGATTCCGGTCAGAAGAAGATGGGCGAGATCGACAACGACACGTACAGCCTGTCGTTGACCGCCACTCACAAGGCGCACAGCTTCAGCGTTGCGTACCAGGAAGTCGAAGGCGACACCTACTTCGACTACGTCCACGACACCAACGCCATCTTCCTGGCCAACTCCCTGCTCTCGGACTTCAACGGCCCGAACGAGAAGTCGGTTCAGCTGAGCTACCTGCTGAACATGGCCGACTACGGCGTGCCAGGCCTGAAGTTCAACATCTATCAGGCGCGCGGTTTCGACATCGACGGTACCCATTACAAAGGCACCGCTTACGATGTCCGCGGCATGGACGGCGAGACTCACTACGAATACGGTGTTGGCTCGTCGTACACCCTGCAGTCCGGCCCACTCAAGGCCTCGACCATGCGTGCGACCTACACCACTCACCGCGCGAGCGCCAACCAGGCTGACGGCAACATCAACGAGTTCCGCCTGGTGACCACGATTCCATTCAACATTATGTAATCAGCACGATCGATCGGGCCTCAAGGTGCGGTTTACCGAACTTCGTGGCCCGATACCGACTCACTTATGGCTTCATCACTTGCGGAGTGCGTTACTTGAAATCGACATTCAAACTCGCAACATTGCGCAGCGCGATCGCACTGGCGGTATTCAGCGTCGCGGTCGGCGTATCGGCCAAGCCTCTGGTGGTCTGCACCGAAGCCAGCCCGGAAGGTTTCGACACGGCGCTCTACACCACGGCCGTGACCGCCGATGCGTCGGCGGAAACCATTTACAACCGTCTGGTGGATTTCAAGCCAGGCACCACGGAAATCGTCCCGGCATTGGCCGACACGTGGGAGATCAGCGATGACGGCCTGACCTACACGTTTCACCTGCGCAAGGGCGTCAAGTTTCACACCACCGACTACTTCAAACCGACCCGCGAGATGAACGCCGATGACGTGGTCTGGAGCTTCCAGCGTCAACTGGACCCCAACCACCCGTGGCACAAACAGTCGCAGGTTGGCTACCCGTACTTCGAGAGCATGGGTTTCAAAGAGCTGCTGAAGAACGTCGAGAAAGTGGACGACAGCACCGTCAAGTTCACCCTGACCCGCCGCGAAGCGCCGTTCCTGGCGGACGTCGCCATGGCCTTTGCTTCGATTTACTCGGCTGAATACGCCGATCAGCTGCTCAAGGCCAACAAGACCGATAACCTCAACAGCCAGCCCATCGGCACCGGTCCGTTCGTCTTCCAGCGCTACGCAAAAGATGCTCAGGTTCGCTTCAAGGCCAACGCGGATTATTTCCGGGGCAAGCCGCCAGCTGACACCCTGATCTTCGCCATCGCCACCGACAACAACGTGCGCCTGCAGAAGCTCAAGGCCAATGAGTGCCAGATCGCCCTGTATCCTAAGCCGGACGACATCCCGAGCATCAAGAAAGACACCAACCTCAAGGTTGATGAGCTGAACGCGATGACCACCGCGTACATCGCCATGAACACCACGCACAAATACATGAGCGACGTGCGCGTCCGTAAAGCGATCGAGATCGCGTTCGATAAAGAAGCCTATGTCAACGCGCTGTTCGGCAAGGGCAACGCCACCGTCGCCGTGAACCCGTACCCGGACACGCTGCTGGGCTACAACAAGGACCTGAAAAACCCTGCCCACGATCTGGACAAGGCCCGCGCCCTGCTCAAGGAAGCGGGTGTTCCTGAAGGCACCGTGCTGACCCTGTTCACGCGCAACGGCGGCGGTCCGACCAACCCGAACCCAATGCTCGGCGCACAAATGATGCAGGCCGACCTGGCCAAAGTCGGCATTAAGTTAGATATACGCGTCATGGAATGGGGCGAAATGCTCAAACGTGCCAAAAACGGCGAACACGACATGGTGTCGGCCGGCTGGGCAGGTGACAATGGCGACCCTGATAACTTCCTGACCCCGAACCTCAGTTGCGAGGCCGCCAAAAACGGCGAAAACTACGCGCGGTGGTGTAATCAGAAGTTCCAGACGTTGATCGATCAGGCACGGGAAAAAACCGACCCGGCCGAACGCGCCTCGCTCTACGAGCAGGCTCAGGCGATCTTCAACCAGGATCTGCCATGGATCAGCATGGCCCATACCAAAATGTTCACTGCAATGCGCAATAACGTGGAGGGTTACCACATCAGCCCTCTCACCACTAATAACTTCGCTACCACCCAAGTGAAGTAGAAGAAGAATCCGGCGGGCTCTATTACCCAGAGACCCGCCGGTACCTGATGAGGTACACGAGAAGATGTTTAGTTTTATCGCTCGCCGAGTGGGGTTGCTCATACCCACCTTCTTCGGCATCACCTTGCTGACCTTCGCCCTGATTCGCCTGATTCCTGGCGACCCTGTCGAAGTCATGATGGGTGAACGCCGGGTCGATCCGGAAATGCACGCCCAAGCCATGGAACGTCTTGGCCTGAACAAACCCCTTTATGCGCAATACATCGATTACGTCGGCAAGCTCGCCCATGGCGACCTGGGCGAATCGCTGCGTACGCGCACGAGCGTGTGGTCCGAATTCACTTCGCTGTTCCCGGCAACACTGGAACTGTCGATTGCGGCGCTGATCTTCGCAGGCATTCTCGGTCTGCTGGCCGGTGTCATTGCGGCACTGAAGCGAGGGTCCCTGTTCGACCATGGGGTCATGGGTATCTCCCTGGCGGGGTACTCGATGCCGATCTTCTGGTGGGGCCTGATCCTCATCATGTTCTTCTCGGTATCCCTGGGCTGGACCCCGGTATCGGGCCGTATCGACCTTCTGTACGACATTCCCCCCAGAACCGGTTTCATGCTGATCGACACCCTGCTCAGCGACGAAGAAGGTTCGTTCATGGACGCTCTGCGTCACTTGATTCTGCCGGCCATCGTGCTGGGTACCATTCCGCTGGCGGTCATCGCCCGGATGACACGCTCCTCGATGCTCGAAGTCCTGCGTGAAGACTACGTGCGCACTGCGCGCGCCAAGGGTCTGTCGCCGGCTCGCGTGGTGTTCGTTCACGGTCTGCGCAACGCGCTGATCCCGGTGCTGACCGTGTTCGGTCTGCAAGTGGGCACGCTGCTGGCCGGTGCGGTGCTGACTGAAACGATCTTCTCCTGGCCGGGCATCGGCAAGTGGCTGATCGAAGCCATCGGCGCCCGTGACTACCCTGTCGTGCAAAACGGCATCCTGCTAATCGCCTGCCTGGTGATTCTGGTCAACTTCGTGGTGGACATCCTCTACGGCTTTGCCAACCCACGCATTCGTCATCAGCGCTGAGATCCCTTTTTATGAGCACACCTACTCCCGTAGCAGCAGTCGATCAAAGCCTGCTCTACCCGTCCGTTTACAAAGAGTTCTGGCAGCACTTTTCCAAGAACAAAGGCGCCGTCGCCGGTCTGTTGTTCATGCTGGTGATCGTGTTCTGCGCCCTGTTCGCGCCGTGGGTTGCCCCCCATGATCCGAGCGAGCAATACCGCGACTTCCTGCTGACCCCGCCGGTCTGGCTGGAAGGCGGCCAATGGCAGTTTCTGCTGGGGACCGATGAACTGGGCCGCGACCTGCTGTCGCGTCTGATCCAGGGTTCGCGCCTGTCGCTGCTGATCGGTCTGTCGTCGGTGGTGATGTCGCTGATTCCGGGGATTCTCATGGGTCTGCTGGCCGGTTTCTTCCCGAAAATCCTCGGCCCGACCATCATGCGTCTGATGGACATCATGCTGGCGCTGCCATCGCTGCTGCTGGCTGTGGCCATCGTCGCGATCCTCGGCCCTGGCCTGATCAACACCGTCATTGCCATTGCCATCGTTTCGCTGCCGTCCTACGTACGTCTGACCCGTGCAGCCGTCATGGGCGAGCTGAACCGTGACTACGTGACCGCCGCGCGTCTGGCCGGCGCAACGCTGCCGCGCCTGATGTTCATCACCGTGCTGCCCAACTGCATGGCGCCGCTGATCGTTCAGGCCACTTTGAGTTTCTCCTCGGCGATCCTCGACGCTGCGGCGCTGGGCTTCCTGGGTCTGGGTGTACAACCGCCGACGCCTGAGTGGGGCACCATGCTCGCTTCGGCCCGCGACTACATCGAACGCGCCTGGTGGGTGGTCAGCCTCCCGGGTCTGACCATTTTGCTCAGCGTGCTGGCAATCAACCTGATGGGCGACGGTCTGCGCGATGCGCTGGACCCGAAACTCAAGAACGCCGCCTGAGGACGTCCGAATGTCTCTTTTAAACATCAAGAACCTCAACGTGCGCTTTGGCGACGCCACGGCCACCCCGGTGGTCGACGGCCTGGATCTGGCCGTCGACAAGGGCGAAGTACTGGCCATCGTTGGCGAATCGGGTTCGGGTAAATCCGTGACCATGATGGCGCTCATGGGCCTGATCGAGCACCCCGGCATCGTCACCGCCGACGCCCTGGTCTTCGACGGCAAGGACATGCTCACGCTCAATGCGCGCCAGCGTCGCAAGATCGTCGGCAAAGACATGTCGATGGTCTTCCAGGACCCGATGACCGCGCTGAACCCGAGCTACACCGTGGGCTTCCAGATCAAGGAAGTGCTCAAGCAGCATTTGGGTCTGTCGGGGCGTGCCGCCCATCAGCGCGCACTGGAGCTGTTGCAGAAGGTGGAAATCCCGGGCGCCGCACAGCGTCTGGACGCCTACCCGCACCAACTGTCGGGCGGCATGAGCCAGCGTGTTGCGATCGCCATGGCCATCGCCGGCGAGCCGAAGCTGCTGATCGCCGACGAACCGACCACCGCGCTGGACGTGACCATTCAGGCGCAGATCATGGACCTGCTGCTGGCCCTGCAAAAAGAGCAGGACATGGCGCTGGTGCTCATTACGCACGACCTCGCCGTGGTGGCTGAAACCGCTCAGCGGGTTTGCGTGATGTATGCCGGTCAAGCCGTGGAAGTGGGTCAGGTGCCGGGGCTGTTCGACGTCCCTGCGCACCCGTACAGCGAAGCACTGCTGGCGGCGATTCCCGAGCACAGCATGGGCGCCGCGCGCCTGTCGACATTGCCGGGTATCGTTCCGGGTCGCTACGACCGTCCAAGTGGCTGCCTGCTCTCGCCGCGCTGCCCTTACGTCCAGGACAAATGCCGCCAGCAACGCCCGGGCCTCGACCCGAAAGCCCATAGCCTGGCGCGTTGCTTCTTTCCGCTGAATCAGGAGGTGGCGTGATGAGCGAAATCGTACTGACCGCTCGTGACCTTACTCGTCACTACGATGTGTCCCGTGGGCTGTTCAAGCCCCATGCAACCGTGCGCGCGCTCAACGGCGTGTCGTTCGAACTCGAAGCCGGCAAGACCCTGGCGGTGGTCGGCGAGTCCGGCTGCGGCAAGTCGACACTGGCCCGCGCGCTGACGCTGATCGAAGAGCCCTCTTCGGGTTCGTTGAAAATCGCCGGCCAGGAAGTCACCGGCGCGACCAAGGCACAACGCAAACAGCTGCGCAAAGACGTGCAGATGGTGTTCCAGAGCCCGTATGCATCGCTCAATCCGCGGCAGAAAGTTGGTGATCAACTGGGCGAGCCGCTGCTGATCAATACCAGTCTTTCCGCCGCCGAACGCCGCGAGAAAGTGCAGGCAATGATGGCTCAGGTCGGTCTGCGTCCCGAGCACTATCAGCGCTACCCGCACATGTTCTCCGGCGGTCAGCGTCAACGTATCGCGCTGGCGCGGGCGATGATGCTGCAGCCTAAAGTGCTGGTGGCGGACGAACCGACTTCCGCGCTCGACGTGTCGATTCAGGCCCAGGTGCTGAACCTGTTCATGGATCTGCAGCAAGAGTTCAACACCGGTTACGTGTTCATCTCCCACAACCTGGCGGTGGTGCGTCACGTCGCCGACACGGTGTTGGTGATGTACCTCGGTCGCCCGGCCGAGATGGGTCCCAAGGACGAGATCTATAACCGTCCACTGCACCCGTACACCCAGGCGCTGCTGTCTGCGACGCCGACGATCCACCCGGACCCGTCGAAGCCGAAGATCAAAATCGTCGGCGAGCTGCCCAACCCGCTGAACCCGCCGTCAGGCTGCGCGTTCCACAAGCGCTGCCCGTACGCGACCGAGCGTTGCGCCGTCGAAGTGCCGGAGCTGCGTTGGGTCGACAACCGTCAGGTTGCCTGCCATTACGCGGAACAGTTTGTGGCGTGATGGTTGAGTAAGAAAAAGGCCGTTGCGTGTGAGCGCAACGGCCTTTTTTTGTGGCTTTGATTATGACGTTTACATCATCGCCGCCGTTGCCATTCGTGGCGTCCACCTCATCACGGATAAACGGAACTCGCGCAGCAAACACAGTCCCTGTGGGAGTGAGCTTGCTCACGAATACGGCATTTCAACCGCTGAAGACTTAGCGGATGTTGAGGCCTCTTCGCGAGCAAGCTCGCTCCCACAAATCCATCATCAGTCGAGTTAGTAAACATCCCGCCGATACCGCCCCTGCTCGATCAACTCCCGCACCGCGTCCTCACCCAGCAGAGCGTTCAACGTTTCATCCACGCCAGCCGCCATGCCTTCCAAACTGCCGCAGATGTAAATCACAGCGCCCTCGGCCAGCCAGTGTCGCAGCTCATCAGCCGCTTCCCGCAAGCGGTCCTGCACATAGATTTTTTCAGCCTGATCCTGGGAAAACGCCAGGTCCAGACGCGCCAGATCGCCACTCGCCAGCCAGCCGTTAAGTTCGTTCGCGCAATGGAAATCGTGGGCCCTGTTTCGCTCGCCAAACAGCAGCCAGTTGCGTTGCTCACCCGAAACGACGCGCGCCTTGAGCAAGCTGCGCAGGCCCGCCAGTCCGGTGCCGTTACCAATCAGAATCATCGGCGCAGGCTCGGCAGGCAGATGGAAACCACTGTTGCGGCGCATCCGCACGCTGACGGCGCCGCCCACGGCGACATGCTCGGTCAACCAGCCCGAACACAGCCCAAGGCTGCCATCGGGGTGCAGCTCCTGACGCACGATCAGCTGCAACACACCGTCCTCGGGAATCGAGGCGATCGAATACTCGCGCATGGCCAATGGCACCAGCGCATCGACCAGCGCCTGGGCGTGCAAGCCCACCAGATGACTGCGGTTGATCGGCAGCTGTCGCGAGCACAAGGCCTGGCCGAGGGTCTCGCTCAAGCCGTCGACGGTGACCTGGGTGTCAGCAGCAATGCTCAACCCGGACAGGAACTGCTCGACCGCAGATGCCGGGTTACGCGGCAATATCTCAACCAGATCGCCGGCCTCCCAATCAGCCGCCGACTCACACGTCAGTCCCAGCAAGAACACTTTCGAACCCACGCTTCCGGGGTTCAGCCATTCCCGAGCCACCAGCGTCCAGTTCTGATACTCCGGCGCTTGCCAGACGGTCGTCGGCGTCGAGCCTGTCAGCTCGCCCAACTGCTGTTGCCAGTGTTGCAGCGCTGCACCGTCGCCGCTGTCCACTTCCACCGGCGCGAACAGCGTGCGTCCGCCGCGTTCGGCCAGCCAGCCGTGCAGCCGCTGAGCGAAACCGCAGAACTGTTGATACTGGCGATCGCCCAGCCCAAGCACCGCGTAGTTGAGATTGTCCAGCGCCAGCGGCCGGCCCAGCACCTTGCGCTCGAAGCCACGGGCGCTGTCCGGTGCCTCGCCGTCGCCGAAGGTGCTGACCACGAACAGTGCGTTGCGGCTCTGGTGCAGGTCCTGCTCGGTGATGTCGCCCAGCCGCTGCACCTTCACCGGCACCCCGGCGGTTTGCAGCTGGCCGGCCGTCTGCCAGGCGAGTTGCTCGGCGAACCCGCTCTGGCTGGCAAAGCCGATCAGCCACGCCGCGCCCTGCTCGCCCGTCGTCGTCGACACTTCACCGCGCGCATTGCGGATCTCGCGCTTCTTGCGTCGGCGGTCGAGGTAGAGCAGCCAGCCGGTGATGAAAAACAGCGGCATCAACAACGCGGCCACGGTCACGACGATGCGCCCGATCAGGCCGAAGTAGCTGCCGGTGTGCAGGGCGTAGTTGCTGATTAACAGCTGCGCGCCGAGGCTTTTCTCTGTGTAACGCGACACCGCCTTGAGGGAGCCATCGGCCGGGTCGAGGCTGATCTGGTTCAAGGCACGGGGGTGCGGCGCTGTTTTAAGGAGGTAAAACACCGTCGCCATCTGGCCCGGTGCCTGGGGCATGCGCAGGTTGTAGGTCTTGAGGTCCGGTCCGGCAGCGCTCTGGATGGTCTGCCAGATGGCGTCGTAATCCGGGGCCGAAGCCGTGACATTTTTAGGCGCCTCTTTCACTGCTGGGCCAGGACGCGGCCCTCCGCCACGGCGCTGTTCGCCCGCCACGGGAGGATCGCCAATCAGCTTGGTCATGCCGTTGCTGAACCAGTCGTAAGACCACATCAGCCCGGTGATCGCCAGCAGCAAATAGATGATCAGGCACCAGGTGCCGAACACCGAATGCAGGTCCCAATTGAAACTGCGTCCCTTCTTCGCCCAGTCCATGGTGAGCCAGACGCGCCAGTTCAGCGGCTTGCGCGGCCAGCGTAGATACAGTCCGGAGAGGCAGAAGAACACGAGGATCAGCGTGCACGCCGCGGTGACTTGCTTGCCGTACTCCCCCGCGGCGAGGAATCGGTGCAGGTTGAGGATGAAGCCGAAGAAATCCTGGCCTACGGCGTCCTCGGTGAACGCGCCGGTGTAGGGGTTGAAGTTGTGCATCTCGCCGCGACGCTGGCCCGGTGGAGGCTTGAACCAGACCTGGGCGACCTTGTCGCCGTCGACGTCAATGCGGAACATCGCCGCCGTGTCGTTGCCTTGGGCTTCGACCTTGCTGACCATTTCCGCCAGTGACAGTTGACGACCCTGGGGCTGCACGAACAATACATCGGGGTTGAGCACGTCGAGTATTTCGTCCTCGAAGGAATACAGCGCGCCGGTGATGCCCATAAGGGCAAGCACCAGACCGGCCGTGATTCCGAAGAACCAGTGCACTTGAAACAGGACTTTCTTCAACACCCTCGACACCTCACTCACCCGCTACGGCGCGCATTATGCGCACAAACGGCATACATTCTCATCTGTGGCTGATTCTTAATGCAAAACCTGTGGGACCGAGCTTGCCCTGCCGCCCCGCGCTCACCCGGCCAACATGAATCCTGCAGGAGTGAGCTTGCTCGCGAAGAGGCCGGCATAGTCGCTGAAATCTTCAGCGACTGAACTCAGGTCTTCGCGAGCAAGCTCGCTCCCACGAGGCAGTGGACTGACTCGATATTTCGGATCGTTCGCCGGACTTGTGGGAGTGACCGGATCAGAAGTGGAAGCTGGCACTCATCAACGCGGTACGCCCGGCTGCCATGTGGGCGTAGTGGGTGGTGAAGACCTGATCGTAGTAACGCTTGTCGGTCAGGTTCTGCACGTTCAGTTGCAGGTCGACGTTCTTGGTCAGCGCGTACGTGGCCATGGCGTCGTAGCGCCAGTAGGAAGGCACTTCCACCGAGTTGGCTTCGTTGCCGAAACGGGAATCGACGAACGTCGCGCCGCCGCCCACGGTCAGCTTCGGCATCAGTTCGTAGGTCGACCAGAAATTGAAGCTGTTGCGCGGCGTGCTCGGCATGTGATTACCCTCATCCGCCTTGCTGGTCGCACTGACGATCTCACTCTCCATGTAGGTGTAGCCGCCGTAGACTTTCCATTTGCCGGTGATGTTGCCGCTATAGGTCAGCTCCAGACCATCGACACGCTGCTCGCCGTCCAGCACCTGGAACGTCGCGTTGTCAGGGTCAGTGACCCGCGCGTTGGTCTTCTCGGTGCGGAACAGCGCGGCGGTCAGCGACAGGTTATCGTCGAAGAAATCCCACTTGGTTCCCAGCTCGTAGTTGCGGTTCTTTTCCGGATCGAGGTTGGCGTTGTTCGCCGCGATCTCCAGACCGCCATTGCCGCTGGTCTCACCCGACGGGTTGCTGGACGTCGACCATGCCGCGTAGATGCTGCCGTTCGGCAGCGGCTTGTAGGTCACGCCGACCTGGTAATTCCACAGCTGGCTGGTGTTTTCACGCTTGAAACTGCCCGCCACCGAGCCCCGGCCACCGGTGCTGTAACCGCTGGAACGCACGTCGTAATCGTCGTAACGCAGGCCGAGGTTCAACGACCACTGCTCGTTGAATTTCAGCGTGTCGAACACATACGCGGCACTGGTTTTGGTGTCGGTATCGGTGTACGCCTGGCTGTCGGTGATGGTGCCGTTCCAGTCGTCTTTCGGCGACGGGTTGGACAGGCTGGTGCAGTCGCCGGACGCCAAGAGCGCTGCGTTACACGTCGAGCCGATGGTCCCGCCGCTGGCACTGAGCACGTTGTAGCCGCGGTTGTGGGTGTCCTGATACGAAAACTCGAGGCCGGTCACCAGGCTGTGCTGAATGAAACCGGTGTCGAATTTCGCTTGCAGGTCGGTCTGGTTGACGAAGCCGCTGGAGGTGGAATTGCGGCTCTTCGCCGAGCGCGAGACCAGGCCCCTGGCGACGTTGCCGCGGCTGTCGTCCGGGTTAGTGACGATGTAGTCCAGCGTCGAGCGCGACATGCGGAAGCTGTTGGAGATCGTCAGGTTGTCGTTGAGGTCGTGTTCGAGGCGGATCGTGCCGCTGTCGTTGACGCTCTTGCGGTAATCGCGGTCGGTCAGGCCGTAGAAGTTGTTTTCGTTGACGTGGGCCGGCTTGTCGACCACGTACTTGCTGCGGCCGGTGGTGTTGGTCAGCGGGATGCCGTAGTCGGGCATGTCGTCGGTGGACAGGTGGTAATAGTCGACCTTGACCCGCGTGTCGGTGCCCAGACCGAACGCGAACGAAGGCGCAACGCCCCAACGGCTGTTGTCGACATCATTGCGGCCGGCGACGTTGGAATCATGCTTCATCAGGTTCAGGCGGAAGGCCGAGGTGTCGGTCATCTGCTTGTTGACGTCGAGGGTGTAGCGCTGGGTCTGGTCCGAACCGAAGGTGTAGCCGCCGTTGAAGGCATCGCCCAGATGAGCGCCCTTGGTGACGAGGTTCAGGCTGCCACCCGTGGAGCCTGCACCCGTGAACGCCGAGCCCGGGCCTTTGCTGACCTCGACTGATTCGACGTTGAAAATCTCCCGGCTCTGCGCCGCTACGTCGCGCATGCCGTCGACGAATACGTCGCTCTCTGCGTTGAAGCCGCGAATGATCGGGCGATCCGCATTCGGGTTGCCGCCCTCGCCCGCACCAAAGGTAATGCCGGGGGTGGTGCGTAATGCGTCAGCCAGGCTCGTTGCTGCGGTATCGCGGATGACTTGCTGCGGGATCACCGTGACGCTCTTTGGCGTCTCGCGCAGGGGTGCGGTGTACTTTTTCGAGGCCGATTCTTCGGTCTTGTAAGCCGTGTCGGCGCGCTCGCCGTCAATATTGGTAGCCCCGAGATTCAGAGCATCCGATGCAGGTTCCACAGCCTGCGCCATATGGGCGGCTGACATCGCCGCAAGGGCGACGCCCACGGCGCTGACAATGGAACGCTGCGAATGGGCGGTAACCGGTTGTGCTTGGCGCGACATTTTCCTTCCCCAAGGAAACAATAAGGCGGCGGAATATAGTTGAGACTGCTTCGCATTCGCAGAAAACTTACATTCTTTACACTTTCCCATTACTCAATTTTCACATCTGCCCATTCACACGCGCGGGAGGCGTTTTACACGACCAATAAGAATCACTATCATCCGCCGCTTCATTCTTCTCGCAGGTCGCGATTCATGCTCCTACATATCCCCGGTCTGTTTTCACCCGAGGAGGTGCGTCGCATCCGACAGGCGCTGGAGGAAACCCAATGGGCGGACGGCAAGATCACCGCCGGGCACCAGTCGGCGAAAGCCAAGCACAACCTGCAGTTGCCGGAGGGCCATCCACTTGCCGTGGAGATTGGCGCGGCGATGCTTGAGCGCCTGTGGCAGAACCCGCTGTTCATGTCCGCCGCCCTGCCCCACAAGGTCTTCCCGCCATTGGTGAATTGCTACACCGGCGGCGGCAGTTTCGATTTCCACATCGACAACGCCGTGCGTCAGGCCAAGGGCAGCACCGAGCGTGTGCGCACGGATTTGTCATCGACGCTGTTCTTCAGCGATCCCGAGGATTACGACGGCGGCGAGCTAGTGATTCAGGACACCTTCGGCACCCGTCAGGTCAAGCTGCCGGCGGGTGACCTGCTGCTTTATCCGGCCAGCAGTCTGCACCAAGTCAATGCTGTGACGCGGGGCGCGCGGTACGCCTCGTTCTTCTGGACCCAGAGCCTGGTGCGGGACGATGGCCACCGCACGCTGCTCTTCGAAATGGACGCAGCCATTCAGCAATTGAGCCGCGACGTGCCCGATCATCCTTCACTGCTGCAACTCACCGGCACCTATCACAACCTGCTGCGGCAGTGGGTCGAGGTCTGAGTCATGACCTGGAATCTGCGACGTGAAGAGGTGCTCGACGGCGACCAACTGGGCGCCATGCTTGAAGACAGTTCAGCCAGTGCCGCACGGGCGATTCTGGTTGCGGCGCAGGCCAACATCGTCGACGCCCAAGCGCTGCTCGGGCAGATACTGCTCGACGGCACCGGCATAGAACGCGACCCGGCGCTGGCGTTGGTCTGGTTCCAGATTGCGGCCCGGCGTGGCCACGCGATGGCGCAGAACATGGCTGGCCGCTGCCACGAGCATGGGTGGGGCTGCGAGCCGGACGCGGCAAAGGCTGCCGAGCATTATCGTCTCGCCGCCGAGGCCGGTCTGGACTGGGGCTTTTATAACTACGGCAACCTGCTCGCCACCGGGCGCGGGGTGAACAAAGATCAGGCCCGCGCGCTGGCCTGCTATCGCAAGGCGGCAGAGCTGGGCCACGCGAAGTCGATGAATCTGCTGGGGCGTTATCTGGAAGAGGGTCTGTGCTGCGAGCAGGATCTCGATGCAGCCCATGAGTGGTATCAACGGTCGGCGCAGGCAGGTGATTTCCGTGGGCAGTTCAGTCATGCCGCAGTGCTGGCAGATCACGGACGCGTGGAGGAAGCCGTAGGCTGGCTGAAAACTGCCGTGCAGAATGGCAATCTCAACTTCCTGCGGGTCAGTCGCAAGACGCTGTTGCAAGCACCCCATCCTCAGGTTCGAGCGCTGGCTCTCGATTACCATAAGCGGGCGGCGGAGTTGGGAAATGAAGCAGACGCGGCGGAATATCGTGAACTACTGAAAGTTATATAACCGCCAATTGTAAGTTCATTTGCCAACCACAGTTTCACGAGCAGCCCTCAATCGTGTGTTACGCCCCCATTTCCGGGGACATGCCAACATTGCGCATGGGCGGGAAGGAATCATCCTACAAACTCAGACTGCCTTCGCACTTTGACCGCCTCAAAAACACGACTTACTCTCCTTCTCGTGCAGACAACTTAACCATTCTGCATCTGAAGCGTTAATTGGCTTCAGAACATTTAATACGCATCATTAAAGGATTAATGATATGTCTCAACTTACGGAAAACCTCGTCACCGACGCAGCGAGTGATCCTGCAAGCCTTTTCGGTTCATCGGTCGCAACAAACGGGAGCGATACCCGGGACACCGGGCTTATACTGACCAAAGAGCAGCTTAAGCACCTCAAGAAATATGAAATCGCCGGCCTGGCCCTTCCGACCGAACTGGACAACGTCATCGCTTATCTGGGCTATGAAAACGGCGCCGGTCTCGGGCTGGAGCCCGTTGACTTCCAGCGCACCTTCAAGCTCGTCAATGGCCACGCCAGGCTTTGGAATCCGCTGCGCACCGACCTGCTGACCGTCAATACCAAACTCGTGGTATTCGCCGGCTCCATGCAAGTCTATGGCGCGAGCATGAGGGAAGTATTCGATGATATGGCGGTATTGGGCCTGATCGAAAAATACAATATCAAGACACTTGAAGATCTGCGAAAAGTCGAACTTAAGCTGGGCAAAAAATTTCCCGGCATTGAGGCTATGGATCGTCTTGATCTGGGTTTTTATCTGGATGAAATACTTAAGAAAGTAAGAGAGCAAGAGGCGGAGGCGCTTGCAATAAAACAGCGCCTGGACTCATTCGGCCGACAACTGGCCCAACAGGTTGGCCCTGCCATCAAGCTCAAATTGGCGAGCATCGACAACAACACCATGAGCAGCGAGATCCAACCGCTTCAGGTGAAAATCGATAACCGCGCGCTGGCCATTGAAGAGAAGAACAAAGAATACAAAGAGATGGTCAAGCAGGCCATCGGTGCCGTCATGGGCAACCTGGTCATGATGATTTACTCCAGCGTCCAGGCCGAAAAAATCCGCAAGGAACGCAACAAGCTCACCGAAGAGCAAGAAAAAGATATCGCGCTGATGGCGAAGAAAAACCGGATCCTGGCGTCGCTGGGTCGTATACGGATGGACTTCCAGAACCTCGATCTGATTGTGATCGATGCCGACATCGCCACCCAAAACCTGATCAGTGTCTGGAACTCGTTAAGCACGTTCATCGCTGCTTCCGCCGCTGAAGTAGATGGTATCCACGACGGCCTGTCCATGCGCAGGTTCCGCAACCAATTCAATCTCGTGGTTAAACCGTGGGAAACCATTGAAGTGGACGCCCAAAAATTACAACACGTGTTTGCAGAAGCGGACCGCGAATTCAGAGAAGATTACGGAGTTTAAACATGAATAACATTTCTCAATTTCCAGGCAGCCTCGACTACCCGGAGCTGAACGTTCAAGCGTTCAAACAGGCGAAAGCCAATGCCAACGATGCAACCATTCAAATGAAAGTTCTGTTCATTCAGACACAGTATCTGCCGTCATTGCACAACCGAGTCTCTGAATTGGACAAAGCGATACGTGAGTCTGACTTCAGACTTCGGGACACCGTTCAATCACTGGGTACTGTTTTAGGGATTCAAGTGGGCGCCCTCAGAGAACTTCAAAGTGAGTTGCAGGGCGCCCCTGAGTCCGACAAAGAAGAAATCATTGAAGACATCGTCATTCGAATTCAGACCATCATGAACACCGTGGGCAATAAAGAGCTGATGCTCCACAATCTGATCACGGCCATGGCAACGCCGATTGATCGAGCTGCCACTGGGACGTACATCAAGCAGCTTGAAGCCGACCAGGCGCGCCTGCCGGCAGAAGTGCTGAAGATCAAAGAACGCCAGGACACGCTGGAAGCAAAGCGCAAAGCGCTGACTGACGCCATGGCACTGATCGAAGCCAAGGGCTTCACCGAGCTGGCCAAAGACACAGCGCTGACCGCTCAGGAGCTGGTCAAAATGGGCATGACACCCCCCCAGTTGATTGCCGTAGAGGCCGCCATCGGCTTGGCGCAACAGGTCCTGGAACGGGCCGAAAGCCTGATCAACTACCTGGGGATGGTTGAAGCCCGCAACACCCTGCGCAAACAGATTGATGACCTGATCAGCAGCACTTACGCGAAGACCAATGAGTTGCGCCTGGTCACATTAAAAAAAGAGCTGATCACGGCGTGCCATAACTTCGATGAACATCGGGCGCAGTACATCACCGAGTTCGAGAAATGTGTCGCGGCCAAACGGGCCTTCCTCGCGACTTACAACACCGTAAACGGTGGTGATCAGGACGCGGTCACTCAGTTCAGCGTTGACGCGCTGTCGCTGGCAAAACACTTGAAAGTCATGGCCTGATTTCATCCGCCAACGCGCAACAATGCAGGCCGGGAAGTACAAGGGATGTTCTTCCCGGCCCCATGCCGGAGCGCCTGGTTCACGTCAGGCCTCCCCTTCACACCATTCATCTCATTAAAGGATTAACGATATGAAATCATCCGGAGCCATGGATGACGCACCCGTTCGGGATGAGAAACTTGACTTGGCAGAGCGCCTGCCCTGCACGTTGATTTCCGCTGCAGCGGGTACGGTAGAAGAAGCCATTCGCGCGCCAGGCCTCTTCCTGACCAAATCACAACTGATTGACCTTATGCGTTATACAACCCACGGTCTCGCGCTTCCCATCGCACTCAAAGATGTTGTCTGGTATCTGGGCTACGAAACAGGCGCCGGCCTGAATCTTGAAGCCAGGGATTTTCAGGCGAGTTTCAATCGCATTCATCTTCACGCCGCGCAATGGAAACCGCTTCGTACCGACCTGATGAACGTAGGCAGCGAGTTGTGGGTGTTCGCCGATCAGATGGAAGTTTACGGCAACGGTGTAAGAGAGCTTTATAACGAGATCAGGGCAAAGGCTGCAGAGACGCTCGAGCCGGCCGATCACCAGGATTTTCTGCATTACATCGAGCAGGTCGCCGCGCTCGTCTTGCATCGACGCAGCACAACCGAAGCACTCAAGGGTCGGCTCGATGCCTTTTCGCGGGAGTTGTCGACACGGGTAATGCCCGACGTACAGCTCAAGTTAAAGAGCATCGACAACAATAATGTGCCGGCCGACATCAAAACGCTGAACGACGCCATCAACCGACGTGCCGCAGACATTGAAGAAAAACAGCGGGCATACAAAACGCTGATCAAAAAGTCGGTGGGTGCCAGTTTTGCCCTGATCGGGTTGGGTATTTACTACGGGGTTGAAGCAGGCAAAGTGCGTAGAAAGATCAATGCATTGCGCCTGGAACAAGAGAGCAGCATTCGTCTACTGGAGCAAAAAAACAGAATCCACGCCTCACTGCAGCGCGTTCGTCATGATCTGCATGATCTAAGCCTGATCATTCTGGATGCAGACATTGCCATCCAGAACATGGTTGTGGTGTGGAACGGTCTGCATATTTTCCTGATCCACTCGGCTCAAGAAGCGGGCAAAATTGATAACGCGCTGTCAATGCGCCGCCTCATGAACGCTTTTAATCTGGTGGCTGAACCCTGGACCCAGATAAAACGGGAAGCGGACACGTTGCTCAAAGTGTTCAAAGAGGCAGACCGCGAGTTCCGCAAGAATTATGGGCATCAGGCATGACGAATTCGAACGCTT
This sequence comes from Pseudomonas sp. GW821-FHT02H06, assembly GCF_059421525.1. Taxonomy (NCBI): domain Bacteria; kingdom Pseudomonadati; phylum Pseudomonadota; class Gammaproteobacteria; order Pseudomonadales; family Pseudomonadaceae; genus Pseudomonas; species Pseudomonas sp. GW821-FHT02H06. The sequence continues at coordinate 379,817 of NZ_JBWKVD010000004.1, forward strand.
CGACGTAGACAAGACCTACGCCACCGCGCAGTGGCAACACAACGAGTTTGCGCTGTAACGCCATGGAGGGCGGCATCATGACAACACATCTCATCGAATACGACGATGTCGGGTACTTGGGATACAACATCGGCTATCTGGAAAAACTTCCCCAGCACATTGAAGCCTTCAAGATCAAACTTGGTTTGGTGCCTCAAGCCGAATACGGTAAATACAGGGAGCCCGCGATGGAGCAAGCCGTCGCCATCGCGCGGCAGGGCAGTACGCTTTGGAGCAGCAGCGTGAAGCAGATTCGCTCGCTCCATCACGACACCAAAAAGACACTGGCTGAGCTGGTCGCACTGCTGGACAGCAACCCGTTCGACAGCCGAATCGCGCAGCTCACGCAGGATCTGCTGCGCCACGATGCAGAGTTCAAGCGGCAACAGGCGGAATGCGACCGCATCATCGAATGCGCAAGGCAGACCATTCCCCGGTTCATCGATTTCATGAACGTCAGGACGTATGAATATGCGAAACAAAAAGGGCTGCTGGTTAAAGGAAAGTCCAGCAACGTACCGGAAACGCTGAGCAGCGCGGTGACGGACGAGAGCAGTCTGGATTCGGCAAGAAGCGCAATGCAATGGCATCGTCGCGCCTACAACACGACGATCCTCTCGGCAGGAAATATGGGGGCCTATTGCTCGCGATTGTCCGGCCTCTTGAACGCCACACTCCGTGAAGTCCAGGCGCTCAAGGCCAACCAACCCGCGCGGCGCATGACCGTGTCGTGTCAATCCGCGGCCATCTCAGCACGCGAGGCTCAGCGGCTGATCAATTACACCCTCGACAGTATTCTTCGATTCAGTATTTGAACCGCAAAAAAAGGCACCCACCGGGTGCCTTTTTCTCGTTACTGCGCAGATTTACACGTAGTAAGACTTCAGCGGCGGGAAGCCGTTAAATTCCACAGCGCTGTAGCTGGTGGTGTACGCCCCGGTGGACAGCCAGTACAGACGGTCACCGATGGCCAGGTTCAGCGGCAGGCCGTACTTGTAGTTCTCGTACATGATGTCGGCGCTGTCGCAGGTCGGGCCGGCGATGACGACTTCTTCCACTTCGCCTTTCTTCTCGGTCCAGATCGGGAACTTGATGGCTTCGTCCATGGTTTCGATCAGGCCGGAGAACTTGCCCACGTCCGTGTACACCCAACGCTCGACGGCGGTGCGGGATTTACGCGACACCAGCACCACTTCGCTGACCAGAATACCGGCGTTGGCGATCAACGAACGGCCCGGCTCCAGAATGATTTCCGGCAGGTCATCACCGAAGTCTTCTTTCAGATAGCGGATGATTTCTTCAGCGTAGGTTTCCAGGCTGTTGGTGCGGGTGATGTAGTTGGCCGGGAAGCCGCCGCCCATGTTGATCAGCTTGAGCACGATGCCGTCTTCTTCTTTCAGACGCTCGAAGATCACTTTCACTTTGGCGATCGCGGCGTCCCAGACGCTGATGTCGCGCTGCTGCGAACCGACGTGGAACGAGATGCCGTAAGGCACCAGGCCCAGTTCACGGGCCAGAATCAGCAGGTCCATGGCCATGTCGGTCTGGCAACCGAACTTGCGTGACAGCGGCCAGTCAGCCGTGGTCGAGCCTTCGGTGAGGATGCGAACGTAGACTTTCGAGCCCGGCGCAGCCTTGGCGATGTTGCGCAGGTCGGCTTCGGAGTCGGTGGAGAACAGACGCACGCCCTTCTCGTAGAAGTAGCGAATGTCTTTGGATTTCTTGATGGTGTTGCCGTAGCTGATGCGATCCGGGCTGACGCCGCGGTCCATCACTTTGTCCAGCTCGTAGATCGAGGCGATGTCGAAGCTGGAGCCTTTTTCCTTCAGCAGGTCGATGATTTCGACCGCCGGGTTGGCTTTGACCGCGTAATACACTTTGGCGAATTCGAAGCCTGCACGCAGGTCGTCGTAGGCCTTGCTGATCATCGCGGTGTCGATGACCACGAACGGGGTTTCTTGCTTGTCGGCAAACGCCTTCATTTTATCGAAGGTGCTTTTCTCGAAATAATCTTCGACCTGGATCGACATGCGGGGACTCCTGTTGGCAAACGGTAAAAAACAATGGGTGTGAGCGCACGGCTCGTGAACGTCCTCCGTATCCCCACTTTGGTTCGCCTACTTCCCAAGGCTGCTCGGCCGAAAGCAAAAAGGCCATGGGAACGCGATGTCCCGTGGCCTTGCTGTCTCGTCGTCAGTACTTGAGCCGGATGGATCGTTTCCAGCATGGACGTTCGGCGCGAACTGTAGGACCTGAGGGGCCGGAGATCAACTAAAAATGTCGCGTTTCTGCCCGTTTTTGCCAGACGGGAATCCACGCGCGTTCAATCAACCCGTAGTAACCGACCGATGTGACAGGGTGATGTTCCCGGTGGGTGGCAAATGGGCGATCCGTTACGAAAGCCACCTGTCCGTCAGACATCGGCTACCTGATCACCCGAAATGCCCTACGCACCGGATCTCTCTCCCCCACGTATCCCATTGATCCTGATCACTAGGGTTGGCGTTCATTCACCTCGCACGAACGGTACGAGGAGGCGAATCAACCCGGCCAAGGATCAGCGTCATGCAAGAGAACGCCCTTTCCCCGCTGTACAACAACGACATCACCGCCGAGTACCTGCGTGATCAGAATCGACCGCACTTTTCAGACGAGGCGCTTGCCACGTTCAGTCCGGAAGCCTTGGCTCGGGTAAAAGAGAACGAAGCGTTCAAGCAGGCCCACCCCGCCACTGGCATTTTCCGGGTGGCAGCGGAACGCAGCCAGACCCGCGATGGCGGTGTCATCGTGAAAGGCACACTGGGTATGAATTTCACGCTCGCTGACGGCCGTGAGGTCGCGGGCGCAAGAGTCGGTGATTACGCCGTTTACCCCGATGGCACTGAGGCGCAGATCCTTACCGGTGCAGGAGAAGCGAACAGTCAAATTGCGCTAGTTGGCAGTCGCTTGAGCAACGGCGACGAGATCATCAATACGCCCCAGGGACACCTTCTGTTGCTGCAACGCCAGGATGTCGCGTGGCCGGACGATTTCCTTCCTGCTGCGGAGTGTTGATGCATGGGATTCTTCGGCATCCACAATCGGGAACAAGGCCTCGATGGAGACGCGACCACCACCGGCGCAATCTGCCACGCCAGTCTTGTGCAGTCATCCCTGGAACAGGGCCGGATGGCATTGCGGCTAGGCGACAAGACCAGCCCTTGCGGCGTGTGTGGGCAGATCGGTGAAATCGTCGAAGGGGACAGTCGCTTCGTGTGGCTAGGCATCCCGACCGCCGTGCATAACGCGCTTGTGTTGTGCGCGTGTCCGCCGGGCACGAATCGATTGATTGCATCGCGGTCAGGGCGCGCGGGAGCCGCTCGCGTTGCGCCTACTCCTGCGACGCCACGCCACGTGACGCCCACGTCGAGTACCCCGCCTTCTCTTTATCCCCACACCACTCGGGCGTCGGGAAGAGTCTTCGTCCGTACCTTCGTCATCCGCGACAGCGAAACGGGACAGCCGCTGGTGAACCGGGCGTTTGTGGCGAGGGTGGACGGTCAGCAGAAGACCGGTATCACCGACAGCTATGGACTGGCCCGCGTTGAGGGTTCTTCAGCGGAGTCCGTCGTGTCTCTCCACGTCATGTTCCGCTCGCCAGTGCGAGAGTTGAGTGAGCTTGCGGGAATGACCACGCGCGAAGTGACGACCACAACGCGCGTGGAGACGTTGATCCATGGGGATGCGCCGAAGCCCTTGGTGATCACCGTGAATGATCGGGCCGCGACGCGAGAGGCGATTATTCGGAAAGTGCGGGAGCTGGGGCACGGGTTTGTTGAACGTTCGGAGTGGCATGCGACTTCGCCTAAAAAGCCGTTGGACCGAGACTGGGATTACAGCATGGTTGCACTTCATCACGCGGGGAGAAGCTACGCATGCGGTATTGGGGCCGAACAGATGCGGTATGTACAAGATTCTCAAATGGCCGAAAAGTCTGATGACGTCGGTTACCATTTTGGAATCGACTGTTCCGGCGTCGTCTACGAAGGTAGGGACATACGCTTCAAGGGCGAACACCTCAAGCTTTATAACTCCAACGTGTTAGGCATCGTGCTTCTGGACAACCTAAGTAGTCCAGAAGAGGGCGGAGGGCTGACTGCGGTAGCACGTACGATTTTCAGTCACCTTGGAATTAACACCACGATGCAAGTGCCAAATATTCAGCAGGAGGCTGCTATCAATCTGATCAGGGCTTTAAACCGCGAGTTTCCTATAAAACACCTCGGCGGCCACAGAGAGTTCCCTCATCAGACGGAGGATCAGCATAAAATCTGCCCCGGAAATATTGGAATGAATTTTGTGAAAGTAGTGCGTGCCACTACCGGACTACACAGGCCACTACAAGAATGAAAAAGATTATTCTCTTGTTTACGGTGGTTCTTATCATCACAGCATGGACCGTCCTCAACATCGGCTACTACGACACGCACTGGGCGGAAGACAACATCACCGTATTTTTTATAAAAAAAGAACCCGCCCTACAAATCGAATTCGAGAATATGTTCGCGACCGACAGCGATTTTGATCCGGTGCATGAGCTGAGGGATGACGACCGCCAGGACTTGATCGATTACTGCCGATACCATTTAGGGTATATCACGCAAATAGAGGACGAATCAGACAGAGATGGATGCCACAAGGCATATATCGATTCATTCAAAAAACAGACTACAGCCACGACACATTGACTTGAATATGAAAAAACTTTACTCGCTAGGCCTGACCGCACTAATTATTTTTCTAACTGGCAATACCATGACAATGAATTACATCACTTACATGCAGAACGTGGACTTGGAACCCATAGTCCTTGCCGCCGTTGCATCGTTGGCATCAATCATCATAGCGTTACCACTATTCCTGTTTACCCCCACTCCGCCAACCACCACATTCTCTTCAAGACAACTGATCAAGAACTATTTTTGGATCACCCTGTTTACGTTCACCTGCTGGGCAAGTGGCTACACAGCTTTGCTAAACCTTAACCCAGCCGTGTTTGCCGGCATCGCCTTCTCGGTGAGCTCGATCATCATCGCTCTGACGAATATAAGAAAGTCAGGCAGATTGGGCCTATTTGGCTTTCTGCTTACACTGGGCACAGGATGGGTGCTGTGTACTTCTTACAGCTCAGTCATGCAAGGCAGTGGCATACATGATGATTACGAGCTGGAAACAGGTGTGACGTTTTCAGTAACGTGCGGCATTTCGCTTTATTTAATTACACTGTTAACCCAGCGACTTAACAATCTAGGCCAACCCTTCCACAACCTATATGCGCGCAGATCACTGTTCGCTTTCCTGGTCTGCGCAACGATTGGATTGCTGGATGGTGCCCTCGTGACCATCGTGTCTGAGGCGCCTCAGTTGACGGCCCTCACCGTGATCTTCCTGGTCCTGATGCAATCAGCACTGGTGCTGTCCATAAGAACAATCGGCCGACATGTCGTAACGGTGGGTATTGCTGGAACAGCCGTTTACACGCTGATCGTTCAGGTAGCGGTTTTTCAACAGTCCGTTGACTCGCTCATGGTCATCACGATTGTTGGGAACGCTGTGGGCTTGATCCTCATGTCATTCACGCAGACCAATTACAACCCTGACTGTCGGCGATAACGACTCAGCGTCGTCACCGTCAACAGTAGCCCGGGCACCAAAGCACCCGGGCCCTTCACCTCAACTCAGCGCAGCCTGCTCCACCAATTCCGCAGGCGAAACAATGCTGGTCTTCATCCCGCGCGACTGGCCGGAACTCAGGTAAGCCGCGATGGATTCCTGGGTCACTTCACCCAGGAACACATTGTCGGCATCCAGCACCGGCAGCCACGAGCGGTTGAACTCGTACATGCGCGACAGCAGGATGCGCAGGTGTTCGTCGTAAGCGGCGGTGGCGTTGAACGGGCGCAGGTATTGCTCGCACGTGCCGGCCTGACGGTGCAGTTCGCGGCGGCGGACGTAACCCATTGCCTTGTTTTCGGCATCGGTGACGACCACGTAGCGGCGGTCGTTTTCGTCCATGATTTCCAGGGCATCGGCGACGGGCGTTTCCGGGCTCACGGACGGCGCGTTGTCCGCCGCGTCTTCGGCCTTGACCAGCAGCAGGCGCTTGAGCGTGCTGTCCTGGCCGACGAAGTTGCTGACGAAATCATCCGCCGGGTGCGCCAGCAGGGTGTCCGGGTGATCGATCTGCAGCAGCTTGCCGGCGCGGAAGATGGCGATCTTGTCGCCCAGCTTGATGGCTTCGTCGATGTCGTGGCTGACCATGATCACGGTCTTGTTCAGCGCGCGTTGCATCTCGAAAAACTCGTTCTGGATCATCTCGCGGTTGATCGGGTCGACCGCACCGAAGGGCTCGTCCATCAGCAGCAGCGGCGCGTCGGCCGCCAGCGCACGAATCACACCGATCCGCTGTTGCTGACCACCCGACAACTCGCGCGGATAGCGATGCAGGTACTGCTTGGGTTCCAGCTTGATCATGCTCATCAGTTCGCGAGCACGGTCGTGGCACTTCTGCTTGTCCCAACCCAGAAGCTTGGGCACGACCACGATGTTTTCCTCGATGGTCATGTTGGGGAACAGGCCGATCTGCTGAATCACGTAACCGATGTTGCGGCGCAGGGTGACTTCGTCGAGACCGGTGGTGTCCTCGCCATTGATCAGCACTTTGCCGGAGGTCGGCATGATCAGCCGGTTGATCATTTTCAGTGTTGTACTTTTGCCGCAACCCGACGGACCCAGGAACACGCAGATCTCGCCTTCATTGACGGTCAGGCTCACTGAGTCGACAGCCTTCACTTCCTTGCCGTTGCTCTGGAAAGTCTTGGTCAGGTTCTGCAGCTCAATCATTTGTTTGGCGATCATTTCAGGAGTCCTTTTGGAGTCAGCGAGCGTTGCAGCCATTGCAGAAGCAGGTCGGCGAAGATGGCCAGAATGCTGACCAGTACGGCGCCGACGATCAGCATCGACATATCGCTGCGGCTGATGGAAGCGAGGATGAGTACGCCCAGACCGCCCGCGCCAATGGTGGCGGCGATGGTCATGACACCGATGTTCATGACCACGGCGGTGCGGACGCCGGCAAGGATCACCGGCACGGCGATCGGCAGTTCGACCATGCGCAGGCGCTGGCCGAAGGTCATGCCGATGCCCTTGGCGGCTTCACGAATGCCGGGCTCGACGCCGGTCAGCGCCAGGTAGGTGTTGCGCATGATCGGCAGCAGCGAGTAGAGAAACACCGCTGTGATCGCCGGCATCGGGCCGAGGCCCTGACCGAACTTCGAATAGAACGGCAGCAGCAAGCCGAACAGGGCAATCGACGGGATGGTCAGCAGCACGGTGGCGCTGGCCTGCAACGGCCCGGCGAGGGTCGGGAAGCGCGTCATTAACACGCCGAGCGGCACGCCGACGACAATCGCCAGCGTTACCGCGATGCCGACGAGGGTGATGTGCTGCAGGGTCAGGTGCATGACCTGATTCCAGTCCAGATGGGAGAAAGCGCTGAGGAAACTCATGGTTTCTCCTCCTGTTTTGCCGCCGACGCCGGCGGGACCGGCACGCTGTCGGCGGAAGGATTGATCGGATGCTCGCGCAGGAATTCTGCCGCCACGACGGTAGGACTTTCGTGGTCGACGTCGATGCGCGCGTTCAGCGTACGCATGGTCTGGTTATCCAGCAGCGCGGCAAGTGGCTTGAGCAAATCGGCCAGTTCCGGGTGCTTGTCGAGGTACTCTTTGCGGATGACTGGTGCGGCGGTGTAGTCCGGGAAGTAGTGCTTATCGTCCGCCAGCACCTTGAGTTTGAACGCGTTCAGGCGGCCATCGGTGGTGTAGACGAGGCCCGCAAAAACCTGCCCGTTGCGCAGCGCGGTGTAGACCAGGCCGGCGTCCATCTGACGAGTGTTTTCACGCCCCAGGTTCATGCCGTAGTGCTTGACCATGCCCACCAGACCGTCGGAACGGTTGGCGAACTCGGTGTCCAGCGCGACGATGTGGCCCTTGTCGGCCTCGGCCTTGAGCACCGTGGTCAGGTCAGACATGGTGTTGACCTGCGGATACTGCTGAGCAATTTTGTCCGGCAGAGCCAAGGCATAGGTGTTGTTGAACTTGGACGGCGACAGCCAGACCAGCCCCTTTTTCGCGTCCAGTTCCTTGACGCGCTGATAGGTCTGATCGCTGTCGAGCTTCTCGTCGACATGGTTGTAGGCCACCAGCGACACACCGGTGTATTCCCACAGCAGATCCAGCTGGCCGCTTTCCTGAGCACTGCGCGCCAGGTTACTGCCCAGGCCGCCGGTGATCTGGACGTCATAGCCCTTGTCGCGCAGGTATTGAGCCGTCAGTTCGGCCAGCATGGTCTGCTCGGTGAACACCCGCGCGCCGATCCGCAGAACCGGCGTTTCAGCGGCTGCATCCGCGGCATGGGCGAAACCGGACAGCAACAGCCCGAGGCCCATGATTAATGTGCATAACTTCTTCATAGCAATTCCTTTCTCAGCGGGGCTCGAGTTATCGAGCCAGGCCGCGTTCCAGCCAGAGACGGCTTGCCAGGGTCACGGCGCCATCGAGCAGCAGCGCCAGCAACGCGGTACACGCGGCGCCCAGCACCAGTTGCGGCTGATTGTTCAGGGCGATGCCGGGGAAAATCAGGCTGCCCAGGCTGTTCGCGCCGATGAGGAAGGCCAGTGGCGCGGTCCCGACGTTGATCGCCAGTGCCACACGCACACCGCCGATGATAATCGGCACGGCGTTGGGCAGCTCGACACGCCACAACACCTGACGCGGTGTCATGCCGATGCCGCGAGCGGCTTCTTTGAGGGACCCCTGAACGTTTTTCAGGCCTTCGTAGGTGTTGCGCACGATGGGCAACAACGAAGCGAGGAACAAAGCGAAGATTGCCGGACCGCTGCCGATGCCCAGAATACCCAGAGCGATGGCCAGCACGGCGAGAGGAGGAACGGTGTTACCGATGTTGAAGATCTGCATGAAGCGTTCGGCGCGGCCAACCATGTTCGGTCGGCTAAGGACAATGCCGGTCGGGATGCCGACCACCAGTGCCGCGAGCATCGAAGCCAACACAAGCCAGACATGGGCTTGCAGATAAAACAGCAGATCGTCCTGATATTGCCTGATGGTACTGATGCCGATCCATTGGACCAGCAGGGCCAGGAGTGCAATGACAATCACACCTCCCAACAGCCCCTTGCCATAGCGATTTGCCACGGGCGGACTCCTTATTTCAGTCGGCGAACGTCTGGCGTGAAACCGGCCTTTTCAGGCAGCACGCGAACGTTCGCGAAGAGCAGCGGGTGGGTCGCCGGAAAGGTTGATACCTCGGCGAAAACACAAGCCATGAGCGCAGCTTCGTCAAGCTAACTTGCTGATTTTGCAACCCTTGGCGTCTTGCGATACCAGGGAATGGACGTCTCCGTAACCGCAAAGGTTCCCACGTGCGATGGTATCTGGCCACCCCTTATTGACTGAACGGTTCGGTTATTGCTTTGGTTTGGGCTATAATCGCCGCCCTTTTTTTGAATCACCTCTCGGGCGATTTCCCATGACCAGACAGGCCGCCGAAGTCGCGAAACGCCGCACTTTCGCCATCATTTCCCACCCCGATGCGGGTAAGACCACCATTACTGAAAAGCTCTTGCTGATGGGCAAGGCCATTTCCGTCGCCGGTACGGTGAAGTCGCGCAAATCCGACCGTCACGCCACCTCCGACTGGATGGAAATGGAAAAGCAGCGCGGCATCTCCATCACCACGTCGGTCATGCAGTTCCCGTATCGCGATCACATGATCAACCTGCTCGACACCCCGGGCCACGAAGACTTCTCCGAAGACACCTACCGCACGTTGACCGCCGTCGACTCGGCGCTGATGGTGCTCGATGGCGGTAAAGGGGTTGAGCCCCGCACCATCGCACTGATGGACGTCTGCCGCCTGCGCGACACGCCGATCGTGAGCTTCATCAACAAGCTGGACCGCGACATTCGTGACCCGATCGAGCTGCTCGACGAGATCGAAGCGGTCCTGAAGATCAAGGCCGCGCCGATCACCTGGCCGATCGGTTGCTACCGCGATTTCAAAGGCGTTTATCACCTCGCCGACGACTACATCATCGTCTACACCGCCGGTCACGGTCACGAGCGCACCGAGGTGAAAATCATCGAGAAGCTCGACTCGGACGAAGCGCGCGCCCACCTGGGTGACGAATACGATCGCTTTGTCGATCAGCTGGAACTGGTGCAAGGCGCCTGTCATGAATTCAACCAGCAGGAATTCCTCGACGGCCAGTTGACCCCGGTGTTCTTCGGCACGGCGCTGGGCAACTTCGGTGTCGACCACGTTCTGGACGCCGTCGTGAATTGGGCACCGAGGCCACTGGCCCGGGTTGCCAACGAGCGCACGGTCGAGCCGGTCGAGGAAAAGTTCGCCGGCTTCGTGTTCAAGATTCAGGCAAACATGGACCCGAAACACCGCGACCGCATCGCGTTCATGCGCATCTGCTCGGGCAAATACGACAAGGGCATGAAGATGCGCCACGTGCGCACCGGCAAGGACGTGCGCATCGGTGACGCACTGACGTTCTTCTCCAGCGAGCGTGAGCAGTTGGAAGAAGCCTACGCCGGCGACATCATCGGCCTGCACAACCACGGCACGATTCAGATCGGCGATACGTTCACTGAAGGCGAGGCGCTGGGATTCACCGGCATTCCGCACTTCGCCCCGGAGCTGTTCCGCCGCGTGCGCCTGAAAGATCCGCTGAAATCCAAGCAGCTGCGTCAGGGTTTGCAGCAACTGGCCGAGGAAGGCGCCACTCAGGTGTTTTTCCCGCAGCGCAGCAACGACATCATCCTCGGCGCCGTCGGTGTGCTGCAGTTCGATGTGGTCGCCAGCCGCTTGAAGGAAGAATACAAAGTCGAGTGCGCCTACGAGCCGATCACCGTGTGGTCAGCCCGCTGGATCGATTGCAGCGACAAGAAGAAGCTCGAGGAATTCGAGAACAAGGCCGTGGAAAACCTGGCCGTGGACGGCGGCGGTCACCTGACCTACCTCGCGCCGACGCGGGTCAACCTGGCCTTGATGGAAGAGCGCTGGCCTGACGTGAAATTCCGCGCAACGCGGGAGCATCACTAAGGCTCAGCCCGTTAGGCGATCGTTCCCACGCTCTGTGTGGGAATGCCGCTGCTGACGCTCCGCGTCACCTGATTGCGGACGCGGAGCGTCCAGGGATGCATTCCAACGCAGAGCGTGGGAACGATCACACATGAGCCTCTCGTTACTTCACCACCATCCCCACACCCCGCCCACGGGGATCGGACGCGGTTTCGACCTTCGTGCCGTCGATCTTGATCGCCTGCACATTGCCCATCGACCAGCCCTGGTCCTTCAACGTGTAACCCATGGCCGTCAGCTCGTCGGCAACCGGGGTCGCCAGCGGTGCAAATTTCTCGGTGTAGATCGTGTCTTTCGGCAGCAACTGGTGATGAACCCGCTGCGCGGCAACCGCGTCTTTCAGCGGCATGTGGAAGTCATAGATATTGTTCAGCACCTGAAACACCGTGGTGAAAATCCGTGAGCCACCCGGCGTGCCCAGCACCAGCGTGACCGCACCATCGCGGGTGACCAGGCTCGGGCTCATCGACGACAACATGCGCTTGCCGGGCTGAATGGCATTGGCATCCCCGCCCACCACACCGAACGCATTGGCAACGCCGGGTTTGGAGCTGAAATCATCCATCTCGTCGTTCAGCAGAAAGCCTGCGCCCTTCACCACCACGCCGCTGCCGTAATCCCAGTTCAGGGTGTAGGTGTTGCTGACCGCGTTGCCCTTGGCATCGACGATGGAGAAGTGCGTGGTCTGGTGGGATTCAAGCCCGGCCTTTACGTTTTCCGTCGGCGAAATCGCCGTTGGGTTGACCTCATGAGCGCGCTTGGCCAGGTAGGCGTTGTCGGTCAGCTGATTCACCGGCGCCACGGAAAAGTCCGGATCGCCCAGGTAATTGGCGCGATCGGCGAACACACGTTTTTCAATTTCAGCGAGCAGATGGATATAGCGCGCCGAGTTGAGCGGCACGTCCTTGAAGTCATCGGCAAGCAGCTGCTTCATGCCGATCAATTGCGCCAGCGCGATGCCGCCGGAACTGGGCAGCGGCGCGGTATAAAGCGTGTTGCCGTTGAAGTTCACGTGCAGCGGTTTGCGCCAGACCGCCTTGTAATCCTGCAGGTCCTCCTTGGTGATCAGGCCGTTGTCGTGCTGCATCTGCGCCACCAGCAGCTCGGCCGTCTGGCCCTGATAAAACTCGTTGGCGCCTTTGTTGGCGATGCGTTCCAGGGTCTTGGCCAGCTCCGGCTGACGGAAGGTCTCCCCGGTCTTCATGTCGCCGAAGTAATCCGCAAAATTGGTTTTGCCGTTGAGCTGTTTGATGGCTTCGGCGCCGTACATGTACTGCTTGTCGGCGACCTTGAAGCCGTTTTTGGCGTAACCAATGGCCGGCGTCAGCAGCTCGGCCCACGGCAGCTTGCCGAATTTCTGATGGGCTTCCCACAGCCCCATTACCGTGCCGGGCACGCCCGAGGCACGTGCGCCCACCAGACTCATGCCCGGGATGACCTCGCCCTTGTCGTCCAGGTACATGTTGCGCGTAGCGGCTTTCGGCGCGGTTTCGCGGTAGTCGAGAAAATACGGTCGGCCGTTCATGAACAGGGTCATGAAGCCACCGCCGCCGATGTTGCCCGCTTCGGGGTAAGTGACCGCCAGGGTGAAGGCCGTGGCGACAGCGGCATCAACGGCGTTACCGCCCTTTTTCAGAATCTGCGCAGCGACCTGGGCACCGTATTGGTCCGGGGCCGCAACGGCGCCGCCTTCCAGCACCACGGCATACACCGGCGAACTCGCGGCGAAGATCACCGACAGGGCAAGGGTTTTCAGGGTCACTGCACGCATGGGGCTTCCTTGATGGCAAATGCGACAGCTTGGAACTGATGGGCTGTCTGGAGGCTGAAGAGACTAACGGTCCGGCTGCCCATTAATGATGAAACTTGGCGCAAACGCAAACGGCCAAGCGCCTAAACCGGGGCACGTTCAGGTTCATCCCGAACGGGAAACACCACCGCCCTCTCCCGCCGCAGATTGAGCGCCAACACGCTCGCCAGCACCACAATCGACCCGACGATCACCCGCTGTGAGGGCAGCTCGCCCAGCATCACCGACGCAATGGCGATGGCCATCGGTGGCGTCAGGTACAAACTCATCGAGGCGCGGCTGACCTCCATGTGCTTCAAGACGTACGCCCAGGCCAGGTACGCCAGCGCGCTGGGGAACAGCCCCAACACACCCACGGCCACATTGACCCTAAGCGGCGCGTTGACGATTTCGCCGATCAGCCCCGGCAGGTAAACCAGCAGGAACACCGTGCCGGCCCAGACCGTGTAACAGACCATGGTCAGGCCGTCGTACCGGTGGCTGTGACGCTTCTGCAGAGAGAAATAAACGCTCCAGGAAAACGCCGCCACCAGGATCAGCAGCCCGCGGGCGTCCATGTGGCCGATGCCGCGATCACCGGTGACAACAATCGCGGCGCCCACCAGCCCGAGCGCCACACAGCCCCAACGCCAGGCGCTGACCCGCTCCTTGAACACGAAATGCGCCAACAGCGCGGTGAACAGGGGCGTCGACTGAACCAGCACGCTCGACGCCCCGGCAGTCACGCCGGCCTGGCCGAAGTTGAGGGCAATGTGATGCAGGCTGACGGCGAAGAAACCCAGCACCGCGAGCAACGGCAGATCTTTCAGGCGCGGTAACGCGATGCGTTGCGATGAGGCGATTAACAGCATGAACACCGACGCGATCAGAAAGCGCAGCAGCGCCAGATGCCCCGGCTCATAGGCCTGCAAACCGATGCGAATGCCGGTCGGCGAGAAGCCCCAGCAAGCAACCACGAAAAAAGTGGCAAGGGCGACTTTCACCCCTTGCCAAGGCACTGCAGCACTAACCGTCGTCTCCGACTTGCAAACGGGTTCAGCCACCACGCTCATCTCGATACTCCTGCCGACAAGCCCGGCGCTTGCCCATGGCTGCGAGTATCGAAACAACCTATGCTCACCACAACCGAACAATAATGACTCAACCCCTCACTTTTGGTGATGAATGGAACTGGCCCAGATCCGCATGTTCAAGACCGTCGTCGACACCGGCAGCATTGCCCGCGCTGCGGAGGTGTTGCATTGCGTGCCGTCGAACATCACCGCACGCATCAAGGCGCTTGAGACGGAGCTGGGCACCGAGCTGTTCTACCGTCAGGGTCGCGGTTTGCGCATCAGCCCGGCGGGGGAAATCTTCCTCACCTACGCCGGCAAGATGCTCAGCCTGGCCGATGAAGCCAAACGCGCGGTGCACCCGGACGCCGCGCCATCCGGGCCGTTGCGCATCGGTGCCATCGAATCTTCGGCCACGGCGCGGCTGCCGCGACTGCTGGCGCGCTTTCATGCGCGTTATCCGCAGGTGTCGCTGGAGCTGACCACTGGTACCGGCACGCAACTGCTCGACGCGACGCTCAACCAGAAGCTCGACGGCGCCATTGTCGCCATCGATGTCAAACGCCCACGGCTCAAGCGCACGTCGATGTACCGGGAGGATCTGGTGCTGATTGCCGCCGAGTCGTTGGGGCCGATTCGCAGCGCGGCGGATCTGCAGGGCAAATCGATTTTCATGTGGCCCGAAGGCTGCCCTTATCGCGCGGCGCTGGAGCGCTGGATGCAGAACGACGGCCAGACTCAGCCCGTCGTCAGCATCGCCAATTACGGCACCATCGTCGGTTGCGTCAGCGCCGGGGCCGGGGTGGCGCTGGTGCCCAAGGGGGTTTACGAGCAGTACCGGAAAGGCTCGGGCTGGGTCGGTTATGAATTCCCTGAACTGACCTCCATCGACAACCTGTTTTACTGGCACGAGAGCGCCGAGCATCACCCGGCGCGGGAGGCGTTTGTGGAGATGTTGCGGGCGGAGTTCAGCGGGGTGGGCGAGGCGTGACGCGTCAGGCGGCGTACACCGCCAGTTTCTCCTGAATGAAATCCAGAAAGCACTGAATCCGCAACGCCAGCTGCGAGTTGCGGTAGTAAACGGCGTGGATCGGCTGTCGATAGCCGCTGTTGGCCTGGGGCAGGATGACGTTAAGGCGGCCCTGGCGGATGTCTTCGTGGGTCATGAAGTGCGACAGGCACACGATGCCCTCACCCGCCAACGCCAACTGCCGCAACGTCTCGCCGCTGGAGGCTGAGACCGTCGGCTGAATGAACAGCCGATCCCCGTCGGCGTGGCGCAACGGCCAGTGGTTGAGGGTTTCAGTCTGGGTGAAGCCGAGCAGGGAATGCTCGCTCAGCGCTGCAACGGTTTTCGGCGTGCCGTGCTTTTCGAGGTATTCAGGGCTGGCTAGGATGTTCAGCGGGCTGCTGCCGAGGGGCCGGGCGTGCAGGGTGGAATCAGCCAGCACGCCAATGCGGATCGCCACATCGGTGCTCTGTTCCAGCAGATCAATGATCAAATCGTTGCTGTTAAGCTCCAGCTGGATGTCCGGGTACAGCGCGCGAAACTCGGCGACGTACGGGACGATGGAATGCAGCATGAAAGGCGACGCCGCGTTGATCCGCAAACGGCCAGACGGCGTCTGCTGGCGCACCGACATGCGCTCTTCCAGCTCTTCCATCTGATCCAGAATCTGCCTGGCCCGCTCAAGGAAATACTTGCCCTCCTCGGTCAGGTCCATGCGCCGCGTGGTGCGATTGGTCAACGTCGTGCCCAGCTTGCCTTCGAGTCGCGACAGCGTGCGGCTGATTGCCGAAGGCGTCTGCCCGACCTGCTCGGCCGCAGCGGAAATCGAGCCGCTTTCGATCACCGTCACAAACACCTGCAACTCATCCGACCTGGCTTTCACTGTTGTCTCCCGCTCACAAGAGACCGGATATTAGCGCGCTTGGGGGCGAGCTATAAGCTGCAAGCTGCAAGCTGCAAGCCGTAAGTGAGCCGTGAGCCGTGAGCCGTGAGCTTGAAGTTTGAAGCTCGCTTCTCGCGTCTCAGATCCCGAACACCGAGGCCAGATGCGCCTCGTACCGCTTCACGTCTGCTTCCACATTCGGCATCTTCATCACGTCCACCGCCAGGAAGGTCGGCAGGCCGGTCATGCCCAAGAATTGGTTGGCCTTGTGGAAGGGGAAGTACACGGCATCCACGCCCTTGGCTTCGAAGAAGTCGGCCGGGTCGTCGAACGCTTGCTGTGGCGCATTCCAGGTGGCCGAAATCATGTATTGCTTGCCGTGCAGCAAGCCGCCGCTGCCATAACGCTGGGAGGCATCGGAACGGGTGCGACCGTCGTTGGCGTACAGGCTGCCGTGACCTTCGGTGAACACTTCGTCGATGTACTTTTTCACCGTCCACGGCGCCCCCATCCACCAGCCCGGCATCTGCCAGATAATCACGTCAGCCCAGAGAAACTTCTGCACTTCTTCGGCCACGTCGTAGCCGCCGTCGATGAAGGTCTGTCGTACTTCAAAACCGGCACGGTCCAGCAGCGCCAGGCCGGCTTCATGCAGCGTGGTGTTGTAGCGGCCATCGGAGTGCGCAAATTGTTTGCCGCCGTTGAGAAACAGTACTTTTTTCATATCAAGCCTCGTCCGTCGTCAATGCAGCCCGCAGTGCAGCGGTACTGGATTGAGGGTCTTCAATTGGAATGGACGGCAGAATATCTGGCGGACGAGACGGGAATAAGCCACGGACGGGCAAAATACATTTGCGCCTGAATCACGAGTCAGGTGGCTATTGATGAATTTATGTTGATAGAACGGCAGCGTGAATCCGAGCCGAACGCCGCGTAATCAGCCCGCGATCATCAGATGCGCGCCCAGCAGGGCCATGCCGATAAAGAACATCCGCTTGAACACCAGCGCGCTGATCCGTTGACGCAGCCACTGACCGAACATCATCCCGAGCAACGCGGGAATCAGTGCCAGCAACGAGGCGCCCATTTCGGCGCTGCCCACTGCGCCGTTCCAGAACAGACCAACACCCAGTGCCAGGGTCGAGACAGTGAACGACAGCCCCAGCGCCTGCACCAGTTCATTACGATCCAGCCCCAGGCCCTGGATGTAGGGCACCGCCGGAATCACGAAGACGCCGGTGGCCGAGGTGACCATTCCGGTGATGAATCCGCACAACGGCCCGAGCCAGCGCTCGGCAGCGGGCGGCACGTTGAGCGTCGGCAGAAACAGGCCGCACAACGCGTAGACAAACAGCGCGCCGCCCAGCGCCCTCGCCATGCCGTGCCCGTTGCCGAGGCCCAGTGCGTATGAGCCGAGTAGCGTGCCGATGACGATCATCAACAGCAGCGGCCACAACCGCGTACAGAGTCCTCGCAAATGCCCGCCGGTTGCCAACTGCCAGAAGTTGGTCAGCGTCGACGGAATCAACAGCAGCGCGGCCGCCTGGGTCGGCAGCATGATCGCGCCGAGCAAGCCCATCGCAACCGTCGGCAACCCCATGCCGATGACGCCCTTGACCGTCCCCGCCAGCAGGAACGTCAGCATCACCAGCACTGACAAGGTCCAGCCAAGGTGTTGATAAAGCGATAGGAAACCAGCCATGGGCGCATCCTGCGAAAAGGTCGACGAGGGGAAACATCGGGCGTTGCAATCGGCGCCACTTCAACACATTCGGGCACCTGCGGTAACAGAAAAATAGTCGGCACCACGCTTCTGCTCAGGCCGAACCAGGCAGCTTTCCATTTCTGCCAACCCGACTTGCCATTTGTAACGTTTCACCGGCAGCCGGTTTTTTCTAGGATCCCCTGACGTCGCCGACGCCTGGCTCGCCAGCAATCACGTGTTTGAGGGGGAATGCATATGTCCGATGCAACTGAGCGTCTGTGGGGCGCGCGCTTTAAATCAGCGCCAGCCGAAGCGATGGCCAACCTGTCACGCTCGCCCGCCGTCTATTTCCGCATGACGCCTTATGACGTGGCAGGCTCCAAGGCCCACGCCCACGAGCTTGAGCGCGCCGGTTTGCTGGACGCCGACGAAACCCGCCGGATCATCGACGCGCTGCAATCGATCGACGAGGATTTTGCCGCCGGCACGATTCAGCCGATTCCCGCCGACGAAGACGTGCACACCTTCATCGAGCGCCTGCTTACCGAACGCCTTGGCGCACTGGGCGGCAAGCTTCGCGCCGGGCGCTCGCGCAACGATCAGACAGCCAATGACATGCGGCTGTTTTTGCGTGACCGGATTCGCGTGCTGACCCTGTCGATTCTGGATCTGCAGCAGGCCTTGGTCGGTCAGGCCGAAGCGCATATCGAGACCATTGCGCCGGGTTTCACTCACTTGCAACAAGCGCAGCCAATCGTGTTCGGTCATCACTTGATGGCCCACGCCCAGGCAATTCATCGTGACATCCAGCGCCTGCAGGATTGGGATGAGCGCTTCAATCTGTCGCCCCTCGGCGCCGCCGCCATGGCCGGTTCCGCCATCGCCCGCGACCCGCAACGTTCGGCGGCGGAAATGGGCTACGCCGGGCCGTGTGAGAACTCCATCGACGCCGTCGCCAGCCGCGATCACGTGGCCGAGTTTCTGTTCTGCGCGAGCATGCTGGGGATCAATATTTCGCGCATGGCCGAGGAGTTCTGCATCTGGACATCGCGGCAGTTTCGCTGGGTCGAGCTGGATGATGCCTACGCTACTGGCAGCTCGATCATGCCGCAGAAGAAGAACCCGGACATCGCCGAACTGGCCCGGGGTAAATCCGGCCGGTTGATCGGTTCGCTGACGGCGATTCTGTCGGTGCTCAAGGCGCAGCCGCTGTCGTACAACCGGGATTTGAGCGAAGACAAGCACGCCATCTTCGACGCTTTGGACACGCTGAATCTGGTGCTGCCCGCCTTCGCCGGCATGGTTCGAACCATGAAGGTGCGCAAGGACGAATTGCTGCGGCAGGCACCTTTGGGGTTCACCCTGGCGACGGAAATCGCCGACTGGCTGGCCGTTCGCGGTGTGCCGTTCAAGGAAGCCCACGAGATCACCGGGCAACTGGTGCAGCTGTGTGAGGCGCAGGACATCGGGCTGCCGGAGCTGACGCCAAAAATGCTCGCCGACACCGATCCGCGCCTGACGCCGGAGGTGTTGGAGAGCCTGACGCTTGAAGCTGCACTGGCGGCGCGCAGCGGCTGGGGCGGAACGTCGCTAGTGCGAGTGGCCGAACAGATCGCGCGGTTTAAACAGCACTTGGTGGCGCAAGAGCAGTGGGCCAAGGATTACAGCGGCCCGCGGGGTTAGTTCTCGGTGGGACTCCGTGTATTCAGTGGGACCGCGTGCACATTGTAGGACCGGCTTTAGCCGGGAAGGCGTCGGATGTCACACCGCGATATTGCGTTGTTGGTGCTGGCCTCTTCCCGGCTAAAGCCGGTCCCACTGACTGACCGCGTGCACATTGTAGGACTGGCTTTAGCCGGGAAAGCGTCGGATGTCACGCCGCAAAATTGCGGGTGTTCTTGCGGACCTCTTCCCGGCTGAAGCCGGTCCCACTGACTGACCGCGTGCACATTGTGGGACCGGCTTTAGCCGGGAAGAGGCCGGGGCGTGCACCCTCAGTTTTCCTTCTTGATGTAACCCTCAACCACCGCCGAGAAGTCCTTGCCGCCATCGCCGCGCAAACTCATCGCCTGATACAGCTGCTGCGCCAGCGCGCCCATGATCACGGGTTGGCGTGCGGCTTTGGCGGCTTCGGTTGCCAGGCCCAGGTCCTTGAGCATCAGCTCCGCGCCAAACCCTCCGGTGTAGCCGCGCGACGCCGGGGCGGTGTCCACGACGCCGGGCCACGGGTTGTACATTTCCGAGCTCCAGCAGCGTCCGGTCGAGCTGTTGATGATGGTCGCCAGCACGCCGGTGTCGATGCCCAGGCTATTACCCAGCGCCATGGCTTCTGCCACACCGATCATGGAAATGCCCAAGAGCATGTTGTTGCAGATCTTGGCGATCTGCCCAGTGCCGACATCGCCGCAATGAACGATGTTGCGGCCCATCTGCGCAAGAATCGGCTTGAGCACCGTGAAGTGTTCCAGGCTGGCGCCGACCATGAACGTCAGCGTCCCGGCCTGCGCGCCGCCAGTGCCGCCGGACACCGGCGCATCGCCGACCACCACACCTTGTTTCGCCGCTGCGGCCGCCACTTCGCGTATGGTTTGTGGGTCGATGGTGCTGCAGTCCACCGCCGGCACCCCTGCGCTGATGCCAGCCAATACGCCGTCTTCATTCAGATAAACCGCGCGAACGTGAGCGGCTGCCGGGAGCATGGTGATGACGAGGTCGGCACCCTGAGCAGCATGTTTGGGCGACTCACTGATGCGGCTGCCCAATTCGGCCAGCTCGGCCAGCACCTGTTGGTTCAGGTCGAACAAATGCAGCTGATGCCCGGCACGGATCAGGTTCCGCGCCATCGGCGCCCCCATATTGCCCAGACCGATGAATGCGATTTTCATGGTTGTTCTCCTTGTTCAGTTCCAGATCCACAGCCGACGCAAGCCCTTGTGGGAGCGAGCTTGCTCGCGAAGCGATCATTCAGATGGCACAGCGCTGAATGACGCAACGTGATCGCGAGCAGGCCAAGGCCCGCTTAAAGCGCGTCGCACTCAACGCAAATTGATCGTCGTGTTCACCCCGTCATTCACGCTGTCGTCATCGAACCAGCGGCTGGTGACGGTCTTGGTCTGAGTGTAGAACTGCACCACCTGCTTGCCGTACGGCCCCAGATCTCCCAGCTTCGAACCGCGCGAACCGGTGAAGCTGAAGAACGGCACCGGCACGGGAATCGGGATATTGATGCCGACCTGACCCACATCGATTTCACTCTGGAATTTGCGCGCCGCCGCACCGCTCTGGGTGAACAGCCCGACGCCGTTGCCGAACGGGTTGGCGTTGACCAGCGCAATGGCCTGATCCAGCGTGTCGACTTCCAGCACCACGAGCACCGGCCCGAAGATTTCCTGAGTGTAGATCTGCATCTCGGTGGTCACGCCCGTGAACAGCGTCGGCCCGACGAAGTTGCCCTCCTCAAAACCCGCCACCGTGATGCCCCGCCCGTCCAGCTCAAGGGTGGCCCCTTCCTGAACGCCGCTCTCGATCAGATCAAGAATCCGCTGTTTCGCGCGCCTGGAAATCACCGGCCCGACATCGGTGCCCGGCTCGCTGCCCGCATTCACCTTGAGCTTCTGCGCCAGCGCCTTCAGGTCGGGAATCCACTGCTTCGCCGCGCCGACCATGACCACCGCCGACGTCGCCATGCAGCGCTGACCTGCCGCACCGAAACCGGCGCCGACCAGCGCGTTGAGGGTCTGCTCGCGATTGGCATCGGGCAGCACAACGGCATGGTTCTTCGCGCCCATCATCGACTGCACACGCTTGCCGTGTCTGCCCGCCAGGTCGTAAACGTGGGTGCCCACTGCCGTCGAGCCGACGAAGGACACCGCCTTGATGTCCTTGTGGGTGCAGATCCCGTCGACCACCTCTTTGCCGCCGTGCACGACATTGAGCACGCCCGCCGGAACGCCTGCCTCAACCGCCAGCTCCACCAGCAGCATCGTCGACATCGGGTCCTGCTCGGACGGTTTCAGCACGAAGGTATTACCGCAGGCGATGGCCATCGGGAACATCCACAGCGGAATCATCGCCGGGAAGTTGAACGGCGTGATGCCTGCGCAGACGCCGATGGGCTGACGCAGGGTGTAGGTGTCGACGCCACCGGCGACGTTCTCGGCAAATTCGCCCATCTGCAGCGTGCCGATGGAGCATGCGTGCTCGACCACTTCAAGGCCGCGGAAGATATCGCCCTCGGCGTCCGCAATCGTCTTGCCCTGTTCGGCGCTGAGCACCACGGCGATGCGTTTGGAGTGTTCGCGAATCAGCGCCTGCAGCTTGAGCATGATGCGCATACGGGCGCCAATCGGCGTGTGCCGCCAAGTGGTAAATGCCTTCTGCGCAGCGGCGACAGCGGCATCGACCTCAGCGGCCGTGGCGAACGGCACGTGGGCCAGCACTTCCTGGGTGGCGGGGTTGACCACGTCAAGCCACTCGGTGGTTTGCGACTCAACCCATTCACCGCCGATCAGCAGCTTCACGCGGGCCACGGTGGTGTTGTTTTTGTTCAGTGACACGTTCATTGCCATTGCTCCATTCAAGGCAGCGCGCCTGCTTGAGCGCGCTGAAAAAAGTCGATTTCAGGCCGCACGATGGCGAGGGGGATCGCGCTTCATCAGCGCGGTGCAGACCAATGCCACCAGCGCCATGCCGATCAGGTAGACGATCACGTAGTGCGGGCTGCCGCCGCCCATGGCCAGCAATTGCGTGGCGATCATCGGCGCAAATCCACCGCCCAACACGCCCGCCAACTGCACCGAGACAGAGATGCCGCTGTAGCGAATTTCCGCCGGGAACTGGCGAGCAAACAACAGGGATTCCGGCGCGTACAGGATCGGGAACACCACGCCCACCGCCAGCACCATCGCCCACCACACCATCTGAGGTTCGCGGGTGCCGAGCATGGCGAAGAACGGATAGACGAAGGCGCAGAGCAGCAAAAGCCCGGCGAAATACAGACGTTTCTGACCGACCTTGTCGGACAGGTGCCCACACAGCGGCATCGTCACAAGAGAAAGCGCAGCGCCAGCGGTGATCGCGCTCAGCACGTCGGCACGAGGGATGAGTAACTGGTTGGCGGCGTACGCCAACGCGAAGGTTACCGACATGTAAAACCAGGCGTTCTCAGCGGTGCGCGCGCCGATGATGGTCAGGGTTTCTCTGGGGTGCTCGCGGAACACTTTGAACAGCGGCACCTTGACGGCGATGTTGTCTTTTTTCAGCTTCTCGAAATCAGGCGACTCCGGGACTTTCAAGCGAATCAACCAGCCAACGCCCAGCAGCACAATGCTGGCCAGAAACGGAATCCGCCAGCCCCAACTGAGCATGTCGGCCTCCGGCAATTTGGCAACCATGCCCATGGCCAGCGAGGCCAGCACCAGCCCGGCACCAACGCCGGTTTGCGGCAGGCTGCCGTAGAAACCTTTGCGGCCCTCGGGCGCATGTTCGACGGCCATCAGCACCGCCCCGCCCCATTCGCCGCCGACCGCCATGCCCTGGAGAAACCGCATCGCCACCAGCAGGACCGCAGCCCAGTAGCCAATCTGTTCGTAGGTGGGAATCAGGCCGATGATGATGGTCGGAATGCCCATCAGCATCAGGGTGAACAGGAGCATGGACTTGCGCCCGATCTTGTCGCCGAAATGGCCGAACACGATGCCGCCCAGTGGCCGGCCGAGAAAGCCCACGGCGTAGGTGGCGAACGCCGCCAGCACACCGATGATCGGGTCCAGTGCAGGGAAGAAGATCTTGTTGAAGATCAGTGCGGCAGCGGTGCCGTAGAGGAAAAAGTCGTACCACTCGATGGTCGTGCCGGCCATGCTTGCCGCGCCGGCAAGCCGATAGGATCGGGCGTTTTTCACGGGGCCGGCATCGAGTGCGCCAGCGTCCGCCGTAATAGCGTTCTTCATAAACTCCTCCGCTTATTTATTGTTGTGCAGGGTGTTATGGCATGTGGGATGGGGCGGTTTGCCGGGGCGCTACCTCGTTGGTTTCAGCTGCTGCAGCAGGCGTTGACGGACAGGTTGGATCCGGCCGCGCTTCGGAGTATAGATGTGCAAACTTCTAATAAAAACGCACATAAAAGCAGGTTCAACATGCAAAAAAACATCACGTCCCTGAGCGCGCTGAACTGGGATGACCTGAAGTTTTTTCTCGAAGTGGCGCGCACGCGCAAGGCCAGTTCCGCGGCCAAACGCCTCGCGGTGGACTACACAACGGTGTCGCGCCGGATCAGCTCGCTGGAAACTTCACTGGGCACGTTGCTGTTCGAAAAATCCCGCAACAACGGCTTCATCCTCACGGCGGAAGGCCAACGATTGCTGGGCGCTGCGGAGTCCATCGAAAGCACGCTGCACATCGCCTGCGAGCAGGTTTCCGGCTCCGGCGTCGCGTTGTCGGGGCACGTGCGCATGGGCTGCACCGAAGGCTTCGGCAGCTTCTTCATCACCCCGCAACTCAGTCACTTCACCGATACGTACCCTGCCATTTCGGTGGACATCCTGCCGCTTCCGCACTTCATCAGCCTGTCCAAGCGCGAGGCCGATATCGTCATCGCGCTGGAGCGTCCGGAACACGGGCCTTACGTGTGCTGCAAGCTGTGCGACTACAGCCTGAGGCTCTACGCCACTCAGGAGTATCTCGACAACCACGCGCCGATCCGCAAGACCGAAGACCTCGCCGACCATCCGTTCATCAGCTATGTCGACGACCTGGCCTTCAGCTCGGAATTGCTCTACCTCAGCAACCTGCTCCCCGGCGCCCACGCCACCCTGCGCAGCACCAGCGTCATCGCCCAATACGTCGCCGCGTTGCAGGGACGAGCGCTGGCGATCCTGCCGTGCTTTCTGGCGGCACAGGATTCACGATTGCTACCGGTGCTGGAAAGCGAGGTGGCTATCACGCGGCAGTTCTGGATGTACTGCCGGGAGGACCTGCGCAAGCTCAAGCGGATTACGTTGCTGTGGGATTACATCCGTGAGGCTACCGAGCGCAATCAGGGGTTTCTGCTGGGCAAGACGGAACGGATGACGTTTGTGGATTGAACGAAAAGTCGGCTGCAGGTAGGGGTAGCGCCCAACTTGCCTGCGGATGAAACGCGATCCTGTGGGAGTGAGCTTGCTCACGAATGCGGCAGATCAGGCGCTGAAGATGCGTTGGATGTTCCTACCTATTCGCGAGCAAGGTGGAGCGCCACCCCGGTCACTCCCACATGACCGTCGCATGCCTGAAGTCTGGGTCTACCTCGCCCCTTCCGAACATAGTTCAGAAATCTCTGAACTATGCATTTGAGCTTTCCTATTCTTTCCGTTCATCGCCCGAACCTAAGATCGCCCCCAATAAAGGAGCCCGTCCAGTAGAGACACGGCCCGAAGATTGCCTTTTCTGATGTGACTGCCGCTGTACCCCGTTTCGGCCTGCGCCGTGGCGGAGCCCTGTCTCGGGTCACACGTCAGCCGCTTGCTGCAATCTTTGAGGACGCTCGATGAAACTGGAAATCTTCCGCACGCTCTGGGGCTACCGCGCCAGCAAGGCCCAGGCGCTGGATGAGCTGCTGGAAGCCGGATTCGACGGCATGGAAGCACGCCTGCCACTGACGCCTGTCGAGCGTGCGGAATTCGGTGCCTTCCTGCGCGCCAATCACGTGCCTTACATCGCCACCGTTTTCACCGCCTACGACGTCCTCCCGGAACAATCAGCGACCACCGCGGAACACCTCACCGATCTGGAACAGAAGCTCGCCTGGTCAACCGAACTGGCGCCGCGCTTCGTCAACGTGCTGGCCGGCAACGACCGCTGGCAATTGCCGCAGCAGGTGGACTTCTTCGGTCGGGCACTGGAGGTGGCGCGCAAGCACGGGCAGACCGTCACTTTCGAAACCCATCGCGCCCGCTCGCTGTTCAATCCGTGGGTCACCCTTGAGCTGATCCGCCAACTGCCCGATCTACGCTTCACCAGCGACATCAGCCACTGGATCGTCACTTGCGAGCGTTTGCTCGACGACCCGGAAGACGACCTCAGCGCGTTTGTCGAGCGCGTTCATCACATTCAGGCTCGGGTCGGCTACGACCAGGGTCCGCAAGTCTCGCATCCCGCTGCCCCCGAGTACGCCCGAGAGCTGGCTTTCCATCAGCAGCACTGGGAAGCCGTGTGGACATCCCAGCAGGCCCGCGGTTATCAGGTCAGCACGATGACGCCTGAATTCGGCGCCGACGGCTATCTGCATCATCTGCCCTTCACCAATGTGCCGGTGGCCGATCTCTGGTCGCTGAACGTGGGGATGGGCCAGACCGAACGCGAACATTTCCAGCGCTTCACCCACACAACAAGCCGATAAGGAGCGTTTCGTCATGCCAGATCCGTCGCACACGGCAGCCCCGAAGGTCGCCAATTTCAGCAGCATCCCGGTGGTCGATATCGCGGGGTTGTTCAGCCCCGACATCGCACTGCGTCAGGCCGTCGCCGACGAACTGGGCAAGGCGGCGCGGGAAGTGGGCTTTCTGTACGTCAGGAATCACGGTATCGCGCCGTCTTTGATCGACGGTCTGCGTCAGGCGGCCAAGGACCTGTTCGCCCAATCCCTCGATTACAAAATGCAGCACTACATCGGCACTTCACGCAGCCACAAAGGCTTCGTGCCCGAAGGCGAAGAGGTGTATGCCAAGGGCAAGCCGGATCACAAAGAAGCCTTCGATATCGGTTTTGAGGTGGGCGACGAAGACCCGCTGGTGATCGCCAAAACCCCGCTGATCGGCGCTAACGAGTGGCCGCACCTGCCCGGCTTTCGCCCTGCGGTCGAAGCGTATTACGCGGCGGTATTTGCCCTGGGCCGCCGCCTGTTCGACGGCTTTGCGCTGGCGCTGGGCCTGGAGGAAGGCTACTTCGAGGCGATGGTCACCCGTCCGCCGTCGAAGCTGCGACTGATTCATTACCCGTTTGACGGCGCTGCTCAGGACGCGCCCGGAATTGGTGCGCACACCGATTACGAGTGCTTCACCATGCTGCTGGCCGACAAGCCCGGGCTGGAAGTGATGAACGACCTCGGGCAGTGGATCGACGCGCCCCCGGTGGAGGGCGCGTTTGTGGTCAACATCGGCGACATGCTGGAGGTCATGACCGCTGGTACGTTCGTTGCTACGGCTCATCGGGTACGCACGGTCAGCGAGGAGCGCTATTCGTTTCCGCTGTTCTTCGCCTGCGACTTCCACACCCAGATCAAACCCCTTCCGCAGTTCGACAAGGGCACTGCCGACTACGAAGAAATCACCATCGGCGAGCATATGTTCGGTCAGGCGTTGCAGACCTACCAATACCTGCGGCGCAAGGTCGAGAACGGCGAAATCAAGCTGTACGAAAAGGCGCGCAAGCCGTCGAGCTTCGGCCACCTGAAGAATCAGACACAGGACGTATCTTGATGCGATACGGCGCCCTGCCTCACCCGAATACCCAGCACACCCAGCCCTACCTTCCTGACGTGGAGTCACCGACGATGCGCAACACTTTAAAAACTGCTGTCCGCTTGACCGTGATTGCCTCCGCCATGCTCGGCGCGTCGTTGTTGGCTGCCACGGCCGTGCAAGCGGCTACTACCGTGACGCCGGGGCAGTTCAAGGTCGGCATGGAGATCACCTACCCCCCATTCGAATCCTACGACGAGAAGAAGAACGTCGTCGGTGCCGACCCTGACCTCTCGCGCCTGCTCGCCAAGCACATGGACCTCAAAGCGGAGTTCGTCGACACCAAGTTCTCTAGCCTGATCCTCAGCCTCAACGCCGGGCACTACGACGCGATTATTTCGGGCATGTACATCACGCCGGAGCGCCAGACCCAGGCACAGACCATTCCCTACGCTGTAACCGGCGCGGCGATCATGGTGCTCAAGGACAGTCCGCTCAAACCCAAGGTGCCGGAAGACTTGTGTGGGCTGAAAATCGGCCTGGAAAAAGGCACCACGTGGGTCACCCAGTTCAACAAGCTCTCCACCGAATACTGCGTGCCGAAGGGCAAAGGCCCGGTCGCCGTCAGCGAATTCCCGTCGGCACCGGAAGTGACCCAGGCGCTGCTGTCAGGGAACGTGCAGGCGCAGGTAGAAATCGACGGCGCCGCCGGCATGATCGCCGAACGCACCAAGGGCCGCGTGGTGGTCAGCACCGAGCATTCGATCTATCAGCAAACGCTCGGCATCTACGTGAAGAAGGGCAATGACGAGCTGTATCAGGCGTTGCTCAAGGCCTTCGACGAGACCAAAAAATCCGGCGAATACGCTGCGCTCTTGAAGAAATACAACCTGGAAGAGCCCGCGAACTGACGGCTTGATGCGTCACCCGTGTAGGAGTGAGCTTGCTCGCGATTGGCCGTGACAGACGATGAAGGTGTGTTGGCTGTACCGAAGTCATCGCGAGCAAGCTCACTCCCACAGGGATCGCGTTTGACAAGAGAATCCCGCCGGGCCCCGCCCTGCTGAGGTGTGTGTATGCAATTCGAATGGTCCTACTTTTTTTCTCTGTTCTCGGTCGCTGACTTCTGGGAATCCTGCATCACCGTGATCGAACTCAGCGCCCTGGGCTGGTTCATCGGCATGCTGCTGGGTTTCCTCCTGGCCTCGGCCAAGCTCTCGACCGCGCGCTGGATCAGCGTGCCGGCGTCGATTTATATCTGGTTCTTCCGCAGTGTCCCGCTGCTGGTGTTGGTGGTGTTTACCTACAACCTGCCACAGATGTTTCCGGTCACCCGCGACGTGCTGTCCAACCCCTTCTATTCCGGCCTTCTTGCGCTGGTGGTCACGGAAGCGGCGTACATGGCGGAGATCCACCGGGGCGGCCTGATCTCCGTTGCCAAGGGCCAGAAAGAAGCCGGTCGCGCTTTGGGCGTCGGACTGATCGGCATGCAGCGTCTGATCGTCATCCCCCAGGCATTCCGTATCTCCCTGCCGACGCTGGTGAATGAATACATCACCGTGGTGAAACTGACCTCACTCGTGTCAGTGATTTCCCTCACCGAGCTGCTGACCGTGGGCCAACGCCTCTACGCGCAAAACTTTCTGGTCATGGAAACGCTGTCAGCCGTCGCGGTGTATTACGTGATGATCGTCACGGTGTTCGGCTGGCTGTTTCACTGGCTGGAGCAGCACCTGGAGCTGAGCAATCGCAAGCCGCAAACCCTCGACGACCCTGCCCTGAGTAACCTGCGCACCAGCCTGGTCGCGCAGCCCACGGTAGTGCGCCAGCCGACAATAGGGCCAGGTTCGGCGCCAGCGCTGCAACTGGTCAACGTCCACAAAAGCTACGGGCAGCATGAGGTGCTCAAGGGCATCAATCTGGAGGTGGAGGCCGGGCAGGTCATCTCCATCATCGGCCCGTCGGGCTCGGGCAAGACGTCGCTGATTCGCACGGTCAACAGCCTGGAGACCATCGACAAGGGTGAGATCATCCTGTTTGGCGAGGGCTATATTCACGCCGGCGACAACCCCAACGCGCCGCAGATCCGCCGGGGCGTGCAGCGCATCGGTATGGTGTTTCAGAACTTCAACCTGTTCCCCCACCGCACCATTCTCGACAACGTGACCCTCGCGCCGCGTTACCACGGCCGGGACCGGGACCTCAGCGAGCAACGCGCCTACGCCCTGCTCGACAAGGTCGGGCTACTGGCCCACGCGCACAAATACCCCCATCAGTTATCCGGCGGTCAGCAACAGCGCGTGGCGATTGCCCGGGCACTGGCGATGGACCCGCAGATCATGCTCTTCGACGAACCGACGTCTGCGCTGGACCCGGAGTTGGTGGGCGACGTGCTCAAGGTCATCGCCGACCTGGCGAAGGAAGGCATGACGATGCTCATCGTCACCCATGAGATGGACTTCGCCCTGTCGATTTCCGACCGGGTGATTTTCATGGAAAACGGCATCGTGCAGGTCGACGCCGCGCCGCAGACGATTCTTGCCGATCAGTGCGGCGAGCGCGTGCGCAGGTTCATGGGGCTGGATCACGCCGTGACGCAACAAACGCCTGCGCTCAAAGAAGCTTGAGCCTCACAGCCCCAACATCAACCCGCTCAGGCGCTTGACCTTGCGCCGCAGCGCTTCTTCAAACACGCCCTGACGCGGCTCGATCAGGCTGAACCAGTGCTTGGCCCGGGTGATGCCGGTGTAGATCAGCTCCTTGGTCAGTACCGGGTTCAGCGCCTCCGGCAAAATCAGCGCCGTGTGCGCGAACTCCGAGCCCTGGGACTTATGCACCGTCATCGCGTACACCGTTTCCACGTCATTGAGTCGGCTCGGCAGCACGAAGCGCACCCCGCCGCTGCCGTCGTTACGCGGGAACGCAACACGCAGCGCCTGACGGTTTTCATCGACCGGCCCCTCGGGCAGACGCAGGGCAATGCCGATGTCGCCGTTCATCAAACCCAGCCCGTAATCGTTGCGTGTCATCAACACCGGGCGCCCCTCGTACCACTGATGATCGCTCTCGATCAGTCCGGCGCTGAACAGCGTTTCAGTGATCCGTCGATTCAGCCCTTCCACACCCCACGGCCCTTTGCGCACGGCACACAGCAGCTGGAACTCATCAAACGCGTTCAGCACTTGCCGCGCCCACTCGACACTGCGCGGGTCTTCGATCTGCGTCAGGTCTTGCGGCCGCTGCGCGTGCATCACGCCCAGATAATGGCGATAGCCTTGCGGGCCATCGCCGTGACCGTCGAGCAGCAGTCGCGACAGTGCGCGGTCCTGCTCACCCTTGAGCACCAGGGAAAATAGGTCCGGGTACTGGCGAGCCGCGAGCAATGCGCGTGCTTCCTGGTCCTGCTGCTGATTGACCAGCTTCGCCAACTGACCGATGCCGCTGCCGGCCACGAAACGCCGTGAATGGCGCAGCATCACCACCTGTTGCGCCAGGGCGTGATGCTGATCGTCGCCTTGCTGCAAGCCGCTTCCGGCAAGATCTTCCCCGCTGACCGATTCCAGCCACGCCTGGGTCTGCGGGGTGTACATGCCCGCCTCCGCGTCGCGGCACAAATCCCCCAGCACCGCGCCCGCCTCGACCGACGCCAGTTGATCCTTGTCGCCCAGCAGCACCATCCGCGCATGGGGCGGCAATGCGTCGAGCAGGTTGGCCATCATTTCCAGGTCGATCATCGAGGCTTCATCGACCACCAGCACGTCCAGCGGCAACGGGTTGCCCGCGTGATGCCGGAAATGCCGCGTGCCCGGACGACTGCCCAGCAAGCGGTGAACCGTTGTGACTTCGCTGGGGATCTTCTGCCGCACGTCTTCCGGCACTTGCAGCGACTGCACCTGATGACTGATCGACTCGGTCAAGCGTGCCGCGGCTTTGCCGGTCGGTGCCGCCAGGCGAATGCGCAACGGCTTGCCGCGCTCAACGGCTGGCGATTGCAGCAGTGCCAGCAAACGCACGACCGTGGTCGTCTTGCCCGTGCCGGGGCCGCCGGTGATGATGCTGAACGCGCCTCGGGTTGCCAGGGCGCACGCCAACTTTTGCCAGTCGATCAAGGCGTCAGGCGCATGGTTGGCCGGGCCGAACAGCGCATCCAGACGCTGGGGCAAATCGCTGAACCCCGTTTCCACCTGAGCCAGTCGACGACGCAACGCCGCATCGATCCGCCGTTCATACGTCCAGTAACGGCGCAGGTACAGGCGCCGATCGGACAAAACCAACGGCCTCTGTGCCGCTGCTTCGCTGAGGTCCCATGCGTGGGCCACCAGCGCGCTGGCTTCCAGCGCCTTGCACCACGTCGCGCCGTCGAGGGATTTGAGCAGCGAGGACGGCAGCAGCATCGGCGTCGACAACACATCGCCCTCCGGCGGCAGCGACAGGGCGAAGTCCGGCTCTTTCAGGGTTTCATAGAGGTCCAGACAGACGTGCCCGTGGCCCAACTGGTGGCTGGTCAGCGTGGCCGCCAACAGCACCAGCGAATCGGCGGCAGGATCGAGCTCAGCCAGAAACGCCACGAAGGCTTTGTCCAGCGCGCGCAACCAGCCGCGTTCGACCCAGCGCTGCAGCAACAGCAGCAGGTCATCCACGCGGCTGAGGGGCTTTAGCTCGGCCAGGCTGTCGGCGTCCAGCGCCGAGGGCATCAAGTGAGCGAAGGTCCGGTTCATACGAGGTCTCCTGACAGCACGTCGGCCGTGATCGGCGTTCGGCCCTGAAACAGCAGATCGAGACTTTCGATCAACTCACGGGGCGGTCGGGTGAACCACGCACCCTGACTCGCCCCACGACTGCCACGCACGAACAGGTACACCGCGCCACCCATGTGCCGGTCGTAATCGTAATCGGCGAGCCGCGCCTTGAGCTGACGGTGCAAGGCCAGCAGGTAAAGCACGTATTGCAGGTCGTAGCGGTTGTCCAGAATCGAGTTTTCCATCGCCTGCTCGGTGTAGGCATCGTCGTCGACGCCCAGCCAGTTGGATTTGTAATCGGCAACGAAGTAACGGCCTTCGTGCTCGAACGTCAGGTCGATGAAGCCCTTGAACATGCCGTTCAGCGAAACCGTTTCTGCCGCCGCCCTCGGCGCACCGTTGTGGGTGTATCGGCGAACCAGCGCGTCCATCTGCGCCACATCGACCTTCGAGCAGGCGAACCAGAACTCCATTTCGACGCGGTACTGGTTAGGCTGATCCAGCTCACACAAGGCCATGGGCTGCACCTCTGTGCCCAGACGCAGCGGCAGGGTCAGCAGATGCTGCAGCCAGTCGGTCAGCGTGTTGATCCAGCCTTTCCAGTCGCGACGGTTACAGCGTTGGGCTACGACTTTCTCCAGCGCAAGCGGATCGGCAGCCGCCTCGGCAAAGCCCTTCTCACCGGCCCACTCCAACAGCCCGTGCAGGAAGGTGCCGGGGTTGGGGCCACGCGGGAATCGGTGGATATCGCCGCCGCTGACCATGACCTCGCGCGGCGCATCCGGGTCGAGACGCTCATCGTCGAACAGCTTCTGCGCTTGCGGGCTGTCCGGCGACTGATCGCCGCTGTCGGTGATGGTGTCGCCAATGCGCAGCGCGCTGTAGGACGCAATCCACCAGTTCTCCCGAGCGCTGCGCCGGGGCTCGCGCGGCTTGCTCAATGCGACCTCGTTGCGCGGCGCGCTGAAGGATTCGGTGGTCGGCAGTGGAACGGGTTCAACTTTCACGGCCGGGTGGTCCTCTGCCAGCGATCGCAGCCATTGGCCCAATGCCACTGACTCAGCCAGCTTCTGCCCGCCGCCGAGCAAATAGCCCAGTGCCGAGCGGTGCAATATCGAAGCGCTGTTGCTGCCGCGCTTGAGATCGGCAACGCCCAGCCAGCACGCGTGTTGCGCGCGGGTCAGGGCCACATAAAGCAGACGCAGGTCTTCCGCCAGACGCTCGTCATCCGCCTGTTCGATCAGCGCCGGCGTGGGTTTGAGACTGATCTGCGCGTGGCCGGCGGCGTCGTGGAAGTGCAGCGGCAAACGGCTGCCGTCCACCGGCTTCGTCGAGCAGATGAAGGGCAGAAACACCAGCGGGTATTCCAGGCCTTTGGATTTGTGAATGGTCACGACCTTGACCAGTTGCTCATCGCTCTCGAGGCGCAGGATCTGCTCTTCCCCCGCTTGGCCGGACAGGGCCAGATGCTCGCTCAGATGACGAATCAGGGCCTGCTCGCCATCCAGCTCGGCGGCGGCCTGCTGCATGAGTTCGCTGAGGTGCAGCAGGTTGGTCAGCACACGCTCGCCATCGGTTCGCTGAACCAGCGCCTGCGGCAGTTTGAAGTCGTGCAGCAGCCGCCGCAGCATCGGCAGCACGCCTTGGGTGCGCCAGATGCGTCGGTAATCGCGGAACTGCATGACGCGGTTTTCCCACGCCAGTTCGTCCTGATTCAGCAGCTCAAGTTCGGCCAGCGGTAACGCAAGAGTAATGCAGGCCAAGGCCGCGCGCAGGGTTCGCTCGGCGTCAGGCTCGGCGCAAGCCTTGAGCCAGGCGAGCAGGTCATGGGCCTCCTGCGCGGCGAACACCGAGTCCTTGTCCGAGAGATACACACTGCGCACACCCCGCGCCGACAACTCGCCACGCACCGCCTGGGCTTCCTTGCCATCCCGCACCAGAATCGCGATGTCGGCAGGCAGCAGCTTCTTCAAAGGCTCGCCGGATTTGGCAAAGCCCGCTAGGCCTTGTTGACCCGCGTTGAGCAGGCGGACGATCTCACTGGCGCAGCTCGCCGCCAGTTGCTGGCGATAGACCGTGCCCGACACTGGCTGATCGGTTTCCAGCTGCCAGACGTTGAGCGCCGCAAGCACCTCACCGTCGACCTGCAACGTCTCTTTACGGCCTTGAGACCCGACTGCCAGAAACGGCACGGGATTGTCCTCGGGCGTGCGGAACAGGAAGGCACCGCGACCGGCCTCGCTCGTCTCCGCGCGCGTAAACACGTGGTTCACCGCATCGACCATCGCGTGGCTGGAACGGAAGTTGGTGCCCAGCGTGTGCAACCGCCCGGTGGTGGCCTGACGGGCGCGCAGGTAGGTATAGATGTCGGCACCACGGAACGCGTAGATCGCCTGCTTCGGGTCGCCGATGAGGAACAGGCCGGTGCTCTCGTCGTTGGCCTCAAGCCGGTAGATGCTGTCGAAAATGCGGTACTGGACGGGATCGGTATCTTGAAACTCATCGATCAACGCAACGGGAAACTGCTCGCGGATCAGGGTCGCCAGGCGCTCCCCTCCGCTGCCGCGCAACGCCGCGTCCAGCCGCAGCAGCATGTCGTCGAAACCCATTTCCGCGCGTCGCCGCTTCTCTTCTTCAAAGCGGGCGCCGACCCATTGCGCAGCGTGCTCAAGCACCGCCGCATCGGGCGTTGGCAGCGTGTCCAGCGCTACCTTGAGCTCGACCATCGCCTCGAACGCGGGGTGCGACGGCGGGTTGTTCTTCCACGCTTCGGCAATACCGTCGGGCGTCAGCCGGGTGAAACCGGTGCCGAGGTCCAACTGCTCTTGCTCGTCGTCATTGGCCCAGGCAATCAACTTGTCGAACCACGGACGGAAGTAGCGCTCCTGCATCTTGCGGCCATCGACCACTTTGCACGCAACGCCGTCGATGCAGATCGCATGCAGCTCCGCGGCCCAGCTGGCCCATGGCGCCTTGAGCTGGCGGAGGGTTTCGCGCCGCTCTTGAATCGACTGCTCGATGATCTGCGTCGGGGTTTTCGTCACGCTCGCCCGCTCACTGCCGAACAATGCGCGCACCCTTGGCAGTAGCGCCGCGGGTCCGCCCCAGTTCTCGCGCACCCATAGCAGCGCGTCGCCGCTCATGGGGTAACAGAACTTGCGCCAGTAATCGCGCAGCACTTCGCTCAGCAAATCGGTGTGATCGGTTTCCAGGCTCTGGGTGAACAGGCTGCCGCTGTCGAAGGCGTGCTCGCGCAGCATGCGCTGACACCAGCTGTGGATGGTCGAGACCGCCGCTTCGTCCATCCACTGCGCCGCGATGTCGAGACGGCTGGCGCACCCGGGCCATTGCTCAATGGCGAACTCGTCCCGCAACCCAGCGATCAACGCATCAGGCGCTTCGATTTCTTCACGAAAGAACCGCGCGGCTTCGGCCAGTCGCGTGCGAATACGGTCGCGCAGTTCCTTGGTCGCTGCGTCGGTGAATGTCACCACCAGAATCTGCGGCGGTAACAGCTCTCGGCCGAAGCCAGAAATCTCGCTGCCGTGACCCAATACCAGACGCAGGTACAGCGCCGAGATGGTGAACGTCTTGCCGGTGCCGGCGCTGGCTTCAATCAGCTGGCTGCCTTTCAGTGGGAAGCGCAGCGCCAGAGGTTGTTGTGCGTCACTCATGCGCCGGCCTCCTCGCGAGAAAGTGCCTGCCAAGGCGCTTCAAAAATCGGTTTGTACAGCGCCTCGCACCAACCCACGAATTCCTCGCTGCCCAGCAACGCATCAAAGTCCGGGAACTGGCGCGCCAGGGCAGTGCTCTCGGCACGCTCGCCCTTGCTGTTCTGACCATCGCCTTCATAGGCCTTGCGCGCGGCGGCTTCGGCTTTGATTTCATCGTTCTGGCCTAGCCAGGCAAACGCCGTCTTCACCGCAATCGGAAGCGGTCGCTGCATGCCCTGATGCCAGGCCAGCAGCAGGTCATTCAGCGTGCGCGTGGCAGTGTCCTTGTCCAGCGGCGGCAGCAAGAGCGTCTCGTCACTGGCCACCAGCGCCGTGGTCAACGGCAGATCGCACGCGCAGGCCACCAGATGGTTCACCCAAGGCTTGGTCAGGCGATGCCACTTGCGCGTCTTCTTGCTGGCGATGGCATTGGGGATAGCCGTGATCGCGAGTAACTCGTTCTGAGGATTCTGATAAAGCCCGTCGACCCAGCCATCGAGCTCGACGCCCTGATGCTGGTAACTGACCGGCAGCGCGCTGTGCAGCCGCACCGGCCAGCGAATCAGCAATTCGTGATAGCGGGCGACGAGGTCGGGTAGCGGTTCGATCAGTTCATCCTGCAGCAAC
Source organism: Pseudomonas sp. GW821-FHT02H06 (assembly GCF_059421525.1). NCBI lineage: Bacteria > Pseudomonadati > Pseudomonadota > Gammaproteobacteria > Pseudomonadales > Pseudomonadaceae > Pseudomonas > Pseudomonas sp. GW821-FHT02H06. The sequence continues at coordinate 416,039 of NZ_JBWKVD010000004.1, forward strand.
GTGCCAAACCCAGCCATCGGCAGCAAGCCGCTGCCCTGCAAGCGCGTTGCTTGAGCATGGAGCGATTCCTGAATGTCCTCGTGATCTGTGAGCGCCGCTTGCAACAGACTGTCGCTGAGGCCATAGCGCTCGAGCGCGTCGAGTACGAACGGCTCCTCGTCCGCCAATGGCGCTTCGGCGACTTCAAAGAATATCTTCAAGCGCTGGCTGAAGAAGTGCTTCACCGGATTGCGCAGGAAATCCTGCAATTGCATCAGGCTCAACGGCTCTTCCTGCTGGTGCTTTTGCAGCGCTTTTGTTTCGCCTGCTTCAGTGAGGGCTTCGTGCAGCACCTGCCATTCTCCGGCGAAGCTGAAGAACTCCGGGTTCTCCTGAAAGTACTTGGCGCTGAAAGGCTGCAGCGGATGCTCGACGGTGAGTCTGTGCAGCAACTGCTGGCCCGGATCACGCTTTTTATCGTCCTCGGGCTCGATGGCATCGGCCAGCCGCCAACCGCTGGACAGATGATCGCGCAGCTGCCCGATGAGCACCGAAGCCGGCCGCTCGGAGTTGTCGCGAATACTGCGCCCCACCCAGCTGATGTACAGCTGATCACGGGCGGACAACAGCGCTTCCAACAGCAGATAACGATCATCCTCACGCCTGGAACGGTCGCCGGGACGGTAATCGCTGCCCATCAGATCGAAATCCAGCGGCGGCTGCGCGCGTGGGTAATCGCCATCGTTCATACCCAGCAGGCAGACGATTTTGAATGGAATGGCGCGCATCGGCATCAGCGTGCAGAAGTTGACCGATCCGGCCAGAAAGCGTTGGGACAACCGCCCTTGATCAAGCCCGGCCAGCCAGGCTTCACGCACGACCGTCAACGGCAAGTCTTCTTCCAGGCCAACGGTCTCGCAGGTCTGCAGCCAGTTTTCACGCAGGGTTTCCAGCTGACTGAGCAGGTAGTCGTCGTGCTCACTGTCGGCCATGAAGAACAGCTGCATGATCGCCTGAAGACGCGCGCCCCACATCGCGGGCGTCGCGGGTTGGGAGAGTTCGTTGTGCGCGACCTGAAGCGCGTCGATCAGGGACACCAACGGGCCAATAAGAGCCGCATCGAGCCCGCCGATTTCGTCATACGGCTGAATGCCGTCGTAAGCCGCACCCGCCCCAACGGCGTACCCCAGCAACATGCGACGCAGCCCAAAATGCCAGCTGTTCTGCTCAAGCTGTTCAGGTAGCCCCAGTCCTTCACGCTGCTTCGCATTGAGCCCCCATCGCACACCTGCTCCCTCAATCCAGCGGTGCAGGGTTGGCAGGTCTCGCTCATCAATGCCGAAACGCGCTCGTAATGCAGGGACGTCCAGCAGATCGAGGATTTCGCTGACCGGGAATCGACTGTCCGGAATCTTCAGCAAATGCTCGACGGCGATCAGCAACGGATCACGGCCGCGCTGGCCCTGATCGGCGAGGGTGAAGGGGATAAAGCGGCGATCGTCGCGATCCAGTTGGCCAAACACGGCGCGAATGTGAGGGGCGTAGCTGTCAATGTCTGGGACCATGACGATGACGTCCCGCGGACGAAGGTCCGGATCCTTGCTGAAGCGCGCGAGCAGTTGGTCGTGGAGCACCTCCACTTCGCGCTGGGCGCTGTGGGCGACATGAAAGCGAATGGAGCGGTCGGTCTTGATATCCACGGGCGGCCAGACTTCGCGGGTCTCGCTCAAGGGGCGCAACTCGAGGATATCGTCCTGGAGTTGATTCAGGAGCGTCTTGGGCTCGCTCTCGCTGAACAGGTCGATGCGCCCGTCGCGAAAGATCGAGCGATAGCTGTTCGGGTCGTCATGACTGTCGAGCAGATTGATGTAGTCACGACCCTGCTTGCCCCACGCAGCCAGCAACGGGTGAGCGTGCTGGTGCAGCGCATCAGGGTTCAGCACCACCGGCATGCCGGGTTTTCGTGATTGGCGTTTGTATTCGTGGCGCAGGAGATCCTTGTCAGCCACGATGTCTGCCCAGTGATGGCGGCAAGGGTTGTGAACGCAGAGCAGGACCTGACTGAAACGGGCTAGCCCGGCAAGCGCCTCTAGTGCCTGGGCGGGCAAAGAGGAAATACCGAAAACGATCACCCGCGCCGGCAAACCGGCCGGTACCTCGACCAGGCTATTGATGCGTTCGATGTAACGTTGATGCACGCCGGCCCGGCTCTGGGCCATCCCCTCTGCCCCGACATCATGGAGCAGCGCACGCCACAGTTCGGCCTGCCAGCAGTTCTCTGCTTTGAGCGGCTTTGCCTCTCCCCGCCCGGTCCTGAGTTGATGCTTGCCCGCGGCCCAATCCTCCAGCCAGTCGGCGCGATACACCTGATATTGATCGAACAGGTCAGCGAGTCGTTCGGACAACTGGTAGCGCTTGCGCAGGTCGGTGTCGGCGGTCAGGAATCGCTGCAGCGGCTCGAAGTGTGGCTGATTGATCAGGCCGGGCAATAGACGCATCAAACGCCAAGTCAGGGGAGCCTTATCAAGCAATGAGGTTTCCGGAATCTCTGCCTTGCCCAACACTGCGCGATACAACTGCCACATGAAGCTACCCGGGAGTTGCACATCGATCGCTGCCGCGATGCCGCAACCACCTTGATCATCGTCCTGTGCATCTTCTGCCAAAGCGAGCTTCAGCCACTGCGCAATGCCGTTGCTTTGAACCAGCGCTACTTCGTTCTCAAGCGGAGTCAGGGGATAACGCCGCATCCAGGACACCACAAGGCCACGCAGTTCATCCAGGCGATTCCCATGGACCACCATAAATCCGGGGTTGAGATTGGATGTCACCGGCATAGCTGCGTCCCTTGGTCTTTTAAAAGAGGGAGAAGACTACCAGAGGGAGCGGACTTGTTAGCGGTCGATCTTGTCAGGGCGACTGACAACTGCGCTCATCCGCTGTTTAGGTATGAGGATGACTGTCCGCTTTTCCGCGCGCAAAAACAAAACCCCATCTGCTTTCGCAAATGGGGTTCTGGAATTTAATCTTGACGATGACCTACTCTCACATGGGGAAACCCCACACTACCATCGGCGATGCATCGTTTCACTGC
>NZ_JBWKVD010000005.1:0-246407 GCF_059421525.1 Pseudomonas sp. GW821-FHT02H06
CTGCCACCGACCGTTTACGAACGGACGATGGCCTTGAAACCACCTATCGAGGTGTCCGGAATTAGTTGACCACTACATCCCGGCTGAAGCCGGTCCTACTAAAGCATTCGCGTGCATTCAATGGGACTGGCGGAAACGCCGACTTGTAGGACCGGCTTCAGCCGGGAAGGCGTCGGATGCCTCACCGCAAAAGTGATGGTGCGCAGACTGGCCTCTTCCCGGCTGAAGCCTGTCCTACCAAAAGCCGCATTTAGCCTGTCAATGCCCGTGGCTGCGGCCTACGTGGGAGTGTTCGACGTCCGCTGCCACGACACTCCCGCTGATTTCCAGTCGATCAAGAATCCCGCAGTGATCCGGCGCCCCTTCGCTGCAGCGTTGGCGCAGGTCGACCAGTTGCTCCTGCAGCGCTTGCAGGCTCGCGACGCGGGCGTTCACGTGCTGGATGTGTTCGTCGATCAGCGCGTTGACGTTCTCGCACTGGTCCCGCGGACTGTCGCGCAACGCCAGCAGGCTGCGGATCTCGTCCAGCGTCATGTCCAGGCTGCGGCAGTTGCGGATGAACGTCAGGCGTTCGACGTGCTCCTGGGTGTACAGCCGATAGTTGCCGTCGCTGCGCGCGGGTTCGCTGAGCAGGCCTTCGCGCTCGTAATAGCGGATGGTTTCCACCGGGCAGTCCGTGAGTTTTGCCAGTTCGCCGATTTTAAATGAAGGGTTCATGTGCAAGATCTCGATAAGGACGCTTGACCCTATAGTGGCTACAGGGTGTTCACTTGGCAACACGCACATTTAGAGACTCAATCCATGAGTGACTCTGTACCCACATCTTCATCGCACAAGCCTGCCCACGACTCGCACAACCATGCCGAGCACGATCACGCAGGGCATGACCATTCTGCCCATGATCACGCTGGGCACGATCACGCCGGTCATGAACACGGGCAAACCAAGCTCACGCCCGTGCACGACCATGCTGCCCACGCCTGCTGCTCCCACGACAGCGCACCCGCCGTCGTGACCATCGATGGCGCATCAAATGCCGATGGAAAACTGAGTAGCTTCCGCATCGAAGCCATGGACTGCCCCACCGAGCAGACGCTGATCCAGAACAAGCTCGGCAAGATGAAGGGCATTCAGAAACTTGAATTCAACCTGATCAATCGCGTGCTGGGCGTGTGGCATGAGCTGCCGTCCACCGATCCCATTCGCGACGCCATTGGCTCGCTGGGCATGCAGGCGGACCTGATCGAAGAGGGCGCCAACAAGGAAACAGCCTCGCTGCCACCTGCCAACAAACCCTGGTGGCCGCTGGCGCTGTCGGGTGTCGCTGCGTTATCTGCTGAAGTCATCCACTTCACCAATGCCGCGCCCACCTGGGTGGTCGCCATCGTTGCGCTGATCGCCATTTTCAGCGGCGGCTTGACCACTTACAAAAAGGGCTGGATCGCCCTGAAAAACTTCAACCTGAACATCAATGCGCTGATGAGCATCGCCGTCACCGGTGCGGTGCTGATCGGGCAATGGCCAGAAGCGGCGATGGTGATGTTTCTGTTCACCGTCGCCGAGCTGATCGAAGCCAAGTCTCTGGACCGTGCCCGCAACGCCATTGGCGGCCTGATGCAGCTGACGCCGGAAACAGCGACCGTGCAGCAGAACGGCGAGTGGCTAGAGCTTGAGGTCAAAGATATTACGTTGGGCAGCGTCGTCCGGGTCAAGCCGGGTGAGCGCATCGGGCTGGACGGTCAAGTGGTTGCCGGCCAATCGAGCATTGATCAGGCGCCGATCACCGGCGAAAGCCTGCCGGTCGAGAAAACCGTGGGCGACAAGGTCTTTGCCGGCACGATCAATCAGGCCGGTTCGCTTGAATACAAGGTGACCGCCGCTGCCAACAACTCGACGCTGGCGCGGATCATCCATGCCGTCGAGGCGGCCCAGGGTGCGCGCGCGCCGACCCAGCGTTTCGTTGACAGCTTTTCAAAGATCTACACGCCCGCCGTGTTCGCGCTGGCGCTGGGGATTGCGATCCTCCCGCCGCTGTTCATGAGTGCAGTGTGGTTTGACTGGATCTACCGCGCCCTGGTGCTGCTGGTGGTCGCGTGCCCGTGTGCGCTGGTGATTTCCACGCCGGTGACGATCGTCAGCGGTCTGGCGGCGGCGGCGCGCAAAGGCATTCTGGTCAAGGGCGGTGTGTACCTGGAAATGGGCCACAAGCTCGATTACCTGGCCCTCGATAAGACCGGCACCATCACCCACGGCAAACCGGTGCAGACCGATTACGTATTGCTCAACGAGTCACTGGGTGAGCAGGCACTGGCGATCTCGGCAAGCCTGGCCGGTCGCTCGGATCACCCCGTGTCTCAAGCCATCGCCAAGGCGGCGCAAGAAGGCGCTCGGTTGCCGGTCGAGGCGTTCGAAGCCCTTGCCGGGCTTGGTGTGAAAGGCGAGGTGCAAGGGCGTTTGTATCACTTGGGCAATCACCGCCTTGTGCATGACGCCGGGTATTGCTCGCCGGAACTGGAAGCGCAACTTGAAGCGCTGGAAAGCCAAGGCAAAACCGTGGTGCTGCTGTTCGACACCTCTGGCCCGCTAGCGTTGTTTGCGGTCGCCGACACGGTGAAGGACAGCAGCCGCGAGGCCATCGAGCAGCTGCATGCGCTGGGCGTGAAGACGATGATGCTGACGGGCGACAACCCGCACACAGCCAAGGCCATCGCTGCTCAGGTGGGCATCGATCAGGCCCAGGGCAATCTGATGCCGACCGACAAGCTGCAAGCCATCGAAGCCCTGTACGCGCAGAATCACCGAGTGGGCATGGTCGGCGACGGCATCAATGATGCGCCGGCGCTGGCCCGGGCGGAGATCGGTTTTGCCATGGCGGCAGCGGGCACGGATACCGCCATCGAAACCGCTGATGTGGCGCTGATGGACGACGACCTGCGCAAGATCCCGACGTTTATTCGTCTGTCGCGGGACACGGCGGCGGTGCTCAAACAGAACATCGCGCTGGCGCTGGTGATCAAGCTGATCTTTCTGGCGGTGACCTTCACCGGGATGGCGACCATGTGGATGGCAGTGTTTGCCGACATGGGCGTTAGTATGCTGGTGGTGGCCAACGGCTTGCGGCTGTTGAAGAAGTAACGCTCACCATCAGGAGACTGATGGTGCCCAGACAGGCCTCTTCCCGGCTAAAGGCGGTCCCACTAACGCCGCGTGCGTATCCAGTGGGATGATGATCGTGCCCACGCTCTGCGTGGGCACGCGGGTGGTGGACGCTCCGCGTCCTTTGACGCGGAGCGTCAGTTGATTGGTGCCCACGCAGAGCGTGGGAACCATCATCCGGTGGTTACTTCCCGTACTTTTCACGTCCCCAGGCGATCATTTCTTCCAGCAGCCCTTTCAACACCACCTGCGTCGGCTCAGCCAGGTCCGGGCGGTAGTGGAAGGGCACGAACTCGTCCATGTACGTGCTTTGCGCCAGTTCCAGTTGCACGGCGTGGATGTGGTTGGCCGGGTCGCCATAGTGGCGGGTGATGTGGCCGCCCTTGAAGCGCCCGTTGAGCACATGGCTGTAGTTCTTCGCGGCAGCGCACGCGGTATCCAGACGCTGGGCCAGCGCTTCATCACAGCTGGCGCCATTGAAGGTGCCGAGGTTGAAGTCCGGCAGCCGACCGTCAAACAGATGCGGAATGTGCCCACGAATGGAATGCGCGTCGAACAGCAGCGCATAACCGAACTCGGCGCGCAGGCGTTCAAGCTCGCCGCGTAGCGTCTCGTGATACGGCGTCCAGATCTTCTCCAGATAAGTCGCGCGTTCTTCCTTGCTCGGCGCCTGACCCTCCTTGAACAGCGGATCGCCCTCGAACAGCGTCGACGGGAACAGCCCGGTGGTCGCGCCGGCGTAAAGCGGCGTGTCGTCTGACGGACGATTGAGGTCGATGACGAAGCGCGAATATTCCGCCGAGAGCACGCTTGCCCCTAGATCAGACGCAAAGTCATACAGACGCGGAATGTGCCAGTCGGTGTCCGGCAGGCTCACGGCCTCATCCACCAGACCGTCCCGCACGGCGGGCGTCAGGTGCAGTCCCGGGTGCGGCATGCTGATCAGCAGCGGTACGCGACCGCGAGTGAAACTCAGAACCTTGTCCACAGTATTCCCCTGATTAGAGAGTGCGTTCCACGCCATGACGCACGACGCGTTTGTCCAGATCGCCGCCCAGCCAGTAGGCGAGGTCGGCGGGCCGTTCGATGTGCCAGGCGACGAAATCCGCCGTTTTGCCAACTTCCAGTGAGCCATGGGTCTCAGCCATGCCCAGCGCCTGTGCTGCGTGGACAGTTGCGCCGGCCAGGGCTTCTTCCGGCGTCATGCGGAACAGTGTGCAGGCCATGTTCAGCATCAGCCGCAGCGACAGACCCGGCGACGTGCCCGGATTGAGGTCGGTGGAAATGGCGATCTTCACCCCGTGTTTGCGCAGAGCCTCCATCGGCGGCAATTGAGTTTCGCGCAGGAAGTAGAACGCCCCTGGCAGCAGTACCGCGACCGTGCCTGAGGCCGCCATCGCAATGGCGTCTTCTTCGGTCATGAACTCCAGATGGTCAGCCGACAGCGCTTGATAACGCGCCGCCAGACTCGAGCCATGCAGCGAAGACAACTGCTCGGCGTGAAGCTTGACCGGCAGGCCCAGCTGGCCGGCGGTGACGAACACCTGCTCGACCTGCGCTGGCGAAAACGCCAGGTATTCGCAGAACGCATCAACTGCATCCACCAGGTTTTCCGCCGCCAGCGCCGGCAGCATTTCGCTGCAGATGTGGGCGATGTAGTCGTCGGCGCGGTCTTTGTATTCCGGCGGCAGGGCATGGGCGGCCAGGCAGGTGCTGCGCACGGTGACCGGCAGGTTTTCACCCAGTTGGCGAATCACCCGCAGGATTTTGCGTTCGCTGGCGAGGTCCAGGCCGTAGCCGGATTTCATCTCGATCGTGGTGACGCCGTCCCTGAGCAGGTGCAGCAGACGACGTTCGGCGCTGGCGTAGAGTTCTTCTTCACTGGCGGCGCGGGTGGCGCGCACGGTGCTGGCAATGCCGCCGCCCGCTGCCGCGATTTCCGCGTAGCTGACGCCCTGCAGACGCTGCTCGAACTCGCCGCTTCGATTGCCGCCGAACACCGTGTGCGTGTGGCAATCGATCAGGCCGGGCGTGACCCACGCGCCATTCAGGTCGACGCGCTTGATGTCGCCCTGGTCAGGCAGGTCTCGGAGAGGACCGATCCAGACGATCCGCGCTGCATCGGTCACGATGGCGGCGTCCTCGATGATCGAGTACGTGCCGTTCGCCATGGTTGCTGCGTGACAGTGGTGCCAGAGCGTTTTCATCGATCTCTCCAAGGTTTCGGTTTTACAGCCTGTTGCAAGTACTAAGTGTAGGAGTGAGCTTGCTCGCGAAGTGTCTCCGCCGAATATTCGGCGCCTGAAATTCAGTCTTCGCGAGCAAGCTCGCTCCCACACGGACCGTTCATGACAGTCCATTTATCAGCTGTTTGATGTGGCCTTTATCAGGTTCTGCTTCGGCTTCACCCAAATCCAGTACGCAACCACCAGCAACCCGATCCACACCGCCCCCACCACCAGCGCGGCCTGGCTGTCCGGGAAATAACCCAGCACACCAAACACGAACACCATGAACAACGTGGCAACAATCGGCGCGACGGGCCAGAACGGCACCGGGAATTTCAGCTGGGCCACTTCTTCTGCGCTCATCGAGCGGCGCATGGCGATCTGCGTGACCAGAATCATCAGCCACACCCAGACCGTCGCAAAGGTCGCGATCGAGGCGATCAGCAGGAACACGTTTTCAGGGATCAGGTAATTCAGCACAACGCCGCAGAGCAGCGCGACGCCCATCACCAGCACGGTCATCCACGGCACGCCCTGGGCGGACAACTGAGCAAAACCCCTGGGCGCCTGACCTTGTGTCGCCAGGCCGTACATCATGCGTCCGGCGCCGAAGATGTCGCTGTTGATCGCCGAAACGGCTGCAGTGATGACTACGATGTTGAGGACGGTGGCGGCGGAGGAAATCCCGAGGTGATCGAAGATCTGGACGAACGGGCTGCCTTGGCTGCCGATCTGCTGCCACGGATACAGGGACATCAGGACGAACAGCGTGAGCACGTAAAACAGCAGAATTCGCAACGGCACCGCGTTGATCGCGCGAGGAATCACGCGCTCCGGGTTGCGTGCTTCACCGGCGGTGATGCCGATGATTTCGATGCCGCCAAAGGCGAACATCACCACGGCCAGCGAGGCCACGAGGCCACCGATGCCGTTGGGCATGAAGCCGCCGTAGGCCCATAGATTGCTCACGCTGCTGACGCCGCCGCCCGAGACCGAGCCGAGTCCGAACAGCATGATGCCTAAGCCGGCGAGGATCATCGCGATGATTGCGCCGACCTTCAGCAGCGACAGCCAGAACTCCGTTTCACCGAAGACTTTGACGCTGCACAAGTTCAGCGCGCCGATCAGAAAGACAATGCCGAGCACCCAGATCCAGCGCGGCACTTCGGGAAACCAGAAGCCCATGTAGATGCCGAACGCAGTGACATCGGCCAGGCAGACGATGACCATTTCGAATGCGTAGGTCCAGCCGAGGACAAACCCTGCGAGCGGACCCAGATACGTGGTGGCGTACTCGCCAAACGAGCCGGACACCGGGTTGCGCACGGCCATCTCGCCGAGAGCGCGCATGACCATGTAAACCGCAGCGCCGGCGATGATGTACACCAGCAGAACGGCGGGACCGGCCAGTTTGATGGCCGACGCGGAACCGTAGAACAACCCGGTGCCGATGGCCGAGCCCAGCGCCATGAAGCGAATGTGACGCGCGCTGAGCCCGCGTTTCAGATCTGTAGCGTTTTGCGATGTCATTTCACACGTTCCTAGTCTTACTTTTTGCTGCGAAACGAGAGGCTTTTGTAGGCGTGAGCTGGCTCGCGATTGCGGTGTGTCAGACGGTAAATGCGTTTCTGACCTATTGCATCGCGAGCAAGCTCACTCCTACAGGGGGTAATCCCCCCACTCATTTCAACGACAGGCCATCCCTGGCCTGTCCCGATCAGAAGCTCGGCAGCAGGTCAGCAGAAACCAGGTCGCTCAGGCAGTTGGAAGCCAGCAGCTCGATGGCGGCCTCGATATCAGGGGCGAAGAAGCGGTCTTTCTCGTAGAACGGGACTTTGCCGCGCAGCGTGGTGCGGGCGATTTCCAGTTTTTCGGAGGTTTTCAGGCCGTTGCGCAAGTCCAGACCCTGACACGCAGCCAGCCATTCTACAGCCAGCACGCCGCGAGTGTTCTCCGCCATTTCCCACAAGCGCTTGCCGGCGGCGGGCGCCATCGACACATGGTCTTCCTGGTTGGCGGAGGTCGGCAGGCTGTCGACGCTGTGGGGGTGGGACAGCGCCTTGTTTTCACTGGCCAGCGCTGCAGCCGTGACCTGGGCAATCATGAAGCCGGAGTTGACGCCGCCGTTGGCCACCAGGAACGGCGGCAGTTGCGACATGTGCTTGTCCATCATCAGCGAGATGCGGCGTTCGCTCAGCGAGCCGATTTCAGCGATGGCCAAAGCGATGTTGTCGGCGGCCATGGCAACCGGTTCGGCGTGGAAGTTACCACCGGAAATCACTTCACCTTCGGCCGCGAACACCAGCGGGTTGTCCGACACCGCGTTGGATTCGATTGCCAGCACTTCGGCGGCCTGACGCAGTTGAGTCAGGCAGGCGCCCATGACCTGTGGCTGGCAGCGCAAGGAGTAGGGGTCCTGAACCTTGTCGCAGTCGCGGTGGGAGTCGGAGACCTGGCTGCCCTCGCCGAGCAGGTCGCGATAGGCCGCGGCCGAATCGATCTGGCCGCGCTGACCCCGTGCCGCATGAATGCGCGCGTCGAAGGGGGCGCGTGAGCCGAGCACGGCTTCAACGGTCAGCGCGCCGCAGCTCAAGGCGCCGGCGAACAGGTCTTCGGCTTCGAACAGGCCGCGCAACGCGTAGGCCGTCGACACTTGGGTGCCGTTGAGCAGGGCCAGGCCTTCTTTGGCCGCCAGCGTCAGCGGCGTGAGACCGGCAATGGCCAGCGCTTCCACAGCATTCAGCCATTCGCCCTTGTAGCGCGCCTTGCCTTCGCCCAGCAGCACCAGCGACATGTGCGCCAATGGCGCGAGGTCGCCGGAGGCGCCAACCGAACCCTTGAGCGGGATGTGCGGGTAAACCTCGGCGTTGATCAGCGCAATCAGCGCGTCGATGACCTGACGGCGAATCCCGGAGAAACCCCGGCTCAGGCTGTTGACCTTGAGCACCATGATCAAACGGACCAGCTCATCGCTGATCGGCTGACCAACGCCCGCGGCGTGGGACAGCACCAGTGAACGCTGCAGGTTTTCCAGGTCGGCGCTGGCGATGCGCGTTGACGCCAGCAGGCCGAAACCGGTGTTGATGCCGTAGGCGGTGCGATTTTCGGCGAGGATCTGCTCGACGCAGGCCACGCTGTCTTCGATCTGCCGATTGGCGCTGGCGTTGAGGGTCAGCGTGACGGGTCGCTGATAAATCGCGCGCAGCTGGGCGAGGCTCAATTGGCCGGGGATCAGATTCAGCGGGGTCGCCTGTTGGGTGTCGGTCACGATGCTGCTACTCCTGATTGGGTATCGGTCGTCTGCGCTGAACCGGCTCCTGCCTGTCCTGCACGAGGGGCGCTTGCGCTGCGACCGTTGTTGTCGGTGTCGGGATTAGCGCCTGCCGCGTAGTCGCGGCAACGCTGGAATACGGTTTCCAATGACTCTTCGTTCTTGAGCAGGGTCACGCTGCTGGCGATGTCCGGCGCCAGCCAGCGGTCTTCGTCATAGGCCGGCACGCGCTCGCGCAACAGACGCCACGCCGCTTCGGTGCCAACGCCAAAGCGCGGGCCCTTGAAGAACTCGAACGCCTGGGCGGCCAGCAAATACTCGATCGCGAGGATCTGCGTCACGTTCTCCAGCACCTTGTGCAGCTTCAAGGCGGCGCTGGTGCCCATGCTCAGATGATCCTCCTGCAGGCCGGACGTCACGTAGTTGTCGATGACCGCCGGTTGTGCCAGCTGGCGGTTTTCCGCGCACAGTGAGGCGGCGACATATTGGGTGATCATCATTCCGGAGTTGACCCCCGGCTGGCTGACCAGAAACGCCGGCAGCCCGCTGACCGTGGGGTTGATCAGCCGGTCCAGCCGTCGCTCGGCAATCGAGCCCAGTTCGGCCATGGCAATCGCCAGCAGATCAGCCGCCATCGCCACGGACTGGCCATGGGGATTGGCCTGGGAAACCACGCGATACGCTTCAGGCGTGCCGAGCAGCAGCGGGTTGTCGGTGGCGGAGTTGAGCTCGATTTCGATCTGCCGTGTGGCGTGGGCCAGCTGGTCGCGGGTGGCGCCGTGCACCTGCGGAATCGAGCGGATGCTCAACGCGTCCTGGGTGCGGATGCCCTGACTGTTGGCGAGTACTTCACTGCCGGCGAGCAGGCCGCGCAGGTTTTTGCCGACTTGCTGCATGCCGGGGTGTGGCTTGAGCGAAATAATGGTTTCGTCGAAGGCGTCGAGCTGGCCGCGCAGTCCCTCGAAGGTCATGGCGCTGATGACATCGGCCCACTGCATAAGGCGATTCACGTCAGCGACGGCCAGGCAGCTCAGGCCGGTCATGCACGGCGTGCCGTTGACCAGACACAGACCGTCCTTGGCGCCCAGCTCCACCGGCGACAGGCCTTCTTCGCTAAGCGCCTGCAACGCCGACATCACTTGCCCGCGGTAACTGACCTGACCCACGCCGAGCAGTGCGACGCCGATGTGCGCCATGTGCGTGAGGTATCCCACCGAACCCTGGGACGGCACTTGCGGGGTGATGCGTCGGTTAAGGAGGGCGAGCAAGGCCTCGACCACCTGACGATGAATCCCGGATTTGCCCTGGCTGTAGTTGATGATCGCGGCACAGGTGATCGCGCGGGTCTGCTCGTCCGGTAACGCCGGGCCGACGCCGCAGGCATGGCTGAGCAGGGTGTTGCGTGACAGTCGGCCAAGCTGCTCGTCGGCCAGTGACACGTTGCACAGCGCGCCGAGGCCGGTGTTCACGCCATAGGCGCGTTCGCCGCTGGCAACGATGCGTTGCACGATCGCCTGGGCATTGTCGATCCGCGCCCACGCGCTTTCCGACAGCGACAGCGTCGCGCCATGACGGGCAACCGCGGTCACGTCCCGCCAGCTGAGCGGGCCTTCGCCGATGATGATCTGTTCTGCTCGCGACATGACCACAGCGTCCTTAGAGAGTCGCCACGCGCCGCTGCACGAAACGATCTACGTAATCGTCGGCGGGCGAGTAGAGGATTTCTTTCGGCGTGCCGACCTGAATCAGCCGACCGTCCTTGAGAATGGCGATGCGGTTGCCGATGCGCACGGCTTCGTCGAGGTCGTGGGTGATGAACACGATGGTTTTCTTCAGGCTCGACTGCAGCTCCAGCAACTGGTCCTGCATCTCGGCGCGAATCAGCGGATCGAGTGCGCTGAACGCTTCGTCCATCAGGATGATGTCCGTGTCAGCCGCCAGCGCCCGTGCCAGGCCGACGCGCTGACGCATGCCGCCGGAAAGCTGATGCGGGTACTTTTTCTCGTAGCCCTTCAGGCCCACCGTGGTGATCCAGTGCTGTGCGCGCTCGGCGCATTGGGTCTTGCTTTCGCCACGGATGGTCAGCCCGTAGGCGACGTTGTCGATCACAGTCTTGTGCGGCAGCAGGCCAAAGCTCTGGAACACCATGCTGATCTTGTGCCGACGGAAGTTGCGCAACGCTTCCATGTCGTAGGTCAGTATGTTCTCGCCATCGACCAGGATCTCGCCGCTGGTGGGATCGATCAGGCGGTTGAAGTGGCGCACCAGGGTCGATTTGCCGGAGCCCGACAGGCCCATGATCACGAAGATTTCGCCGCTGGAAATGGACAGCGACAGGTCGTTTACCCCGACCACGCAGCCGGTCTGCGCCAGGACCTGATCCTTGCTCTGGTTGTTCTGCACCATGGCCAACGCATCTTTCGCGCGGTTGCCGAAGATTTTGTACACGTTCTTGACGACGATTTTGCCGCCCGTGTTCTCTGGAACGCCCGCGCTCAGTGGATTGCCCGAGCTCGCTGGATTGATAGTCTCGACGCTCATTTGTTCGCCTCATGCCGTGGACGGCCGTAGGCCTGCGTAATGCGGTCGATCACGACCGCCAGAATGACGATGGCCAAACCTGCTTCCAGGCCACGACCGACGTTGAGGGTCTGGATGCCGACCAGCACGTCTTCGCCCAGACCGCGGGCACCGATCATCGAGGCGATCACCACCATCGACAGCGCCATCATCGTGGTCTGGTTGATCCCGGCCATGATGCTCGGCAGGGCCAGCGGCAGTTGCACGCCAAACAGTTGCTGCCAGCGGTTGGCGCCGAACGCGTTGATCGCTTCCATGACTTCGCCATCGACCTGACGAATGCCCAGATCGGTCAGGCGAATCAGCGGCGGCGCAGCGTAGATGACTGTGGCGAAGATTGCCGGGACCTTGCCCAGGCCAAACAGCATCAGCACCGGAATCAGGTACACGAAGCTGGGCATGGTCTGCATGATGTCCAGCAGCGGCATCAGCACCGAGCGCAGGCGATTGCTGCGCGCCGACAGAATGCCGAGCGGTATGCCGATGATCACCGAGATCACCGTGGCGACCAGCATTAGCGCCAGGGTCTGCATCAGCTTGTCCCACAGGCCCACGGCACCGACCAGGAACAGCAGGCCGACGATGACCACCGTGGTGGTGATCTTGCGGGTCGCGTGCCAGGCGATCAGGCCGACGATGGCCAGCAGCAGCCACCACGGCGCAATGCGCAGCAGGCCTTCGAGCTTGACGATGGCCCACAGCAGCGTGTCGGAGATGTGCCGGAACACGTCGCCGTAGTTGGTGACCAGCTTGTCGACCCAGTCATTGACCCAGTCGGCGATGGAGAACGTGAAGCTTTCGGGGAACATATCGTTATCTCATTCAAATACTGCGTGCGGATCCGTGCTCTGCTAATGCCTGGGGGCGGTGGTTGACGACGAATCTGTGGGAGCGAGCTTGCTCGCGAAGTTCTTGTATTCGCCACATTTTCGACGCCTGATCATCCCCATTCGTGAGCAAGCGAAGGCCTACAGGTTTGGATGCCGCCGGATCGCACGGCACCCGGATCAAGGTCTTACAACGAAGCATCCACCTTCTTCGCCGCATCCTCGCTCACCCACTGATGCCACACTTCCGGGTGCTCCTTGAGGAAGATCTTCGCCAGCTTCGGCGACTCGATACGTTCCTTGGTCATGCGCGCCAGATTCTGGTTGAGCAGGTCGATCGGGATGTTGACCTTCTCCATCACCGACACCAGTTCAGGCGCCTGTTCGTGGAACGCCTTGGACAGGCCGACCTTGATCTCGATGGTCTTGTTCACGCCGTCTTTCTCTTCCAGACGGACCATATCCACCTGGCCCATCAGCGGGGTCGGCGACCAGTAGTAAGCCAGGATCGGCTCGCCACGTTTGTAGCTGGACAGAATCGCCGCATCCAGCGCCGGGCCGGTGCCTGGGCGGAAGTTGGTGTATTTGCTTTCCAGACCATAGCTTTTCAGCATCTCGCTGTTTTCCAGCTCGCAGGTCCAGCCCGCCGGGCAGTTATAGAAACGGCCTTTCTCCGGCTCTTCGGCGTCCTTGAACAGCGCTGCGTATTTGCCCAGATCGGCGATGGACTTCAGGTCAGGCGCCTTGGCTTCCAGCTTGCGCTTGGCGTCGCCTTCGATCACGTAACGTGGCACGTACCAGCCTTCCACCGCGCCCTTCACCGGCGAACCGACGCCGACCACTTTGCCGGCGGCTTCAGCCTTGTTCCAGACTTCGCTGCGACCCACCCACTCTTCGGCAAACACTTGAATGTCGTTGGTGCTCAGGGCGTTTTCCATGGTGATGGAGTTGCCCGGCAGGCTGTCCGTTTCGCAGCCATAGCCCTTGTTCAGCACAACTTGCAGTACGTCTGTCAGCAGCATTGCGCTTTCCCAGTTCAGGCCGGCGAATTTCACCGGCTTGCCGGACTCGCACCATCCCGCAGCCTGACTGGCGCCAGTGGCGAGCACGCCCGCGGTGAGCAACGTGGATAGCAGGGCCTTTTTCGTGTTCATTGAGTGACGCTCCGGTCTTGTAGTGGATGACGGCAGTAACGAAAACAGACGGCTTCCAGCCAAGGGGAGAGGCACTTGTCGGCCTCGTCCCGCTTCTCTCTCCAGCATGCCCCCTGCAACAGACGTGCATGACGAACGGTCAGTTCACCGCGACCTGCGCAGGGGCAACGGTGCAACTTGCCTGAGGCGCCCCCGAATCCGCCGGCAGGATCAGGCGATCGGCCACGTTGCCCGGCCACCTCTTCGCCGCCACGTAGTACAGCACAGCCGGCACGATGAGGCCGATGATCCACGAGATGTCGGTGTCATCGAGGCTCGCCACTAGCGGCCCGGTGTAGAAATGCGTGGAAATGAACGGCATCTGAATCAGCACGCCCAGCACGTAGATCCCGATGCCCATCCCGTTCCAGCGGCCATAGCGACCGTTCGGGTCCGACAGCGCGGGAATGTCGTAGCGCTCTTTGGTGATGCAGTAGAAATCCACCAGATTGATCGCGCTCCACGGCGTGAAGAACGCCAGCAGAAACAGGATGAAGGCCGAGAAGTCCTTGAGAAACGAGTCCTTGCCCAGGAGCGCAAGCGCCGTCGCGATGCCGACCATGGCGAAGATGTACGTCAGCCGCAGCGCGCTGGAGATATGCCGGTTGCCGCGAAAGCCGCTGACGATGGTGGCGATGGACATGAAGCTGCCGTAGGCGTTGAGCGTGGTGATGGTCACCTTGCCGAACGCGATGCTGAAATACAGCGCGGCGGCCACCGCGCCTGTCCCGCCAAGGCCGACGATGAACGAGACCTCGTGATGGGCGAAGTTCTTGCCGGCCAGTGCCGCCGCGAACACGCCGAAGACCATGGACGCCTGCGCGCCGATCACCGAACCCAGGCCCACCGCCCAGAAGGTTTTGCCAGCCGACGTGCTGCGCGGCAGGTAGCGCGAGTAGTCCGCGACGTAGGGGCCGAAAGCGATCTGCCAGGACGCCGACAGGGAAATCGCCAGCAGGAAACTGCTCAGCGAGAAGTGCTTGTTGCCCAACAGCGCGCCGACGTCGTTGCCCGCCAGCAGTGCGGCGAACAGGTAAACGAAGGCGATCACGCCGATGAGGCTGGCGACGCGGCCGATCATGTGGATGACCCGGTAGCCCAGAATGGTCAGCACCACGATGGCAGCGGCGAAGATCACCACGCCTTGCCAGTCCGGCACGTTAATCAGTTGCGCCACCGCTTGACCGGCAAGCAACGAGCCGCTGGCGGAAAAGCCGATGTACATCAGGCACACCAGCACCAGCGGGATCACCGCGCCGTAGACGCCGAACTGCACCCGGCTGGAAATCATCTGCGGCAGGCCGAGCTTCGGTCCTTGTGCCGCGTGGAGCGCCATCACGCCACCGCCGATGAGCTGACCGATGAACAGCCCGATCAGCGACCAGAACACATCGCCGCCCAGCACCACGGCCAGGGCCCCGGTGACGATCGCGGTGATCTGCAGGTTGGCGCCCAGCCAGAGGGTGAACTGGCTGAACAGACGACCGTGTCGTTCGGCATCAGGGATGTAATCGATCGAACGCCGCTCGATCACGGAAGCAGGTGCAGCACGATCATCTGGAATAGCCATCTCAAACATCCCCCTAAAGCGAGTGTCGGCACGCGTAACTGCAGAATGCATCCCTCTGTGTAGGAGTGAGCTTGCTCGCGAAGAGGCCGGTACAGACGACGCATCACCTGCGTCTGGGCCTAAGCATTCGCGAGCAAGCTCGCTCCCCCATGGGCTGCGAGCAACCCGGGCATTGATCAGTTATTGATCATCGGCAGGTTCAGACCCTGCTCTTTGGCGCAGTCGATCGCGATCTGATAACCCGCATCGGCATGACGCATCACGCCGGTGGCCGGGTCGTTGTGCAGGACGCGGGCGATGCGCTCGGCGGCTTCATCGGTGCCGTCGCAGACGATGACCATGCCCGAGTGCTGCGAGAAGCCCATGCCGACGCCGCCGCCATGGTGCAGCGAGACCCAGGTCGCACCGCTCGCGGTGTTGAGCAGGGCGTTGAGCAGTGGCCAGTCGGACACGGCGTCGGAGCCGTCCTGCATCGATTCGGTCTCGCGGTTCGGGCTGGCGACGGAGCCGGAGTCCAGGTGATCGCGACCGATGACTACCGGCGCCGACAGCTCGCCGCTGCGGACCATTTCGTTGAACGCCAGGCCCAGCTTGGCGCGCTGACCCAGCCCGACCCAGCAGATACGTGCCGGCAGACCCTGGAAGCTGATGCGCTCACGGGCCATGTCCAGCCAGTTGTGCAGGTGCGCGTCGTCCGGGATCAGCTCTTTGACTTTGGCGTCGGTCTTGTAGATGTCTTCAGGATTGCCCGACAGCGCGGCCCAGCGGAATGGACCGACGCCACGGCAAAACAGCGGACGAATGTAAGCAGGCACGAAACCGGGGAAATCGAAGGCGTGGGTCACGCCGACTTCCTTGGCCATCTGACGGATGTTGTTGCCGTAGTCAAACGTCGGCACGCCCATTTTCTGGAACGCCAGCATGGCCTCGACGTGCTCGGCCATGGACTGCTTGGCGGCCTTGACCACAGCGGCAGGCTCGGTGGCGGCGCGCTCGCGGTACTGCTCCCAGGTCCAGCCTTTTGGCAGGTAGCCGTTGAGCGGGTCATGGGCGCTGGTCTGGTCGGTGACCATGTCGGGGCGTACGCCACGGCGGACCATTTCCGGGAGGATCTCGGCGGCGTTGCCGCACAGGGCGATGGAGATCGCCTTGCCTTCGGCGGTGTATTTGGCGATGCGGGCGAGGGCGTCGTCGAGGTCAGTGGCTTGCTCGTCGACGTAACGGGTCTTCAGGCGGAAATCGATGCGGCTCTGCTGGCATTCGATGTTCAGCGAGCAGGCGCCCGCCATGCCGGCGGCCAGCGGCTGTGCGCCGCCCATGCCGCCAAGGCCTGCGGTCAACACCCAACGGCCTTTCAGGTTGCCGTCGTAATGCTGGCGACCGGCTTCGACGAAGGTTTCGTAGGTGCCCTGAACGATGCCCTGGCTGCCGATGTAGATCCAGCTGCCGGCGGTCATCTGTCCGTACATGGCCAGGCCTTTGGCGTCCAGTTCATTGAAATGCTCCCAGCTCGCCCAGTGCGGCACGAGGTTGGAGTTGGCGATCAGTACGCGCGGTGCGTTGCTGTGGGTCTTGAACACGCCGACCGGCTTGCCGGATTGCACCAGCAGGGTTTCGTCGTCATTCAGGTTCGTCAGGCTTTCGACGATCTTGTCGTAGCATTCCCAGTTGCGCGCTGCACGACCGATACCGCCGTAGACCACCAGTTCGTTCGGGTTCTCGGCAACTTCCGGGTCGAGGTTGTTCATCAACATCCGTAACGGTGCCTCGGTCATCCAGCTCTTGGCCGTCAGCTGAGTGCCACGGGCTGCGCGGATTTCCACATCGCGGCGTTTGGTCCATTGCTGAGCAGGGGTGTTGTGTTCAGTAGTCACTTAACAATCCTCGATGATCAATCCGGCCGGGACGCGGGGTCCGTGACGAATGTGGGAATAAGGTTCTGCATGAGCGTCGCTGCTGTGATCCGAACCGGGCGTGGACGCCTTTTATCGACTCATGCTTACTTGTACATACAAGCATATGCAACCAAGGGGCCAATGTTGGTTTTGCAGGCGCAGAAATCCCGTCGGCCCGCTCTGCGTCGGGCTTGCCAAGATTTCAGGTGTAAGGAGGGTTACGGATGCAAAGAAGATGAAACGAAGGAAATTGTTACTTTTCGGTGCGAACGCCCCAGCTCAGTGCGCGAATTGGGTAACAGAACGTCGTGTGCAGCTATCGCTGCCGACACCTGACCTGTGGGAGCGAGCTTGCTCGCGAAGAGGCCCGTACATCCGCCAAATTCTCTGCGGCTGATACACGGTCTTCGTGAGCAAGCTCACTCCCACATGATCGGTAGCGCTGGGTATATCAGGGTAGTCTCAGTGCTAATCAGTGCTGCGCCAGCTTGCTGCGCAGCAGCCACACCCCGGCAAGCGCCGACGCGATCGAACCCAGCAACACGCCCACTTTCACTTCATCGATCAGATGCGCAGCGCCTGGGAAAGCCAGGTTGCCGATGAACAGGCTCATGGTGAACCCGATCCCGCAGAGCAGGGCCACGCCATACAGCTGCGGCCAGTTGCTGCCTTCTGGCAGCGTTGCCAGGCCGGATCGGATCGCCAGCACGGCTGCGAGAAACACGCCGATCTGCTTGCCGACGAACAACCCCAGTGCCACCCCAAGCGGCACTGGATCGACCAGATTGCCGAGGGTGATGCCCGACAGGGACACGCCCGCATTGGCGAAGCCGAAAATCGGCACCACCGCGAACGCCACCCAGTAGTGCATTTTTTCTTCAAGGAACAGCAGCGGCGAGCGGGCTTCTTCCTTGGGCGTGCCCAGCGGAATGCACAGCGCCAGCGCCACACCGGCTAGCGTCGCGTGCACGCCGGATTGCAACACGAAGAACCACAACAGCAGACCCAGCAGCAGGTACGGCAGCAATCGCTGCACGCCCATGCGGTTCATGATCACCAGCACGGCCAGCGTCGCGAAGGAGGCACCGAGCATCGGCATGTTCAGGCCGCTGCTGTAGAACAGAGCGATGATAGTGACGGCGCCCAGGTCATCGAGAATCGCCAGTGCGGCCAGAAACACCTTTAACGACGTCGGCACCCGCTTGCCCAGCAACGAAAGCACGCCGAGAGCGAAGGCGATATCGGTGGCCGCAGGAATCGCCCAGCCGCTGAGGGTTTCGGCGTTGCCCATGTTGATGCCGATGTAGATCAGCGCCGGCACCAACATGCCGCCCGCTGCCGCAAAACCGGGGAGCGCGCGCTGACCCCATGTGGCAAGGCCACCGGCCAACACTTCGCGTTTGATTTCCAGACCGACCATGAGAAAGAAGATCGCCATCAGCCCGTCGTTGATCCACAGCTCGATCGACAACCCGCCCCACACACTGTGCAGTGCGGCGAAATACGAGGGGGCGAGGGGGGAGTTGGCAACGATGATCGCCGCGAGGGCAGCGCCCATCAGCACAAGGCCGCCTGCCGACTCCGATGAAAGAAAACTGGCAAGAATGGCGAGGGCTCGGGGGCTTTCTTTATTGTTGTTGAGCGTCGTCATGGTCGTCCCTGTGCTGGCGAAAAAAAACGCAATCTACCACAGGGACGGCGGGACTCAGACGCGTGACAACTCGATCACGCACACGCGACTGGCGCGAGGGGCGTAGAGCACAACCTCCAGCAGCCCGCCTGCAGCGTTGTCCAATTGCAGGCAATCGTGTTTTTCCAGCCGTTGCGGCGGATGCTCGCCGACATTGGCGGCCATCTGCTCGGCGGCGCTGAATACCACGAACATGTTGGCCGAACTGAAAAACCGCTGCGGCTGCATCACGTCGATCCACTGCAGGCGCGCGCGGTAGCGGGCGGGCGAGTAGATCAGGTTGAAGTCGCGTATCGGGCCGTCGAGTAGCGTGCATGACACTGCGCTGTCGCCGCTGAACGCGAACGGATCGGACGGCAGCAGTGGCTCGCTGTCCTTGCCATCGATGTTCAGCGTCATGCCTGCGCCTTGCAGCACCGTGATGATGCGCTGATAACCGGCGAACACCGAAAAGCCGCCCGACTCACCGATGTCGGCAATCGACAACCGCCAGCCGAAACCCTCCAGGCCTTCGCCGGCATCGCGAGTGATTTCCTCGGTGCTGCCGCCGCCGTTTTTCCAGGGCATGCGCGGGTAGTCAGCGGCGCGCAGAACAGTCAGTTGAGTCATTTGCTGAAGCGTCCTTCCAGCCGGTGGCGTGAGCCGGGATGAATCAGGCGGGCGGCAGTCACCGGTTGGCGCCCGGACCAGGTGCGCCGACGCACCAGCAGGCACGGCTCGCCCTTCTCGATCTGCAGCAATGTGCACTCGTCGGGTTCAGCGAGAATCGCCTCAACCACGTGCTCGCCCTCGGTCAGCGGCGCGACCTGAGACAGATAGGCGTAGGGCGTTTGTTGGGTGAAATCCTGCTGCAGGTAGTCCGGCGCGACGAGGGCGTTAACGAAACGGTCCTCGATTTGCACGGGGATACCGTTTTCGAAATGCACGATCAGCGAATGAAACACTCGCTGGCCTTCACGCATGTCCAGCGCCAGCGCGCGTTCGGAACCAGCGGCTTCTTCCGTGAGGATGATCACCTGGCAGGTGTGGGTATGTCCGCGGGCGGCGATCTCATCGGCGATGTTATGCACTTCGAACAGTGCCGATTGGGTCTTGGGCTCGGCGACGAATGTACCGACGCCTTGCATGCGCACCAGCAGCCCTTCGGCGGTCATCTCGCGCAGGGCGCGGTTGATGGTCATGCGGCTGAAGCCCAGCTGCGTCACCAGTTCGCTCTCGGACGGCACGCGGTGGTGCGGCGGCCACGTGCCGTTCTGAATCTGTTGGGTGATCATGTGCTTCACCCTGGCGTACAGCGGCGCCGGACTGTCACCCATTTGGGAGGCCAGCGGCAAATTGGCAGGCGGAGTCGGCACAGAGAGATCCTTGTTATGGCGTTATTCAGGCGAAAGAGGTTACAGCGTCCACGCTAACCATTAACAGGTGTGCCGACAAGCGCGGCGCAGTTTACCGGCCGTATAAACGTCTGTATATGTATAGACAATTTCACGCAAGGGGTGCCGAGTCATGTCCGTTTTCTTTGCCGAACGCGCGCTATTGCCCACCGGCTGGGCCAATAACGTTCGTTTCGAGGTCAGCGCCAATGGCCTGCTGAGCCAAGTTCAAGCCGATGCCGAACGCGCTGGCGCCGAGCTGCTCAACGGGCCGGTCGTGCCGGGCATGCCCAATCTGCACTCCCACGCCTTTCAGCGTGCCATGGCGGGCCTCGCGGAAGTGGCCGGCAATCCCAATGACAGTTTCTGGACCTGGCGTGACCTGATGTATCGCGTCGTCGGGCAGATCAGTCCGCAGCAGCTCGGCGTCATCGCGCGGCAGCTGTACATCGAAATGCTCAAGGGCGGTTTTACTTCGGTTGCGGAGTTTCACTACGTCCATCAGGACACCACCGGCAAGCCCTACGCCGACCCCGCCGAGCTGGCGCTGCAGGTCAGCCAGGCGGCGAGTTCGGTCGGCATCGGCATGACCCTGTTGCCGGTGCTCTACAGCCACTCCGGTTTCGGCGGGCTGAACCCGAACGAAGGCCAGCGCCGATTCATCAACAGCACCGACAGCTACCTGGACCTGCAAGCACGTCTTAAGCCCGTCATCGCCGCGCAACCCGCCCAGGCGCTGGGGCTGTGCTTTCACTCGTTGCGTGCCGTGACCCCGCAGCAAATCAGTGACGTGACGGCCGCCAGCGACACCCATTGCCCGATCCACATTCATATCGCCGAGCAGCAAAAGGAAGTCGACGATTGCCTGGACTGGAGCGGTCGCCGGCCATTGCAGTGGCTGTATGAAAACGTCGATGTCGACGCGCGCTGGTGCCTGGTTCATGCGACCCATGCCGAGCCTGACGAAGTGGCGTTGATGGCGAAAAGTCGTGCGATCGCGGGATTGTGCCTGACCACCGAAGCGAACCTGGGCGACGGGATTTTCCCGGCGGTGGATTACATCGCTCAGGGCGGGCGCTGGGGTATCGGCTCTGATAGCCATGTGTCGCTGAGCGTGGTCGAAGAGTTGCGCTGGCTCGAATACGGTCAGCGTCTGCGCGATCAGCGCCGTAACCGCCTGTACCGGCCTGATCAGCCGATGGTCGGGCGCACGCTATACGACGCGGCGCTGGTGGGCGGTGCCCAAGCGATGGGCCAACCGGTAGGTGCGCTGGAAGTGGGCAAACGGGCCGACTGGCTGGTGCTGGACGGTAACGACCCTTATCTGGCAACGGCGTCTGGCGATGCCATTCTCAATCGCTGGCTGTTCGCCGGGAGTGATCGTCAGATCAAGGATGTGATGGTCAATGGCCGCTGGGTGATCCGCGACGGCCACCATGCCGATGAAGGGCAGAGCAGCCGTGCGTTCGCTCAGGTGCTGAGGGAATTGCTGGGCTGAACATGTGTGCAGAGGCAAAGGCCCGCTTCGCGAGCAAGCTCGCTCCCACAGTTTTTGTGTCCACAGGTAGAACTGCGGCGCTGTCAAGTTTCATGAGAGTGAGCTTGCTCACGAATGACCGAACAGGTCAGTCCTTTGCCTTGCCCACTTTCGAATCCGCCACCCGCCAGATCAGCTTGGTGGTGTCGTAGCCCTGTTGCTGCGCTCTCATCAGCAGGTCGTTGCGCACTGCATCCGGCACTTGAGGCGTGCGCGACAGCAGCCAGAGGAACTTGCGGTTCGGGCTGCCCACCAGCGCCACCTTGTAGTCGGGGCTCACGTACAGCACCCAGTAATCGCCCTTCGCCACGCCCGGGAAGAGGTTCGAGAACCAGTTGTCGAACACGACCCACAGCTTGTCGGTCTTGCCCTGAACCTGCGGTGAAGCCGTTCCGGTTGCTTGCTCCCACTTGCCCTCGATCGTGCGGCAGCGGTTGGTGACAGCGATGTTGCCATCGTCCTTCAGCGTGTAATGCGCTTCGGACTGCGCGCAGTTGCGCTGGAAGAACATCGGCAGCCGCGCCACTTCGTACCACGTGCCCTGATAACGCTTGAGATCAACATGATCAACCGTCTTCGGCGCCATGGATTCGGTTTCTGGCTTAACCGCACAGGCGCTGATCCACAATGCTGCCAGCGCCACGGCGCCGATTTTCAATCCCTGACGAATATTCATTCAAGCCCCTGCGCCGAGAACAGCACGACCTTGTCGGCAGCGTATTGGACGCTGATTAAAGTCTTCGCATCGCCCCACGTGCAACTGGACATTCCCAACGCGCCGGAGCATTCGGTCGGACTGCCGAGCAATTGCTCGACTTGGGCCTTGGGCATGCCGGCCGAGATTTTCGAGTAATTTTCCTGAGTGACCTTGCTGCAGGCCGCCAGCAATACGCAGAACGACAACACCGCGAGAGTGCGCAAAGACATGAGATGAAGCTCCTGAATCGAGGGGGGGGAGTCAGCGACGCAGCGCCCGGCGATAGCCGCACAGCGCCAACGTGATGCCGTAAGTTTAGAAGAGAAAAGGGGAGGACTGGTTCCGAGGAAGAGATTTTCCCGCTCGGCCCGACAGCGCGCGGTTGTGCAGCAAAAGTAAACCCTGTGGGAGTGAGCTTGCTCACGAAGACGGAATTTCAGCCGCATAAAATTCAGCGGATGTTCTTGCCCGCCTGCGAAAACAGTCAAGCGCCACCCAAGTCACTTCCACATAACCGGGTCCTGCAGAAAAGAAATGGCCGCCAGAGGCGGCCATCCAGGACGTTACTCCTTGTGATACGCCGTTGCGCGTTCCACTTCTTCTTTCGAACCCAGGAACACCGCGACGCGCTGGTGCAGGCCTTCGGGCTGGATGTCGAGGATGCGCTGATGACCATCGGTCGACGCGCCACCGGCTTGTTCCACCAGGAACGACATCGGGTTGGCTTCGTACATCAGGCGCAGCTTGCCTGGCTTGGAAGGCTCGCGGGAATCGCGCGGGTACATGAACAGACCGCCACGGGTCAGGATGCGGTGGACGTCGCCCACCATCGCAGCGACCCAGCGCATGTTGTAGTTCTTCTTCAACGGACCGTCTTCGCCCGCCAGCAGCTCTTCGACGTAGCGCTTGACCGGGGCTTCCCAGTGACGCTGATTGGACATGTTGACCGCGAACTCCTGAGTGGACTCCGGGATCTTGATGTCTTCGTGGCTGAGGACAAAGCTGCCCATCTCGCGGTCCAGCGTGAAGCCTTTGACGCCGTCACCCAGGGTCAGCACCAGCATGGTCTGCGGGCCGTAGATGGCGTAACCGGCGGCGACTTGCTGGGTGCCTGGCTGCAGAAATGCCTTCTCGTTCAGCGCTTCGTTCTGGCTCAGGTACTCGTTCGGGCAACGCAGCACCGAGAAGATCGTGCCCACCGGCGCGTTGATGTCGATGTTGGACGAGCCGTCCAGTGGGTCGAACACCAGCAGGTAGGCGCCTTTCGGGTATTTGCCGGGGATCTGGTAGGCGTTGTCCATTTCTTCGGACGCCATGCCGGCCAGGTGACCGCCCCATTCGTTGGCTTCGAGCAGAATCTCGTTGGACATCACGTCCAGTTTCTTCTGCACTTCACCCTGCACGTTTTCAGTGCCCATGCTGCCGAGCACGCCGCCCAGGGCGCCTTTGGATACCGCGTGGCTGATCTCCTTGCACGCACGCGCCACCACTTCAATCAGAAAGCGCAGATCGGCAGGGGTGTTGTTGGTGCGGGTCTGCTCGATCAGATAACGACTCAAGGTAACGCGGGACATGGAGAGCTCCGAAATGGGGGATAAAAACGCGCACAGTCTAGCGTGAGCGGAGATTTAATACTGCCTGTCAGACCGGTTAGGTAGTGATTCAGTTCACGGGCTACATCCAAGTGCGACCGGCTTTAGCCGGGAAGAGGCCAGTGTGAACACCGCAAATCTTGCAGCGTGACGACCGACGCCTTCCCGGCTGAAGCCGGTCCCACAAGGGATCGTCGCACCCGGTTGCATCGGGTGTACGTTAAGCGTAACGCGATCGGGGTGACGAATTGGCGGCCATCGTCTGCAATTTTTTCGATGCCGGATCGATTCAGCGTCATCACCCCGACACTTATAATTTGGCGCCTCGGTTGGCGCGTTATTTTGCGCGTTACTTGCTACGAGACCCGCGCAGTGTGCCAAGCGCCATCCAGGCCAGAAAAACCACGCCGAGTATCAGCACGGCCCACAAACCGATGCGTTTCAGGTCGGGACCACTGGCCTCCACGGGTGCAGCCGCAGCAACCGGCGCGACCGGTGTGGAGGCCATGGACGCACTGCCCAGCGCCGCCAGTTTCTCGGGGCTGACACCGGGAATCAGCGTCGCCAGTGGCAGCGCCGCGCTTTTCACCGTGGCATTGCCGACGGCCAGGCTGTAAGGCGGCGCGCCGCGGCCGAGAAACACCAGTTGCGTGGCGCGCACGGCAAAACTCAGCGTAGGCGCGTCATTGCCCAGGCCGCCGCCACGGTCATCCACCTCAAGTTTCAGCTGCTGCACGACATTGCCCGGCAGCTCCATTTCATCCTGCACAACGTCCTGACCGTTCTGGCTGAGCCGATAAAGCAGGCCATTGTCGATCAACTGCCACGGCGCATTGCTATCGCGACGCCCATACAGCGTGGCGGGCGCGAGGCTGTTGGGTTGCGCGATGTCGATCCGCATCCGTTCCAGCGGCAGGGCCACTGGCAATTGCCACACATACACGCCAGGTTTTTCGACGCGTCCATTGATGGCCGGTGACCAGCTCAACGGCAGCACACCGGGTTGCGTGCTGATCAGTTGCACGGCGTTCAGCGTGGGCGCGGAAAGCGGCGATTTCCACAGCAAACGCAGATAGCGGGCGCTGCGCCCCGGCAGATTGACGACGCGCTGCTCAACCAGTTCCTCGGCAAATGACAGCCTCGCCACCTGACCATCGCCCCAGCGCTGCCAATGCTGGAGGTCGTCGCTGGCCTCGATGCTGAACCGCTGAAAACCGTCGCGCTCGCTGCTCCAGTCCAGAATCAGTTGATCCAGCGGCGCGTTGATCGAACTGGTGTCGAGCAACCAGCCGCGCAGAATTTCTTCGCCCGCCTCAATCTCGCCCTGGGGCTGAACCTCCACCAGCGTGCCGTTGGGCGTGCGCTCGACGCGGATTTTCGGCTCGGCGTCTTTCGCGCCATCGCTGTTGTACAGCGGGAACCATTTCACCGAGACCGGGCTGGCGTCGGCGGCACGCTGAGGCGGGCTTTGAGTGATCGCGTAGGGCTGGGCCTGGCCGTCCGCATTGAAAACGCGCACATCGTTGAGATTGCTCTGGCGCGCGTTCAACTGCACGCCGAGGGGCAATTCCAGCCGATACCAAGGCCCTTCGCCGCTGACGGTCAGGGGCGCATGGGTGGTGAAACCATCCGGCAGATCCTCCGCCTGACTGAGCGACGCCGCGCACAGCAGCGAGCCCAGCAACGGGACAAGCAGGGCAGCCTTGATGAAGAACTGACGACTCAACTGAACACTCCTTACACCCTTCATTTCGATGCCCGGTCCGCAATACCCGCATCGGTTAAACCCTCACTTCGGGCCGGATGCCGGGGCGGCAGGGGGGCGAAATATCCCACTACCAGCAACAGAACGCCAACGCCGATGAAGGAAATGATTCGCTCCAGTCCGCCGCGATTGCTCAGCTCGACGAAGAACAATTTGGCGACGACAACCCCGATCAGCGCGGCGCCGACGATCCACAGGTCGCGGCGGGCGCGCAGGTGGCCGCCGATCATCAGCGCCAGCGCGGTCAGCGTCCAGACGATGGAAAGCCCGGCCTGCACCCGCATGGATTCAAACAGCGCATCCAGATACCAGGCCACGCCCAGCCAGTGATGGGCCGTGCGAAGGACCATGGCTGTGATCAACGCAAATAGCGATGCGCCGGCAATGACCAGCGCCGCTTTTTGAGCATGGCCCTCACTGACGCCCAACTGCGGCAGTTGCTGGCGGGTCCAGCTGAAGATACCGGTCAGTGTGATCAGCAAGCCCAGCTCCAGCGGGTTCAGCAGCGGCAGATAGGGCAGGGGATCGGCAGCGCCTTCGCTGAATCCGTTCGCCAGCCAGAACCAGCCGAGCATCAATGCCGCCAGCGGCGCGGCGGCCCAGACGCGGTATTCGCGCGGGTACGCCCCGACAGGCCAGGGCCACGTGCGGGATGCGGTCATCGCCAGCAAGTACAGGCTCGGCAGCAACGCCCAGCCCAGCCAGCGCCAGGCGTTATACGACTCCGACAACACCAGCAATCCGTAACGAAGTTGCAGCGAGAGCACGGCGATGATCAGCCAGCAGCCGATCACATGGGCTGCACTGCGCAAGCGCGGGAGCAGCAGTTTGTCGAGCCGATTCAGCGACCACAGATGAACCGCAAACACCGCGAGCCAGCCCAGCCAGCCCCAGTCGGCGGCAGGGTTGTAGTAGGAATTGAAACTCATCAGTGCAAGCAACACAGCACTCATGGGCGTCAGCAGCGTGGACAGCTGCGCGATTCCCGCCCAGTTCAGACGCAGGGCCGCCATTGTCCACAGCCCGACACTGAAAGCGCCCAACAGCAAGAGCGTCGAGAACTCGGTCTCTCCCGGCACGTAATGGGTGCTGACGCCCACTGCCGCGGACCACCACAGCGCGCCCCAGATCAACAGCAACGGCTGCAGGAAACGATTGCTCAACGACAAACGCAAGGTGCCTACGCGCTCGACCGTGAAGGTGCTGACCAGGCCGGCAAGCGCGATGATCAGCGGTGTCCAGAAATCGCCGTGGTTGAAGTTCGGCACAAACCAGCGGCCGACCACGCCAAGGAACGCGATCCCCGCGCCCAGTTGCAGCAGCAAGCCAAAACCCCGCGCCATCAGGCGGTTCTGGCGCATGCCGAGCCAGAACACCGCCGCGCCTTCGACCGCCCAGGCGACCGTGGTCCATTGCGCGCTCAGGCCCAGCGGAATCGCCAGCGTGCCAAACACCACGCCCAGTGACAGGCACGTTTCGACCAACAGCAATGCCCGACCCGGTGCGCGCCCGGCCAGTAACCGGGCGATGCCCATGTACAGCAAGCCAAGCGCCAGTGCGCTCAACGCAGCGCCGAATTCCAGATGTTTGACGAGCGCGTATTGCAGGCCGAACCCCACGATGGGCGTGCCGAACAATAGGCTGCCATCGACGTAGTGGGTCTGGCGCGCGGACCAGCGCAGGGTGGCTTCGCGGCTGTCGTCGTCGGGCCCGGCGGCATGCTCTTGCAGCTTGCGCCGGGCGAACAGCAGGCCGATGGCCAGGTACATCAGGAAGAACAGAATCAGGAAGGGTTCGGTGCTCCAGAACAGCTCGGGCGTGTACGCGTCCATGCCCCAGGCGAAGCCAATGCCGAACGTGCCGATGAAGCCGATCAGGTTCAGCGGGCGCCATGCCTTGAACCACGCGATGGCGAAAATGCCGGCGTTGAGCAGGGCGAAATAACTGAACAACGCGACATGACTCCCCTCGCCGGAGGACGTCAGCAGCGGCGCGGCAAACCCGCCCAGCGCGGCGACGCAGGCGAGGGCCAGGGAGTTTTGCGTGACGGCGAGAATGGCCGAAAACACGGTGACTGCAACCAACAGGCTGAACGCCATCCCCGGCGCCAGCAGGGTGTGGACTTTCATGGCGGCGAATACGGTCAGGTACAGCACCGCGACGCCCGTCCCCTGGAGCATCAGCGCGAAGGACTCATTGCGGTGACGCAGCCACCAACCCAGACCCAATAGCGCCAGGGCTGCCAACGCCACGCCGGCATAACGGGCTTCGATCGGGACGACCATGCCTTCGGTGGCGTAGCGCAGCAGAAACGCCAGGCCAAGAAACAGCAGCACCACGCCGACCCGCAGCACGGTGTTGCCACCCAGCAGCCAAGTTTTCGCGCGCAGTAAGGCGCTGTCGAAGAGGCTGTGCTGGGGAGGAGCGGGCTGGGTTGAAGCGGGCAGGGAGGCGGGCGGGTAGCTCGAGGCTATAGGTGATGGCGCGTGCGCAGGCCTGCTCCATTCTGAGTCGCCAGCGTCCGAGGCGGCCGGTTCAAGATCCGGGAGGTCCCACAGCAGTTCCGGGCCGTCGTCTGCGATGGGCTGAACATTCAACGGCGCAGGCGCGGGCGCATCCGGCAATTGCGCGGCGGCTGAGTCCAGCTGGCTAAGGCGTTGTTGAACGGCGTTGAGGTCCAGCCGGGTTTTGGCGAGCTCGGCTTTTTGCGCAGCGGTCTCCCGCGTCAATGCACCAAGCCGGAAGCTCAAGCCCGCGGCCAGGCCAATGACCGCGCCGACAGCGCCGCCCAACAGCGACTCATCAAGAAGCGCTCCGATTACCAGACCGGCCAGCAGAAGAATCCATTGCACGCGACGACATCCCTTTTCGGCCGATTAACGGCGATGGCGAAAAGTATATCGGGCCTCAGGAAAGGGGAAACATTTTGTGTCGGGGAGGAGATCTGGGTTTAAGAGGGCGGTGAAGGGGGGCGGCGTTTTTTGGTGAGTGAAGGTAAGTCTTCGCGAGCAAGCTCGCAGGATCGAGGTGAGGTCAGGATCTTGGCCTCGCTGCTGGAATTGTGGGAGTGAGCTTGCTCACGAAGAGGGCGGTACATCCGCTAAATCACCAGCGGCTGAAATACCTATTCGCGAGCAAGCTCGCTCCCACAGGATTTGTACTTGCTGCGAGAGCGAGCGATCACATGAAGGTGATCGTCTCCGCTGAGGCGATCACCCCACGCGTCCTTAATCCAGCGCGTTCCAGATTTCGGTCGCGTACTCGCGGATGGTCCGGTCCGAAGAGAACCAACCCATGCGCGCGGTGTTGAGCACCGCCGAGCGCCACCATTCTTTCGAATCGTGCCAGCGCGCTTCCACCTTGGCCTGCGCGTGCCAGTACGACTCGAAGTCCGCGCAGACGAAGAAGCGGTCGTAGTTGATCAACTGATCGATCAGCCCGGCATAGCGATACGGATCATCCGGCGAGAACACCCCGCCCCGAATCGCTTGCAGCACGTCATTCAGACGCCCGGACGCCGCGATGTCCTGATGGGCGTTGAACTCACCGGCATGCTTGCGCGCTTCGACTTCCTGCGCGGTCATGCCGAAGATGAACATGTGCTCCAGGCCGACCTGCTCGCTCATCTCCACGTTGGCGCCGTCGAGAGTGCCGATGGTAAGCGCACCGTTGAGGCCGAACTTCATGTTGCTGGTGCCGGAAGCTTCCAGACCTGCCGTGGAAATCTGCTCCGACAAATCCGCCGCCGGAATGATGCTTTCCGCCAGGCTGACGTTGTAGTTGGGCATGAACACCACTTTCAAACGGCCGCGCAGCGTCGGGTCATTGTTGACCGTACGCGCGATGTCGTTGGTCAGCTTGATGATCAGCTTGGCCGAGTGATAACTGGCCGCCGCCTTGCCGCCGAAGATCTTCACCCGCGGCACCCAGTCGGTGCTCGGGTCGGCGCGCATGGCCTGATACAGCGCCACAGTGTGGAACAGGTTCAGCAACTGACGCTTGTACTCGTGGATGCGTTTGACCTGCACGTCAAACATCGCCTCGGGGTTAACCGAGATGCCCATGCGTTCCTGAATGATCGAGGCCAGGGCTTGTTTGCTTTGCAGGCGCTGAGCAGCGAACTCCTTCTGGAAACGTGCGTCGTCGGCCAGCGGCTCCAGTTTCAGCAGTGCGGTCTCGTGGTTGTCGAGCACCTGCTCGCCCAGCTCGTTGACCAGCATGGACGTCAGTTGCGGGTTGGACTGGAACAGCCAGCGGCGGAAGGTGATGCCGTTGGTTTTATTGTTGATGCGATCCGGGTGCAGCTTGTGCAGATGGGCGAAAACGGTTTTGCGCATCAGCTGCGTGTGCAGCGCAGACACACCGTTCACGCTGTGCGAACCGAGGAATGCCAGGTTACCCATGCGCACGCGACGGCCGTTGTCTTCTTCGATCAGCGACACGGCGCGCAGCAGGTCGAACAGTGCGGGGTCGTCTTTGAAGTCCTGGCGAACCTTGTCGATGTGCTGAGCGTTGATCATGTAAATGATCTGCATGTGGCGCGGCAACATGCGCTCCATCAGGCCGACCGACCAGGTTTCCAGCGCTTCAGGCAGCAGCGTGTGGTTGGTGTACGCCAGGGTGCCCACGGTGATGCGCCAGGCCTCGTCCCACTCCACGTCGTGCAGGTCGATCAGAACGCGCATCAGCTCTGCCACAGCGATCGACGGGTGCGTGTCGTTCATCTGGATGGCCACGTGTTCCGGCAGGCTGCTGATGCTGTAGCCCATGTTCTTGTGACGGCGCAGCAAATCCTGCAGCGACGCCGAAACGAAGAAGAACTCCTGACGCAGGCGCAGTTCCTGGCCCGCTTCGGTGCTGTCGTTTGGATACAGCACACGGGAAATACTTTCTGCCCGCACCACTTCCGCCACCGCACCGACGTGGTCACCGGCGTTGAAGCGTTCCAGGTGCAGGTCTTCCACGGCGCGCGCACGCCACAGGCGCAGCGTGTTCACCGCTTTGCCGCGCCAGCCCACAACCGGGGTGTCGTACGCGATCGCGCGGACGGTTTCACCTGCGGTCCAGACCTGACGGGTTTCGCCCGAGGCATCCAGAACAGGTGCGCCGGCTGCATCAAGCAGGGGCTGGACGCTGCCGCCGAAGCCGATCTGGTAAATCACTTCAGGGCGTTCGAATTCCCACGGGTTACCGAAGTCCAGCCAGTTCTCGGTCTGCTCCTGCTGCCAGCCATCGACGATGGCCTGACGGAACAGGCCGTGCTCGTAACGAATGCCGTAGCCATGACCCGCAATGCCGAGGGTCGACATGCTTTCCATGAAGCACGCCGCCAGACGACCGAGGCCGCCGTTGCCGAGTGCAGCATCAGGCTCCAGCGAGCGGATTTGCTCAAGGTCGACGTTCAGGCCCTTCAACGCTTCGCGCGCGGTTTCGAGAATGCCCAGGTTGCTCAGGCTGTCGAACATCAGACGGCCGATCAAGAACTCGAGGGATAGGTAATAGACGCGCTTTTTTTCCTGCCGGTAGACGTAGCGCGTGTGGTTCATCCAGCGCTCGGCCATTTTGTCGCGCGTCGCCAGGGCGATTGCCATGAACCAGTCATGGTCGAAGGCATGGTCGGGGTCTTTACCGACGGCATACTCGAGTTTGTTCAGCACAGCTTCTCGGAAGGCTGCCACTTCAGCGTCACGAACGTTGGGTTCCGGAGACATCGGGTACGACCTCAAGTTGGTTTGACGATTAAATGGGTGGGTTGACTGTAGGGCGTGTCATTGGTTATTTCCTCCCGATCGGATGAAAAATACGCGGTTGCACGACCCTCGGTTCGACTCGAACAAGCTACCTCGGTTCGCCGTCAATGCACACCGGCGGCGAATATCTGGCGCTTTCCCCCTGATCTGGAGACGGCTTGCATTGATCGTTCCACTCTGGCGTTGATCTTGCTCATGCCTGCTTTCAGTGGGCTTATGCCGCGTGAAACAGGGATCACAGTTGGCCAGAATGAGGCAGACATGTTCATTCGCCGATTCGGGTTTATGATGCCCCACGGCAGATACACCGCAGCCCCTGAACCGGACTTTTGGAGCACCTATGCAGACTTTGTACCCGCAGATCAAACCTTACGCCCGGCACGATCTGGCGGTGGAAGAGCCGCATGTGCTGTATGTCGATGAAAGCGGCTCGCCAGACGGCTTGCCCGTCATCTTCATCCACGGCGGGCCGGGTTCGGGATGCGACGCACAGAGCCGCCGCTACTTTGATCCGAACCTCTACCGCATCATTACTTTCGATCAGCGCGGTTGCGGCCGGTCCATTCCTCACGCCAGCCTGGAAAACAACACCACCTGGCATCTGGTCGACGACCTCGAACGCATTCGCACTCACCTTGGCGTCGACAAATGGGTGGTGTTCGGTGGCTCGTGGGGTTCGACGCTTTCCCTGGCCTACGCACAGAAGCACCCGGATCGGGTTCATGCACTGATTTTGCGCGGCATCTTTCTGAGCCGTCCCCAGGACATCAAGTGGTTCTATCAAGAGGGCGCAAGCCGGCTGTTCCCTGACTACTGGCAGGATTACATGGCGCCGATTCCGCCGGACGAGCGCCACGACGTGCTCGGCGCATTCCACAAGCGCCTCACCGGCAGTGACCAGATTGCGCAGATGCACGCCGCCAAGGCATGGTCGACGTGGGAAGGCCGCACCGCCACGTTGCGTCCGAACCCGCAGGTGGTCGATCGCTTCACTGAGCCTCATCGCGCCCTGTCCATCGCGCGCATCGAATGCCACTACTTCACTAATGGCGCGTTCCTTGAAGAAAACCAGTTGATTCGCGACATGCCGAAGATCGCCCATTTGCCGGGCATCATCGTCCATGGCCGCTACGACATGATCTGCACGCTGGACAATGCCTGGGAACTGCATCAGGCGTGGCCGAACAGTGAGCTGCAGGTCATCCGCGACGCCGGGCACTCGGCGTCCGAGCCGGGTATCACCGACGCGCTCGTGCGCGCAGCATCAGAAGTGGCGCGCCGTTTGCTGGATCTGCCGCCGGAAGAGGCATAAATGAAAGCGTTGCTGCAGCGCGTTTCCCAAGCGCGCGTCGACGTCGCCGGCGAAACCATTGGCGCGATTGATCAAGGATTAATGGTCCTGATTGGCATCGAGCCTCAAGACACGCCGGCCAGCGCCGACAAGATGTTGCACAAGCTGCTTAACTACCGGGTATTCAGTGACGCCGACGCAAAGATGAATCTTTCGTTAACCGACGTTAATGGCGGGTTGTTGCTGGTCTCTCAGTTCACACTGGCGGCGGATACCAAAAGCGGGATGCGGCCGAGCTTCTCAAAAGCCGCGCCTCCGGCACTCGGTGCCGAGCTGTTTGGCTACCTGGTGACGAAGGCCAGAACGTCTCACCCGACCGTGGAAACGGGCCAGTTTGGTGCAGATATGCAGGTGCATCTGGTCAACGATGGCCCTGTGACATTTTTGCTTGAGACCTAAATGGCCAGGTCTGTTAGATGACCCCGGATTTACGCGCTTTAACCGCAATAAATAGTTTGCGTCACCTGATGCGTTGTAACGCGAGCTACTGGATAATCGCGCGCTACAAGGACGGGCCAGGGCCCGTCAAATCGGTAAAACGCAGACTGGTCCGACACCGCTTGGGGAATCATTGGCCCCTTTTGGAGTCGGAACAATGCTCGCCAACCCGGCATTTGATAGCTGGCCGTTGGTTTCTTCATCTGTTTTCGGCGAGGGTTGCTCGTGATTGTTAGTCCATGTAATGCACCAAAGAACCCGGGTGGTCGCTTGCGTAGCGCACTGCTGGCAGGGTCGGCTTTGTTTTGTCTGTTCGGCGCCAGTCAGCTGTGGGCGTTCGATCTCGACGACGTGGCGACAAAG
The DNA here is from genome assembly GCF_059421525.1 of Pseudomonas sp. GW821-FHT02H06. Taxonomy (NCBI): domain Bacteria; kingdom Pseudomonadati; phylum Pseudomonadota; class Gammaproteobacteria; order Pseudomonadales; family Pseudomonadaceae; genus Pseudomonas; species Pseudomonas sp. GW821-FHT02H06. Next base: position 33,277 of record NZ_JBWKVD010000005.1, read on the forward strand.
GCCAAAGATCTGGCCGGACAGAAATTCACCGCGCCGAAGAGCAATCTTCCGGCCGAATTCCGCGACATGAAGTTCGCGGACTATCAAAAGATCCGCTTCCTGCAAGACAAAGCCGAATGGGCCAATGACAAGACCCCGTTCAAGGTGTCTTTCTACCACCAGGGCATGCACTTCGACACCCCGGTCAAGATCAACGAAGTCACCGCCAACTCCGTCAACGAGATCAAGTACGACCCGAGTCGTTTCGATTTCGGCGACGTGAAGTTCGATCCGAAGTCGACCGAGAACTTGGGCTATGCCGGTTTCCGCGTGACTTACCCGATCAACAAAGATGACAAGCAAGACGAAATCATGACCATGCTGGGCGCGAGCTACTTCCGCGTCATCGGTAAAGGTCAGGTGTACGGTCTGTCTGCTCGCGGGATGGCGATCGACACAGCCATGCCGTCGGGTGAGGAATTCCCTCGCTTCACCGAATTCTGGATCGAGAAGCCGAACCCGGATGACAACCATCTGGTCATCTTCGCCCTGCTCGACTCCCCTCGCGCCACTGGCGCGTACAAGCTGACCCTGCGTCCGGGCACCAACACACTGGTTGATGTCCAGTCGCGCATGTACCTGCGTGACAAGGTCGGCAAACTGGGCGTTGCGCCGCTGACCAGCATGTACCTGTTCGGTGCCAATCAGCCGTCGAAGGTCCTCAACTACCGTCGCGAGCTGCACGACTCCAGCGGTCTGTCGATTCAGGCCGCCAATGGCGAGTGGATCTGGCGCCCGCTGAACAACCCTAAACATCTCTCGGTCAGCAGCTTCTCTGTGGAGAACCCGCGCGGTTTTGGTCTGCTGCAACGTGGCCGCAACTTCAGCCACTACGAAGATCTGGATGACCGCTACGACAAACGTCCAAGCGCCTGGATCGAGCCGAAGGGCGACTGGGGCAAGGGCACTGTTGATCTGGTCGAGATCCCGACTGCCGACGAAACCAACGACAACATCGTTGCGTTCTGGAAGCCGGAAACCCAGCCAGAGCCGGGTCAGGCGATCGACTTCAACTATCGTCTGCACTGGACCATGGATGAAGATGCCATTCACTCGCCAGATCTGGGCTGGGTCAAGCAGACCCTGCGCTCCACTGGTGATGTGAAGCAGTCGAACCTGATTCGTCAACCGGACGGCAGCGTTGCCTACCTGGTCGATTTTGTTGGCCCGACCCTCGCCAAGCTGGGCGAAGATCCGTCGATCCGGAGTCAGGTCATCACCGATGACAACACCGATCTGGTCGAGAACAACCTGCGCTACAACCCGGTGACCAAAGGCTGGCGTCTGACGCTGCGCCTGAAGGTCAAGGATCCGGGCAAGGCGGTTGAGATGCGTGCTTATCTACTGCGCGAAACCCCTGCCGAGCCAGGCAAAGAGCCCGCGGTGATCACAGCTGACAAGTCCGACAAGAAACCGGCCGCCAAAGCTGATTCCAAGCCTGCCGTTGCCGCTGCGCCAGTCGTTGCTGCACCGAAAGACGAGAAAGCTGAAATCGTCAAAACCGACGCCTTGAAGGCGGGTGATGCGAAGGAAGCCAAAGGTCCTAAAGCCGACAGCAAAGACGCCGCCAAGTCTGCCGACGCCACTAAAGTAGCGGAAGCCAAGTCGGACGAGGCCTCCAAGCCCGAAGCCGCTCTGGGCGACGCTGCCAAGGCCAACAAAGGCGTGAAAGATACCCCGCAGCCAGCGGTAGAGGCTGCATCCACCCAACAGGGGCCGGCCATGATTCAACAAGTCCTGACCGAAACTTGGAGCTACCAGTTGCCAGCCGATGAGTAATTCACACGCGGTGCCAGAGCCTTTGAATGAGTCTCTCAGCGAGTACCTGGCGCACTTGCCGATGACCGATGCGCAGCGGGCAGAACTTGCCAGCTGCACCTCGTTCGCTGAGTTGCACGAACGCCTTTCGGCGCAAACCGTCGCTGATTCTGCCGAGGCCTCCCAGGCTTCGGTGGGTCGTCGCCTCACCCTGACGACCGCTGATGAACTGCGCGAAGCCGAGATGCTGAGTGTCGACGCCAGCGGGCGCGTGGTCCTGAAAGCGACGCCGCCGATTCGTCGGACCAAAGTCGTGCCGGAGCCGTGGCGGACCAACATCCTGCACCGCGGCTGGCGCCGGTTGACCGGGAAATCCAATCCGCCGCCGCCAAAGGACGATTTGCCACGGGATCTACCGAAAGCGCGCTGGCGCACCGTCGGCTCGATCCGTCGCTACATTTTGCTGATTCTCATGCTGGGCCAGACCATCGTCGCCGGCTTCTACATGAAAGGCATCCTGCCGTACCAGGGCTGGTCGCTGGTTTCGTTTGACGAAATCAGTCATCAGACCCTGTGGCAGACCGCGGTTCAGGTCATGCCGTACGCGTTGCAGACCAGCATTCTGTTGCTGTTCGGCATTCTGTTCTGCTGGGTATCGGCGGGTTTCTGGACCGCGCTGATGGGCTTCCTCGAACTGCTCACTGGCCACGACAAGTACCGTATTTCCGGTGCCAGTGCGGGCAATGAGCCGATCGAAGCCGGTGCTCGCACTGCGCTGGTCATGCCGATCTGCAACGAAGACGTGCCTCGCGTATTCGCGGGTCTGCGGGCGACGTTCGAATCGGTCAAGGCCACGGGCGATCTGGATCGTTTCGACTTCTTCATTCTCAGCGACTCCAACGAAACCGACATCTGCGTGGCCGAGCAACAAGCCTGGCTAGACGTGTGCCGTGAGACCGGCGGTTTCGGCAAGATCTTCTATCGTCGTCGCCGCCGTCGCGTTAAGCGCAAGAGCGGTAACCTCGATGACTTCTGCCGTCGTTGGGGCGGTGAATACCGCTACATGGTCGTGCTTGACGCTGACTCGGTCATGAGTGGCGAATGCCTGACCAGCCTCGTGCGCCTGATGGAAGCGACGCCGGACGCCGGTATCATCCAGACCGCGCCACGTGCTTCGGGCATGGATACGCTGTATGCCCGCATGCAGCAGTTCGCCACCCGCGTATACGGCCCGCTGTTTACGGCCGGCCTGCACTTCTGGCAGCTGGGTGAATCCCACTACTGGGGTCACAACGCGATCATCCGCATGAAGCCATTCATCGAGCATTGCGCCCTGGCGCCGCTGCCCGGGAAGGGCGCCTTCGCCGGTGCGATTCTGTCCCACGACTTCGTCGAAGCAGCGCTCATGCGCCGTGCCGGCTGGGGCGTGTGGATTGCCTACGACCTTCCGGGCAGTTACGAAGAGCTGCCGCCGAACCTGCTGGATGAGCTCAAGCGTGACCGTCGCTGGTGCCACGGTAACTTGATGAACTTCCGCCTGTTCCTGGTGAAAGGCATGCACCCGGTACACCGTGCGGTGTTCCTGACCGGCGTGATGTCCTATTTGTCGGCGCCGTTGTGGTTCTTCTTCCTGGTGTTGTCCACCGCGTTGCTGGCGGTGAACACGCTGATGGAGCCCACGTACTTCATGGAGCCGCGTCAGCTGTATCCGTTGTGGCCACAGTGGCACCCGGAAAAAGCCGTCGCCTTGTTCTCGACGACCGTCGTGCTGTTGTTCCTGCCGAAACTGCTCAGCGTCATTCTGATCTGGGCCAAGGGTGCGACCGGCTTTGGTGGTCGTATCAAGGTCACGATGTCGATGCTGCTGGAAATGCTGTTTTCCATGCTGCTGGCGCCGGTGCGCATGATCTTCCACACCCGCTTTGTACTGGCCGCTTTCCTGGGCTGGGCAGCGACCTGGAACTCACCGCAGCGTGATGATGACTCCACGCCGTGGAGCGAAGCGGTCAAGCGTCACGGACCGCAGACGCTGCTGGGCTTTTGCTGGGCGCTGCTGGTGGCCTGGCTGAACCCGAGCTTCCTGTGGTGGCTGGTGCCGATCGTGGGTTCGTTGATGCTGTCGATCCCGGTGTCGGTGATTTCCAGCCGCACGAATCTGGGTTTGAAGGCGCGCGACAATAAGCTGTTCCTGATCCCGGAAGAGCACACGCCGCCGCAAGAACTGGTGTCCACTGACAAGTACACCCACGAGAACCGCTGGCACGCGCTGAACGACGGCTTTGTTCGCGCCGTGGTTGATCCGCAGCAGAACGCTTTGGCCTGTGCGCTGGCGACCTCTCGCCATCGCGAAGCCGAGCCGATCGAATGGATGCGTGTCGAGCGAGTACGTCATGCGATCAAAGGTGGCCCTGAGCTCCTGAACAACCATGAGCGCCTGCAGTTGCTGAGCGATCCGGTTGCCCTGGCTCGGTTGCACGAACTGGTCTGGAGCGAAGGCAATTCTGCGTGGCTCAATGCCTGGCGCGCCTCGGTCGAAGCCGATCCCCATGCGCCGCTGCTGCCTCTGCAGCCAGCGACCCATGTGAACGACGCGACGCTCGTCAACGCCTGATTGACCCGCTAAACAAAACGCCGCCGGAGAGCCAATCTTCGGCGGCGTTTTTGTTTGGGAATCCGTTGCATTGAAGTCGTAATGCTCAGGCCATGTGCAAGCTCGTTCTCAGCCAACATGCCGACGTCGCAGATCTATCTGTCGAAACGCAAATTGTGGGAGCGAGCTTGCTCGCGAAGATGTCGGTGGATCCACTGAATCTTCAGCGACTGAAATGGCGCCTTCGCGAGCAAGCTCACTCCCACAAGGACTCTGTTTGTTGCGCCATCGCGCTCCGTCCAGAGGCGTTGTCCTGCAAGCTCTGATGCCGGATCAACTCACCCGAAACTTCCCGACCATCTCCTGCAACTGCACCCCGAGCCGCGCCAGTTCAATGCTCGACGCGGCCGTCTCTTCGCTGGACGCGGCGGTTTGCTCGGAGACATCCCGCACGTTCAGCACGCTGCGATTGATCTGCTCCGCCACGCTGCTCTGCTCCTCGCCCGCCGCAGCGATCTGCTGGTTCATTGTCTGAATCGTCGACACCGTGCGTGTGATGTGTCCCAGGGCATCGCCGGCCTGACGACTCAGCTCGACGCTGCTGTCGGTCAGGGTCCGGCTGGCATCAAGGGTCATCACCACCTGCTGGGTGCCGCTTTGCAGCGCCGCGATCAGCACTTCGATTTCTTCGGTGGATTCCTGAGTGCGTTGCGCCAGGCCGCGAACCTCATCGGCCACCACCGCAAACCCGCGTCCCGCTTCGCCTGCACGGGCGGCCTCGATGGCGGCGTTCAGTGCGAGCAGATTGGTCTGCTGCGACACTGACTTGATCACGTCGAGCACCCCGCCGATCTTGTCGCTTTCCAGTTTCAGCTTGCCCATGGCTTGGGTTGAGTTGTTGACCTCCAGCGCCAGGCGCTCGATCTGCGCGATAGCGTCGTTGACCACCTTGTCGCCGTCCCGCGCCTGCTGATCAGCGTGCCGTGCGGCTTCGCTGGCTTCTTCGGCATTGCGGGCCACTTCCATCACGGTCGAGGTCATCTGGTTCATCGCCGTGGCGACGCAGTCCGTTTCGTCTTTCTGGCTGGTGACGCCGACGCTGGTCTGCGCAGTGACGGCCGACAATTGCTCCGCCGCGCTGGCGATCTGGGTCACGCCGTCGCTGATGCCGCTGATGAGTTGCCGCAGGCTCAGGGTCATGTCCTGCATGCTGCGCTGGAGCATGCCCATTTCGTCGCGACGGCCGATTTCCAGGTCCTGACTCAGATCACCCTTGGCGATGCGCGCGGCGGCGCTCAAGGTCAGCCGTAGCGGCGCGATGATCTGCTGGGTGATCAGCCAGGCGGCCAGCAGGCCAAGCAGCATCGCCAACCCGGCCACGCCACTGAGCGTCTGCCGCGACTGAGTGGCTTCGGCATCACGCCGCTGGCCTTGCAGCGCAGTGATCTCCCCGGTTGATGTCAGCAGATTCTCGCTGAGCGCCTCCATGGACTCCTGGGCCGCTTCAACCTTGACCTGGAGGTCCTTGAACTGGCCCATGTGCTCGCGGTACTTGAGCAGCGTCTTACGGGCGTTGAGCAATTCACTGACATTGCCATCGGCCTGGTCGGTGGCAATTTGTTCGACTTCCTTCAGCGCTTCGTCGATGGCGGTAATGGCGGCGACCTCGTAGGACTCCTTACCGCTGAACACGTACGCCTGGACTTCGTAACGGGCGTTCTGCACCTGGCCGCGCAATTGCTGGATGTTGGTGAACTCCCCCAGCCGCTCGCTGCTGTCCTGCTCCTGACTCACGGCCTTCAAGACTTCGCTTTCCACCTGGCCAATGGACGTGATCGCCTCTTCAGACAGAACGGCCAGTTGCGCGCGGGAATCTGCCCGCGCACTCAACAGCTTGGCCAGATCGGCGAAGGTGGCTTCGAGGGCCCGCACGGTGTCGCTCTGCCCGTTGAGTAACGTGAGGATGTCGGCCGGTGGGGCGTCGTCACGCAGGAGCACCAGATGCGCTTCGATCTCATTGATGCGGGCAACGACGCGCGAGGCGCTGTCAGCGGTGTTTTCGACCCGAAAGACAATGCGCTCGGCGCGCAGGTCCTTGGTCATCGCGTTGAGCTGGGCGATGGAGGTCAATGACTCCGAGCGCTCGATCATGGTGTCGAGCCCATGCCAGCCGGTCAGCGTGATGGCCAGGGTCAGAAGCAAAACCAGGCCGAAGCCCAGCGAGAGTTTGAGTTTGACGCTGGTGTTAGCCAGCGTCCGGTTGATGCCTTGCAGCATGATGCGTCTCCTGCGGATGAGCGATAAACGCGCATCGGCAGGGCAAGCGGAGGCGTGACCTGATCAGGTCGTAGGAGATTTCCGAGGGGCGGGAAGGGGTGACGCGTGTCACAGATTCCACCCCTGATCGGAGGTTTTGCGGCAGGTGCGTTACTGAGACGGGTGCGGATCAGGCAACTGAATCAGACCCGGAAGCGACCCACCAGCGCTTGCAGATGGCTGCCCAGTCGCGCCAGTTCGACGCTCGATGCGGCAGTTTCCTCGCTCGCGGCCGAGGTCTGTTCCGATACATCGCGCACGTTGAGCACACTGCGGTTGATCTCTTCGGCGGTGGCGCTTTGCTCCTCGGCCGCGGCAGCGATCTGCTGGTTCATGGATTGAATCGCAGACACGGTGCGGGTGATGCTTTCCAACGAGCTGCCAGCACGTCGGGTCAGCTCGACGCTGCTGACAGTGAGCTCGCGGCTGTTGTCCATGATCGTCGCCACCTGCCGCGTACCGTTCTGCAGGCCGGAAATCAGTTCCTCGATCTCTTCAGTGGATTTCTGAGTGCGCTGCGCCAGGCTACGCACTTCGTCCGCCACTACGGCAAATCCGCGACCGGCCTCGCCCGCCCGCGCAGCCTCGATAGCGGCGTTCAGGGCGAGGAGGTTGGTTTGCTGTGCGACGGACTTGATCACGTCGAGGACGCTGCCGATCTTGTCGCTCTCGCGCTTGAGCTCGGCCATGGCCTCGGTGGAGTGACCGACTTCGGTGGCGAGAAGCTCGATCTGGGCGATGGCCTCGTTGACCACCTTGTCGCCTTCGCGCGCCTGGAGGTCGGCAGCTACGGCGGCCTCGGACGCTTCTTCGGCGTTACGGGCGACTTCCTGCACCGTGGTGGTCATCTCGTGCATCGCGGTCGCTACCTGGTCAGTCTCGACCTTCTGGCTGTTGACGCCGGCGCTGGTCTGTTCAGTAACCGCCGACAGCTCTTCGGCGGCGCTGGCGATTTGAGTCACGCCTTCGCCAATGCCGCTAATCAACTGACGAAGCTCCACGGTCATGCGCTGGATGCTGCCCTGCAACTGACCCAGCTCATCGCGGCGGTCGACGCTCAAGTTGTGGGTCAGATCACCGGACGCCACGCGCTCGACCGCCACGAGCGTCTGGCCCAGCGGCACCGTGATTTGTCGTGTGATGATCCAGGCGGCGAGAACACCGAGGATCAGGGCCACTATCGTAGCGATGCCAAGCGTCGATTGGGCCTGACGAGTGTCTGCATCACGCTTGGCGTTTTGCGAACTGTTCAATTGTTCGCTGTTGTCCAGCAGCTGCTGGCCCAGCTGGGTCATTTTGGCCAGGGCCTGAACGCTGACCAGTTGTGCGTCACGGTACTGGCCGACAGCGTCGCGGTAGCCTTTGAGCGCGAGGTTGGCCTTTTGCAGCTGCGGGATGTATTGGGAGGAAACGTCCCCGGCCAGCGTGTTAACTCCGACGATGGCTTCGTCGATGGCGGCGGTGGCGTTCTTCTCGAAATCCGCTTTGCCGCTGAAGGTGTAACCGCGCACCTGGAAGCGTGCCTGCTGAATCTGTTTGCTGACATCCACCGCGCTGTTGAATTGCAGGATGTTGTCGTGCTGGATCAGCGCTTCTTCGATCTTTTTGACGACATCTACGGCTGCATCGGCCGTAGTTCCCAGATTGGTTCGGCTCGCTTCGCGGGTCTGGATGGCTTTGGTCATGTCGCCAAAGGCGCGGCGGTATTCGCCCGCGGCCTGAGCCTGAGCGTCCATCAGTTTGAGATCGCCGACACCTTTGACCATGCTCTGCGCGGTTTTCAGGTCGGCGTCGAGATTGTCCAGCGCGGTCATGACAGCCGTCGCGGCTTCAGCGGTGTATTGGGTTTCATACACCATGCGTGCCGTGCGCAGGTCCATCGTCCGCTCACTGATCTGCGAGATCATCCCCAGCTTGTCGCCGCGCTCGATCAACGCCTTCACGCTAGACCACCCCGTCGCCGTGATGAGCAGCGTCAGCAATAGCACCAGGCCGAAGCCGATACCCAGTTTGAGGCTGACGCTCATATTTCCAAGGCGTTGGGTAAACCAGCGAGACATGATGATTCCTGCGAATTGTAGTTATGGACGCCTGTACATCGGCCGCTGCGTGACGAACTGAAGCGTGGGGTGATGAAGAGGGCGTGGGGGTGTTGGATGGAAAATTCCCCATCGCTCTGACACCGCGTAATTCAGCCAGCCAACACTGCCCATGTGGGACTGAGCTTGCTCAGGAAGAAGCCGGGACAGTCAGCAACGTTGTCGGGTGACTGACAGTGAGCCTTCGCGAGCAAGCTCGTTCCCACGGGTTATCAGTCTGCGGGGAAATCGGTGTCACGATGTTCGGTGAGCGTTGGTGTGCGTTCTGACACCGCGCTGTCGAGCAGCAAACACAGGACTTGTGGGAGTGAGCTTGCTCACGAAGACTGCATTTCAAGCGCCGGATATTTAGCGGATGTATCGGCGTCTTCGCGAGCAAGCTCCTCCCACGGGGTCTTCGTCGGCGGGGAGATCGGCGTCACGATGTTCGGTGAGCGTTGGTGTGCGTTCTGAAACCGCGCGGGGGCACAGCAAACATCGATCGTGTGGGAGTGAGCTTGCTCACGAAGACTGCATTTCAAACGCCGGATATTTAGCGGATGTATCGGCCCCTTCGCGAGCAAGCTCGCTCCCCACAGGTTTTGCGTCTGCGGGGAAACGGGTGTCCCCATGTTCGATGTGCGCGGGCCCTAGAACAATCGGGCGAGCAGCGCGGTGACGGCGGTTTCGACGCGCAGGATCCGCGCGCCCAGCTGGACTGGAGTCAGGCCCGAGGCCTGCAGCAAATCAACTTCGTAGGGAATCCAGCCACCTTCAGGGCCGATCGCCAGGGTGACAGGCTGCTCAACCGCACGCGGGCAGGCGGGGAAGTCACCCGGATGACCGACCAACCCCAACGTTCCGTCCACAATGGCGGGCAGTCGGTCCTCAACGAAGGGCTTGAAACGCTTCTCGATGATGATCTCCGGCAGCACGCTGTCCCGGGCCTGTTCCAGCCCGAGAATCAACTGTTCGCGGATGGCCGCAGGCTCCAGAAAAGGCGTCTGCCAGAAGCTTTTTTCGACGCGGTAACTGTTGACCAGGATGACTCGGGGCACACCCATCGTCGCTACGGTCTGAAACACCCGGCGCAGCATCTTCGGGCGGGGCAGTGCCAGGATCAGCGTCAGGGGAAGTTTGGCCGGCGGGGCGTGCTCGAAGCTCACCGAAAGCTCGGCTTCCCGCGCTTCCAGCCGCAGCAGTTGCGCACTGCCCAGCAGTCCGCTCACACGACCGACCCGCAGGCTGTCGCCCACTTCGCTGCGATGCACTTCCTGCATGTGCTTGAGGCGCCGATCACGCAGCACAACCCGGTCCGCCGCTATAAAGTCGGCGTCCTCAAGCAACAGCAGATTCATGGCTGGGTCGCTGGCGGTTGGCTCTGTTCGTCTTCGGCTTTTTCGTCGTCTTCATGATCGCCGCGCTTGGTGATCATCGAACTGCACAACACGCCGATTTCAAACAGCAGCCACATCGGCACAGCCAGCAGGGTCTGCGAAAAGATGTCCGGCGGGGTGAGGATCATGCCGACCACGAAGCAACCGATCACCACGTACGGACGAATCTTCTTCAGGTATTTGACGTCGACGATGCCGATCCACACCAGCAGCACAACCGCCACCGGGATCTCGAACGCCACACCAAACGCCAGGAACAGCGTCATGACGAAGTCCAGGTAGCTGGCGATGTCCGTCATCATCGACACGCCTTCCGGGGTAACGCTGGCGAAAAAGTGGAAAATCAGCGGGAAGACCAGAAAGTAGGCAAATGCCATCCCGGCATAGAACAGGATGATGCTGGAGATCAACAGCGGCACTGCCACGCGTTTTTCATGCTTGTACAGCCCCGGCGCGATGAAGCCCCAGATCTGATACAGAATCACCGGCATCGCCAGGAACAGCGCCACCATCATCGTCAGCTTGAACGGCGTAATGAACGGCGAGGCCACATCGGTCGCGATCATCGTGGCGCCGTCAGGCAGAAACTTGCGCAGCGGGGCAGAGACGAAGGTGTAGATCTTCTGGGTGAAGTAGAACAGCGCGCCGAAGATCACGAAGATCGCCAGCACACAGCGCAGCAGTCGCGAGCGCAGTTCTGTCAGGTGCGAGACCAGCGGCATTTGCTGGTCATTTTCCGGAATTTCGCTCATGGGGCTCGTGGTGGCAGTGACGAATCGTTGGCAGAAGGCGCACTTTGCACCGCTGTTGCGGGGGTGATGACGGGCGCGGGTGCAGGTGCAGATGCGGATTCTGGTGCAGCAGGCGCGGCAGGCCCGACGTGAGCAGGCGGCGGTGTGACCGACGCACTTTCAGCCGGAGCGGCCGGACCAATGTCCGCGCTCTGTGCCAGAGATGCGGCACCTATAACCGGCGCTGTAGAGGCCGGAGCCGGTGAAACCGGCGTATCGGCACCAGGTTCGGCCGGCGCTGGCGCAACAGTTGCCGCCGGGGCCGCCGGTGCGACAGGCGCAGCAGGCGGTTGCTGCGGCTGCATGATTTTGCGGGCTTCTTCTTCCAGCGAAAGAATGTGCTCGTTGTGCAGCTGACGCCGAATTTCGTCAGCGCCGATTTCGCGCTCAACTTCCTGTTTGATCGCATTGAAGCTGCGTTTCAGGCGGCCGATCCAGAGACCGGCCGTCCTTGCTGCGCCCGGCAGACGCTCGGGGCCCAGCACCAGCAGGGCAACGAGGCCGACCAATAGCAGTTCAGAAAAGCTGATACCAAACATGCGTCACGACCTAGTCTTTGCGGAGGGGGTCTTCGACTCGTTGCGCTTGCGCGTCGATGGTGTGCGGCTGGTGCAGCGGCTGACTCGGAGGCACCGGCTGCGCGGTCGGCTGTGGCTGAACCGGCGGTTGAACCGTCGGCTCTTCCGGATGCTTGTCGTCGTCATTCATGGCTTTGCGAAAGCCCTTGATCGACTCACCCACGTCAGTCCCCAGGTTCTTGAGTTTCTTGGTGCCGAACACCAGCACGACGACCACAAGAATGACGATCCAGTGTTTCCAGTCAAAAATGCCCATGACGCGTTCCTCACAAGAAATTTCGGGCCGCAGCCCAGGTGTTTATTCCGCCGAGCGAGACGCTTTCTCGGCGTGTCCGGACAGGCCGAAGCGGCGGTCCAGCTCATCGAGCACGGCTTGCGGGTGTTGGCCCAACTGGGCAAGCATCACCATGCTGTGGAACCACAAGTCGGCGGTTTCATAGACGACATCACTGCAGTCACCGCTGATGGCAGCGTCCTTGGCAGCGATTATGGTTTCGACCGACTCTTCGCCGACCTTCTCCAGAATCTTGTTCAGTCCCTTGTGATAAAGGCTGGCGACGTAAGAAGAGTCGGCAGCCGCGCCCTTGCGTGCTTCAAGCACCTCGGCAAGGCGTGACAAGGTATCAGTCATGTTCAGTGTCCTGCTTGGTAAATGGCATCCGGGTCTTTGAGCACCGGGTCCACGGTCTTCCAGCCGGCGTCGTCGTAGACGCGGTAGAAGCAGCTCTCGCGGCCGGTATGGCAAGCGATGCCGCCGATTTGCTCGACCATCAGGATAATGACGTCGGCATCACAGTCCAGGCGCAGTTCATGAAGCTTCTGCACGTGGCCCGATTCTTCGCCCTTTCGCCACAACTTGCCACGTGAACGTGACCAATAGATAGCGCGCTGTTCGCTGGCAGTCAGGCTCAAGGCTTCGCGGTTCATCCAGGCCATCATCAGCACGCGACCGGTCTTGTGGTCCTGCGCGATGGCGGGCACCAGACCGTCCTTGTCCCACTTAATCTCGTCCAGCCAGTCTTTCATCATCGGCTCCGGCCGTTCCAGGGGAGGGTTAGTGTGCCAGCGGCTCGCGCCGATGGCTATCGGCGAACGACCAGATAGACGCCTGCCGCCAGCATCAGCAAGGCAGGCCAGGCGCTCAGCGTGTTCAGCGCTTCGCCGGTCTGGGTATGGGTGATCGCCAACAGAACGCCACCGGCCAGCAGGCCAGCGCCGAGCAAGCGAAGGGCCCAATGATCGCCGTCGCGCCGATAGGGCGGGGGCGGATCGTGGCGATGGGGCTGGGACAGGCGCTCAAGTAAATCCCGGGTCATGTTCGCCAGATGCGGAATCTGTTCGACCTGGGACTGCAGGTTGCCGAGCAGGGTCTTCGGGCTGACCCGTTCGCGCATCCAGCGTTCGAGGAACGGCTGCGCAGTCGCCCAGAGATCCAGCTCCGGGTACAGCTGACGGCCCAGGCCTTCGATGTTGAGCAGCGTCTTTTGCAGCAGCACCAGTTGCGGCTGCACTTCCATGTTGAAGCGGCGAGCGGTCTGGAACAGGCGCATCAGCACCTGGCCAAAGGAAATGTCCTTCAGCGGTTTTTCGAAGATCGGCTCGCACACCGTCCGGATGGCCGCTTCGAATTCATTTAGCTTGGTCTCGGCCGGCACCCAGCCCGAGTCAATATGCAGCTGTGCCACACGGCGATAATCACGCTTGAAGAACGCAAACAGGTTGCGCGCCAGATAGTCCTGATCCTCAGGGGTCAGGCTGCCGACAATGCCGCAGTCGATGGCAATGTACTGAGGATCCCACGGCGTGACCGTGCTGACGAAAATGTTGCCGGGGTGCATGTCGGCGTGGAAAAAGCTGTCACGGAAGACTTGGGTGAAGAACAGCTCGACGCCGCGCTCGGCCAGCTTCTTCATGTCGGTGCGCTGATCGGCGAGGGTTGCCAGATCGGTCACTTGCACGCCGTAGATGCGCTCCATGACCAACACCTTCGGCCGGCACCAGTCCCAATAGACCTGCGGCACGTAAAGCATGGTCGAGCCTTCGAAGTTACGGCGCAGCTGGCTGGAGTTGGCCGCCTCGCGCAACAGGTCGAGTTCGTCGTAGATGGTTTTTTCGTAATCGGCGACCACGTCCACCGGGTGCAGCAAACGCGCATCAGCCGAAACTCGCTCGGCAATCTTCGCCAGGATGAACAGCCACGCCAGGTCAGAGCCGATGATCGGCTTCAGGCCCGGCCGCACGACCTTCACCACCACTTCTTCGCCTGTTTTCAGGCGCGCGGCGTGGACTTGAGCGACAGACGCCGAAGCCAGCGGGGCCACGTCGAAACGACTGAAGACCTCGCTGATGGTCGCGCCCAGCTGTGATTCGATCAGCGCAACGGCTTTGGCAGAGTCGAACGGCGGCACGCGGTCCTGCAGCATCATCAGCTCGTCGGCGACGTCTTCAGGCAGCAGGTCACGGCGGGTGGACAGCAGCTGCCCGAACTTGATGAAAATCGGCCCCAGGTCCTGCAACGCCAGCCGCAGACGCGCGCCACGGCTCAGTTCATTCTTGCGCCGCGGCAGCCAGCGCCATGGCAGTACAAAGCGCACGGCCAGCAGCCACCACGGCAGGGGCAGGGCGAACAACAGATCATCAAGGCGGTAACGGATTACGACACGCTGGATGCGAAACAGGCGGCGGACGGCAAGCAGGCTCATGCGTTATCGCTGGATTTGAGGGAGTGGGCCAGACGCTCGAAGCGGGCTTCGAGGCGTTCCAGGTCTTGTTTGGTCTGATCCAGTTCGGCGAAGCGGGCTTCGGCCTCGCGTTTGCCGACCAGCGTGCGGGATTCTTCGGCCAGGTATTCGGCCAGGTTGTGGCTGAGGCTGGCTGCGCTGTCGCGGGTCCAGCGCGCGCTGTTGCGCAGGTGCCCGCCGATCAGGGGCGCCGCGACGGGACCGAGCCAGCGTTGCAGCTCGTATTCCCAGTCGAGGTCCAGGTCCTGCAGCACGCCCACCAGCTCAAGCAGCACGGCGCTTTCACCCTCCAGCTCGACTTCCGGGCTGTGCAGCACGGCATTTTTGTCTTTGCTCATCGCCAGGCGCATCAGGCTCGCAGCGGGGGCGCGCAGGGTCACATCAGCACCGCCTTCCCAGTTCGCCGCCAGCATCAGGCCGTCGTCGCTGGGCAGTACGTGCAGATGAAACGCCGGGCTGGTGCACTCGATCGCGATGACCTTGCCGCTCAGCCGGTCAAGGCGTGGCAAGGCAGTGCTGTCCATGCGCAGCACGCGGTTGATGCCGTGCTCGGCACTGGCGAGCAAGCCGTTGATCAGCATCAGGGCTTGATGCCCCGGTGCAGCGCGACGATGCCGGAGGTCATGTTGTGGTAGGTCACGCGGTCGAAACCGGCCTGGACCATCATCGACTTCAGGGTTTCCTGATCAGGGTGCATGCGGATCGACTCCGCCAGATAGCGATAGCTTTCCGAATCGTTGGTGATCAGCTTGCCGGCCAGCGGCATGAAGGCGAACGAGTAGGCGTCGTAGATCTTGGACATGACTTTGCTGGTGGGCTTGGAGAACTCCAGCACCAGCAAACGACCACCTGGCTTGAGCACGCGCAGCATGGAGCGGATGGCGTCTTCCTTGTGCGTCACGTTGCGCAGGCCGAAGGCGATGGTCACGCAGTCGAAGTAGTTGTCGGGGAACGGCAGCTTTTCAGCGTCGGCCTGGACGAACTTGATGTTGCCGGCCACGCCACGATCCAGCAGGCGGTCACGACCGACCTTGAGCATCGAAGCGTTGATGTCGGCCAGCACGACTTCGCCGGTCGGGCCCACGAGATGGGAAAACTTCTTCGCCAGGTCGCCAGTACCGCCTGCGATGTCGAGCACGCGGTTGCCGCTGCGAACGCCTGACAGTTCGATGGTGAAGCGCTTCCAGAGGCGATGCATGCCGCCAGACAGGACGTCGTTCATCAGGTCATATTTGGCCGCGACGGAGTGAAACACCTCGGCGACTTTCTCGGCCTTCTGGCTTTCCGGTACGTTTTTGTAACCGAAGTGGGTGATGGGTTCGGCATCGCTGCCTTTGCGCGGATCATTCATATCGCTGTCACCGGAATAAAGTGGCGCCATTCTAATCGTCGGGGCTGGCTTTGTCTTGACAAGGCTCACGGCCAACAGTTTCTTCGGTCCGGGCCGCTGGTATAGTGCGCCGACGATTTAAGCCGAAGCAGGAGCCCGTCAGTGGCCAGAATTACCGTGGAACGCCAGCACACGCTGGGAAAGGAAAAGGCCCGCGAGAAGGCTGAAATCATGCTGCAGAAGCTGTCCGACAAGTACGGCATCGAGCACGAGTGGACAGGCGATACCGTCGCCCTGGAAGGCAAGGGCGCCAAGGGCACGGTCGCTGTCGAAGATGAGTGGGTGCGGGTGAATATCGACCTCAACTTCTTCCTCTCGGCCATGAGCGGTTCGATTCAGACCGAAGTTGAACGGCAACTGGACAAGGTATTGACGGCCTAAGCCCAGAGAGCCGAGCTATAGCATCAGCCTAATGACTTGCTCGGAAGGGTCGCGGGATTTGCCGGCGGCCTTGAGCTCGGCCAAATACTCGTCCCACAGTTGCGTCTGGCGTTGCGCCAGTTGCTCCAGGTATTCCCAGGTAAACAGCCCGCTGTCATGACCGTCGTCGAAGGTCAGCTTCAGCGCGTACTGGCCGGCGGGCTCCACTTTGGTGAGTCCGACGCCCAGCTTGCCGAATTGCAGAATCGGATTGCCATGGCCCTGTACCTCCGCCGACGGCGAGTGCACCCGCAGGAACTCCGCCGGCAAGCGGTATTCCTCATCCGACCCGTATTTCAGGCTGAGGACTTTCGAGGCTTTGTGCAGCTGGATAGCGGTGGGGATGCGGGTCATGGAGGTAATCTCAGCTACAAGCTACAAGCTACAAGCTACAAGCTACAAGCGAAGCAGATTCGTGCAGCCAGTGAAATCTGCTTGCCGCTTGAAGCTAACCGCTTGCAGCTGCTTTAAAGGATATAGCGCGACAGATCTTCGTCTTCCGCCAGCTCACCCAAGTGACTGTTCACGTATTCAGCGTCGATCTGGATCGTCCCGCCATCCTGCGCGCCTGCCAGGTCACCGGCACTGAAAGAAACTTCTTCCAGCAACCGCTCAAGCAGCGTGTGCAAGCGACGCGCACCGATGTTCTCGGTTTTCTCGTTGACCTGCCAGGCGATCTCGGCCAGGCGCTTGATGCCATCCGGCAGGAACGCAATGTTCAGGCCTTCGGTCTTCAGCAGCTCCCGGTATTGCTCGGTCAGCGACGCATGGGGTTCGGTCAGGATGCGTTCGAAATCCTGCGGGCTCAGCGCTTTCAGCTCGACACGAATCGGCAGACGACCCTGCAGCTCAGGCACCAGATCGCTTGGCTTGCTCAGGTGGAATGCACCAGATGCAATGAACAGAATGTGGTCGGTCTTGACCATGCCCAGCTTGGTATTAACGGTGCAGCCCTCGATCAGGGGCAGCAAGTCGCGCTGCACACCTTCGCGGGACACATCGGCGCCGCCGACATTACCGCGCTTGGCCACTTTGTCGATCTCGTCGATGAACACGATGCCATGCTGCTCGACGGCTTCCAGCGCCTTGGCTTTCAGTTCTTCATCGTTGACCAGACGGCCCGCTTCTTCATCGCGAACCATCTTTAGCGCGTCTTTGACTTTCAGCTTGCGGCTCTTCTTCTTGCCCTTGCCCATGTTGGCAAACAGGCTCTGCAGCTGGTTGGTCATCTCTTCCATGCCCGGCGGCGCGGAAATGTCGACGCCGCCCATTTCAGCGACCTCGATCTCGATTTCCTTATCGTCCAACTGGCCTTCGCGCAGGCGCTTGCGGAACAGCTGGCGGGTGTTGGAATCGCTGCCCGACGACGCATCTTCGTTGAAGCCCGCGCGTGCCGGTGGCAGCAGGGCGTCGAGAATGCGGTCTTCGGCGGCGTCTTCGGCGCGGTGGCGAACCTTGGTGATTTCCTGTTCGCGCAGCAGCTTCATCGCTGCGTCGGCGAGATCACGGATGATCGACTCGACATCGCGGCCTACGTAGCCAACTTCAGTGAACTTGGTCGCTTCGACCTTGATGAACGGCGCGTTGGCGAGTTTCGCCAGACGACGGGCGATTTCGGTTTTACCGACGCCGGTCGGGCCGATCATCAGGATGTTCTTGGGAGTGACTTCGACGCGCAGCTCTTCAGGCAGCTGCATCCGGCGCCAGCGATTACGCAGCGCGATGGCGACGGCGCGTTTGGCATCGTCCTGGCCGATGATATGGCGATTGAGTTCGTGGACGATTTCACGGGGAGTCATGGACATGGTTTTCAACGGTCCTCGGCAGATGGCAAGTCGGGCAGGCGGCGATGAATGGCGGCCAGCACCTCAGGCTTACTCGGCGAGGTCCTGCTCCTCAATGGTGATGTTGTGGTTGGTGAAGACGCAGATGTCGCCGGCAATGTGCAGGGCGGTTTCGGCGATTTCACGGGCAGAGAGTTCGGTCTTCAGCAGCAATGCGCGGGCAGCGGCCTGGGCGAAGGCGCCGCCGGAACCCATGGCGATCAGGCCGTCTTCGGGCTCAACGACGTCACCGTTACCGGTAATGATCAGCGAAGCGTCCTTGTTGGCAACGGCCAGCATGGCTTCAAGGCGACTCAGGGAGCGGTCGGTACGCCATTCTTTCGCCAGTTCTACGGCGGCGCGAATGAGGTGACCCTGGTGTTTTTCCAGTTGGGCTTCGAAACGCTCGAACAGGGTGAAGGCGTCAGCGGTGGCGCCTGCGAAACCGGCGATGACCTGGCCGTGGTAAAGGCGCCGGACTTTCTTGGCGTTGCCTTTCATGACGGTATTGCCCAGGGAAACCTGGCCGTCACCGGCCATGACGACTTTGCCTTGGCGGCGCACTGAAACGATGGTGGTCAAGGGGAGAGTCTCCACGCTGCGGGGCGAAAATGCCCTGATGGAAACTCATATGGGGGTGGGGGCGGGTATTTCAACCGTTGAGTGGGTTGAGGGATGAATGGTGGTGCCGATCACTGCCTGATCGTTCCCACGCTCTGCGTGGTAACGCCGACCGCACGCTGAACGTCCTCGAGTGCTTTCCCTGCGGGGGTATGAGAACGATTAATCCATACACCGCAGATGTATCTGATGATGAATGATTCGTGGGAGCGAGCTTGCTCGCGAAAGGGCAGGAACATCCGCTAGATCTTCAGCGGCTGAAATACCGTCTTCGCGAGCAAGCTCGCTCCCACAGGTGCGGTGTTTGATGCGCTATGGCGTTGCATCAGGACCAAGAGCAGCTACCACATTCTATGAAGTGCCCTAGCGAGCCTGGCGCTGTTGCAGCAGCAGGTTGCTGAAACCGCCACCTGCCAACTGCTTCTGCGCTGTGGTCAGCTGTTCGCGGTTGCTGAACGGGCCGACCAGCACGCGGTACCAGGTTTCATCCTTCACCGTGCCTGACTCCACGGTCGACGTTTGCCCCAGCAGAATGATCTGCGCGCGCACCTTCTCGGCGTCGGCCTGTTTGCGGAACGAGCCCGCTTGCAGGAAGAACGTCGTCACCGCCGCCGGCTTGGTCACCGGAGGCGCTGGCGGTGGCGTCAGACCGCTGAGCGCCGCCTGGGCGCGAGCGGTGTCGATCTTCGCGGCCACTTCAGGCGTAACCGGCGTGCTTGGCGCAACGACCGGTGGCGTCTTCTCCGGCACTGCTTCGTTCGGCACGATGACTTCCGACTCAGGCAACAGCGTGTAGAAGTCGTATTTCGGCTTCACAGGCGCGGTCGGGCTGGGCGGCGTCTTGTTTGCTTCGGCAATCTTCGCGGCCTTGGCTTCAGCCTTGACGCGCTTGATGTCGTCGCCGCTGCCGGGTTCGAGCTTCATCAGGAAAACAACGAACGCGCCGACGGTCAGGCCGATCGCCATCCACACCCAGCCCGGAATCGGCTTCTTGGCGGGTGCCTGATACCGGCTGGCGCCGCGCTTGGGAGCAGGTTTCTTTTTAACGGCCAACTTACATACGCTCCAGAGTGTCCAGACCCAGCAACTGCAGGCCTTGCTTGAGGGTGCGACCGGTCAGGGCGGCGAGGCGCAGACGGCTTTGCTGTTGTTCAGGGTTTTCCGCCGCCAGGATCGGGCAGTTCTCGTAGAAACTGGAGAACAGGCCGGCGAGGTCATACAGATACGCGCAGAGCACGTGAGGTGTGCCCTTGTCGGCAACGGTGTTCACGGTCTCACCGAACTGCGCCAGGCGCGCGGCCAGGTCTTGCTCCTGGGCGGCGTCCAGGATGATTCGGCCCTCGCTCGCGTTGAAGCTTTCGCCGTTTTCTTCGAGCTTGCGGAATACGCCGGCCACACGGGTGTAGGCGTACAGCAGATAAGGCGCGGTGTTGCCTTCGAAGCTGAGCATCTGGTCGAAGTTGAAGCTGTAGTCGCTGGCGCGATGCTTGGACAGGTCCGCGTATTTCACCGCGCTGATGCCCACGGCCTTGGCGATCGAGCGCAACTCGTCTTCGGCGACGTCCGGGTTTTTCTCTTTGACCAGCGTGTAGGCGCGCTCTTCGGCTTCATCGAGCAGGTCGACCAGCTTGACCGTGCCGCCATCGCGGGTCTTGAACGGACGGCCATCGGCGCCGTTCATGGTGCCGAAGCCCATGTGCTCCATCTGCATGCCGTTGGTGACGAAGCCTGCGCGGCGCGCCACTTCGAAGACCTGCTGGAAGTGCAGCGCCTGACGCTGATCGACGAAATACAGCGCGCGATCGGCTTTCAGCACGTTGCTGCGGTAGCGAATGGCGGCGAGGTCGGTGGTGGCATAGAGATAACCGCCACCGGCCTTTTGCACGATCACCGGCAGCGGCGTGCCTTCAGCGGTTTTGAATTCTTCAAGAAACACACACTGCGCGCCGTTGCTCTCGACCAGCAGTCCGGCCTTCTTCAGGTCGGCGACGACATTGGCGAGGTCGTCGTTGTAGGCGCTCTCGCCCATGACGTCCTTCGGCGTGAGTTTGACGTTCAGGCGCTCGTACACTTCCTGACAGTGGGACAGGGAGATGTCTTTGAAGCGCGTCCACAGGCTCAGGCACTCGGCGTCCCCGGCTTGCAGCTTGACCACCAGCCCACGTGCGCGCTCGGCGAACTCTTCGGACTCGTCGAAACGGCCCTTGGCGGCGCGATAGAAGTTTTCGAGGTCAGCCAGCTCATCGCTGGTCGCCGGGGTTTCCTGCAGATAGGCCAGCAGCATGCCGAACTGAGTGCCCCAATCGCCGACGTGGTTCTGACGGATCACGGTGTCGCCAAGAAACTCAAGGACGCTGGCCACGCCGTCGCCAATGATGGTCGAACGCAAGTGACCGACGTGCATCTCTTTGGCCAGATTCGGCGCAGACAGGTCGACCACAACGCGTTGAGCAGGGCCGTTCTTGCGCACGGACAAGGTCGCGTCGGCGAGAGCTTCGTCGAGGCGCGAAGCCAGGGCCTGGGTGTTCTGGAAGAAATTGAGGAAACCGGGGCCGGCGATGTCGACCTGGGTGATCTGCTCGTCCGCGGGCAACGCGGCGACGATTTTCTCGGCCAGGTCACGCGGCTTCATGCCCGCAGGCTTGGCCAGCATCATGGCGATATTGCTGGCGAAGTCGCCGTTTTTCTTGTCCTTGGCGTTCTCCACCTGAATCGCCGGCGTCAGCCCTTCCGGCAAGACGCCATCGGTGACGAGTTGGCTCAGAGCTTGTTGAATCAGCTGGCGAATGGTGTCTTTCATGGTGCTCTCTTTCGACCGCAAGCGCGGCCGCGCCTGGATGCGCGGGTGGAAAAACTGGGCATTATCCGTGGCCGGGGCCACCTTGCCAACCGCGCTGGATGCGCGGTCAACCGATGCGAATCAATAAAGGTCCACCGGATCCACGTCCAGCGACCATCTGACCTGGCGCCCGCTGGGCATGTTTTCCAGTGTCAGCAGCCAGGTCGCGAGCAGCTTGTGCAGCGGCGCGCGGGCGTTGGCCTGGACCAGCAACTGAGCGCGATAGCGTCCGGCGCGTCGCTCCATCGGTGCCGGAACCGGGCCCAGCAGCTCAATGCCGCCCAGCGCCATGTCTTTCAGCAAGCGCTCGGCTTCGGTGCAGGCTTCGTCGAGAAAACCCTCGGCGTGACCCGGCTTGTGCGCTTCGGCGCGCAACAGCGCCAGGTGCGAAAACGGCGGCAGCCCGGCGGCGCGACGTTCGCTCAAGGCCTGCTCGGCAAACGCGAAATAGCCCTGTTCGGTCAGTTGAATCAACAAAGGATGGTCGGCCAGGTGAGTCTGGATGATCACCTTGCCCGGCTCTTCGGCGCGCCCGGCTCTGCCTGCGACCTGCACAATCAATTGCGCCATGCGCTCGCTGGCGCGGAAGTCGCCGGAGAACAGCCCGCCATCGGCATCGAGAATAGACACCAGCGTCACGCGCGGGAAATGATGCCCTTTGGCGAGCATTTGCGTGCCCACCAGAATGCAGGGCTGGCCTTTCTGGATGGTCGCGAACAGCTGATTCATCGCGTCCTTGCGCGAGGTGCTGTCGCGATCAACGCGCAAGACCGGGTAGTCGGGGAAAAGAATCGCCAGCCGCTCCTCGGCACGCTCGGTCCCCGCACCCACCGGGCGCAGATCGACCTTGCCGCACGCCGGGCAATTGCGTGGCACCCGTTCGACATGGCCGCAATGGTGACAACGCAGCTCACCCGAGCGCTGGTGCACGGTCATGCGCGCGTCACAGCGAGGGCATTCCGACAGCCAGCCACAGTCGTGACACAGCAGCGTCGGGGCAAAGCCTCGCCGGTTGAGGAACACCAGCACTTGCTGGCCCGCCGCCAGGGTCTGACCGATGGCTTGCTGCATCGGGCCCGAGATGCCGCTGTCGAGCGGGCGGCTTTTGACATCCAGGCGCAGGAAGCGGGGTTGCTGGGCCCCGCCCGCGCGCTGATTCAGACGCAGGAGCGCGTATCGACCGGTGTGGGCGTTGTGCAGACTTTCCAGCGAAGGCGTCGCCGAGCCGAGGACGATCGGAATGTCCTCCTGATGCGCCCTCACCAGCGCCAGATCCCGGGCGTGATAGCGCAGGCCTTCCTGCTGTTTATAAGAGCCGTCGTGCTCCTCGTCGATGATGATCAGCCCCGGATTCTTCATAGGGGTGAACAGCGCCGAGCGGGTGCCGATGATGATGTCGGCTTCGCCATCGCGCGCCGCCAGCCAGGCGTCCAGCCGGTCGCGATCATTGACTGCCGAATGCAGCAGCGCGATGCGCGCGTTGAAACGCTGCTCGAAGCGCGCCAGGGTCTGCGGACCCAGGTTGATTTCCGGAATCAGCACCAGCGCCTGCTTGCCCGCTTCCAGCGTTTCGCGGATGAGCTGCAGGTACACCTCCGTCTTGCCGCTGCCGGTGACCCCCGCCAGCAGTGAGGCATGAAAGCTGCCGAAACCCGAGCGGATGGCTTCATAGGCGGCCCGCTGCTCAGTGTTGAGCGGCAGTTCCGGCTGCGCCAGCCAGTGCTCGTGCCGCTCGACCGGCCCATGACCGCGCACCTCGACGGTCACCAGTCCCTTGGCGAGCAGCAGATTCAGGCTGTCCCGGTTGAGCATCAGCTTGCTCAGCAACTGGTGAGCCACTCCGTGGGGGTGCTGGGCCAGGGTGCGCAGCGCTTCCTTTTGTTTTGGCGCCCGGGCGATGCGCGGGTCATCGACGCTGGCATCCGGCGCCGCGTGCCAGAAACGCTCCTGCCGCGCTTCCGCCGGCTCGCCCTGACGCAGCAACACTGGCAACGCCCAACTGAGCGTGTCGCCCAGGCTGTGCTGGTAATACTGGGCCGTCCACAGGCACAACTTGAACAGTGCGGGCGGCAACGGCGGTTCGGCATCCAGCACAGCAATGGCCGGCTTGAGCTTGTCGGCCGGCACGTCGCTGTGATCGACGACTTCCACCAGCACGCCGATCATTTCCCGACGGCCAAATGGCACGCGCAGGCGCATCCCCGGCTGCAACGTACTGCGCGCCACACCTGCGGGGGCAAGGTAGTCGAACAGGCGACGCAGCGGCGAGGGCAGGGCGAGGCGCAAGATGGCGTCGGGCACGCGGGGGATATCCTGTTACGGAGTATGACGAAGGGCGCGATCTTAGCAGACGACCGGCGTGAACGTTCCCTTGCGTGATTGGCGTTGTCTGTTAATATGCGCGGCCTAATTCCGTGCGGTATTCAACAATAGTGTTGGGTGGCGGCACGATAGCCTGAGGAAATACCCATGAAAGCTGATATCCATCCAGTTTACGAAGCCATTGACGCAACCTGCAGCTGCGGCAATGTCATCAAAACCCGTTCCACACTGGCCAAGCCTCTGAGCCTGGACGTGTGCAACGAGTGCCACCCGTTCTACACCGGCAAGCAAAAAACTCTGGACGTCGGCGGTCGTGTCGACAAGTTCAAGTCGCGTTTCGGTGCATTCGGTCCTACCAAAGCTCCTGCTGCTGCAGAGTAAGGTTGGCCGCTCTGGAGTCGCCGATGCGTTTCTCCAGGCTGCTTAAGAAGGCGTCCCTCGCGGGCGCCTTTTTTATGTCCGCGATTTGGCTTTCGACGGCCCAGGCCTTGTGCCCGGCGCCGCCGTCGCTGCCTGTGGCTCAGGTGCAGCGAGTGGTCGATGGCGACACGGTGCGCCTGAGCGATGGTCGCAGCGTTCGCATGATTGGCCTCAATACGCCGGAAACCGGCAAAAAGGGTCAGTCAGCCCAGCCGTTTGCAGATGTGGCGAAGCGTCGTTTGCAGGCGTTGATCGATGCCAGTGATGGGCAGGTCAGGCTGCGCGTGGGTGAAGAGCCGACCGATCATTACGGCCGCACTCTCGCTAACGTCTATGGCCGTGATGGCGCCAACCTTGAGGCGCAATTGCTTGCCGAGGGCCTTGGCTATCTCGTCGCCGTTTCCCCGAACGTTGCGCTGGTCAGCTGCCAGCAGGCCGCAGAGCAGTCAGCTCGCCAGGCAGGCCTGGGTCTGTGGCGCAATTCGCCGGTTCAACCGGCCGAGCAGATCAGCGCCGGCGGGTTCGCGCTGGTCAGCGGGCGCGTGACCAGCGTGCAGCGCAATGGCGGCGGCCTGTGGATCGAATTGGGCGATTCATTGGTGCTGCGCATTGCGCCCAAGCTGCTCGGCCAGTTCGACACTGCCGCGCTGCAGCGCTTGAAGGGGCAGCGAATCGAAGCCCGTGGCTGGGTGGTCGATCGTTCGCGTCGGGGCGGTCTGAAATCAGGTCAACCGCGCTGGATGATGTCGATCACTCACTCTGCAATGTTGGATACAGTTAATAAATAAATTGTAGACATTTTTGCTGAGGATTGTTGCCGCTCCAGGCCTTATGTTCTGCGGCTCTACGCTGAAAGTCGTAGATGCGGCCTCTTGACACAGGTGACCCGCCAGTCTTGTTAGGACTTTATGACTTGCGTATGCTCGGCGGTCCGTCTGTCCAACAGCAAAAAAGCGGAATGCCCCCATGTCAGATTTGAAAACTGCCGCTCTCGAATATCACGCTCATCCCCGTCCGGGGAAACTCAGCGTCGAGCTCACCAAAGCCACTGCTACCGCTCGCGATCTGTCGCTGGCCTACAGCCCGGGTGTGGCTGAGCCGGTCCGCGAAATCGGTCGCGATCCGGAACTTGCCTACAAGTACACCGGCAAGGGCAACCTGGTAGCGGTCATCTCTGATGGCACCGCGATTCTGGGTCTGGGTAACCTCGGGCCTCTCGCGTCCAAGCCGGTCATGGAAGGCAAAGGCGTGCTGTTCAAGCGCTTTGCCGGTATCGATGTGTTCGATATCGAAGTCGATTCTGAAAGCCCGCAGGCCTTCATCGACACCGTGCGACGCATCTCCATCACCTTCGGCGGCATCAACCTGGAAGACATCAAGGCGCCTGAGTGCTTCGAGATCGAAAAGGCGCTGATCGAGCAGTGCGACATCCCTGTTTTCCACGATGACCAGCACGGCACCGCGATCGTTACCGCAGCCGGCATGATCAACGCGCTGGAAATTGCTGGCAAAACCCTGGAAGCGGCGAAGATCGTCTGCCTGGGTGCTGGCGCTGCGGCCATCTCCTGCATGAAGTTGCTGGTGAGCATGGGCGCGAAGATCGAAAACATCTTCATGATCGACCGCAACGGCGTGGTTCACGACGGGCGTACCGATCTGAACCAGTACAAGGCGCAGTTCGCTCACTCCACCGAAAAGCGCACGCTGGCCGATGCACTGGAAGGCGCCGACGTGTTCGTCGGTCTGTCCGGTCCGAACCTGCTGAGCGCTGAAGGCCTGAAGTCGATGGCGGCCAACCCGATCGTGTTCGCCTGCTCGAACCCGGATCCGGAGATCTCGCCAGAACTGGCTCACGCCACCCGCAGCGACGTGATCATGGCCACCGGCCGTTCGGATTACCCGAACCAGGTCAACAACGTGCTGGGCTTCCCGTTCATCTTCCGTGGCGCACTCGACGTTCGCGCCAAGCGCATCAACGAAGAGATGAAAATCGCAGCGGCCAACGCTTTGCGCGAATTGGCCAAGCTGCCAGTGCCCCAGGAAGTCTGCGACGCCTACGGCGGCATCGCCTTGGAATTCGGTCGTGAGTACATCATCCCGAAACCACTGGACGTGCGCCTGCTGACTATCGTTTCCGATGCCGTGGCTAAGGCCGCCATCGAGAGCGGTGTCGCAACCCTGCCGTATCCAAAGCACTACCCGCTGAAAAGCGTGGATGACGTGTTTAACGGCTGATAGCAATGCCCACAAAAAACCCAGCCAAGTGCTGGGTTTTTTATGGGCGCTCGTTTTGCTGTCCGGCTGGACACAACACCTTTGTTCAGGATACGCAATCCTTGTGGGAGTGAGCTTGCTCACGAATACGGTGCTTCAACCGCTGAAGATGCAGCGGATGTTCCGACCTTTTCGCGAGCAAGCTCGCTCCCACATGGACGGTGTTGATGCCTGAGGATCACCCGCCTACTGATCTACGCCTCACTAGAACAAATCGATCGGCGCCGACTCATCCGCCGGCAGCGGGCTGCCTGGAGGCGGGCTGCCGCCGAGTTCGTTCACGCTAGGCGGTGTGTCCTCGCTCTTGAACAGTTCGAAGAACGCGCCCGGCGTGCTCGGTGTGGCGGAGCGGCCGCTGACGGGATCGATGCGCAGGCTGAGGATGCCATCCGGTTCGGCTTGAACGTGTGGCGGTTTGTCCTTCAGCGCGGCGCTCATGTACTTCATCCAGATCGGCAGCGCGACCGTGCCGCCGAACTCGTGGCGACCCAGGCTTTCCGGCTGATCGAAACCGGTCCAGACCGTCGTCACGTAATCCGCGTTATAGCCCGTGAACCACGCGTCTTTCGAATCGTTGGTAGTCCCGGTTTTACCGGCGATGTCCGGACGGTTCATCGCCAGGGCACGGCGGCCAGTACCGCGTTTGATCACGTCCTGCAGCATGCTGTTGAGGATGTAGACCGTGCGACCGTCAACGATCCGTTCAGCGACCACGGGGGCGGGCGCTGCACCCGACGCGTCGAGTGCGTTCGGTACGACGTTGGCCGTCAACGGCGGGGTCTCTGGCGCTGCATAGGTCGATGCACTGCTGATGGCCGCTTCGCTGACCGCTTTCGGGTTCGGGTCGTTGGCAGGCACTGTCGGCGGGTTGGCTACGAACAGGGTTTTGCCTTCACGGTCCTCGATCTTCTGGATGAGGTACGGGCTGATCTTGTAGCCGCCGTTGGCGAACGCACTCCAGCCGCCGACGATTTCCATCGGCGTCAGGGTTGCAGTGCCCAGTGCGAGGGACAGGTTGGGCGGCAAGTCCTGTTTGTTGAAGCCAAAGCGGGTGATGTAGTTGATCGCGGTGTTCACGCCCAGGCTTTGCAGCAGGCGGATCGACACCAGGTTACGTGACTTGTACAGCGCCTCGCGCAGCCGAATTGGACCGAGGAAGGTGCCGGTGTCGTTCTTTGGCCGCCATACTTTGTCGATGGCCTCGTCGACGAATACGATCGGCGCGTCGTTGACCAGGCTGGCGGCGGTGTAGCCGTTGTCCAGCGCCGCCGAATACAGGAACGGCTTGAAGCTGGAGCCCGGCTGACGCTTGGCCTGCATCGCGCGGTTGTAGTTGCTTTGCTCGAACGCGAAGCCGCCGACCAGCGCACGAATCGCGCCGTTCTGCGGATCCAGCGAAACCAGTGCGCTCTGCGCCACCGGAAGCTGGCTGAACTTGAGCGAGTTGTCCGCCTGACGCTGCAGGCGCACCAGATCGCCGACATGGGCGACATCGCCGGGCTGTTTGGGATTGGCGCCGACGCTATTGGTGTTCAGAAACGCCTTGGCCCACTTCATGCTGTCCCAGGTGACGGTTTCTTCGTTCTCGCCATTGCGGGTCAGGACGCGGATGCCGGTCCTGTCGACCTGAGTGACGATGGCCGGCTCCAGACCGCTGATCGGACGCTGTTTGCTCAGCTCCTGCACCCAGCCCTCGCGGGTCAGGCCTGGGAATCGGCTCTCAGGCCCGCGATAGCCATGGCGCTGGTCGTATTCGATCAGGCCGTCCTGCACCGCCTTGTTGGCGTCTTCCTGCAGGCCGCTCGGGACAGTAGTGGTGACGCGGAAGCCTTCTGTATAGGCTGCGCTGCCATAACGACCCACCATCTCGGCGCGCGCCATTTCAGCGATATACGGCGCGTTCACTTCAGGGCTCTGAACGTGATAGCTGGCGTTGATCGGCTCGGCAAGGGCGGTCTGGTAGGTGTTCTGGTCGATTTTCCCCAGCTTGAACATGCGGCCAAGAATCCAGTCGCGGCGCTCTTTGGCGCGCACCGGATTGGCCAGTGGGTTGAATCGTGACGGCGCCTTGGGCAGGCCGGCAATCATTGCCATCTGCGCAACGCTCAGGTCGCGGATGGATTTGCCGTAGTAAACCTGCGCTGCGGCCTCGATGCCGTAAGCGCGGTTACCCAGATAGATCTTGTTGACGTACAGCTCGAGAATCTCGTCCTTGGTAAGTTGGCGCTCGATTTGCAAGGCCAAGAGAATCTCGGTGGTTTTGCGCGAAAAACTGCGCTCGCTGGTCAGGAAATAGTTTTTCGCGACCTGCATGGTGATGGTCGAGCCGCCGGACTGAATGTGACCGCTCTTGACCAGTTGGCTGGCCGCGCGCATCAGGCTGCTCGGGTCCACGCCATAGTGGTTCTCGAAGTTGTCGTCTTCGGCGGACAGCAGGGCATGGATGAAATTGGGCGGAATGTCGGCGAAACGGATGGGAGAGCGGCGCATTTCGCCAAACTCTGCAATCAGCTTGCCGTCGCTGCTGAAGACGCGCAGCGGGATCTGCAGCTGGATATTGCGCAGCGCATCGACCGATGGGAGGTTCGGGGCCAGGTAGAGAAAGGCGCCGCTCAGGCCGAGGAGCAGCCCGCAGACGACCGCGACGATGGACCACCAGACAAACTTCAGCAGGCGTATCAAGGCTTTTGGATTTCCAGAAAAAAGAATGAGTTAGACGCAGGCATTTACAAATGAACACGCCTTGAAGCTTTGGTACACGAAAAAAACGCTGGGCATTATAAGCATTTTTCGTCGTCGAGCGTTATTTGCGCTACTGTCAAGTCAGCCGACAGTGGCACTGGACTAGAAATCATCCGTAAGTGACGGAAACGCATAGGGAATCGGTTGTGTTCGAACTCTTCAGTAAGAAGGCCAACACCCTTCTGGGGATCGATATTAGCTCCACCTCGGTCAAGCTCCTGGAGCTAAGTCGTTCCGGCAACCGTTACAAGGTCGAGTCTTATGCGGTCGAGCCACTGCCAGCCAACGCAGTGGTCGAAAAGAACATCGCGGAGCTCGAAGGCGTCGGCAGTGCTTTGACGCGTTTGCTGGTAAAAGCCAAGAGTAACGTCAAAATCGCGGCGGTTGCTGTCGCGGGTTCGGCTGTTATTACCAAGACTATCGAGATGGATGCGGGGCTTTCCGACGACGAGATGGAAAACCAGCTCAAGATCGAGGCTGATCAGTACATTCCCTATCCGCTGGAAGAAGTCGCCATCGATTTCGAAGTTCAGGGCTATTCAGCCCGTAATCCAGAACGCGTCGAAGTGTTGCTCGCCGCCTGCCGCAAGGAAAACGTCGAGGTGCGCGAAGCTGCTCTGGCACTGGCCGGGCTGACCGCCCGCGTGGTCGACGTCGAAGCCTACGCGCTGGAGCGCTCGTTCGGTCTGTTGTCTGCGCAGTTGGGCCAGGACCACGAACAGCTGACGGTCGCCGTCATCGACATCGGCGCGACGATGACCACTCTCAGCGTGCTGCACAACGGCCGCATCATTTATACCCGCGAACAATTATTTGGCGGTCGCCAGTTAACCGAAGAAATCCAGCGCCGTTATGGTTTGTCCGTCAGCGAGGCCGGGCTTGCGAAAAAGCAGGGCGGGCTCCCCGATGACTACGTCATGGAAGTCCTGCAGCCGTTCAAGGACGCCGTGGTGCAGCAGGTGTCCCGTTCGCTGCAGTTTTTCTTTGCGGCCGGCCAGTACAACCGCGTCGACTACATCATGCTGGCCGGCGGGACCGCCTCTATTTCCGGTCTTGATCGGCTGATCCAGGAGCGCCTCGGCACGCCGACGCTGGTGGCTAACCCCTTTGCTGACATGGCACTGAGCGTCAAGGTCAACGCCGGCGCGCTCGCCAGCGATGCTCCCGCACTGATGATCGCTTGCGGTCTGGCCCTGAGGAGCTTCGACTAATGGCACGGATCAACTTACTTCCCTGGCGCGAACAGCAACGCGAGGAGCGCAAGAAGCGCTTCATCCTGGCGCTGGCGGGTGTGCTGGTGCTGGGCATCGGCGCCATTCTTTTGGCTGATCAATATTTGAGCAGTGCCATTGCCCACCAAAACGCCCGCAATCAATTCATCAGGACCGAAATCGTCCAGCTCGACGCGCGCATCAAAGAGATCAGCGAGCTCAAGGCACGTCGCAAGCAACTGCTGGAGCGGATGAAGATCATTCAGGACCTGCAAGGCAACCGGCCGATCATCGGGCGCATCTTCGATCAGATGGCCCGCACCCTTCCCGATGGCGTCTATTTCAACGACGTGAAGATGACCGGGCAGATGATCAGCATTTCCGGGGCTGCCGAATCCAATAACCGGGTTTCGGATCTGCTGCGTAATCTGGATGCGTCTGACTGGCTTGAGTCGCCGAGTCTGACCGAGGTCAAGGCAAACACTGCGGCGGGCGGCGTGGATCAGACCAACACCTTCCAGTTGACGGTGCGCCAGACGCAGCCAGCGGTTGAGGGGGTCAGGCCATGAACATGAATGATTGGCTCGATAGCCTGAAAAAGATCGACATCAACGACCTGGACATCAATAACCTGGGTTCCTGGCCCGCCGCGGTGAAGACCATTGCCGGCGCGTTGTTGCTGGCGCTGGTGTTGGCCGGTGGGTATTTCTTCTATATCCAGGACATGCAGACTCAGCTCGATCAGGCCCGTGGCGAAGAGACCGCACTGAAAGAACAGTTCGCGACCAAGGCGTATCAGGCTGCCAACCTCGCGGCTTACAAGAGCCAGATGGTGGAGATGGAAAACACCTTCGGCGCCTTGCTGCGGCAGTTGCCAAGCGACACCGAAGTCCCCGGCTTGCTGGAGGACATCACCCGCACCGGTCTGGGCAGCGGCCTGGAGTTCGAGGAGATCAAGCTGCTCCCCGAAGAGGCCCAGCAGTTTTATATCGAATTGCCGATCCAGATTACCGTGACGGGCAGTTATCACGACCTCGCGACCTTCGCCAGCGGCGTCGCCAGCCTGCCGCGAATCGTGACCCTGCATGACTTCGAGATCAAACCGCTGGACGCCAAGTCCCCCGGGAAGCTACGCATGAGCATCCTTGCCAAGACCTACCGCTATAACGACAAAGGTCTTCAGAACGTCGACACGAAAGGGCCAGCGAAATGAGGGCGATGCGTTGGTTGTGCGTCGGCGTCACGCTGATGGGGCTCGCAGGTTGCGACAGCTCGAACGAATTTGACGATCTCAAGCAGTTCATGGCCGAGGTGCGCGCGCGGCCGGTGGGCACCATCGAGCCGATGCCCAAATTTCGGCCGTACGAAGCCTTTACCTATGCGGCGGCCAGTTTGCGCAGTCCGTTTCAGCCGCCGATCAAGATTGATCTGGTCAACCGTCCAAAGGGCTCGCACCTGGTGCAGCCTGATCCGACGCGGGTGAAGCAGTTCCTCGAAGGCTTCAACATCGACTCCTTTGAAATGGTCGGCACGTTGAGCAATGAAACCGGCACGTTCGCGCTGCTTCGCGGGGCGGGTGGCGTGCATCGGGTGAAAGTGGGCGATTACCTGGGACGTAACGATGGCCGGATCACGGCGATCACCGACTCGGCGGTGCAAGTGATGGAAATCGTTCCGGATGGAGAGGGGGCGTGGCTGGAGCGCCCGCTCAGTATTTCCCTCAAGGAGCGCTCATGAAGACGGCAAGCAAGCGAAGCACCTTCGGATCGGCACAGTGGTGGAATGTGAACATGAACAGGATTCTCTCGATTATCGGCCTGTCGCTAGGGATGGCGATGCTCTCACCGGTTGTCCAGGCGGCTAACCTCAAGACGCTGGATGTGGCTGCATTGCCGGGGGATCGAGTCGAACTGAAACTGTCCTTCGACGGTCCGGTGGCGGCGCCGCGCGGCTACACCACCGAGCAACCGGCGCGCATTGCGCTGGACCTGCCGGGGGTCACCAGCCAACTGGCGATCAAGAGCCGTGACCTGGGTTCAGGCAACGCCCACAGCGTTGTGGTCGTCGAAGCCAAGGACCGCACGCGGGTGATCATCAACCTCACCACGCTTGCGCCCTACAGTTCGCGTGTCGATGGCAACAACCTGTTCGTGGTCGTGGGCCAGGGCGCCGCTGCGGCCCAGGGTTCGCAGCCGAGCACCGCCATGGGCGCGGCGCGAGTGAGTGTGCCGAGTGGGCCTGCCGCTCAATCGAAACCTGTTGCCCGCTCGTATGCGCCAGGCCCGCGTTCGGTGAAAAACGTCGACTTCCAGCGCGGCGAGTTGGGTGAAGGCAACGTCATCATCGAGCTGAGCGACACCGGCATTGCCCCGGACATTCAGGAGCAGGGCGGCAAGATCCGCGTCGACTTCGCCAAAACGCAATTGCCTGAACCGCTGCGCGTGCGTCTGGACGTGAAGGATTTCGCCACCCCGGTGCAGTTCGTCAATTCCAGCGCCACGGGTGACAAGGCGAGTATCTCCATCGAACCGTCCGGTGCGTTCGATTACTCCGCCTACCAGACCGACAACAAGCTGACCATCAGCGTGCGTCCCTTGACCAACGAAGATCAGGAGCGCCGCAACTCGGAAAAACTGGTCTACACCGGCGAGAAGCTGTCGCTGAATTTCCAGGACATCGACGTGCGTTCGGTGCTGCAACTGATCGCTGACTTCACCAACCTCAATCTGGTGGCGAGCGACACCGTTCAGGGCGGCATCACCTTGCGCCTGCAGAACGTGCCGTGGGATCAGGCGCTGGATCTGGTGCTCAAGACCAAAGGCCTGGACAAGCGCAAGATTGGCAACGTTTTGCTGGTCGGTCCGGCTGACGAGATCGCCGCGCGTGAGCGCCAGGAGCTGGAATCCCTCAAGCAGATTTCCGAACTGGCCCCGCTGCGCCGCGAGTTGCTGCAGGTGAACTACGCCAAGGCCGCCGACATTGCCAAGCTGTTTCAGTCGGTGACCAGCGCTGAATCGAAAACCGACGAGCGTGGTTCGATCACCGTCGATGAGCGCACCAACAACATCATTGCCTACCAGACCCAGGATCGTCTGGACGAGCTGCGCCGCATCGTGTCGCAACTGGACATCCCGGTGCGTCAGGTGATGATCGAAGCGCGCATCGTTGAAGCCAACGTCGATTACGACAAGGCCCTGGGCGTGCGCTGGGGTGGTTCGAGCAACAAAGGCAATTTCACCACCGGCGGTAATGGCACGGTCTCGGGCGCATCAGCGACCAATGGTCCTTACGTGGACATGGGTGTGACCGACGCCACCTCGTCGATCGGCCTGGGCTTCCTGACCAACAACACGATTCTCGACCTTGAGCTGACGGCCATGGAGAAAAGCGGCAACGGCGAAGTGGTCTCGCAGCCGAAGGTCGTCACGTCGGACAAGGAAACGGCGAAAATCCTGAAAGGTACGGAAGTGCCTTATCAGGAAGCCAGTTCCAGCGGCGCGACCTCGGTGTCGTTCAAAGAGGCGTCGCTGTCGCTGGAGGTGACCCCACAGATCACCCCTGATAACCGCATCATCATGGAGGTCAAGGTCACGAAAGATGAGCCGGACTACGTGAACACGGTGCTGGGTGTGCCGCCGATCAAGAAAAACGAAGTGAACGCCAAGGTGCTGGTGGCCGACGGCGAGACCATCGTAATTGGTGGCGTGTTCTCGAATACGCAGAGTAAAGTCGTCGACAAGGTGCCATTTTTAGGCGATGTGCCGTATGTTGGCCGCCTTTTCCGGCGCGATGTGGTTTCGGAGTCAAAATCCGAGCTGTTGGTGTTTCTCACTCCGCGTATCATGAATAACCAGGCGATTGCTGTGAGTCGTTGATTCTGTGCGAAATTTAATTCTTGTGGGGCCGATGGGGGCTGGCAAAAGCACCATCGGTCGCTTGCTGGCCAAAGAGCTTCGACTGCCGTTCAAGGATTCCGACAAGGAAATCGAGCTGCGAACGGGTGCCAATATTCCCTGGATCTTCGACAAGGAAGGTGAAGCGGGCTTTCGCGATCGTGAGCAAGCGATGATCGCCGAACTCTGCGCGCTGGACGGTGTGGTCGTGGCCACCGGCGGTGGCGCGGTCATGCGCGAAGAAAACCGTCGCGCCCTGCACGCCGGCGGTCGGGTGGTGTATTTGCACGCGTCGGTTGAGCAGCAGGTGGGCCGTACCTCACGAGATCGTAATCGCCCCTTGCTGCGTACGGCTGACCCGGCGCGCGTGCTGCGTGAGCTTCTGGAGATTCGCGATCCGCTGTACCGCGAGATCGCCGATGTCATCATCGAAACCGATGAGCGGCCCCCGCGAATGGTGGTTATCGACATCCTCGCCCTGCTGGCCGAGCTTCCTCCCCGTTAAAGCGCAGACGGAAATGCGCTATCCTCGGCGACCATAAAAAGTGGGGTCGCTACATGGCCTTGCGCCATAGCCGGTGTCGGCGTTTTTCAAGACCCGCACAGGCAACCAATTGTTAACAGCGTGGGGACACATGCAGACACTCAAGGTCGAGCTTGGCGAACGCAGCTACCCGATCCATATCGGCGAAGGCTTGCTGGATCAGCCCGAGTTGCTCAAGCCGTACATAGCCGGAAAACAAGTGGCGATCGTTTCCAACGCCACCGTCGCGCCGTTGTACATGGACCGCCTCACCCGCTCCCTCGCCGGTTACAGCGTCTTGCCGATCGTGCTTCCCGACGGAGAAGCCTTCAAGAACTGGGAAACCCTGCAAACCATCTTCGACGCGCTGCTCACCGCACGCCATGATCGCCGAACCACCGTGATTGCGTTGGGCGGCGGCGTCATCGGTGACATGGCCGGCTTTGCCGCTGCCTGTTACCAGCGCGGCGTCGAATTCATTCAAGTGCCGACCACGTTGCTGTCCCAGGTCGATTCCTCGGTCGGTGGCAAAACCGGCATCAATCACCCGCTGGGTAAAAACATGGTGGGCGCGTTCTACCAGCCCAACGCGGTGCTGATCGACACCTTGTCGCTGAACACCCTGCCTGAGCGCGAGCTGTCCGCCGGTCTTGCCGAGGTCATCAAATACGGTTTGATCTGTGACGAACCCTTCCTGACGTGGCTCGAAGAGAATGTCGACAAGCTGCGCGGGCTGGATCAGGCCGCGCTGACTACGGCGATCGAGCGTTCGTGCGCCGCCAAGGCTGCGGTCGTCGGTGCCGATGAGCGAGAGTCAGGCGTGCGTGCCACGCTGAACCTCGGTCATACCTTTGGCCATGCCATCGAAACTCACATGGGCTACGGCGTATGGCTGCACGGCGAGGCGGTGGCAGCGGGCACGGTGATGGCGCTGGAAATGTCTGCGCGTCTGGGCTGGATCAGCGAGCAGGAACGTGACCGCGGCATCCGTATTTTCCAGCGCGCCGGCTTGCCGGTGGTTCCGCCGGAAGACATGACGCCCGAGCACTTCCTCGAGCACATGGCGGTGGACAAAAAGGTCATTGACGGTCGTCTGCGCCTGGTGCTGTTGCGTCGAATCGGTGAAGCAATGGTAACGGACGAATATCCACAAGAAGTACTACAGGCCACACTGGTCGCGGACTACCGCGCCTTGGTGGATCAGCTTAGAGGTTAATGAGAAATCCATGACTAGTTTGCACGCCGATGAGGCCTTCCTCGGTCATTACCAGTTGAGTCATGACCCCTTTGCAACGCGGGTTCCCGGCTTCAAATTTTTCCCGGCACAGCGCAAGCCCGTGCTCGGTCAGCTGCATCACCTCGCGCGCTACAGCCAGCTGCTGCTGGTCGTCACCGGGCCTCAGGGCAGCGGCAAGACGCTGCTGCGTCAGGCACTGGTGGCGAGCACCAACAAGCAATCGGTTCAGAGCGTCGTGGTGTCGGCGCGTGGCGCCGGTGATGCGACGGGCGTGTTGCGTCAGGTCGCTCAGGCGCTGAACGTCGCTCAAGCGGAAATGCGCCCGATCCTGGCGCAGGTCGTGCAGTTGGCGCTGACCGGTCAGGAAGTCTACATCCTGGTCGACGATGCCGAACAACTGGGCGAATCCGCACTCGAAGCGTTGTTGGGATTGGCAGCAGGCACCCCGGAAGGGCGTCCGCATGTCTTCCTGTTCGGCGAGGCTTCGATCATTGATCGCCTGGATCAGCTGTGCGCCGAGAGCGGTACCGAGGAAGAGCGCTTCCACGTTATCGAGCTCGCGCCGTACACCGAAGAAGAAACCCGTGAGTATCTGGCTCAGCGTCTCGAGGGCGCAGGGCAGGGCGTTGAGTTGTTCAGCGCCGCACAGATCACTGATATCCACGAGCAGTCCGGTGGATGGCCAGGCGCGATCAACCAGGTCGCGCGCGACTCGATGATCGAAGCCATGATTGCCAGCCGCTCTGCGGTCAAGCGTCCAAGTATGGGGTTCAAAATGCCTAAGAAACACGTGTTGGCTTTGGGTGGGGTTGTTGTCGCAGCCGTTCTCGCGGCGTGGCTGATTCCAGGCCGCAGCAACGCACCTGCCACTGCGCCAGCCAACTCTCAGGCTCAACTGCCTCTGGGTCAGGGCCAGGCGCCGGCACAACAATCGAACAACGGTGGCCCGGCCATCGAATTCGCCGGAAATTCGCAGCCGATGCCGCTGCCGATGAACGGCTCGCAACCGGCGACCCGCGCGCCACTGGCTGAAGCTGCGGGCTCGGGCGAAGGTGATGGGGAAGATGGCGGCCCGGCAGCCAACCAATCGCTGCAGCCACCGACGGTGACCACCACTGCGCCACCGGCGGGCGCGACGGCAAGTCCTGCACCGACCATGGCGCAGCAGCCGGTTCCGGCACCGCGTCCGGCCCCGGCCGCCAAGCCAACGCCTGCTCCGGCGGCGGCTGCGAAACCTGCGCCAGCGCCGACGCAAGTGGCCACCGCCAAACCTGCCCCGGCACCGGCGGCCAAGCCAGCAGCGGCGGCCGCAGCGTCCGGCGCTGCGGGCAGCGGCTGGTACGCAGGTCAGGCTCCGACGCATTACGTGGTGCAGATCCTAGGCACCAGCTCTGAAGCCACCGCTCAGAGCTACGTGAAAGAGCAGGGCGCCGAGTACCGTTACTTCAAGAAAACCCTACAGGGCAAGCCCCTGTTCGTGGTGACTTACGGCAGCTTCGCTGACCGCAATGCGGCACTGACCGCTATCAAGGCCTTGCCAGAGAAGGTTCAGGCTGGTAAACCTTGGCCTCGTACTGTCGGCAGTATCCAACAGGAACTCGCCGCCGCCCGCTGATGACGCAGGGACCTTATCCAGGTCCCTCGCTTGGCCCTCCCGATATCACGCATGAGCGTGCTGCCAACGAGCAGCGCGCCTTGCGGTGTCTGCGTCTCAGACACGCATTGATCTTCGGGCTCTCATTGGTCAGACTCGCAAAAAAGCTCTGGCTAGCACGAGAATCGATATAAAACCTTTCATGAATGCGACATAAATTTGCGACACTTCGTCGTCAAATTTGTGAGGACTTGTGTCGCTGTGTACAATGACCTCCCTTTTGCTCCCGCAAAGCCGGCATACGTTCGGCGTGGATGGTAAATGGTTGAATTGAAAAGAAATTTGCCTCGTTAAGGGGCAGCCTGGTGAGAATGTGTCTATGAAAGCAGGTCTGTACCATCCAGAAGAATTCAAGGATAACTGTGGTTTCGGCCTGATCGCCCACATGCAAGGCGAGCCAAGTCATCACCTGTTGCAGACGGCTATCGAAGCCCTGACCTGCATGACCCACCGGGGTGGGATCAACGCCGACGGCAAGACCGGTGACGGTTGCGGGCTGTTGATGCAAAAACCTGACACCTTCCTGCGTGCGGTGGCCACCGAGCACTTCGGCGTCGAGCTTCCGCGCCAGTATTGCGCAGGCATGGTCTTCCTCAATCAGGACGACACCAAGGCTGAAGCCGCCCGCGAAAACATGAACCGTGAAATCCTCGCGGCCGGCCTGACCCTGATCGGCTGGCGCCAGGTGCCGATCGACACCAGCGTTCTGGGTCGTCTTGCCCTCGAGCGTCTGCCGAAGATCGAGCAGGTGTTCATCGGCGGTGAAGGCCTGAGCGATCAGGAATTCGCGATCAAGCTGTTCTGCGCACGTCGTCGCTCCTCGGTGGCCAACGCCGCTGACACCGACCACTACATCTGCAGCTTTTCCCACAAGACCATCATCTACAAAGGCCTGATGATGCCGCGTGACCTCACGGCATTCTTCCCGGACCTCAACGACGA
The DNA here is from genome assembly GCF_059421525.1 of Pseudomonas sp. GW821-FHT02H06. Lineage (NCBI taxonomy): Bacteria > Pseudomonadati > Pseudomonadota > Gammaproteobacteria > Pseudomonadales > Pseudomonadaceae > Pseudomonas > Pseudomonas sp. GW821-FHT02H06. Next base: position 71,876 of record NZ_JBWKVD010000005.1, read on the forward strand.
GCGCCTGCAAACCGCGATCTGCGTGTTCCACCAGCGTTTCTCGACCAACACCCTGCCGAAATGGCCACTGGCTCAGCCATTCCGCTTCCTCGCCCACAACGGCGAGATCAACACCATCACCGGTAACCGCAACTGGGCTCAGGCCCGTCGCACCAAGTTCACTAACGACCTGATGGACCTCGACGAGCTCGGCCCGCTGGTCAACCGCGTGGGTTCCGACTCTTCGAGCATGGACAACATGCTCGAGCTGATGGTGACCGGCGGCATCGACCTGTTCCGTGGCGTGCGCATGCTCGTGCCGCCGGCGTGGCAGAACGTCGAGACCATGGACCCGGATCTGCGCGCGTTCTACGAATTCAACTCCATGCACATGGAGCCGTGGGACGGCCCGGCCGGCATCGTCATGACCGAAGGTCGTCACGCCGTCTGCCTGCTGGACCGCAACGGCCTGCGTCCTGCGCGCTGGGTCACCACCAAGAACGGTTACATCACCCTCGCCTCGGAAATCGGCGTGTGGAACTACAAGCCGGAAGACGTGATTGCCAAGGGCCGTGTCGGTCCGGGTCAGATCTTCGCCGTGGACACCGAAACCGGCCAGATCCTCGACACCGACGCCATCGACAGCCGCTTGAAGTCGCGCCATCCGTACAAGCAGTGGCTGCGCAAGAACGCCCTGCGTATTCAGGCGACGCTGGAAGACCATGACCACGGTTCGGCCTTCTACAACCCGGATCAGCTCAAGCAGTACATGAAGATGTTCCAGGTCACGTTCGAAGAGCGTGATCAGATCCTGCGCCCGCTGGGTGAGCAGGGCCAGGAAGCAGTCGGCTCCATGGGCGATGACACGCCGATGGCGGTGTTGTCCCGTCGTGTCCGCACGCCGTACGACTATTTCCGTCAGCAGTTCGCGCAGGTCACCAACCCGCCGATCGATCCGCTGCGTGAAGCCATCGTCATGTCGCTGGAAGTCTGCCTCGGTGCCGAGCGCAACATTTTCCAGGAGTCGCCGGAGCACGCTTCCCGCGTGATCCTCAGTTCGCCGGTCATTTCCCCGGCCAAGTGGCGCTCGCTGATGACCCTGGATCGTCCGGGCTTTGATCGTCAGATCATCGACCTGAACTATGACGAAGCCATGGGCCTGGAAGCGGCTGTGCGCAACATCGCCGATCAGGCTGAAGAAGCCGTGCGTTCGGGCAAGACCCAGATTGTCCTGAGCGACCGTCATATCGCACCCGGCAAACTGCCGATTCACGCATCGCTGGCCACCGGTGCGGTGCACCACCGCCTGACCGAAAAAGGCCTGCGCTGCGACAGCAACATCCTCGTCGAGACAGCAACGGCTCGCGACCCGCACCATTTCGCCGTGTTGATCGGCTTCGGCGCGTCGGCGGTCTATCCGTTCCTGGCGTACGAAGTGCTGGGCGACCTGATCCGTACCGGCGAAGTGCTGGGCGATCTGTACGAAGTCTTCAAGAACTACCGCAAGGGCATCACCAAAGGCCTGCTCAAGATCCTGTCGAAGATGGGTATTTCGACCGTTGCTTCGTACCGCGGCGCCCAGCTTTTCGAGGCCATTGGTCTGTCGGAAGAAGTCTGCGATTTGAGTTTCCGTGGCGTGCCGAGCCGCATTAAGGGCGCGCGTTTCGTTGACATCGAAGCCGAGCAGAAAGCCCTCGCTTTTGAAGCCTGGAGCGCGCGCAAGCCGATCCAGCAGGGCGGGTTGCTGAAGTTTGTCTACGGCGGCGAATACCACGCGTACAACCCTGATGTGGTGGCGACGCTGCAAGCCGCCGTTCAGCAGGGTGATTACAGCAAATTCAAGGAATACACAGCGCTGGTGGACAACCGTCCGGTGTCGATGATCCGCGACCTGTTGAAGGTCAAAGAGCTCGACACGCCGTTGGGCATCGATGAAATCGAGCCGCTGGAAGGTATTCTCAAGCGCTTCGACTCGGCGGGCATCTCGCTGGGTGCGTTGTCGCCGGAAGCCCACGAAGCGCTGGCCGAGGCGATGAACCGCTTGGGCGCGCGCTCCAACTCCGGTGAGGGCGGCGAAGACCCGGCGCGCTATGGCACCATCCGCAGCTCCAAGATCAAGCAGATCGCGACCGGCCGTTTTGGCGTGACGCCTGAGTATCTGGTCAACGCCGACGTGCTGCAGATCAAGGTCGCCCAGGGCGCCAAGCCGGGTGAAGGCGGGCAACTGCCAGGCGGCAAGGTCAACGGCCTGATCGCCAAACTGCGTTATGCAGTGCCGGGCGTGACGCTGATTTCGCCGCCGCCGCACCACGACATCTATTCGATCGAAGACTTGTCGCAGCTGATCTTTGACCTCAAGCAGGTCAACCCGGCCGCACTGGTTTCGGTCAAGCTGGTGGCTGAAGCAGGCGTGGGCACGATTGCGGCCGGTGTGGCCAAGGCCTATGCCGACCTGATCACCATTTCCGGCTATGACGGCGGCACCGGTGCATCGCCGCTGTCGTCGATCAAATACGCGGGCTCGCCGTGGGAAATCGGCCTGGCCGAGACTCACCAGACCCTGCGCGGCAACGACCTGCGCGGCAAGGTTCGGGTGCAGACCGACGGCGGCCTGAAAACCGGCCTGGACGTTATCAAGGCGGCCATCCTCGGCGCCGAAAGCTTCGGCTTCGGCACCGCGCCGATGATCGCGCTGGGCTGCAAATACCTGCGCATCTGCCACCTGAACAACTGCGCCACCGGCGTCGCGACTCAGAACGACAAGCTGCGCAAGGACCACTACATCGGCACCGTCGACATGGTGATCAACTTCTTCACCTACGTGGCTGAAGAAACCCGCGAATGGCTGGCGAAGCTGGGCGTGCGTTCGCTGGAAGAGCTGATCGGGCGTACCGATCTGCTGGAAATCCTGCCCGGTGAAACCGCCAAGCAGCAGCACCTGGACCTGACGCCGCTGCTGGGCAGCGACCACATTCCGGTCGACAAACCGCAGTTCAGCCAGGTGGACCGCAACCCGCCGTTCGACAAGGGCCTGCTGGCCGAGAAGATGGTGGAACTGGCGATCTCCGCCATTCAGACCAAGAGCGGCGGCGACTACGAACTGGACATCTGCAACTGCGACCGCTCCATCGGCGCGCGGATTTCCGGCGAAATCGCCAAGCTCCACGGCAACCAGGGCATGAACGATGCGCCAGTGACCTTCCGCTTCAAGGGCACGGCCGGGCAGAGCTTTGGTGTGTGGAACGCCGGCGGCCTGAACATGTACCTGGAAGGCGACGCCAACGACTACGTCGGCAAAGGCATGACCGCCGGCAAGCTGGTCATCGTGCCGCCAAAAGGCAGCCCGTTCAAAACCCAGGACAGCGCCATCATCGGCAACACCTGCCTGTACGGCGCGACCGGCGGCAAGCTGTTCGCGGCGGGTACGGCGGGTGAGCGTTTCGCGGTGCGTAACTCCGGTGCCCACACGGTTGTGGAAGGCACGGGCGACCACTGCTGCGAATACATGACCGGCGGTTTCGTCTGCGTGCTGGGCAAGACCGGCTACAACTTCGGCTCAGGCATGACCGGCGGTTTTGCTTACGTGCTCGATCAGGACAACACCTTCGTTGACCGGGTCAATCACGAGCTGGTCGAGATTCAGCGCATCAGCGGCGAAGCGATGGAGGCCTACCGCAGCCACCTGGAGCGCGTGCTGGCCGAATACGTGACCGAAACCGACAGCGAATGGGGCCGCAACCTCTGGGAAAACCTGGACGACTACCTGCGCCGCTTCTGGCTGGTGAAGCCGAAGGCCGCGAGCTTGAAGTCGCTGTTGTCCAGCACCCGCGCGAATCCGCAGTAAAGCAGCTGCGAGCGGCACGCTTCAAGCCGCACGCTAACGGCAGCGCGCGAGTGCCTGCGAACATGATTTTCTTGCAGCTTCAAGCTTGGCGCTTGAGGCTGTAGTCAGGAGTTTTAACACCATGGCTGAACGTCTCAGTAACGACTTCCAGTTCATCGAAGTCGGGCGTAAAGATCCGAAGAAGAAACTGCTGCGTCAGCGCAAGAAAGAGTTCGTGGAAATCTACGAACCTTTCAAGCCTCAGCAGTCGGCCGATCAGGCGCACCGTTGCCTGGGTTGCGGCAACCCGTACTGTGAATGGAAATGCCCTGTGCATAACTTCATTCCCAACTGGCTGAAGCTGGTGGCCGAGGGCAACATCCTCGCGGCCGCCGAGCTGTCGCACCAGACCAACACCCTGCCGGAAGTCTGCGGCCGCGTGTGCCCGCAGGACCGTCTGTGTGAGGGCGCGTGCACCCTCAACGACGGCTTCGGCGCGGTGACCATCGGTTCGGTCGAGAAGTACATCACCGACACGGCCTTCGCCATGGGCTGGCGCCCGGACATGTCCCGCGTCGTGCCGAACGGCAAGCGCGTGGCCATCATCGGGGCAGGCCCGGCGGGTTTGGGCTGCGCTGACGTTCTGGTGCGCGGCGGCGTGAAGCCGGTGGTGTTCGACAAGAACCCGGAAATCGGCGGTCTGCTTACCTTCGGGATCCCCGAGTTCAAGCTCGAGAAGAGCGTGCTGAGCAATCGCCGCGAAGTCTTCACCGGCATGGGCATCGAGTTCCGCCTCAACACCGAGATCGGCAAGGACATCACCGTCGAGCAGTTGCTGGAAGAGTACGACGCGGTGTTCATGGGCATGGGCACGTACACCTACATGAAGGGCGGCTTCCCCGGTGAAGACCTGCCTGGCGTGCACGATGCGCTGGATTTCCTGATCGCCAACGTCAATCGCAACCTGGGCTTTGAAAAGTCGCCGGAAGATTTTGTCGACATGAAGGGCAAGAAGGTCGTGGTCCTGGGCGGTGGTGACACGGCGATGGACTGCAACCGCACGTCGATTCGCCAGGGTGCCAAGTCGGTGACCTGCGCCTATCGCCGCGACGAAGAAAACATGCCCGGCTCGCGCAAGGAAGTGAAGAACGCCAAGGAAGAAGGCGTGAAGTTCCTCTACAACCGTCAGCCCATCGCCATCGTTGGTGAGGATCGGGTCGAAGGCGTGAAAGTCGTCGAAACGCGTTTGGGCGAGCCGGATGCGCGCGGCCGTCGCAGCCCCGAGCCAATTCCGGGTTCCGAAGAGATCATCCCGGCGGACGCCGTGGTCATCGCGTTCGGTTTCCGTCCAAGCCCGGCGTCGTGGTTCGATCTGCAGGGCATCCAGATGGACAGCCAGGGCCGCGTCGTGGCACCGGAGCAGGGCCAGTTCAAGCACCAGACCAGCAACCCGAAGATCTTCGCCGGTGGCGACATGGTGCGCGGATCTGATTTGGTGGTGACCGCGATCTTTGAAGGCCGGAATGCGGCTGAAGGGATTCTGGATTATCTGGGCGTCTGATGACGCCTGCGGCAAGCTGCTAGCGGTAAGCTACAAGCTACAAGCAGACGCGATCTGCTTCTACTTGAAGCTTGCAGCTGCTCCATGCTGGCAGCTGCTTCCACATCTGTTTCGTTTCCTTCCTCGGCTCTCCCGTTCGTGAAAACGTCAGGCACCGCTACGAGTGTCATTTCTGACAGTTCCCAACACGATTCAATAAGTTTCTAATTCGGCAAGGTCTCGGACGCTAGCGAGCCTTTCTGAAATTGAATGGAAGCACGGGCCGGTGTCTGGCGGCCTGTTGGATCACGGAGCGAAAAATGAACAAGTTAGTTTGCTGTCTTGGCCTCGCGGCTTTTTTGACCGGTTGCGGTGAATGGGCGGGTGTGAATGAAAGCAAAAAAATCGTCGGAGGAGAGCCAGCCCCGAGAGGGCAGTACCCGTTCTTTGCAGCAATTGTTAAAGAGGATGGGTCGCACCTCTGTGGCGCTGCATTGATTGCGCCGCGGTGGGTACTGACTGCTGAACACTGCATCGACGGCCAGGCTCCTCACTCCGTGAGCATTGGCCTGGAACAATACCGGCCGACTGTCGTCGAGAAGGACCGGGTCAGGATCCAGGCCACATACGGGCATCCGCAGTTTGATCACAGCGGGCGATACGATATTGCATTGATCAAGCTGGAGCGCGCGGCCAACAGTACCGATTTCCTTGAGTTCGACGGGGCCGAGTCTGTGATGGAACCGGGGGTTGGCTACCCCGTGACGCTGATCGGGTTCGGGAGAACCGAGACGGGATACGGGCCAGATGTGCTGTATCAAGGCCTTGGCGAGACGCTGGAGGACAAGGCGTGTATCGAAGTGCCTCCCGGCTACCCGGCCACCCACTTCGATCCATTGGTCAACCTCTGCGCCGGATACAATCAGGCGTCTGGCGATTCCGGAGGGCCTCTGCTCTACAAGTCAGGCAGCCACTACCTTGAAATCGGACTGGTCAGTCGTTCGTTGTGGATGAATGCCGGTCAGTACACCAGAGTCGCTCACTTCGCAGGCTGGATTACAAAGACGATGGAGGACAACCAATAGGTCGCCGACGTCAGCAAAGCCGGCAGGGCATTGATGCGACAAATCGCCCCGATAAATAAATGGCACGGCACCGACCGTGCCTTTTGCGTTGGTGTCTGAGAAAATGCCCGCACTTTTTTTCCGGATGCCGACATGACTGCCCTGAAGAACGACCGTTTCCTTCGCGCCCTGCTCAAGCAGCCTGTTGACGTCACGCCTGTATGGATGATGCGCCAGGCCGGCCGCTATCTCCCGGAGTACCGCGCCAGCCGCGCCAAGGCCGGAGACTTCATGAGCTTGTGCATGAACCCGGCGTTCGCCTGTGAAGTCACCCTGCAGCCCCTTGAGCGCTACCCGCTCGACGCCGCCATTCTGTTTTCCGATATCCTCACCGTTCCCGACGCCATGGGCCTGGGCCTGTACTTCGAAACCGGCGAAGGCCCGCGCTTTCGCAAAACCGTCACCACCCTGGCTGATATCGAAGCGCTGCCAATCCCTGACGCCCAGAAAGATCTCGGCTATGTCATGGACGCAGTCAGCACCATCCGCCGCGAGCTCAACGGACGCGTTCCGCTGATCGGGTTCGCCGGTAGCCCGTGGACCCTGGCGACCTACATGGTCGAAGGCGGCTCGTCCAAGGACTTCCGCAAATCCAAGGCCATGCTCTACGACAACCCGCACGCCATGCACCTGCTGCTCGACAAGCTGGCGCAATCGGTGACGGCGTACCTGAACGGCCAGATTCTCGCAGGCGCTCAGGCGGTGCAGATCTTCGACAGTTGGGGCGGCAGCCTGTCGGCCGCGGCGTACCAGGAGTTCTCACTGGCCTATATGCGCAAGATCGTCAACGGCCTGATCCGTGAGCACGACGGGCGCAAAGTGCCGGTCATTCTGTTCACCAAGGGCGGAGGTATGTGGCTTGAAAGCATTGCCGACGCCGGCGCCGACGCACTGGGCCTGGACTGGACCTGCGACATCGGCGAAGCCCGCCGTCGTGTCGGCAGCAAAGTCGCGCTGCAAGGCAACATGGACCCGACCGTGCTTTACGCCAACCCAAACGCCATCCGCCAGGAAGTCTCGAACATCCTCGCCAGCTACGGCAGCGGCACCGGCCACGTCTTCAACCTCGGCCACGGCATCACCCCCGAAGTCGACCCGGCCAACGCCGGCGCCTTCATCGAAGCAGTGCACGAAATGTCGGCCAAATACCACCAGTAAGCGCTTTGCAGCTATGAAAACGCCCGGCACATGCCGGGCGTTTTTGTGTGGGGTCAGGCTGCGGTAATCGTCGGGGCGATATACAACGGCGTTATGGGCGGCTGCTCCCGATGCTCGGCCTGCCAGAGGTCGTGGCTCATCTGTACAGCTAGCCAAAAGCGAGCAGTGCTTAAACCTGCACGTTCCAGTCTTACCGCCAGATCTGGGCTAACCGGAGCACGGCAATTGATGACCCGAGACAACATTTCACGTGAAAAATGGAGCCGCCGTGCCATTTCGGCAATTTTGATGTTCATCTCCGGCAGCATCTCCTGGATCATTTCGCCAGGGTGGGGAGGGTTGTGCATCCTCATGCATGAACTCCTGTCAGTGGTAATCGAGATAATCGACAAGCTCGACATCGTTCTCGATAAATCTAAAAATAATTCGCCAGTTCCCGCTTACTGATACTGACCAATATTGCGTCAGATTGCCTTTCAATGGATGCAGATTCAGTGCTGTTAAGCCCAGTTCATGGGGTCCTTTAGCGATCTCTAGCGCACCCAAGATAAATCGCAGGCGGTTTGCGTGAGCCGCGCGAATCCCTTGCGTCGTTCCAGTGTGGAAGAAAGCCCTAAGGCCCTTATGTTTGAAAGATCTAATCATAGCAGCAGAGCGTGAATCAATTAGTCACGCTTTGCTGTCAGGCGATGTAGATGCGGGGGATGTGAAACGATGCCGCGTTTTGTGTGAAAACGCCTATATCCATCAAACCTGCACATTCACCGCCAACGGCTTCACTTTCGCCAGTTTCAGCGCCACAGCGAGGGCGATCAGCAGCAGGGTGCCGATGAAGGCGCCGATGCCGTTCCAGCCGGCGTAATGCCAGAATACGCCGCCGCCGGTGCCGGCGACGCTGGAGCCTACGTAGTAGCTGAACAGGTACAGCGACGAGGCCTGGCCTTTGGCTTTGATGGCGCGGCGGCCGATCCAGCTGCTGGCGACGGAGTGGGCGCCGAAGAAGCCGAAGGTGAACATCAGCACGCCGACGATCACCACCAGCAGCGGGGTGAACATGGTCAGCGCGACACCGACGAGCATCAGCACGATCACGGCCCACAGGACGTTACGACGGCCCAGTTGGTCGGCCAGTGCGCCGATCTTCGCCGAGCTGTAGATGCCGGACAGGTACACCACCGAAAACAGGCCGACCACGGCCTGGCTCAGGTTGTACGGGTCGGCCAACAGGCGGTAGCCGATGTAGTTGAACAGCGTCACGAACGCGCCCATCAGCAGGAAGCCTTCAAGAAACAACCACGGCAACCCGGCGTCACGGAACTGCAGGACAAAGCCTTCCAGCAGGCTGCGGCTGTTGAGCGGGCGGGCGCGGAAGTTACGCGACGGCGGCAGGATTTTCCAGAACACGCCCGCCGCGCCCAGCGCGATGATGCCCATGATCAACAGTGCCGTGTGCCAGCTGACGTAATCACTCAACACGCCGGTGATCACCCGGCCGCTCATACCACCTATGGCGTTGCCGCCAATGTACAGGCCCATTGCCAGTCCGATGTGCTGTGGGTGGATTTCTTCGCTGAGGTAAGTCATGGCGACGGCGGCCAGTCCGCTCAGCGACAAGCCCACGAACGCCCGCGTGATCAGCACGCCTTCCCAGGTCGGCATCAGTGCGCTGGCGATGGTGAAAAGGGCGGCCGAGAACAGCGAGAACACCATCACCGACTTGCGGCCGAGCCGATCTGAAATGGGGCCGGTGATGAGCAATCCGATCGCCAGCATCGCGGTGGACACCGACAGGATCATGCTGCTCTGGGCAGCGTTGATGGAGAAGTCCCGCGACAGCACCGGCATCATCGGCTGCACGCAGTACAGCAGCGCAAATGTCGCGAAACCGCCGGAGAACAGCGCCAGCACCGTGCGGATGAAAGCGGGCGTGTCCTTCTCGATGTAGGAATCGCCCAACGGGATGGCCGCTGTGGCGAACTCGGCAGACGCGGCGGGGGATGCAGCAGTATTCACGGGTGACCTCAGGCGGGAGAGCGGGGAGCAGTGGCAAAAGAATATAGCCGCCTAACGATCGCTTCCAATATATTGTTCGACCTGTTTGATAGGTTTGACGACCTACTGGAATGACTGTGGAATTACGACACCTGCGTTACTTCATCGCTGTCGCTGAAGAGCTGCATTTTGGACGCGCTGCTCAGGCGCTCGGCATCTCTCAACCGCCGTTGAGTCAGCAGATTCAGGCGCTGGAGCAAGAGCTCGGCGCGCGTCTGTTTGAGCGAACCAATCGAAGGGTGGAACTGAGCGAGGCGGGCCGGTTGTTCCTCGATGAAGCGCGCCTGGTGCTGGCGCAGGTCGAGAAGGCCTCGGACGTCGCTCGGCGTGCGCAGTTGGGAGAGCTGGGCGAACTGAAAATCGGCTTCACGGCATCCGCGCCGTTCACCTCAAGCATCCCGCAGGCCATCTTCGCGTTTCGCCAGCGCTATCCGGCGGTGCACCTGGCACTTCAGGAAATGAGCAGTCGGGAAGTCGCCGAGCGGCTCGAGAACGAGTCGATGCAAGTGGGCATCATGCGGCCGCTGCCGTTGCCGGATTCACTGGTCGCCGTGGAGCTGCTGCACGAACCCTTGGTGGCGATATTGCGCTCGGACCATCCACTGGCCGAAGGCTCGGAACGCGGCATTCATCTGCGGGAACTGGCCAGTGAGCCGTTTGTGTTCTTCCCGCGCAGTTACGGCAGCGGGCTCTACGCACAGTTGCTGGATCTGGCGCGGGAGGCGGGCTTTAGCCCATTGTTTACTCAGGAGGCGGGCGAGGCGATGACCATCATTGGTCTGGTGGCGGCGGGACTGGGCGTGACGGTGCTGCCGGCGTCCTATCAACGCATGCGCATTGATGGAGTGGTGTACCGGACGCTGCTGGATGCCCAGGCTACGTCAGCGGTGTGGCTGGTGCAGCGCAAGGATCAGAAATCGCCCATGGCCAAGGCGTTTGTCGAACTGGTGACGCGCAAGGCGGGGTAACTGACCCAGAGCAAAGCAGATGGGGTTGTGGGAGTGAGCTTGCTCACGAACGTGGCATTACAACCACTGAAGATGGGGTGAATGTACTGACCTCTTCGCGAGCAAGCTCGCTCCCACACGGCCTGCGTCGCCCAGTGACCCGTGACGAATGCAAATCTGCAGACTCCCCATTGTTCTGACACCGCACTGGGCTGCGGCAAACGGCGCTCATGTGGGAGTGAGCTTGCTCACGAAGGCTCAGGTGGGTTCGCCGATGATTTGTCGGTTGAACGACCATTTCGCAACCTCCCTCCCATAGCGCAGCCATCCAAGCCAGTGAGCGAGGCAAGACGCCTCAACTCACTGGCAAAAACTTACTGCACCTTCGCCAGATCACCCTTCAACGCAACGCCTGCCATGATGGCGCCGGCGTGGCATTCATACGTAGCCGGGTCTTTGCGTTCGATCTTTTTGTAGTAGCTGGCAATGTTGACCACCGCGTTGGCGCCTGCGCTTTTCGCGGCCTCGTTCAACTGCAGGATGGCGGACTGCAAGACCCACTCGCAGGCCTCGTTGTCGCTCTTGTTGAAGGCGTTGGTTTTCTTGTTGGTCACCGCATTGGCTGACAGTACCGACACCTTGCCTTTTGGCTGCACGCCAGCGAGGTAGAACTTGACGCTGCCGTCGAGCTTCTTCTCTTGGGTCATCTGTGCGACCACCTTGTCGAACGGCAGATACAGGGCCGTGTCCCGAGCCTGGCTGATGCCCGGCAGTGTGCACAAAACGACGGCGGCCGTTGCTGCCCAGACTTTCAATTTCATGGTTTCGCTCCTTGAGGTGGTTAACGGGTGTAGAAGATCAGTGATGTGCCCCGCCGGGAGCGTCTTCCGTTGCGCCGGCGGGTTGAACGAATTACGGGGTCAAGACCAACGCCGGAAGATCAGCGACGTGTTGACCCCGCCGAACGCAAAATTGTTGTTCATCACAAACTCGTGACTCATGTGGCGGGGCTCGCCGCGCAGGTAGTCCAGTTCGCCGCAGCGACTGTCGACCTCGTCGAGGTTGAGCGTGTGGATGTAGCGGTCGCGGTTCATCATCTCGATGCTGAACCAGGATTCCAGCGCACCGCAGGCGCCGAGGGTGTGTCCCAAAAAGCTCTTCTGCGAACTGATCGGCATGCGCGAGCCGAACAGGCTTTGCGTGGCAAGCGTCTCGGCGATGTCGCCCTGTTCCGTCGCCGTGCCGTGGCCGTTGACGTAACCGATGGCCTCGGGCGGCAGGCCCGCGTCTTCCAGCGCCAGTTCCATGGCACGACGCATGGTCACTCGTTCAGGGCGAGTGGTGTGGACGCCGTCGGCATTGCTGCCGAAGCCGACCACCTCGGCGTGAATCTTCGCCCCACGCGCCAGCGCGTGTTCCAGCTCCTCGAGCACCAGCATGCCGCCGCCTTCGCCGATCACCAGGCCGTCACGCCCATTGTCGTAGGGACGCGGGCTGGTGTGGGGCGCATCGTTCTTCAGGCTGGTCGCGTACAGCGCGTCGAACACCATGGCTTCGGTGGGGCACAACTCTTCGGCGCCACCGGCCAGCATCAACGGCAGACGCCCGAACTTGATCGCTTCATAGGCATAGCCCACGCCCTGGCTGCCGCTGGTGCAGGCGCTGGAGGTCGGGATCAGGCGGCCGGTGAGGTTGAAGAAGATGCTGATATTCGCCGCCGTGGTGTGCGGCATCATGCGCACGTACGAGTTGGCATTGAGGCCTTCGGCGACGGAATTCAGCAGCATGTTGCCGAAGGCCTTGATCTCGTCGGTGCTGCCGGTGGACGAACCGCAGGCCACGCCCATGCGCCCGTCGCGAATGATCGGGTCGCCCAGCAAGCCGGCGTCACGCAGCGCCTGTTCTGCGGCGCCGACCGCCAATCGCGACACCCGGCCCATGCTGCGCAGCTGCTTGCGCGTCCAGTACGACGGCACCGCGAAATCATCTATCGGGCCGGCCAGACGGGTGTTGAGCTCGGTGAAGCGATCCCATTCGTCCATGCGCCGGATGCCGCTGCGATTGCCGCTGAAATTGGCCTCGATACTGGCCCAGTCGCTGCCCAGTGACGTAATACCGGCCATGCCGGTGACGACAACGCGTTTCATCAGCACAGGCCTCCATTGACGGCCAGCACCTGGCGCGTGATGTAGGAAGCTTCCGCCGACATCAGGAAATTCACGGCGCCGGCGACTTCTTCCGGCGTGCCCATGCGTTGCGCGGGAATCATCTTCATCAGTTCATCGACCGGCACGTTTTCGTCGAGCATGGCCGTGTCGATCAGCCCGGGCGCGACGCAGTTGACGGTGATCTTGCGTTTGCCCAGTTCTATTGCCAGCGCCTTGGCCGCGCCGATGACGCCCGCTTTCGATGCGCTGTAGTTGACCTGGCCACGATTGCCGATCAGCCCGGACACGGACGTGATGCAGACGATGCGCCCGGCAGCACGGCGGCGGATCATCGGCATCATCACCGGATGCAGCACGTTGTAGAAACCGTCGAGATTGGTGCGGATGACCATGTCCCAGTCGTCATCGGTGAGCGCCGGAAAAGCGCCGTCACGGGTCAGGCCGGCGTTGCAGACCACGCCGTAATAGGCACCATGGGTTTCGACGTCGGCTTCAAGGATGACCTTGCACGCAGCACGGTCGGCGACGTCGAATTGCAGCACGCGCGCCTGACGCCCGAGCGCCTCGACTTCACGCTGTACAGCGTCGGCTTCAGCGCGGCCACTGCGGCAATGCAGCACGATGTCGTAGCCGGCCTGGGCCAGGCGCAGCGCAATGGCGCGCCCGATACCGCGGCTTGAGCCTGTGACCAGAATTGAGTCAGTCATTTACGGCTCCTTCGGCCAGGTAGCTCGCCGATTGCGGCGGGCAATAAACATTGAGTCGGGCGCTGACCTGAATGCCGGCACCGCTCAGAGAACACTCGAACACGCCCATACCGCTGTCATCCTGCAACGACCGCCGCGCATGAATGATCAGCTCGCTGCCGACCGGGAAGTGCTCGACATTGCATTCGAATTTGCGCGTGCCCAGCAGGAAACCCAGCTCGACCGGGTCACCCTTCACCCGTGCCTGACAGCCGGCAAACGCCGCAACGCTTTGGGCCATCAGCTCGACGCCGACCCAGGCCGGCAGGCTGCCGTCGGGGCGATTGAACAGCCCGCCGGGTCGAACGATGACGCGGGTGTGAATCTGCTCTTCGTCGAACGACAGCACTTCGTCGATGAGCACCATGTCGCCGGCGTGGGGCAGTAAATCAGCCGGCGGCCACGGGCATGAAGGGGCGGCGGTCATGGGTGCTCCCCGATGATCAGGCTGACGTTGTTGCCACCGAAGGCAAAGGAATTGCTCATCATCCGGCGTGGTGAATCACGCAGCAGGGTGTCGTTTGCCTTGACCCAGTTCAGCGCGGGCAGGCTTGTATCGGCTTCGCCATCCCACACATGAGGCGGCAGCTGATCCTCGTTATTTTCAGGGGCCAGCGCCAGCCAGCAGAACGCGGCTTCCAGTGCCCCGGCGGCGCCAAGGGTGTGGCCGCTCATGGGTTTGGTCGACGAGCACGCTACGCCGTGGGGGAATATGGCGCTGACCGCCAGACTTTCCATTGCGTCGTTGTGCTGGGTCGCGGTGCCGTGCAGGTTCACGTAGGCGATGTCGCTGGCGGTCAGTCTGGCGCTCGTCAGCGCCTTGCTCATGGCTTCTTGCGCGCCGCGCCCGGTGGGTTCGGGAGCGGAAATGTGGTGGGCATCCGAACTGGCACCGGCGCCCAGCAAGGCGATGCGATGGTCGTCTGCTGGCTCGCGCGTCATCAGAAACAGCACGGCCGCTTCGCCGATATTGATGCCGTTGCGATTGCGCGAGAACGGGTTGCAGCGCTCGTTCGATACCGCTTCAAGGGACGAGAAGCCGTTGATGGTCAGCTTGCACAGGCTGTCGACGCCGCCGCACAACACCGCGTCGCACAGGTTCATGTCGAGCAGCCGACGCGCGCTGAGCAGCGCGCGGGCGCTGGAGGTGCAGGCGGTGGAAATCACGTAGGCCGGGCCGCTGAGGTCCAGCCACGCCGCGAGGAAGTTGGCCGGAGCGCTGAGTTCCTGCTGGCGATAGTCGTAGCTGTCCGGAAAAGTCTGATCGGCCAGGTAACTCGCGATCCCGCGGCTCGCTTCGTCGATGCCCGACGTGCTGGTGCCCAGAATCACGCCGATGCGGCCACGACCATAGCGGGTGATCGCCTGCTGAATGTCAGGCTCGATCTGGAGGGCGGCGGCAAGCAACAGCTGGTTGTTGCGGCTGCTTTGCTGGCCGAGCGCCGCTGGGATTGTCGGCAACAGGCTTTTCACGCCGGCCACGGGCAGCGAGCGATCAGGTATCCAGCCGCTTTCCGTGCGCATGCATGAGGCGTCCCCGGCGAACAGCGTCCGGGCCACGCTCTGGCGGTCGTCGCCCAGTGCGCAGATCAGCCCCAGGGCACTGAGGTATGCCGTCATTGACTCGCCTTGCCTTCGAGCGGGCTGACGACGTATTTCAGTTCGCCGCTTTCCATGCTGATCTTGAAGAAGCCCTCGGAGGCGTAATCGACGATCCAGCGATCATCCAGACTGCGGCCATAGGGACGCAGCTCGACGCCAGGGTATTCAAAGCGCACTTCTTTCAGTGACGTCAGGGCAAACAGCACGGCCGCGAACAACTCGCGCGCTTCAGGATTGGGCGGCAGCAGACCATCGGCCTTCCAGCGATCTTCGCGAAGCTGCTGGCGCGCCACCGGAATACCGAGGGGGTCCATCAACGAGAACCGCAGGCCGTGGCGTTCCTTCTGGATCACCATCACCCAGTCCTGGCGCTGACCCGCCTGTTCGCGCTGCACGTGCAGCTGCACGGGGAATTTGATGTGGGGCGTTTGCGCAGGCAGCGGCGCGTGGCTGGCGCAGCCACTCACCAACAGGACGCAGAGCAACAGAAAGGCGCGAATCATAAGGCTTTACCTTCTAGGGTGGCCGAGAGAGGTTTGCGTGCGACGACATTGATCAGCGTCTCTTCACGTTCCCCAAAGGCCTTGGGTTTGACCAGTTTCAAACGTTCCAGCAGACCGAAGTCTTTGGCTCGGCTCCACCAGAGATAGGGGTAAGAAACGTTGTGCGCAGTGAAATGAAAACCTTCATTGCCCAGCATGTCCAGGTATTGCGCGGCGCTTTTCTGGACGTGCATCGGATGACGGAAGAGCCAGCGAATCACCCACGTGTCGATGTAGGCCTCGGTGGACTCGGCGAACAGCAGGTAACCGCCGGGCTTGAGCACCCGATAGAACTCGGCGAGGGATTTTTCCTGCTCGACCAGATGATGGAACGTCTGATGGCAGAAGACCATGTCGACACTCGCGTCCGCCAGTGGCAAGGCTGCGCAATCACTGCCGATCAGCTCAACGTTCAAACCGCGACGCTTGGCTTCTTCAGCGCTGAGTTGCAGGCTGAGGGGGTCGGCGTCGATGCCGAAAATCTTCGCCGGATTGAACGCGCTATGCAGGTACTGAAACGACTTGCCCTGCCCGCAGCCGGCGTCCAGCACCACCGGGTTCTCTGGCAGGGGCTCACTGAACAGGCTGCGCAGGTCGTCGATGGCCACTCGCAAAACGCGGTGCTGCCACGTGTGACTGCGCAGAAACAGAAAGCCCAGGCGCGTTTCTTCAACGTAACTGTCGCTGAAATACTGGCCGCTCATGGGCGAGGGCTCGCACAGATTTCGGCGAGCATGCGCAGGCGCCGCTTGGGCTCGGCGACGAACGGGTTGCGCTCGTCCCACGCGTAACCGGCCAGGATCGAGCTGATCATGCGGCGTATGTCGGGGCGGCTGTCCGGATAGAAAATCACATCCTGAAAACTGCCCTCGTACCAGCCTTCGACGTAGGCGCGGAAGGTGTCCACACCGCGTTTCAGCGGCGCGGCGAACTCGCTTTCCCAGTCAACGCTTTCGCCTTGCAGCTGACGATGCAAAACACCGGCCGCCATGCTCGCCGAGCGCATGGCGATGGTGACGCCAGACGAAAACACCGGGTCGAGGAATTCCGCCGCGTTGCCGAGCAAGGCAAAGCCTTCGCCGTGCAGGGTTTTGACGTTGGCCGAATACCCGCCGATGCTGCGCGCCGGGGTGTCCCAGACAGCGTTTTGCAACACGCGGCTCAAGCTCGGGGTCTCGTCGATGAACGCGCGCAGGCAGGCGTCGAGGTCATCGGGCTTGCCCGCGAAACGCTCGGCAGACGCCACGACGCCGACCGAACAACGACCGTTGCTGAACGGGATCGACCAGAACCACACGTCCTTCAAGGTTGGGTGAACCGTCACCAGAATCTTTTCGCGATCAAAGCGTGGGTCGTCGATGCGGTCTTCGACGTGGGTGAACACCGCCTGACGCAGAGGGAAGTTCGAGGGTGCTTCCAAGTCCAGCAAGCGTGGCAGCACGCGGCCATAACCGCTGGCGTCGAGCACGAACGTCGCTTGCACGCGGTAGGCCGTACCGTCTTCGCGCTGCACGTCGAGGATCGGCTGATCGCCGGAGAAGTCTGCGGCGGTGATGGTTTCCCGGTAGCGAACTTCAACGCCCTGGCGCTCGGCTTCGTCGGCCAGCAGTTTGTCGAAGTCGGCGCGCTGGACCTGGAAGGTCGTGGGCTTACCGTCACTGAAAGTGTCGCCGAAGTCGAAGGCGCTGTACTGCTCACCGCAGGCGAAGGCCGCGCCGTTTTTCATCTGGAACCCGGCGGCATTGACCGCTTCCAGCATGCCCGCTTCTTCGACGAAATCCAGGCAATGGGACAGCAGGCTCTCGCCGATGGAGAAGCGCGGGAATTCCTGGCGCTCGATGATCAGCACATCGTGGCCCTGACGTTTGAGCAACGCAGCAGCGATGGCTCCGGCTGGACCGGCGCCGATCACGACGATCTGACGACATTCCATTTCAGCTATTGGCACAAGGTTTCCTTTTCGAGTGTTCGACGACATCGACGTCATGCAAATCAAGAGGGCGGTTCATGCCCAGGAGGGCAGGCAACAGGGTGGCGATCAGGCTCATGAGCATCAGCGCGAAATACAGCGACGTGCTGATCAGCCCCTGTTGCAACAGCAGGTTGAGAAAGACGATTTCGCTGAGGCCACGGATGTTAAGCAGCAGGGCTTCTTTCCAGCGCACGGCACCTGCAAACGACGGCGCCGCCCAGCGCACGCCGATCCAGTTGCCCAGCAGTTTGCTGGCGATCGGCAGCACGAGCAGCCCCAGCAGAGTCAGCCAGCCCAGTTCGCCGATGGCGCTGTGAATATTGATCTGGACGATGCCGAACGTGAGGATCAGCGGGATCGCCACGTAGTGCTGCAGCGCCTTGAACCAGGCGGCTTTCAGCGGCAGCGCAAAGGGTTGCTTGAGCGCGTTCATGCACAGCAGATAGCCGATGCCGACGATGAGCGCGTTGAGGCGGTAGTGCTCGGCGACCATCAGCAGCAGAAAGAAAACAGCCCCGTAAACCTGTGGCTGGCGAACCCGCAGCAGCCGTAACAGCAGCGGCACGCCGGCGAGCAGCAGCGGGATAATCAGACTGGTCAGGTGCAGGCTGCCCTGGGCCAGCCCGAACAGCCCCCAGCAGGCCAGATCGATCAGGATCGCCGTCTGCACCAGACGTCGCGTGGCGTGCAGCGGGTAGCCGATGTGGTTGAGATAGAGATAGAGCACCGGGATGGCAGTGATGGCGAACACCAACCCCAACGCCAGGCTGCTCAGCCAGCTCGACGCCGGTAGAAGCCACACGGCGCAGGCTATGCCGCAGAGAAAGGGTACACAGAAGCTGGGCAGCGCGACTTTCAGGCTCTGCGGGTCGAGACGCACATCGATCACGTCGCTGAGGATATGCCCGAGCACGACCGCGAAACTCACGCCGTACAGGGTTTTCAGCCAGACCGGCGCGACCAGTTGCGCGCCGGTGAGCTGCCACTGCGGTTCGACGAGGAACAGCATCAGCAGCGGGATGGCAAACGTCGCCAGCAGCAGCTGGCTGACGATGGGGATCAGGTTCAGTCGGGCGCCGAGCCGGCTGGCCAGCGCAAACAGCCCGAGCACCATCGCCCAGAACGCGACGATTATCACGAGCGTTTCTCGTGCTGGTTGTTCGCGGCGCTCTCATCCTGACGCGCCGCATTCTCATGCTGACGCCCTGCCCAAGGCGCCAGAATGAAGCTGAAGGCCAGACCGAGGCTCACCGACAACCCGAAATTGCTCACCGCCGGGGTGCTGGAAATTGCGAGTAGACCGAATGACAGCCACGTGGTCGCTGCAGCCAACAGCGTGCCCAGCAGGCTCACGGCCGCGCCGCCAATCTGCTCGCGCATGAGGATCGCGTAATCGACGCTGATCGCAGTGACCAGCAGCAGACCGAACAGGCTGAACAGCGTCAGCGGCTGACCCAGCCAACCGAGGCTTGCCAGACTGCACACGGCCGCGAGCAGTGGAAGGGCGATCACCCTCAGTGCCCCGCGCAGACCGAATGGCAAAATCAACAGCAGAACGATCAGCACGCATGACGCCAGCTTGAGTTCCGCGGCGCTGATCTGGGTGGCGGCGAACACCTTGTTCAGGTCGCCAAGGCGGTCCACCAACTGGACGCCCGGAAGGTCCTGCGCCTGCACGCGGAGCAGCGCCGCATCGTTCAGGCCCTGCAGGCTGACGATTCCGGCCACGCCTTGATCGTTGCTGCCCAGCCATAGCAGGCGCCAGGGTTCGCCCAAAGGTCCGGCCAGTACATCGTCAATGCCTTGGACGGGAAGGGTGCGCAGGTTCGCCAATTCATTATCAAGCACCTCCGGTGGCATACCCAGTGCGAGCAGCGGCTGCCAGTGCGCAGGCAGCGTGTCGAGGGCGGCGCGCGCAGCCTGTTGTTCGGCGGGCGTCGCCACCAATTGGTTGAGGGACAGATAACCCTGCAGTTTGCCCTGGGTGACCAGTTGATCAAGTCGCTGACTCAGCGCGGTCTGACGCTCCAGTAATTGTTGCTGATCGGCGCCGCGCACCAGGAAGAACTGGCTGGTGGGTTGGTAGCCGGTGATGCGCGCCACGGAGCGCGCTTCGTCGGTCAGGCTTTGCGGCGCGGCGATCCATTGGCGGATGTCATTCTTGGTGGTCAATTGCAGCAGGCCGGCTGCGCAAAAAATGAGCAACGCCCCCAACAGCACCGGCGTGCCCACTCGAGTGAGCAGTTTGTCGCGTGCGTTCATCAAGGCTTCAGCGATCTTCAGCGGCCATTGCGCAGGCCGCAACTCGACACCGTTGAGCAGCGCCGGCAGCAGGCACACCGCTGTCAGATAGGCGCCCACCAGACCGGCCGCCGAGAACACGGCGATCTGGGTCAGGGCCGGGAAAGGCGTCCAGGCCAGGGCCAGATAGCCGATGCAACTGGTCGCCAGGCTCAGGCTCAGGCCCGACAGCGTCAGACGCAACGCCGGCCAGCTGCGCCAGGGTTTCAGGCTCCAGCTTTTGGAGAGGTAGTGAAGCGGATAGTCCACCGCCACGCCGATCAGGCTTGAGCCCAGCACCAGCGTCATGACGTGCATCTTGCCAAACAGCGCGACGCAGGCCGTGGCGCCGAACAGCATGCCGACCATCACCGGAATGAACGCCAGCAACACACGCCAGCGTTTGAACGCCAGCAGCAACAACAACAGGATGCCCAGCGTGGCGCCGCCGCCGACCCAGGTGATTTCCCGCGTGGCCTGTTGCTGGCCGTGGGCGGCGTACAACAGGCCGCTGGCCGCCAGCAATTGTGCATCGCTGGCGCTCGCCTGTTGGCGCGCTTCGTCCATCAGCGCGGAGACATGCAGCGGCAAGCGCATGTCGAACGCATCGGCGCGGGTGCGGGCGCGGAGCAGGACCCAGCTTTTGCCATCGGCTTTGGCGATCAGCGCGCCGCTGCCGATGTCCAGTTGCACCGAGCCGTGCATCGGCTGCCCGTTCTGAATGCGCCCTGTCAGCCCGAGCCAGTCTTCCTGGCTGGGCACCAGACTGAAACCGCCAAACGGATCGAACAGGCTTTGCACGCGCTGTTGAATAAAAGCTTCGGGATGCTCGATGAGCTCGGAGCGGTCCTTGGGCGGCAGCATCGCCAGACGACCGCGCAGCAGTTGTTCACGCAGCGCCGGAAGATCGGCCTGAACGTTCCACTGGACCTTTTCGAAGAGCCCGCTGGCCTGCCATTTCTCGCTCAGTTGCCGCGCCAGCTCGACGGCCTTTTCGGCATCGGCGTGACCCACCAGCACCAGCATCTCGCGGTTCATCGGCTCCTGAATGCGTTGTTCGGCGCGCAGCTCCAAGGCATCCGGCGTGCTGCCGGGGACCAGTTCCATGAGGTTGGCCGACAGCGGCGCGCCGTGACGCCATTGCCAGCCGGCGAGTGCCAGCACGGCCAGCAAGGCAATCAGGAAAAGGCGCGGCAGCAGGCGTTCAATCGGCAAAGTCAGCGCGCTCCGAATCGCTCAGCGGTTGGGCGCTGGAGCTGTCGATCATCTTCAGCAGCGTGCTGTCGCCCTGGGTTTCAAGCAGCTCGATACGTTGCACCAGTGCGCCGCCATTGATGTTGATCTGGTTGAACACCTGTTTCAGCAACATCGAGCGCGGCACCAGGGTCAGTTGCCAGGCCTGGGCGTCGCCGCTCAACTGCACGTCGAAATCACGCTGCAGGCCGCTGCTGTCACCTTGTAAAACGGCGAGAAACAGCCGGTTCTGCTCGGCGCCTGCGCTTTTGCCCGGCAGCATCTGCCAGCTGCCATCGGCATCGCGGCGGGCGATGCCGGCGGCGGTGATGCGGTAATCCTGTTTGAGCGGCGTATCGAGCAGCCACAGCAGACCTGAATCTTTCGCCAGTACGAAGTCGCCCTTGCTGGTCAGCGGCTGGGGCAGGGCGCGCAGGTGTTTTTCCTGCACGAAGGCGCCATGAATGACGGCAGGTTTGGCCAGTTGATCGCTCAGTTGCTGCAGATCGAAGGCGTGGGCCAGCGAGGTCAGCGTGAGCAGCATCAAGCTGAGGAGGCCTTTAAAGGCACTCATTTCAAAGCCCTCTCGACCGCTTCCACAAACACCATGGGGCAGGCCAGTTGCATTTCGCGGGTGTTCACGTCGACGGCCACTTGCACGGTGCTGGCGCGGGTCAGGCGCTCGCCGGTCGCGATGTCGGTGATCAGATAATCGATCTTCAAGCGGTTCTCCCACTCCACGAGACTGGCGCGCACGTTGATGCGCTGACCGAACACCGCGCCGCGCACATAGCGCAGTTGCAGATCGATCACCGGCCAGGCGTAACCCGAATCGAGCATGTGCGTGTAGTTGTGGCCGAGCTTGTCGAGGAGCGCGCAGCGCGCCACTTCCAGGTACTTCACGTAGTGCCCGTGCCAGACGACGTGCATGGTGTCGACGTCGAAAAACGGCACCAGGATTTCGGTGTCTTCGTGGATCACGCCTTTGCTACGCATGCAGCCTCCAATGTTGTTCGGCGATGCGCTTCAGGCACAACCGTAGTTCGCCTTCCAGCGCGCGGTCTTCGATCACCGGCGGGAAGTCCTCGCGCAGTTGTTCGTGCATGTCCGCAAGGGCCGGTGGAAGCGGGCGCGCATCGGCATCGCGGCTGCGCAACCAGACGCCCTGATTGGCGGCGATCAGCGTGGCGGCGGCGACCTGCTCGGTCAGCTCCAGCACGCGAATGGCGTCGCGGGCGGCGATGGTGCCCATGCTCACCTTGTCCTGGTTATGGCATTCGGTGGAGCGGGAAAACACGCTGGCCGGCATGGTGTTTTTCAGCGCTTCGGCGGTCCAGGCGCTGGTGCCGATCTGCACGGCCTTGAAGCCATGGTTGATCATCGCGCGGTCCGCCGGGGCGCCGGACAGGTTGCTCGGCAGGCCGTGGTTGTAACGCTCGTCCACCAGCAACGCGAGCTGGCGGTCCAGCAGGTCGGCGACGTTGGCAACGAGATTCTTCAGGCTGTCCATGGCGAAGGCGATGTGGCCGCCATAGAAGTGGCCGCCGTGGAGCACGCGTTCGGCTTCGGCGTCGATGATCGGGTTGTCATTGGCGCTGTTCAGCTCGATCTCGATGAAGCTGCGCAGCCAGTTCAGGCTGTCCGCCAGCACGCCGAGCACATGGGGGGCACAGCGCAGGGAGTAGCGGTCTTGCAGGCGATGCAGCGGGGCGGTCGGCGCGTCGATGGCCAGATCCTTGCGCAGCCAGGCGGCCACTTGCATCTGCCCCGGATGCGGTTTTGCAGCAAACAGACGCTCGTCGAAGTGCTCGGGGTTGCCTTGCAGCGCCACGACGTTCATCGCGGTAATGCGCGTCGCCAGTTGCAGCAGATAATCGGCGCGGGCGAAGGCCAGGCACGCCAGGCCGGTCATGACCGCGGTGCCGTTCATTAAGGCCAGCGCTTCTTTCGGACGCAGCACCAGCGGATCCCAGCCGAGTTGACGATGCACGTCGGCGGACTGCCGACGCTCGCCGTTGAACAGCACCTCGCGCTCGCCGGACAGTGTCGCCGCGACATACGAGAGCGGCGTCAGATCACCACTAGCGCCCACCGAGCCTTCTTCCGGAATCAGCGGCAGGATGTCGTGGTCGAGAAAGGCTTGAAGACGCTCAAGCAATTCGACCCGAACGCCGGACACGCCGTGACACAGCGAGCGCAGACGTGCGGCCAGCACCGCGCGGGTGGCCTGGGCATCGAGCAACTTGCCGAGCCCGCAACCATGGAAAGTGTAGAGATGACGCGGCAGCGCTTCGACGTGTTGCAGCGGTACCGCCACCACGCACGAATCGCCGTAGCCGGTGGTCACGCCGTAGATCACGCCTTCCTTGTCCAGCAGCGAATCAAGAAACTGCGCGCCCTTGGCGATGCGCTGGCGGTAGGCACTGTCGTTCTGTAACGCCGTCGGCCGCTGGCGGTTGGCCAGGGCCAGCACGTCTTCGATACGCAGGTGGCCTTCGCCGAAAATAATGGGCTCAGGTGCTTGGTTCGTCATCGGATTTCCAGAACGGGTAGAAGTTGAACCACTGCTGTGGCGCTTGCACGCAGTAGTGCGCCAGCCGGTCGGCGTAGCGTTGGGTCCATTGGGTGATCACTTGCTGGCGATCGCTGCGCCGCCATTCGATGGCAGTGGCGAACGGTTCGAGGATCACCCGGTAGCCGGTCGCGCCCTTGAGGCAGAAAATCAGGTTGATCGGGCATTTCAGCAACCCGGCCAGCAGCCATGGGCCCTGGGGGAACGCCGCCTGATGGCCGAGAAAATCGACCCGCGCGTTGCGCCCGCCGTGCAGCGGAACCCGGTCGCCGGCGATGGCCAGCCATTCGCCGCGATCCAGGCGCTGACTCAGCTGCAGCATGATCGCCGGGTCCAGTTCGCTGACCTGAATCAGCCGCAGATTAGTCGCGCCGGCCTCGCCCAGCAGGCGGTTGAAACGCTCGGCATGCTTGGTGTGCACCAGCACGTTCATGGTGACTTTTTCGCCCAGCTCGGCCAGCGCCCGACAGACTTCAAGGTTGCCCAAATGCGCGCCGACCAGCATCTGCCCGCGCTCGCCGCGCAACTGATCACGCAAGTGCGCGTCGTCGATGATTTCGATCTGCTCCAGACCGAGCTTGCCGTTCCACACGTCCAGCTTGTCGAGCAGGGCGTCGGCGAAGGCCATGAACTGCCCGAACACGCGCCAGTGCGTGGGTCGCAGCTCCGGTTGCTGGGTCCAGTCGGCCAAGTGCCGTTGGTACTGCCAGGCGCTGCGGCGAGCGCGGCGGCCGAACAGGAAAAAGTACAGCACGATGCCGTGCAGGATCGGGCTGAGCACCCGTCTCCCCAGGACTTTGACGCCCCAGGCCGTGAGCTTCATCAGCAGAAAGCTGCCGCGCTCTTCGTGCGCCGCCCAGTGCTGCTTTTGATCGGCGTCACTCATGGCAACCACCGCCGCCAGAGGATCAGCGGAAAGCGCCCGAGCATGCCGAAGAACAGCTTGGCGTGCATCTTCGAGATGAGGGCGTTGTCGTGAAACAGCCGAAAATGCGAGAGGCCGTCCTGGGGGTAGTGAACCTTGGTCGGCAGCCAGCGCATCGGCTGATTGCGCCACGAAAGGCGCACGAGGATTTCCGGGTCGAAGTCCATGCGCTTGCCCAGATTCACGGTGTCAATCAGGTGCAGCACCGGTTTGAGCGGGTAAACCCGAAAGCCGCACATGGAATCGGGAATCTGCAACGACAGGCTGTTGATCCAGACCCAGACGTGGGTCAGGTATCGCGCGTACAAGCGGCCTTTGGGCACGCTGGCGTCGTACTGCGGATAACCGCAGATCAGCGACGTCGGGTGCTCGCGGGAATGATCGAGAAACACCGCGATGTCGTTCAGATCGTGCTGGCCGTCGGCGTCGACTTGCAGGGCATGGCTGAAACCCAATTTCGACGCCTCGCGCAGGCCGGCCATGACCGCGCCGCCCTTGCCTTGATTGACCGGTAGCTTCACCAGAAAGACATTGGCCTGTTGGGCGAGGGATTCAAGCACGGCGGCGCAGGCCGGGCTGCTGGCGTCGTCGACCAGCACGCAGGGCAGGCCGGCGTGCAGCAACTCCTGAACGACAGCCGGTACGGCGAGTTCGTGGTTGTAAACCGGAATCACGGCGCAGGGGTTATGCATAAGCGACCTCTTCCTTGAATGTGCAGAGCTCATGCATCCGCGTTCACCAGTAAAATCCGCCCGCTGGAGCAGGCCGCTTCGCCGTTGCGATAGGCAAAATGCAGCTTGCTGCGCTCGGGGTCGAAACGCAGGGTCAGGCTGATGCGATCGCCGGGGCGCACCAGTTGTTGAAACTTCAGCACTTCCATGCCGGCAAACCGCGGCGGCAGGTCCATCAGACGCTGTGCCAGGTTCATCGCCCAATCGACCTGAACCACGCCGGGTAAAATCGGCGTGCCCGGGAAGTGGCCGGGGAAATGGGCGAGGTCCAAGGGGACGATCAACTCCAGTCGCAACTCGTCGTCGTGTTGCTCTTGAGCGACCAGATCAGGGGCTTGAGTGCGCGGCGACACCAGCAGTGTCTCAATCAGCGCTTGTGGCAACTTGCCTTGGGCGTTGAGGGGCAGATGGCCCAGCAGCCGCCAGCGACGCGGCAATGCCAGCGCCTCGCAGTGCGGCACCAGATGCTGACGCAGCGCCTGGGTCAGCGCGCGCCGACCCTGATTGCGCAACGCGTGCACGCCGCTGGCGCTCAACACCACCAATGCGCCCAGCGACGCGCGGTTTTCCCGGACCACGCCGAGGCGTGCTTCGCTGACCCACTCATGGGTCGCGAGCGCTTGCTCCAGAAGCGGCAGGGAGATGCGCTTTTCTTCCAGTTTGACGATGCGGTCCAGTCGGCCCAGCAGCTCGAAACGACCGTCTTCCAGAAAGCGCACCGCGTCGGCTGTCTGTTCGACATGGCCGCTCGGCAGGTATGGCGACTCGATCCGCAGGGCGCCGTCGGCATCCTGGCTCAAGGTAACGTCGTCGAAAGCGCGCCATAGCGGATCGCCCTGGCGCCAGGCGATGCCGCCGGTTTCGGAGCTGCCGAGTATCTCGCTCGGCCACTGCCCGAGCCGCTGATGGAGGCTGGCTGCGGCGTCGGCCGGCAGCGCACCGCCGGAAGAGAACACCCGGCGCGCGACGCTCAGGTGGGGCCAGTCGAGATTGTCGCCCATGCGTTTGAGCAGTGCAGGGCTCGCCACCCAGGCGAAGGATTCATGCTCGCGGCTGGCGCGTTGCAAGTCTTCGGTAAACGGCAGTTGCTGGCGCACAAAGCTGCGTCCGGCGCACAACGGCCACAACACCCGGAACAGCAGGCCATAAATGTGCTGCGCCGCCACGCTGCCGATGATGCAGGCATCGCCCAGTTCTGCGCCCCACAAGCGTTCGAGTGCACTGACTTCGTTGGCCAACTGGCGCAGGCGTTTCTCGATCAGCTTGGGCTCGCCGCTGGAGCCGGACGTGCACAGGCTCAAGCTGCACTGATCCAGATCGAGCGCGGCAGGGGGCAGCGGATCGGCGTTCAGTTGATCGAGGCGGGTGTCGTCCGGCAGATCCGTCAGCCACAGGTCGACATGACTGGCCCAGCGCTGTCTCGTCTGCGCCTGCAGATCGGACGGCAGCAACACCGCCACGCCGGCGCGCCAGGCCGCAAACAGCGCGATGGCCAATTCAGCGGCATCTTCGAGATGGACCGCCAGGCGTGTCACGCCACGCTGCTGCAATGCGGCGGCGACGCACAGCGCGCGTTTCTGCAGGGCGGCATGGCTCAGCGCGGGAGCATGGGCAACGGCGCGCTGCGGATGGGCTTTAAGCAACAGGTGTTCGAGATCGATCCAGCTCATGCCCGACCCCGGACGCGCTGACGAATGATCCATTCACCCGCAAACAGAAGACCCATCAAACCGTAGGCGATGAGCCCTGTGTATAACGTCCACCAGCTCAGCGGCGCCCAAAGGGTCAGCGCGGCGGCGACAAGGCCATTGAACAGGAAAAACAGGCACCAGACGCGGGTGACCTGGAGGGTGTAGCGAACCACAACGGGCGGCAGGTCAGGCTCCGTCAGGCGTGCCAGTCGCTCGATCAGCGGCATGCCGCGCATCAGGCTCAGGCCGAATAGGGTCAGCATGAAACCGCTGATCAGCACGGGGTACCAGCGTAGCAATTGCGGGCTGTTGAACAGCCCGAGCAGCAGGCAAAAACCCATCGCCGTCAGCGCCATCGACACGCCGCCCGGACGTCGCTCGCTGGTCAGCGCACGCACCGCCCACAGCGCGCCGAGCAGCAGTGCGAATTGCCAGGGGGCGAAGTGGCCCATGCCGAAGTAGACGGCAAACGGATACAGCACGCCTGCAAGCAGCAGGACCAGGCCAATCAGTCGACTCATGCGGCGCTGTGGACCAGGCGATAGACCGCGTCGACGACATCGCCCACGGTGCGCACCGACTTGAATTCTTCGGCGGCGATTTTCTTGCCGGTCTTGCGCTTGATGTGGTCGATCAGGTCCACGGCATCAATGCTGTCGATTTCCAGGTCCTGATACAGGTTGGCTTCGAGGGTAACGCGCTCGGGTTCGAGCTCGAACAGCTCAACCATCGACGAGCGCAGGGTGTCGAAGATGTCTTCACGGGATTGCATGTTCTGTCCTCAGGCCACTTGGCGCGCGCTGACGAATGCCGCGAGGCTGTCGACGCTGGTGAAGTGATTGCGAGTGTCTTTGGCGTCGGCGTCGATCTTGATGCCGTAGCGTTTCTGGATGGCCAGGCCCAACTCCAGCGCGTCGACCGAATCCAGTCCCAGGCCTTCACCGAACAGCGTCTGGTCGTTGCCGATGTCGTGGGTGCTGATGTCTTCGAGGCCCAGGGCATCGATGATCAGCTGTTTAATGTCCTGGTGCAGATCGCTCATCTGTGGCGAGCTCCTTGGTGAAGTGTTGATGCAGATAGTCGTTGAGCTTGCGCGACGCCACAGGGGCCGGGCCAAGCGCGGCGAATGCCGCTGGATCGATATCGTTGCCCACGCGCAGGTGAAAATGCGGGCGGCGCAGGGGAATGCGGTACCACGGCTCGGCCTTGGTCAGCGTGGTCGGCGACACGTGGATGGTCACCGGCGTAATGACGTGGGCGCCACGCAGGGCAATGGCCGCAGCGCCGCGATGGAAGGCGGGCGCATGGCCTGGCTGGGTCCGCGTGCCCTCAGGGAAGATGATCAGGGTTTGCCCGGTCCGCAGCAGATGCGCGGCTTGCTCCAGCATGTCGGCGCTGCCGTCGTTGCTGACGTAGCCGGTGGCCCTGACCGGGCTTCGGGTGAATACGTTTTGCCACAGGCTCTGCTTGACCACGCAATTGGCGTCACGCACCAGCCCGATGAGAAACACCACGTCGATCAGCGACGGATGGTTGGCAATGATCATCTGCCCCGGGCGGCCCAGACGCTCGGCGCCCTGGATTTCGTAGGTCAGCACCCCAGCGTTGCTCATGATGCGGATAAATGCCCAGAACAGGCGGCTGATGGTCCGCCGGGCGCGGCGTTGATGGCTGCAGGTATCGCCGGGCAGCAGCGCCAGCAGGGGAAAGACGAACACACGCAGGCACAGCCCGCCCACACCGAACAGGGCAAAGCTCAGGGCCGTGGCCAGCAGGCGCCAGTAATAGGCGTCGCGGCTTTTGCTCAGCGGTTGTGTTGCCAATTCCATAGCCGATTTTTCCAGGGATGTTGCAGAGCGCTCTGTTGTGTCGACAGCGCACGTAAAAGGTTGAGCGCGTGGGGCCATTGGCTGCGCTCGGAATCCGTCTCGATCGATTCGCGGGTCGTCAGCGAAAGCTGCCACTCATCCCCCGGCGTCAGCAGCAGGCCGAGCGCATAGGGAAACGGCACATCGTCGATCCACGGCGCGTACGCGGCAGGCGGCTGCTCTTCGGTGATCACCAGCAATACCGCCGGCGCACCTTCTTCAAGCAGGGAGGCCGCCTCGATGACGCCATGTTCAAGCCCGTCGCCCGCACAGGCCAGGGCCGTCATCTCGCTGGTCTCGCCGCGCAGGATCGACCACAGGCCAATAACGGCGTTGTGCACGGACAGGCTGAACTGGGTGGGCGACAGCGGCTCGTCTTTGGCCAGATCGCTGAGGATGTCGAAGGTCCGGGGCGTTTCGCCGTGGCGCGACACGAACACCAGCGGCAATCGCTCCAGACCCTCCGCCAGCGGCCAGCCTACGCCGAAGGCCATGCGGGCCAGACGGCTCAACCGGCGGCGCTGCATGGCCGGCAAAAATGAAACGTCCGGCGCTGCGTCCGTCAGGGCGGGGATCACGGGTTCGTGGCTCCATTGGCGCCACTCTTCGACCGACGTCAGCCCCGGCGCCCACGCGCGCCACTGTGCAATGTTGAACTTGATCACAAAATTATCCTGCCCTGACACGGGCATACTTCCGGGCTTCGAGTCTCCGAAGTGGCACCAACCATGGCGCGGCGCTATCACCGAGTGGCGGGCATTATCCCGATGCCCAGGCACCGAGGCAAACGTTGAAACAAAAGGTTTGTTTACTGGCGATTATTCTTACTGGTAGGGCAGCGGCGTCTGACACTGTTTTGTAGGATCAATAGGACTGTATGCGTTGCAGGCTTCGCCTTTGCAGTCAGATTTTTCCGAGAGACTCGCCCTACTCATCGCGATTGCCTAGACTCGGGACCATTCATCGGGTCGCTGGCGATCCTTTACGGCTAGACAGCAACAGGGAGTCTTACATGCGGCGTGTGGTGTTCAATCAGAAGGGCGGCGTTGGCAAGTCCAGCATCGCCTGCAATCTGGCGGCTGTCAGTGCTCATGAGGGTTATCGGACGCTGTTGATCGATCTTGATGCCCAGGCCAACTCGACGCAGTACCTCACCGGTCTGACCGGCGACGAGATTCCCATGGGGATCGCCGATTTCTTTAAGCAAACCTTGTCTTCCGGGCCTGGCGCCAAGAAGAATCAGGTCGACATCTATGAAACGCCCTTCGACAACCTTCATGTCGTGACTGCCACAGCGGAGCTGGCGGATCTGCAGCCCAAGCTGGAAGCCAAACACAAGATCAACAAGCTTCGCAAACTGCTGGATGAGCTGAGCGAAGACTACGATCGCATCTATCTGGACACGCCCCCGGCGCTGAATTTCTACGCGGTATCGGCATTGATCGCAGCGGATCGGGTGCTGATTCCGTTCGACTGCGACAGTTTCTCCCGCCAGGCGCTGTACGGGTTGCTCAAGGAAATCGAAGAGCTCAAGGAGGATCACAACGAGGATCTGGAGGTGGAAGGCATTATCGTCAACCAGTTCCAGGCGCGGGCGAGCCTGCCCCAGCAGATCCTTGATGAGCTCATCGCTGAAGGGCTGCCGGTGCTGCCGGTCTACCTCACCAGCTCGATCAAGATGCGTGAATCTCATCAAGCCAATATGCCGCTGATCCATCTGGAGCCGCGGCATAAGCTGACTCAGCAATTTGTCGAGCTGCATCACTTGCTGGAAACGGGTGCAGGTAATCGGTAGCTGCTAGGCGAGCGGTTCGGGGCTCTCTCGACGGGCTCGCGTCATCTGCTTGGCTCGTTTGCGCGCTTTTTCGGCCATGTCCTTGGGAATGTCGATGGTCGCGTCCATGTCGGCCTGAAGCTGAGTCTGGCTGGCGATCAAACGATGGGTGCCTTCCTCGCAGCCGCAGCGCACTGCCTGGCCGTGCGTCGCCACGGCCACGAGTTCGTCGATGAAGGTCGGATTGCCTTGGGCAATGAAGCCGATCTGCGCGCACAGCTCGCACCAGACCGGATCGCCCATGCGCGCCAGGCGCCGGTCCTCCCATGTGTGCGAGCCTGAGGCCCGCAAAACCACGCCGCCGGTTGTTGTTGAATCGCCCTCTCTGACCACATATGTCATTGCTAACCACTCCAGGGTGCCGATAGGAGTGGCGAAGCCTAGACGCAGAATTCGACGAATTCGGGGCAAAAGAGCGCTTTCAGAACATGCCTACAGCGCTGGCTGTCACGCACTTCGATCGCTGAAGAAACGCCCCTCATATTCCCTGACTGGTCAGCCAGGCCATCAACTGTTGCAACGGCATCGCGCCACTCTGCCGGGCGATTTCACGGCCGTCCTTGAACAGGATAAGACTCGGGATCGAGCGAATTCCAAGCTGTGCTGAAAGCTGCTGATTAGCCTCGCTGTCTAGCTTCGCCAAGCGAACACGACCGCTTAGCTGCGTGGCCGCTTGCTCGAACGTCGGCGCGAACGATTTGCAGGGGCCGCACCATTCCGCCCACACGTCCACCAGCAACGGCAGATCGCCCTTTATCTGGCTGGCGTAATCGCCCTGCGTCAGGTTGAACGGCTTGCTCAGCAAAACCGGCTGCTTGCAGCGCCCGCATTTCGGCTGGTCGGACAGCCGCCCGGCAGGAATGCGATTGAGCCCGTTGCAGTGCGGGCAGGGGATCAGCAGTGATTCGGACATGGGAGAGACCTGAGTAGGATTGATGACTGTTACGTGGAGTCTGGGGGATGGGTTATCAAGCTTTACGGCTGCACCTGTAGCGACGGGATGTCATCAATGGCGGTCGGCATTCACTGATCACCGGAAATGCCAGGTGTGAACTACCCCAGATTTCACCGCTCGTTTAAATACCCACGCCCAATAAAAGCTCAAACCTGAAGACGCAACGAATTCCCCTTTGAC
The DNA here is from genome assembly GCF_059421525.1 of Pseudomonas sp. GW821-FHT02H06. Classification (NCBI taxonomy): domain Bacteria; kingdom Pseudomonadati; phylum Pseudomonadota; class Gammaproteobacteria; order Pseudomonadales; family Pseudomonadaceae; genus Pseudomonas; species Pseudomonas sp. GW821-FHT02H06. Next base: position 103,798 of record NZ_JBWKVD010000005.1, read on the forward strand.
CCTTCGTACCAGCCCCCGACTGCGCGGGTCAAGCCACATCCCCGAGCGCTGATTACCCGAAAGCATCCCCCGTTCGCCCAACTGTTCGCCCGGCCTGGCCGTCGCTAGTGTCGACGCGAGGGGCTGACTGACGAACATGCGCGTCGGCCCTTGTCATCTCATAGCCAGGGAGTCGCCCATGATCAGCCAGATCCAGGCCGCGGTTGCAGCGGTTGTCGCGAACAAAAAGCCAGTCGTTGACGCCGCTCTAAACAGTGACCCCAAACCCGTCGACAAGGCGGCTACGACAGCTACCGACAAGGCGACGTTTTCGACACTGGCGGCTCAGCTTAACGAGAGCGCAGCGCGAGCCCAGAAGAGGGACGCGGTGATGACCCACTCCGAGTTGGGGCAGTACGGGCGTAATCGCATCAATGAGTTCTTGATCGAGGGCCGCACAGTCAACAGCGGCACCCGGGCCATGGAAGTGCCCAAGACGAACGACCCTGAATTGCTGGACCGCGCGCGCGAGGCCAGTGCGTTCGTGACCCGGACCCTGGCCGGCGACAAAACCGCCAAGAGCCCGTTCGAGAACCTCTCACGCGAGCAACTGAACCTGATTGCCTTCGACGACAGCGCAAGCTTCACGCTTAACGAGCGGCGCGCGGCCTGGCAGGGCGTGCAGAAGATGGACGAGGACTGGCGCAACGTTGCGATAAACGAGGGCGTGATCGAGCAAGCCCGGACGGGCAAGGCCACCCGGTTCTACAACGACGCCCTGAGCTACCTCAAGTCGCTGCCGGCGATTGAGAGGGCGGTGAGCTATCCCAAAGGAGCGGAAGCCATTCTGGAAGCGCGGATCAAGAGCGACCTGACGCTGCCCAGCCTGCCGGGCGCTTTTGGACGCCAGGCGCCGGACCGCAAGCTGACCCTTTACGACATCCTCGCCGGCATCGTCGACACCACCAAAGACAAGAAAACCGATCCGAATAATATCGTCCACACGAAGAAATTCTCGCCCCGCACTTCTCCGGTGCCGACTACCGCAGCTCAGGAGGTTGAGAAGCCAACGGCTGCGAATGCCAATGCGCAAGTTAAGCAAGCTGGTACCACGTCCAAGAATGAGAAGGCAGCAGGATAAAAGATGCTCCGGCTATTGCGGTTGGTGATGGTCGGATGGGTAGCTAGGCTGGATATTGCACGCACAACGGTAGGGAAATGCACGTCATCACTGAAAAGCGAATATGGGAGGCAAAAAAGAAATGGCCACAATCGGCAACTGCTCTTGACGCTTGGTACCGCTTAGTCAAAGCATCCAGGCTGAACGATTTTAGTGCGATGAGAGCGATGTTGCCCTCGACAGATAAAGTGGGAAGATTTCATGTTTTTGATATCGGCGGGAACAAGATCCGGCTGATTGCGTCGGTTAACTACTCAGCACAGCGGCTGTACATAAAGCATGTGTTCGACCATCGTGAATACGACAAAGGTAAATGGAGGGATGAGCAATGAGCGCGCTCATTAAACAGGCTGCGGAGCACTGGCATCACTTGGCGCCATTACTGACTCGGCCTGAAACGGAAGCTGAATATGATCTGCTTGTCAGCGGGCTCGACGAACTGTTGGAGATCATCGGAGAGGATGAGCAGCACCCTCTGAATCGTCTCGCCATATTGGTCAGCGAAATGATTGAAGCCTATGACCATGAGCATCGGCCCATGCCTATGGCCTCAAGCGCCGAGACGCTGCGTTACCTGATGCACGAGCACAACCTCGGCCAAGGCGACATGCCTGAAGTAGGGACGCAGTCCGTCATTTCCGAAATACTCTCAGGCGAGCGCCAGTTGAGCCTCAAGCAGATCCGCAAGATTTCGGAACGTTTCGGCGTGCCGGTAGAGGTCTTTATCTGACCTCAACTCACCCCCACTCACGACGAACAACTGATCTCCAGATGCTTCCCCCAATCCGGCGGACGCTGTGCATAACTTTCCATTCCGGGCTGTTCGTCGAACGGCTTGCACAGCACGTGATGCAGGCGGCGGACTTCGCTATCGTCGCCCTGTTCGGCCGCTTCGATGGCGCGTTGGGCCAGGTAGTTACGCAGGATGTACAGCGGGTTAACCGCGTGCATGCGCGTGCGGCGATCCTCTTGGCTGGACTCGGGCTCGCGGGCGATGCGGGCTGTGTAGGCGTCGGCCCAGGCGTCGAAGCCAAGCATGTCGACGAAGTCGTCGCGCAACTTTCCTGCCGCGACGTCGGCTGACTCCTCCCCCAGATGGCGGAAAAACAGGGTGTAGTCGACGCCGCTGTTTTGCATCAGCTGGAGCAACCGCGCGATCAAGTCAGCGTCATCGTCTTCAGCCGTTGTCAGCCCCAGCCGTCGGCGCATCAGGTCCAGGTAATGCGCCTGATACAGCGGCAGAAACAGGTCCAGCGCCTCACGCAATGCCTCGACGCTGACGAAGGGTGTCAGCGCCTGGGCAAGCGCGCTGAGGTTCCACTGGCCAATCGGCACCTGGTTGCTGAAGGAGTAGCGGCCTTCGTGATCGGAATGGTTGCAGACGAAATGCTGGTCGAAGTCATCCAGAAACGCGAAGGGGCCGAAGTCGAAGGTGATGCCGAGAATCGACATGTTGTCGGTGTTCATCACGCCATGACAGAAACCATAGGCCTGCCATTTGGCGATCAATTCGGCCTGACGCTCGACGATCACGCGAAACATCGCTAGGTACGGCTCGGGCTGTTCCAGGCATTCGGGGTAGTGCAGGGACAGCACGTGATCGGCCAGTTGCTTCAGCTGTTCCGGCTGTTTGGTGTAGAAGAAATACTCCAGGCTGCCGAAGCGCACGTGGCTTTGCGCCAGTCGCAGCACCATCGCCGCGCGCTCCTGGGTTTCACGCCACACCGGGGTGCTGGAGCCGATCACGCAGGCCGCGCGACTGGTCGGGATGCCCAAGGCATGCAGGGCTTCTGAGGCGAGAAACTCGCGGATCGACGAGCGCAAGACAGCGCGACCATCGCCCATGCGCGAATATGGCGTCTGCCCGGCGCCCTTCAGGTGCAGGTCCCAGTGTTCGCCGGCGTCGTTGTACACCTCACCGAGCAGCAAACCGCGGCCATCACCCAGGCGCGGGTTGTACGAACCGAACTGATGACCGGAGTAAACCATCGCCCGCGGATCGGCTTCGGCCCACAGTTTGTGGCCGCTGAAAATTTCAGCAAAAAGAGGTTGTTCTGCCTGAGCGAGGTCCAGATCGAGCAACGCGAGGACGGCTTCGCTGGCAACCACCAACCGCGGGTCGGCGATGGGCTCGGGCAGCACGGTGGTGGAAAACGCATCGCCCAGACGGGCAAAGCGATTATCGAAGGTCAGCTCGTCGAGGGCTTTCAAGGGATGCCTCCAGCAGAATGTCCGACCATTCTGCTGGGTTTTTACCGGTCAGTCGAGTTTGGCTTCGGGCGGCTCCGGTGCATCTTTTGGCGCCGGGGGCACGGCAGCGGGCGGTGTGATGGTTTTCTGCTCGGACTCGATGGGCACCATCTTGTACTCCTGTCCCTGCATGTTCTTGAGGTAAACCTCCATCTGCCGGAACGAGATATTGATGTGCTGCTTCTTGAATTCCTTGTTGATGAACCGGTTGATTTCGTCGAGCACCGGGTTGCGGTCGCCCAGGTCACGCACGTGCATGCGCAGCTCGTGGTCGAGGGTGCTTTCACCAAAATTGAGGAAGTAGACAATCGGCTCGGGCTCTTTCAAGACCCGTGGATTGTCACGGGCGGCCTTGAGCAGCAGGTTGCGCACCAGATCCAGATCCGAACCGTAATCCACGCCCAGCTTCAGCGTCACGCGGGTGATCGTGTCGGTCAGCGACCAGTTGATCAGTTGCCCGGTGATGAACGTCTTGTTCGGGACAATGATGTCCTTGCGGTCGAAGTCGGTGATGGTGGTCGCGCGGATGCGGATCTTGCTCACCGTACCCGACAGTGCGCCAATGGTGATCGTGTCGCCGATCCGCACCGGGCGTTCGAACAGGATCATGATCCCGGAGATGAAGTTGGCGAAGATCTCCTGCATGCCGAAACCCAGGCCCAGCGATAGCGCCGCCACCAGCCATTGCAGCTTGTCCCAGCTCACGCCGAGGGCCGATAGCGTGGAGACGAAACCCACGCCGACGATGGTGTACGACAGCAACGTGGTGGTCGCGTACGAACTACCTTGTTTGAGGTTGAGCTTCGACAGCACCAGCACTTCCAGCAGGCCCGGCAAGTTGCCGGCCAGCACGAAGGTAATGCCGATGATCACCAGGGCGCCGATCAGGTCGCCGAGGCTGATCGGCACCATGCTGATGTTGGCGCCGGTACCGCTGGTGTACTCGTACAGCGTGATGTTATCGAGGTACGAAAACACCGAAATCAGGTCGGCCCAGACGAAGTAGAGCGCGCCGATGAAGCCGGCAATCAGCGCCAGACGAATCAGCCGCAACGACTGCTGGTTGACCTGCTCGATGTCCAGCGTCGGCTCCTCGATCAGCGTCTCGCCTTCGCCGGCTTCTTTCGCGGCCTGACGTTTGCTCAGTGCGCGCTGGTACGCCAGACGGCGCGCGGCGACGCTCAGCCCGCGTACGAAAGCGGCTTCGATGACCAGCCACAGCATCAGCAGATACAGCGTGTCGATCAGGCGATCACTGAGTTTCAGCGCCGTGTAGTAGTAGCCAAAGCAAACGGCGACGAACAGCGCGACGGGCAGGGCAGTGAAGGCCAGACCGACGGCGCGGCGAAACAGCGAAGCGCTGCGGTGGGTCGGGCTGGTGAGCAACAGGCGCGCGAGCAGCCAGGTCATGAGCGCGTAGCAGGTCAGCACCACCGCGATGCCGATCACGTCGTCGGCCAGTGCTGAGGGTTCGTGCTCGGCTACCGCAACCACCGTCACCAGCGCCAGCACCACCAGACCCAAGCGCCGGATCCAGCCGCGCAGGAATTCAACCTGCGGCTTTTCCCAGCGGAAGTGCAGTTGCGCCACGCCGCCCGGCGCGAGAATCCGGTAAGCGGTGTAGAACACCAGCCAGGCCAGCGCCACTTGCAGCAGTGCCGAACCCAGATTGACGTTCTGCCCGCGGGCGTCGATCTGCAACGCGAACGCGCATACCGCGAGGGTCAGCGACAACGGCATCGCCAGCAACACGTTGATGAAAATCGCCAGCGGCGTCTGCCATTGCCGGTCACGCTTGAAGTGGCCGATGTCGGCGTGCAGGCGATTGAGCTTGTCGTACAGTGCCTTGCGTTTCCACATCAGCGCGCCGATCACCAGGAACAGCGGCAGGAAAATCAGTGGGCGCTGGGTCAGCCCGTCATACAGTTCGCTGACACTGGACGTCCAGGGCAGGGTGGTGACCTGTTTGACGAGTCGTGGCTGGATGCGCTCGAACCACTCCAGGTCCAGCGGCTTGTTACTCGGAATCCAGAACATCTGCTCATCAAGGGTGGCCCGCAGGCTGTTGGCCGTGCTGACCAGCTGCTTTTGATTGAGCTGCAGGGTGATGGATTCGTTGAGCAGCGCACTCAGCTCGCGGTTCAGCCGCTCCAGCAGGTCGCTCCGCGTGGTGGCCAGATCAAGCAACGTCTTGCGCAGTGCGGGTGTGACGTCTTCGGGCTTCTGCGTCGCCAGCAACGTGTCGACGTAAGCGCTCGGGCTGCTCATCTGCTCGCGCTGCTGATTGACCTCGAACTGATACAGGCGAATGTCGGCGATTTCGTCGGCCAGGCCGCTGTCGAGCTTGAGCTTGGGTAAGGATTGCTTCTGTTTGTAGAGGATTTTCGACAGCAGCAGACTGCCGCTCAACACGTTTATCTGCTCGTCCAGCGCCTGATCGGTCTGCGTGATGGCATCCAGCTGGGTCTTGGTCTTGAGATTCTGCTGGGTCAGCTCGTTGAGGCGGTCGGTGCCGCGCAGCAGGTAGTCGGAGAGCTTGAGGTTGGCCGCGCTTTCACTCGCCAGCAGGCTGCTGCCGCCGGCTTTCTGCGCTTCAAGGGACAACTGCGTCACGGTTTCCTGGGACTGGGCGCGACGCTTCTCGTTGATCAGCGTCTGCAGGTCCTGGATTTCCTGATCTTGTCGATTGACCTTTTCCGTGAGCAGGTCGCGCTGGCTGCCGCCCAGGTCCTGCAACTGGCTGTTGCCGGCGAGCTCCTGACGACGCAACGCAATCAACGCGTTCAATGAGGCCTGTTCAGCGTTCAACGCGTTGCGCTGGTCGGCGTTGATGGTTTTGCCGCCGTCTTTGCCCGACTTGAGGATGCCATTGATGGCCTGAATGCGCGTCTGGCTGCTGCTGATCTCGGCCTGGGCGCGCTCGGGCCGGGTTTGCGCGGTGATGGTCAGGCTGTTGGCGTCGTTGAGGGATTTTTGCAGATCAGCCTGCTGGGCGCTGCGTTGGCTCAGCACTTGCTCAAGCTGCGGCACGTCCAGATTGGCGTAGCGCTGGGTGACCGGAATGACTTTGCTGGCCTTTAGCTTGGCCAACTCGCGCTGGTTTTCGGCGGTCTGGCGGGGCGCGTCGGCAAGCTGCTTTTTCAGATCCTCCAGCTTCTGCTGATTGTCCTTCTGGCTGGACAGGAACGTCAGCGTCTGTTCCAGCACCTGCTGCAGCGCTTTCTGGTCGTCAGGGTTCAGTTTGCGGTCGGCGATCTTGTCCAGACTGCGCTGGACGGCCTCGCTGGACAGGGGAGGCGTATCGGCGGCAAGCGCCGGTACGGACGACAGGCAAAGCCCTAGCAGGGCCGAGGCAAAAAAGTTACGCAGCGTGAACATAGACACCGGGTCGAGCGAGCAGAAATGGGGGGCAGTTTAAAGGAACAGCGCGGGCCCCGGGCTGCTTCCTTCGGGGAATCTGACGCCCACTTTGAGGATCTTGTTCCCGTCCATAACCGCGACGGTCCAAATAGTTCCATTCCATTCGATCTGGTCGCCCACGATCGGCGCACCGCGATTCTTCTGAATGATGAACTGACTCAGCGGCATGCCCGGGTCCAGCCCGTCGAGTTTCAGACCGTAAAGTGCCGCGACAGCCCCCAGCTCAGCGTCTCCCTCGAGCACGAAGTCACCGAAGAAGCGCAGATCCAGACCGCGCTGCGGCGCCTGGCTGAACAGCTTGCCGAGGGCGGGAAGGTCATGTTCGTGACCAATGACGCACAGCAGATCGCCGACTTCCAGCACCGTACTACCCGACGGGTGGAGCAGTTGCTGGCCACGAAAAAGGGCTGCGATCCGCGTGCCTTCGGGCATTTTCAGCTCACGCAACGCGGCGCCGATGCACCACTTTTCGGCGCCAAGGCGATACACGAACAGCTCCCACTCGCTGGTGACATGCACTTCCAGCGCTGCGCGGGAAATCGGCGCCGGATCAGGCGGCACCGTCACTTTCAGCCATTTCGCCACCCACGGCAGGCTGGTGCCCTGAACCAGCAGCGACACCAGCACGATGAAGAACGCGAGATTGAAATACAGCTGCGCATGGGGCAGACCGGCCATCAGCGGGAACACCGCCAGAATGATCGGTACCGCGCCGCGCAAGCCCACCCAGGCAATAAAGGCTTTTTCGCGGCCATGGAACACCCGGAAAGGCAGCAGGCCCGCCAGCACAGACAACGGCCGCGCCACCAGAATCATCCACAGCGCCAGGCCCAAGGCTGGCAGCGCGATCGGCAGCAAATCGTGGGGCGTGACCAGCAGGCCCAGCACCAGGAACATGCCGATCTGTGCCAGCCAGGCCATGCCGTCGAGCATATGCAGGATGCCGTGGCGGCTGCGAATAGGCTTGTTGCCCAACACCAGACCGCACAGATACACCGCGAGGAAGCCGCTGCCGTGAATGGCGTTGGTCAGTGCGAAGACCACCAGACCGCCGGCGACCACCAGAATCGGGTACAGGCCGTTGGCCAGATTAATCCGGTTGACCAGCTGTAGCATGATCCAGCCGCCGCCCAGCCCGATGATCCCGCCGATGCCGAACTCCTGAACCAGATGGCCCAGCAGGCTCCAGTGCAGGCCGGTCTGGCCGCTGGACAGCATGTCGATCAGCGTGACCGTGAGAAATACCGCCATCGGGTCGTTGCTGCCGGATTCGATCTCGAGACTGGCGGTCACCCGTTCGTTCAGGCCTTTGCCGCCCAGCAGCGAGAAGACGGCGGCGGCGTCTGTGGAACCGACGATGGCGCCGATCAGCAGCCCTTGAATGATGTTCAGGTCGAACAACCAGGCGGCGACCATGCCGGTCAGCCCCGTGGTGATCAGCACCCCGACTGTCGCCAGGGACAAGGCTGGCCAGAGTGCGACGCGGAAACTCGCCACCCGCGTGCGCAGGCCGCCGTCGAGGAGAATGACTGCCAGCGCGAGATTGCCGACCAGATAGGCCGTCGGGTAGTTATCGAAGATGATGCCGCCGCCATCGACGCCGGCCACCATGCCGACGGCGAGGATGATCACCAGAATGGGAATGCCAAGGCGGGAGGACAGCGAGCTGACCAGAATACTTGCGCCCACCAGCAACGCGCCGATCAGGAACAGGCTGTTGATGGTCGTGGCATCCAAGGGCGGTACTCCAGAAAACGAATTCGAACAAACGAGGGCGCGAACTGACCATGCAGTCCGCGTGCCAAGGGATTTAACCTGTTGAATTGCTTGGCTGTCAAAGCGTAATTCCAGATGGGCAGGCTAATGGCCGTGCAACGGGCCTGTTACTCGCAGGCCGCTGATCACATCCGTTCCCGGATGACAGCAGCAATACATATTTATGCCAGCCCGCGCTGCCAACTCTGATCACCTCTGGCTCCTATTTCAGGAGAAGTGATCATCATGAACGTACAAGCCCACCCATTACCCGAATCGGATGAACGTCAGCTCAAACTGATAGCCAGCCGTTACGTCACCGACTATCCCGATCTCAATGCACTGGCGAGATCCGCTGCCCAGAGCATCATTTTCAGGCACACGGGTAAGCATCTGGACCCCGATCAGGTGTATTGGCATCGGTTCTCCAGCGCCAGCAGCAGTTCGCGCTCTTTTACCGGATGGAAGCACGCTGGCGCTACGATGGAATCCATGACGATGACCGAACTGGTGATTCGTCGTTTCAACGCAAGCGAGCAGCAAGCCCCCGACGAGCTCGCGGTGTATGGCGGTTTCTACACCGACGGTCCGCAGCATGGCTTTTATGACGAACGGAATGAAGTGCGCATGCTCCCGGCAGAGGTGCTCAACGATTTCTGGGCCCTTGATTTCAGTGCGGGCTACCGCCGCAAAATGGACAGGTTCTGGGCGCAGCACGGCGACAACTTCTGCGTGCTTGCCAAGGTTCGCTACCTGGCGTCTGCAGGAGAAGGCCGGAGCAGAAACCAGCTGTCAGCCACGGATTTCGAGATGCTGCGCAGCGTCCTGGCGACCGGGCCGGGGCTTGTAACCCTCGCGCAGCTGCGTGAGCCAATGCCTGTGACGTCAGCGGTGTCGGTGTTTTATCTGGAACTGGGCGCGTTCAAGGCTCGGGACATTCTGCGTATCGTCGATGAAAACGGACGTCAGATCCTGTATGTCTGCGGGGCGCAAACGCCGTTCTACTGCTTCGATACCCACCACCAAATGTACGAGTGGTTGAAGGCGCAGTTCCTGTCCATCAGAACTCGGGCGGTCTTTTGCGCCCGATTTCTGCATTCGGCGAGTGACTGGGAGACGCACCGCGCTGCATTCCAGCGCGATGTGGCTCGGCTGCTGAGCAATGATCACGACGACGCTGGAGTCAATCGCCTCCTCAATCGCGGAACAGAGCCGATCTCGGGTGATCCGTTCGTCTACCTGCGAGATGTCGCCCGTCATGACATGACTGCTGACGCCACCACCCTGCTTACCGATAACAGCGACCTTCGCAAGCAGATCTGGCTCGGCTACTTGAACGCCTTTCTGTCCGTGCTCGGCAATCTGGCGCCGCTGGGCTGGCCGCTGGCGTTGGCTGTGGTGGGCGCGAGCCTGATCAGCACGGGGTTGAATATCGATCAGGCGGTCAACGGTAAAAGCGCCGAACAACGCAGGCGAGGTATTTTGGGCGCCATCGCCAGCGCTATTTATCTGTTCTTGAACCTGCCGCTGCTGACGCGCATGGGGACTGATGTCAGGCCGTCCATGGCGGCACGAAGCCCGTTGGGGCTAGACGCAGGCGCCGATGCGATGCCGGCTCTCCCGGCGACCGATCCGTTGTCGGGCATGAGCGACAACGTCGTCCTCGAATCGCTGGCGCCTGTGTTGGAGGAGGGGCCCTATCAAGGGTCATTCCGGCTGAGCAGTGGCGAAGCATGGGCGGTCATCGAAGGGCGAGCGCATCGTTTGAACTTCGATCAAAGCCTGGACAGCTGGGTCATCATCGATCCCCAGAACCCGTTTGCGTTCCATGGCAGATGCCCGGTCCGCTTCAGTGTGCAAGGCGGCTGGGAACGGCTTCCGATCCCGGGCTTGTCTGGCGGTGCACCCATGGACGCCGGCGCCGTGACGATCAGTCCGCCGCCCACGACGGCCATTGCCAATGTGCAATCGGCGTTCTGGGACCGCTTCATGCAGCTCAACCTTTTCGATGAGCAGCTTTATTCGGAGGCGGCGCTGGCCCGGCAAAAGGCAGTGGTCGAGGTGTTCTGCATGGAGCCCGAAGAAGTTATCGCCACTGATTCCGAGGGTGAAGAGGTGCATTTTGATGAGTGGTGGGCCAAACATCGCGTGTTCAAGACCGCGGACGGTGAATATGTCGGTGCTTCCATCAAGCATTACACCCATGAGGACGATGCGTATAACCGGTACTTGCGAACCGGCGTGGCGACCTATTCCGATCAAGTCGCGATGGTGCAAAGGCTTGCCGAGGACGTCAGCACGCTGGGGTACAACAATGACGTCGCGCTGTATCGAGGAGGCAGTGGGGCGCGTGGTACGTCGGGCGCCTTTTTCCGTAACGGCGACGTCAGCGTGGGCGATGTGCTGGTCAACACCGATATCACCTCATTCAGCGAAAACCCCTATCAGGCGCGCACCTTTGCCAGCAGTCAGGGCGGCGCCCATGCCAGTGCCACGAGTGCGCCGATCCGCTTTGACGACACCAGCGTGGTGTTCGTACTGCCGGAAAAACAGTACTTGAGCGCAACCCCGATCGCACTGTTCTCTGCGAGTCCGGAAGAGGCCGAGGCTATTTTTTTACCCGGCCACTATTTTCAGATCGACAGCATCGAACACGTCATCGGGACGTTCTACCGGTTCATGAAAGTCCAGCTGCGTGAAGTCACCGGGCCAGTCCCGGGCCGAAAATTGCTCGACATGCGGACCGCTGAGCCTTTCAGTCGCCAGGGTTATGCGGCGCGATTGGGAAGTGCCGGGCGGGTGCTGGTTGATCGTTTCTTTCCGATTCAACAACCCTGAACAGTCTGCACATTTCGTAAGCAATAATTATCTATAGCGGCCCTGCGTGCCTGTCGGTGGACTCTACGGACTCACTCACTGACAGGATGTCGGGTTATGAAAGACAGAAAGGATACGACCGCTCTGGAGCGCGGGGCTGACGAGCTTCGGCGAAGTCGCGGCATGTCGCGAGTCTCGGGCTGGCGAGACCAGAGAGGCGAGGACTGGGAAGACAGTGGCTGGAATGAGCCACGTGTGCCGCGCGACGAAAACGGGTGGCCCATCGAGCCGGCGCCCGGGAACGAAGTCGACGCAGACGCTGACGCCATGCTGCTGAGCGACTGGCTCGATCAGCAGCACGTCAGCTACGAATCGCCGCGTGAGTATGCACGCACCCAAGCGCAAGCCTATCTGTTCCAGCATGTGTCCGAAGAGACGGATCCGGACGAACTGCTGATAACCACGCTGTACATCAATCAATGGGAGAAGGAACCGGGCCGGGCAAAGGTTGCTTATTCCATGACCCTGACCGAGGCCTTCATGCGGGACTGGCAGCAAAACGGCAACGGACAGTTCTTCAATCATCTCGGCCACTTGAGTCCTTACAAGGAAGGCGGATATCCGGCGCGCGTCGTTGCGGGGCGCCTGGACCTCGGACCGTGCCGGGCCTATGAGGCGATTTATCGCAAGACGAGCCCCCAGCGCTATGACAGATCGACCCATATGGCGATCAATCCACAGGACTTCAAACGATATGTGTGGGACTTCGATTTGCAGTCCCACTATCAGGACTCGCTCAAGCGCTTCTGGCATCGCCATGGTGATGACTACAACCTGTTGATCAAAGCTGCGCTGTTGAAATCCGCTTTCGTACAGCATCAGGAGGGTTCCCTGAGCGCTGAGGATAAAGAGCTGGTCTTGCGAGCGCTTGGCCTGACGCCGGATCAGACCTGGGACACCTTGACGTTCAGAGCATTCGCCGACGCGCCTTTGCCCCATGATGTGACGATTCGGGAATTGATTCTGTATCGGTACGTCGCCACTGACATCATCGTCATCAGAGACGAACACACCGACAGGCTGGTGATGTACGTCCCTGGCAACTCGTCGCCCCTTCACGCCTTCCAGCATCTTTCCGAATTACGAAGCTGGATTGCGCTGCAGTGCCAGGGGCCACGTCGAAGGAAGGCCCTTGAAGGGCATTTCAAGGTGGAAGACGTCGCCGACGGTTTCACCTACACCGGACTTCACCAGACCCTGGCAGGACTCGCAGCGTTTCCGCACAAACTTGATGTGAAAACGGGGCATTGGGACCCGGCGAAGATCATCCATCTCGGCGATGCCCTTTCGCCCTGGCCTTTTTCCCACTTCAAATACAACGTGCAGAGCCGACTTGAATCCGACGGCAATCAACTGATCCGTAGCCAGGCGGATTACAACAAAGAGATATCGGCTGAGGTGTTGTACTGGGCCGTAACCGTGACCGGTGTTGTCGCGATGGCGGTGCCGGCGCTCTGGATTCCACTGGCCGCAATGTCCGTGGCGCTGGTCGGGCTTGGCATCGATGAGGTCATTGAAGGCAGGACCCTTGAAGAGCGGCAAGACGGCGTGGACCGCATTGTGTTCGGCGTTCTGAATGCGGCACCCGCTGTCATCGGCGGAGCAGCGGCTTCGAGCAGGCTGGCGGCGGCTGCCACCCGTGTGGCGGAAGAGACGGCCTCTGATGCTGTGGATGAAATCGGGCAAATGATTGCTGATCGAAGTCCCGAGGAAAAGGCGGTGGCTGTTCAGCAGCAACAACGAGCGCAGGCTGAAAGTATTGAAGAGGAACTGGCGCAGGCGAGCGAGTCGGCGAGTGATCGCCAGGCACGGCTGAGTCAGGAAGTGCAGGATCGCATCGCGCTCAAAGCCCACCGCACTAATACGTACGACAGCATCAAAGCGTTTGGCGTGGAGCCGGAGGGTTTGCGTTCGCTGCAGCCGGCCCTGAGAGCGTCACTGGCCCGCTTCGAATACGGGGCCGCGCTGGGTGACATCCCTGGCGCCTGGCAAGTGGACGACCTTGGAGCCGTCTATAAAGTCGAGCATCCCGCCCCCGGCGAGACAGCTTACTTCGCCCGTGTGCACGCGAAGGTGTATCCAGTGGAGCCCGTCGAGAAGGTCGGGCAGTACCGCATCTTCTCGGCGGAGGATCCGCAGGTGAAGGGGCCCTACGTTAAACCCGCGAGCGGTTTCTATTCCGACATTGACCTGCGTCCCGGCCTGCGCGGCGGCGCCAGTTTCATTGAGGAATCGCCCCAGACGGCACTGCCGGGCGAACGGGGTGAAATCACACTCACGCGCGCCCAGCCACCCGTGACGGTCGAGATCCCCATGGACGGCATCGAAATGAGGTGGGTAGAGAACGAGGAAGGAAAGCAGGTACTTCGATATTTCGCCAACAACGTTCCTGAGGGGACCAAGGTCGCTTACAACGCTGAGATAGCCTGCTGGGAATCGAGTAACGAGCGGTTTCTCTGGCTGGACAATAAGGGCCGCTGGCGCACAGGGACCGAGACGGATTATCTGAGGGTCAGGGATAACTTGAGGGCAGGGGTGCGTGACGTGTTTTACACCTTCCGGCGCCTGCCGGGTGTTCCTGCCAATGCAGAGCCGGTCGAGCAGGTGGTGCACCAGGTCTGGCTGGGCCGGCGGTTGCCGAGTGAATCGCTCATCGAAAACATCAAATCCAACATGCGAATCAGTCCCGATCTCAAGTTCACGATGCATGTGGATATTGACGACACGGCAGCGTCTGACGGTCTGTACCCCCCCGCGCAATTGCAGAATGCGTTCGCCGACTTTCCCAACATGACCATTTCCAGGCTGCAGGATGAGCCCTTCTTCGAGGGCTTCATGAACGACCCGCACACCTCGACAGCGTTTTCCTGCTTTCGCCGAGGAGAATTGGAAAACTTTGCCGCAGCCTCGGATATCTTGAGGTACCGATTGATCAGGGAGTACGGCGGCATCTACATGGACTGCGACGACGTCATCGGTCGCTCATTCTCGGGAGCCGAGCTGCTGGCGGGACCCCATGACGTGCTGGTGGGCGGCACACTGGAAAGCCCGACTTTGTCGTTCAGAGGCCCCGGTAACAGTCATTTCGCCAGCCGCCCCGGCAATCCCGTGTTCAGGGAAATGGAGCGGGAAATTCATACCCGGTTCACCAGACAATACGCCGCCCTTGAAGCGTTGACGTCTTCCCGACATCAATCCAAGGCGGCGATGACCGCCTACATGACGCAGATCTCGGAAGTCACGGGGCCCAGGTTGTTTCTGGATGTACTCAAAGAAACCCGGCCGGATTATGCCGACCTGCTCGACGACGGGTTCAAAATGGATACCAATGTCTACGCGTCCGAATACTACAAACGCTTGAATCGGGTAAAAGAGTTTTATCGCCCGTTTGCTTCACGGTTCAGAATCTTTCCGGGCGCCGAAAACTCCTGGAAGGCACCAGGGGCTTGAATCAACGCTTAGCGCGAGCGAGTCGCTGCGGCTGTCATGTGGCGGGCTTAAAACCAGCCCGCCTGCATCGACAGACAAGCGTCATCCCGGCGCTCAAGAATCGCCAGCTCATGATGGCAACCCGGTACTTCCCACGTCAGGAAGTATCGGGCGGCCTGCAACTTGCCCTTGTAGAAGTCGGTGTCGGCTTCGTTGTTCTTCTCTAACCCCTCCTGCGCACGAATCGCCTGTTCCAGCCAGCGCCAGCCAATCACCGCGTGCCCGAACGCCTTCATGTACAGCGCCGAGTTGGCCAGCGTCCCGTTGACCTTGCCCTCGCTCAGATCGGTCAGTAGGCCGAGGGTCACCGCTTGCAGGCGAGCGACCAGTTGCTCCAGCGGTTGGCGCAATACCGTCAGCGATTCATGGGTCTGGGCCCGCTCGCAGGTGCCGGCGATCAGACGAATCAGTTGCTTGAGCCCGGCGCCTCCGTTTTGCGCCAGCTTGCGCCCCAGCAGATCCAGGGACTGAATGCCGTGGGTGCCTTCATGAATCGGGTTCAGGCGGTTGTCGCGGTAGTACTGCTCCACCGGGTAATCGCGCGTATAGCCATGGCCGCCGAGGATCTGGATCGCGAGTTCATTGGCCTTCAGGCAGAACTCCGAAGGCCAGGATTTGACGATGGGCGTCAGCAGGTCAAGCAGCTCGTGGGCGTGTTTGCGCACGTCCTCGCTGTCGCCCGTCTGCGTGTCGTCGAACAGCCGAGCGGCGTAAAGGCCCAGGTCGAACGAACCCTCGACGTAGGCTTTTTGCGTCAGCAGCATGCGTTTCACGTCGGCGTGCTGAATGATGGATACCGGCGCCCCGTCCGGTGACTTGCTGTCAGGCAGTCGGCCTTGCGGACGTTCGCGGGCGTATTCCAGCGAGTACAGGTAACCGGCATAACCCAGCATCACCGCGCCCATGCCGACGCCGATGCGTGCCTCGTTCATCATCTGAAACATGCAGCTCAGGCCCTGATGCGGCTTGCCCACGAGATAGCTGACGCAGTTGCCGTTGTCCCCGAAGTTCAGCGCCGTGGAGGTGGTGCCGCGCCAGCCCATCTTGTGAAACAGCCCGGCCAGAATGACGTCGTTGCGCTCACCGAGACTGCCGTCGTCGTTAACCAGAAACTTCGGGACGATGAACAGGGAAATGCCTTTCACCCCCGCGGGTGCGTCGGGCAGTTTGGCGAGGACCAGATGGATGATGTTTTCGGACAGTGGGTGATCGCCGCCCGAGATAAAAATCTTGTTGCCGCGCAGGCGATAGCTGCCGTCTTCCGCAGGCTCGGCGCGTGTGCGGATGTCCGACAGCGACGATCCGGCGTGGGGTTCGGTCAGGGCCATGGTGCCGAAAAAGCGGCCCTCGATCATCGGTTGCAGAAAGCGCCGCTTTTGCTCGTCGGTGCCGAAGTTTTCAATGAGATTCGCCGCGCCCATGGTCAGGAAGGGGTACGACGCCGTCGCGGCATTGGCGGACTGGAAATGGGCAAAGCAGGCCTGAGACAGCAGGGTCGGCAGTTGCATGCCACCGGCGTCGAAGTCCCGGGCGGCGTTCAGAAACCCAGCCTCGAGAAAGGCGTCCACGGCGGGTTTCACTTCCGGAATCAGCACCGCTGCACCGTTCTCGTAGCGCGGCTCGTTCTCGTCGTTTTTGCGGTTGTGGGGCGCGAAGTATTTCTCCGCGATGTTGCGCGCCGTGCTGATCGCTGCATCGAAGGTTTCCCGGCTGTGCTCGGCAAAACGCTCGCGCCGAGTCAGCGCCTCGGCGTCCAGCACTTCATACAGCTCGAAAGCCAGATTGCGGGAACTGAGCAGCGTCTCGGACATGGCGGCGTACCTTTCTTGGGAATGCCGTCGAGTCTAGGGGCGAGGAGAAGGGGTGAACAGGATGATTGATGCGGGTGATGGGGCGCTCAAACGGCCACCAAACGGCAAGAATGCATCGGCGCCATCGCAAAACGGATGGCGCCCGCACTGGCTTCTTCCCGGCTGAAGCCGATTCCACTGAATAGCGCGTGCACTGAGTGGGACCGTCTTTGACCGCGAAGACATCTAGCCGATGGTCATGAGGCTCGCATTACCGCCCGCTGCCGCGGTGTTGACGCTCAGCGCACGCTCGATCACCAGACGCTCCAGCGCAATGTTGGTTTCGCCTTTGGAAAGCCCGTGAACGCCGATGATCGCGCCGCTGCGTTGAGCGACCTGTTCGCAGATGGCGCGCAGTTGATCGGAATCGCCATGGTGCAATACCGCGTCAATGGCGACCGCGTCCTTGTTCCAGTCGGCAACCAGCTTGATGCGGGACTGCACATCCTTCGGCAGACGATTGTGCAGCGACTTGGCCGGTTCAACGTCCGGCACGATTGCCATACTGCCCACCGCCATCACTGCGGCCAGTTGCGCCAGCAGATCCGTCTCATCTTCGGCCAGACACAGCACGTGCTCACGCGGCAGGATGCTGTAGCTGTTGCGCTCGCCGGTCGGGCCCATGAGCGTGCGGGTCACGCCGCTTTGGGATTGCTCGGCGAACTGGCTGCATAACACCTCCAGATCGCTGAGTTGTTGGCTGCTTGCCCAGGCCTTGAGCGCATGCAGCGGCTTGAGCATCGCCTCCTGCATGCGGATATCCGGCGCCTGTTGCGCATCGCGGGCGGCGAAGGATTTCTGCACGGCATCGGCGGGACGCGTCGACAGCAAACGGTAGAGATACAGCGGGCCACCGGCTTTCGGGCCGGTGCCCGACAAACCTTCGCCACCAAACGGTTGCACACCCACTACGGCGCCGACGATGTTGCGGTTGACGTACATGTTCCCGGCGTTGACGTTGTCGATCACCTTGGCGATGGTCTCGTCGATGCGCGTGTGTACGCCCAATGTCAGGCCATAACCGGAGGCGTTGATCTGCGCGATCAGTTGATCCAGCTCACGACGCTTGTAGCGCACGACGTGCAGGACCGGGCCGAAGATTTCCCGTTGCAGTTCATCGAAGCTGTCCAGCTCAATCAGCGTCGGCATCACGTAGGTGCCGCGCTTGATCTCGTCGCTGTCGGCAATGGCGACCTGATACACATTACGGCCTTTGTCGCGCATGGCCTGAATGTGTTTCTCGATGCCGGCCTTGGCTTCCTGATCGATCACCGGCCCGATGTCCACCGACAGGCGCTCCGGGTTGCCGAGGCGGCTTTCGGCCATTGCGCCTTTAAGCATCTCGATGACGCGGTCCGCTGAATCTTCCTGCAAGCACAGCACACGCAGTGCGGAGCAGCGTTGGCCGGCGCTGTCGAACGCCGAGGACACCACGTCGATGACCACTTGTTCGGTCAGCGCCGAGGAGTCGACGATCATTGCGTTCTGGCCACCGGTTTCAGCGATCAGGGGAATCGGCCGGCCCTGAGCATCGAGACGGCCGGCGACATTGCGTTGCAGCAAGCGAGCGACTTCAGTGGAACCGGTGAACATGACACCCTTGACGCGATCATCGCCCACCAGCCGCGCGCCGACGGTTTCACCGCGGCCCGGCAGCAGTTGCACCACGCCTTCGGGAATACCGGCTTCGAGCAAAATGCGGACGGCCTGCGCGGCGATCAGCGGTGTCTGTTCCGCAGGTTTGGCGAGGACCGGGTTACCGGCCGCCAGGGCTGCCGCCACCTGACCGCTGAAAATCGCCAGCGGGAAGTTCCACGGGCTGATGCACACCACAGGGCCCAACGGGCGGTGAGCGTCGTTGCTGAAATCGTTGCGTGCCTGCACCGCGTAGTAGCGCAGGAAATCCACAGCCTCCCGCACTTCGGCGATGGCGTTGGCGAACGTCTTGCCGGCTTCGCGAGCCAGCAAGCCCATCAGCGGTTGTATTTCGGCTTCCATCAGGTCCGCGGCGCGCTCAAGGATTGCGGCACGTTCGGCCGGCGGCGTCGCCTGCCAGATCGGTCCGGCGCTGAGTGCGCTGAGCAGGGCGTTATCGACGTCTTCCAGGCTGGCTTCCTGTACATGGCCAACGACGTCACGCAAATCGGACGGGTTCAGGACCGGCGTTTCAGTGCCAGCGCTGACCGGGCTGCCCAGCATCGGGCCCGCCTTCCAGTCGTTGTGCGCCGTGGCGAGCAGGGCAGAAGACAGCGATGCCAAACGATGTTCGTTGGCCATGTCGATGCCGGCGGAGTTGGCGCGCTCGCTGCCGTACAGGTCGCGCGGCAGCGGAATGCGTGGATGCGGCAGGCCGAACCCGCCTTCCTGGGTGGCCATGCGCTCGATGCTGGAAACGGGATCGGCAACCAGTTCCTGAATGGATATCGACTGGTCAGCAATGCGGTTGACGAAGGAGGTGTTGGCGCCGTTTTCCAGCAGTCGACGCACCAGATACGCCAGCAGCGTTTCATGGGTGCCGACCGGTGCGTACACGCGGCACGGTCGGTTCAGCTTGCCATCGGCGACTTTGCCGACGACCTGTTCATACAAGGGTTCGCCCATGCCGTGCAGGCACTGGAACTCGTACTGACCGGGGTAATAGTTCTGACCGGCGATGTGGTAAATGGCCGACAGCGTATGGGCGTTGTGGGTCGCGAACTGCGGGTAGATGACTTCCGGCACCGAGAGCAGTTTGCGGGCGCAGGCGATGTAGGAAACGTCGGTGTAAACCTTGCGCGTGTAGACCGGGTAGCCTTCCAGGCCCTCGACCTGGGCGCGCTTGATTTCACTGTCCCAGTACGCGCCTTTCACCAGACGGATCATCAGGCGATGGCGGCTTCGGCGGGCCAGATCGATGACGTAATCGATCACGTAAGGGCAGCGCTTCTGATACGCCTGGATCACGAAACCGATGCCGTTCCAGCCGGTCAGTTGCGGCTCGAAGCACAGGCGTTCGAGCAGGTCCAGCGACAGCTCCAGGCGATCGGCTTCTTCGGCGTCGATGTTCAGGCCGATGTCGTATTGCTTGGCCAGCAAGGTCAGCGACAGCAGGCGCGGGTACAACTCGTCCATCACGCGCTCGTACTGCGCCCGGCTGTAACGCGGGTGCAGCGCGGACAATTTGATGGAGATGCCAGGGCCTTCATAGATGCCGCGACCGTGGGAGGCTTTGCCGATCGAGTGGATGGCTTGCTCGTAGGACGCCAGGTATTTCTGCGCGTCATGCTCGGTCAGGGCCGCTTCGCCGAGCATGTCGTAGGAGTAACGGAAGCCTTTAGCCTCGAACTTGCTGGCGTTGGCCAGAGCTTCGGCGATGGTCTCGCCGGTGACGAACTGCTCGCCCATCAGGCGCATGGCCATGTCGACGCCCTTGCGGATCATCGGCTCGCCGGACTTGCCGATGATACGGCTCAGCGAGGAGGTCAGGCCCGCCTCGTTGTGGGTGCTGACCAGTTTGCCGGTCAGTAACAGGCCCCAGGTGGCGGCGTTGACGAACAGCGACGGGCTGTTGCCGAGATGCGGGTGCCAGTTGCCGGTGCTGATCTTGTCGCGGATCAATGCGTCGCGGGTGCCTTTGTCAGGAATGCGCAGCAGGGCTTCGGCCAGGCACATCAGCGCCACGCCTTCCTGCGATGACAGCGAGAATTCCTGCAGCAGGCCCTGGACGATACCGGCGCGGCCACCGGCGCTCTTCTGGTTGCGCAGCTTTTCAGCGATCGACGCCGCCAGCTTGTGGGTTGCATCGGCCATTGGCGCAGGCAGGCGCGCCTGCTCGATGAGCATCGGCACCACTTCAGGCTCGGGACGGCGGTAGGCGGAGGTGATGGCGGCGCGCAAAACAGACTGGGGAAGGATGCTTTCGGCGAATTCGAGGAACGCCTGGTGGGCGTTGTCGGCGGGCAGATCACCCTGATCATCGGCGTCTTTGCCACCCTGACCACTGAGTTCATTCAGGGTCGCACCGCCCTCGAGCTTCTCCAGATAATTGAAGATCGCCTGCTTGATCAGCCAGTGGGGCGTCCGGTCGATGGACTGCGCCGCCGCTTTCAATCGCTCGCGGGTGGGGTCGTCGAGTTTGACACCGAGGGTGGTGGTGGCCATTTCTTATCCTCATGACAGCCACGGTCATGTGGCTTAGCTGCGGCAAGATTAGCCGCGGGATCGAAAAGGTGCAACCGGGTGCAACCCCTTTTTTCAAAGTGTTTCCAAAGTGCCCTGTATTGAGTCGAGCTGGCCTGGCCTCGCCCGGTTCGGGTGCCTGCTTGGCCAAGGCTCTAGCTGGCTGTTGCCCTGCAAATACGGGGTATATGGCACTTTGATCTAAATTGTAAAAAAGCCATGGAATGGCGTTTTTCGGGTTGCACCTGCGTCAGAGTGTCCTCTAGGATGCGCCGCTTTGGTGCATTCCAGCGGTGTGCAGCGGCGAGGTTCTCGCCAGCCCGCGACACACGCGAGCGGCCAATCGCGAACCTGATGCCTCAGGAGGACTTCGCTCTGCTCGCGCCTATAAAAACAACGCCGGAACCTAACCGATGAGTGTCAGCAACCCTACCTTGATCACTTTCGTGATCTACATCGCCGCGATGGTCCTCATAGGACTCA
Organism: Pseudomonas sp. GW821-FHT02H06; assembly: GCF_059421525.1. NCBI lineage: Bacteria > Pseudomonadati > Pseudomonadota > Gammaproteobacteria > Pseudomonadales > Pseudomonadaceae > Pseudomonas > Pseudomonas sp. GW821-FHT02H06. Next base: position 125,239 of record NZ_JBWKVD010000005.1, read on the forward strand.
TGGCCTACCGTTCCACCAATAATCTCTCGGACTATATCCTCGGCGGGCGCAGCCTCGGCAGTGTGGTCACGGCGCTTTCGGCCGGTGCATCGGACATGAGCGGCTGGTTGCTCATGGGGTTGCCGGGCGCGATCTACATGTCCGGTCTCTCGGAAGGCTGGATCGCCATCGGGCTAATCGTCGGCGCCTACCTGAACTGGCTGTTCGTTGCCGGTCGCCTGCGGGTACAGACCGAGCACAACGGCGATGCGCTGACCCTGCCGGATTACTTCTCCAGCCGCTTTGAAGACAACAGCGGTCTGCTGCGGGTGATTTCCGCCATCGTGATTCTGGTGTTCTTCACGATCTACTGCGCTTCCGGCATCGTCGCTGGCGCGCGGCTGTTCGAGAGCACCTTCGGCATGTCCTACGAAACCGCGTTGTGGGCAGGCGCTGCGGCGACGATTGCCTACACCTTCATCGGCGGCTTCCTGGCAGTCAGCTGGACAGACACCGTACAAGCGACCCTGATGATCTTCGCGCTGATCCTTACGCCCATCATCGTGCTGCTGGCGACCGGTGGCATCGACACCACGTTCATGGCCATCGAAGCTCAGGACCCGAGCAACTTCGACATGCTCAAGAACACCACTTTCATCGGCGTCATTTCGCTGATGGGCTGGGGTCTGGGCTACTTCGGTCAGCCGCACATCCTGGCGCGCTTCATGGCCGCTGACTCGGTCAGGTCGATCGCCAAGGCCCGTCGCATTTCCATGACCTGGATGATCCTCTGCCTGGGCGGCACCGTCGCGGTGGGCTTCTTCGGCATCGCCTACTTTTCGGCGCACCCGGAGGTGGCCGGTCCGGTGACTGAAAACCACGAGCGCGTCTTCATCGAGCTGGCCAAGATCCTGTTCAATCCGTGGATTGCTGGCGTTCTGCTTTCGGCCATTCTTGCGGCGGTGATGAGCACGCTGAGCTGCCAGTTGCTGGTCTGTTCGAGTGCGCTGACCGAAGACTTCTACAAAGCGTTTTTGCGCAAAAGCGCGTCGCAGGTTGAGCTGGTGTGGGTCGGCCGGGCCATGGTGCTGTTGGTGGCGCTGATTGCGATCGCCCTGGCGGCGAACCCGGAGAACCGCGTGCTGGGTCTGGTCAGCTATGCCTGGGCAGGCTTTGGCGCCGCGTTCGGGCCGGTGGTGCTGATCTCGGTGATCTGGAAGGGCATGACCCGCAACGGCGCACTGGCGGGGATTCTGGTCGGCGCGATCACGGTCGTGGTGTGGAAGCATTTCGAACTGCTGGGCCTGTACGAGATCATCCCCGGCTTCATCTTCGCCAGCATCGCCATCGTGCTGTTCAGCGTAATCGGCAAAGGCCCTACGCCGGGCATGCTGACGCGCTTTGAGGCAGCGGAAAAAGAATACAGGGCGGCATAAGGGCTGCCTGTTCAAGAGCCCGAGCGACACTGGCGCTCGGGCTCTCTCGCGCGCGCATCAGCTCTTGTTGTGGTCGGCGTCCAGGTTGAAGAACATGGTCTTGCCGCCTTCGCTGGTGTAGCCCGTGTTGTCCTGGGTGTAGACACCGGCCTTGAAGTACAGCTGCTGTTTGCTCCAGGTGGCGCTGATCCGGTCGTTCCAGGCCATGCCGTGGGCGGTCACGCTGAGCAACCCGGCTTTATTGAGGTGGATGACGTAATTGAACGTCTCGTTCAGGCTCACGTTTTCCGCCACCGTGATCACGCGCGCTTTCTTATCGGTGGGGTGGTAGCGGACCTTGGCGACGATGTTGCCCATGTGCGTCGCTTCCAGGTACTGATATTCGAGCTTCAACAGCGGCTGCGTGCTGTCGTAGACGTGGATCTGACCGATGACGACCCTGCCTGAAGATGGCACCTGGAGAACCTTGAGCTTGGCATTCAGATAATTGTCGGCGTCCTGGTAGTACCAGTTGTGCAGCGTGCCGTTGGACCAGGTCTCGCGCAACTCGGTACGCGGGTAGATCGCGTTGGCGGTCTTGCTTCCGGTAACCGGAGCCCAGAATGTGATGTTCGATGAGCCGGACTTGAAGTATTTGCCGTCGTAACCTTGAAGCAGTTGTTGTGTCTCGATGGTGGCGGGGGGCGAGCCCACTGGAATGCTCAGATTCCACGTTCCCAAATCAATCATGTCTAGTCGTCCGATATGTCTCATTGCCAGCAAAGTTGCGGGCGAAAGGGGGTTGGGGGCGGCTTTTTATACGGTTCCACGGCGCATTTGTTAACGCGAATCTGTCGGATGGTTGACGTCAAAGTGCCGCTATCTTTGCTGCAGCTCAGGGTGTTCCTGACATTGAGCGCCGTTACCGTTAGTCGGTTGGATGGCACTTTTCGAATCGCACTGCTATGGCTGCCTTCTTTTTTCTCCAATCGAAGCTAGAGTAATGGCCAATCAGTCCATCAGCGGGGCCATTCCCCGGGCAGTAAAGTGAATGATAAGTAGCAGCATGGAATGCGCGCAGTCCCTGCCACCCAGTGGCAAATCAGTATTGTTGGTTGTTGACGATTACCCGGAAAATCTGGTGACCATGTGCGCGGTACTGCAGCGCCAGGACCGGGAAATCATCACCGCCGCCTCAGGCATGGAAGCGTTGGGTATTTTGCTGGACCGAGATGTCGATCTGGTGCTGCTGGATGTGCAGATGCCGGACATGGATGGCTTCGAAGTTGCCCGCCTCATGCGTGGCAGTCTGCGAACGCGATTGACGCCGATCATCTTCCTCACCGCCAACGAACAATCCCGCGACTCGGTGCACAAGGGTTACGCCAGCGGCGCAGTCGATTACCTGTTCAAACCCTTCGATCCCAATATTCTCAGGCCCAAGGTTCAGGCGCTTCTGGAGCAGCAGCACAATCGGCGTGCCCTGCAGAAGCTGAGCCGCGAGCTGGAATCGGCGCGGGCGTTCAACGCCTCGGTGCTGGCCAACGTGGCCGAAGGCATCCTTGTCGTCACTGAAGACGGCGTCATCAGCTTCGCCAATCCGGCGATCTGCCGGTTGCTGGGCATGACCGACGGCGAGCTGCGCGGCACCGGGTTGTGCACTTACCTGCACGAGCCCAGCGTTGGCGAATGGGCAGATTCCGGCTTTTATCATCACTATCGCCGTGCCGATACCTATCGCGTCCATGACGCCGTGCTGCGAACGCCCGAGGGGCGTCAGGTCCCGGTCGCGTTGTCCTGCGCGCCGCTGCCCGCCGAGCAGCGCGCGATGGTGCTGAGCGTGCTCGACATGTCAGTGGTGCGTGACCTCTATCGTCAGCTCGAACATCAGGCCGTGACGGACTCCCTCACCGGGCTGCTCAACCGCCGCGGCTTTTATCAGACCGTCGAAGGGATGCTGTTGCGCAACGAGCATGCGGGCAAATACCTGGTCGTGTTGTACCTGGACCTCGACGGCTTCAAGGATGTGAATGATTCCCTGGGCCACGATGCGGGCGATCAGGTGTTGCAGTGGGTCGGCGCGCAATTGAAAGACTGCCTGCGTCCTTACGATGTGCTTGCGCGCATGGGCGGCGACGAGTTCGTGGTGGTCATCGACGGACTCGACTTCCCCGAACACGCTGCGAAGGTGGCCGAAAAGCTGATCGAGAGGGTGTCTGCCCGGCGCATGATTGACGGGGTCGAAGCCACACTCGGCGCGAGTATCGGCATCGCGGTCTACCCGGACTGCGGCACCAATCTGGATGGCCTACTGCGCGCGGCGGACATTGCGATGTACGAAGCCAAGCGCGCAGGGCGTCAGCAATACCGCTTCTTCGATCAGTACATGAATGGCCGTGCACGCTCCCGTCTGATGCTCGAAGAGAGCGTGCGCACGGCGATCGATGGCAAAGACTTTTCCATGGTCTACCAGCCGCAGGTCAACGTGGTCACCGGCAAGACGCGGGGTTTTGAAGCGCTACTGCGCTGGCATCATCCGGACGCGGGCGATGTGCCGTCAGGCGTGTTCATTCCGCTGCTGGAGGAGACGCGTCTGATCAACAAGCTCGGCGGCTGGATTTTCGAGCAGGGTGCGGCGCAGCGCCAACGCTGGAGCGACGTCTTCCCGGACGATCTGGTCATGAGCGTCAGCGTGAGCCCTGCGCAATTCAGCCTGCCGAATCTGGCGGCCGAGTTGCAGCGCGCGATGCAGATACACGGCCTGAAACCCCGGCAACTGGAAGTCGAGATCACCGAGCCGTCGCTGGTCCACAACCTGGTTCACAGCCGCAAGCAACTGCAGGATCTGCATGACATAGGCGTGCGTGTGTCGCTGGACGATTTCGGCGCAGGCGACAGCTCCCTTGCCCATCTGCGCAACCTCGATCTGGACACCTTGAAGCTCGACCGGCACTTCATTGGCGGCATGCTGGGATCGTCCCGGGATCTGGCCGTCGCGCGCAGCATCATTGACCTGTGTCGCATGCTCGATATCGAGGTGATTGCCGAAGGCGTCGAAACCTACGAGCAGTATGAGTGGCTGGTCGACAACGGTTGTCAGATCATTCAGGGCTTCCTGATTGCTCATCCGATGCCGCCATTGGAGGCAGAGCGTTTTGTCGAGCCGGTCGATCTGCCGGTCGCGTTGCAGCTGCTCGGGCAGGACTGACGCGGTAGACTCGCGTTTTTCCCGCGACCCGATCCGACCATGACTGTCACTACCCCCATGCCGCTCAAATACCTGCAGGCTTATCCCGAAGGCCTGCAGGATCAGGTTCGGCAGCTGATCTCGCAGGACCGGCTGACGGATTATCTGCAGCAGCGCTACCCGGATCGCCACGAAATCCAGAGCGACAAGGCGCTGTACGCCTACGCGCTGGCGCTCAAGCAGGAATACCTGCGCAACGCGCCGAACATCGACAAAGTGCTGTTCGACAACCGCCTGGACCTGACACACCGCGCGCTGGGCCTGCATACCACGGTGTCGCGGGTGCAGGGCGGCAAGCTTAAATCCAAGAAGGAAATCCGCGTGGCTGCGCTGTTCAAGGAGGCCGCGCCGCAGTTTCTGAAGATGATCGTGGTCCACGAACTGGCGCACTTCAAGGAGTCGGACCACAACAAGGCGTTCTATCAGTTGTGCGAACACATGCAGCCGGGCTATCACCAGCTGGAATTCGACCTGCGCATCTACCTGACCTGGCGGGACATGCAGACGGCCGTGCGCTGATCAGCCGCTAGCGCTTTTCAAGGAAGTTTTAATGGACGTCAGCAAGACCAAGAGCAGTTTCTACCGCCGCCTGTACGTGGCGTATCTGATCGACAGCGGCATCGCCAGCAGCGTACCGGCACTGACCGACGTCACCGGCATGCCCCGTCGCACGGCCCAGGACACCATCGCGGCGCTGGCTGATCTGGACATCGTCTGCGAATTCGAACAACTGGATGGCGGCCGCAATCATGCCGGCGGTTACCGGATTCATGACTGGGGCGCGATTGACCGCCGCTGGATCGAGGGCAATTTGCAGGCCATCAAGACGGTGCTCGGGTATCCGTGACGTCGTGTCAGGGGCGTTGATTCTAGAGCTTTTTCCGGCAAAGCCGGTCCTGCGAGGGACATCAGGGTCCCCGCGCCGGATCAGTCCAGATCGCGACGCATGCTGATGTGCGGGATGCCGTCCTCGACGTACACCTCGCCCACCGGATTAAAGCCGTAGCGGCTGTAGTAACCCTGCAAGTGCGCCTGGGCCGAGAGAAATATCGGCTGGTCCGGCCACTGCAGTTCGGCGTGTTTCAGCGCCTGAACCATCAATTCATGACCCATGCCCTTATTGCGCATCGATGGTGCAGTCACCACGCGGCCAATGGTCACGTCACCGTTCTGCTGAATCGGGTCCAGCAGGCGCAGGTAGGCGACCAGCTGATCATCCTGCCGAGCCATGAGATGGCAGGTATCGCCCAGCAAGTCCTGGCCATCGACGTCCAGATACCAGCATTTCTGCTCCACCACGAACACCTGCGCCCTCAGTTGCAGAATGGCGTACAGCTGCTCTTTTCCAAGGTCGGTATGGTGTTTGCAAATCCAGTTGATAGACATGACGCCGGCCTGCGAGAAGAAGTGGATGCCGGATACTAAACGCATATCGGCGCAAGCCCAAATTCGCGGCGAGCAGGGCTCGACACTGATTCAATCAACGGCGCGTCATTTTGTTGAACTGCAGCACAAACATAGCAGTGTTATGAGTTGTGCAATGCGCAAAATGCGTCTTCACTGAAGGCCAGTTGCCACAAGGAAGCTGAGCATGTCGCGTTTGCTGTGCGCCGCAGGGCTGTTGGGAATGATGCTGATAGCCCAAGGCGCGGCCGCGCAGACATTGCGTCTCGCCGGCGATGCGTGGGCGCCTTATGCCGACGTGTCATTGCTTCACGACGGGCTTTCCACTGATCTGATTCGCACGGCCCTGGGCCGCGCCGGTTATGACACCGAATACGAGCAGGTCCCCTGGGCGCGGGCAATTCACGGGCTGAGCGAAGGGCGGTATGACATAGTCATCAACGCCTGGTACAGCGAAGAACGCACGCGCATTGGGGTTTTCTCTGCGCCATACCTGATTAACCGCCTGCGTTTCCTGAAACGCAAAGACGCCGCCATCGACTTTCAGAGCCTGTCGCAGCTGCACGGCTATTCCATTGCCGTCGTGCGCGGCTACGCCTATTCGCCCGAATTCGACGCCGATGCCGAGCTGAAGAAGGTGCCGGTTGCGAATTTCTCGACCTCTGTCAGGATGCTCGCGGCGCGCAGGGTCGACTTGACGGTGGAAGACGAGTACGCGGCGCGCTTTGCCCTCAATCGCGAGCCGGCTGACGTACAGGCCAGCGTTGAATTTCTGCCCAAGTCACTGAGCGAAAACAGTCTGCACATGCTGGTCAGCATCAAACGGGCGGATCATCAGCAGATCGTTCTGGATTTCGACAAGGCCATCGCCGACATGAAAGCCGACGGCACGTACGACAAGCTCATCAAGCTGCACGGTCTGTGAGGTCGGGTTCTTTGACGGGATCTTTGATCAAGTGCGCTGCGAGGGTGCGCAACGGCCCCAACTGACGGCAGATCAGCGCGAGTTGGGTTTGCACCAGCCGTTGGCCTTCGTCGATTTCTTCCGGCATCTGTTCCAGGCTCGTCGCCAGCGCCTCCTCTGCGTCGCTTTGCACCGCAACAGGCTCACGCATCGCCAGGCTCTGGGCGATTTCATCGATGCTCGCGGCAAGGCTGGCCCCGGCGCCCTCAATCAGCTGCTCGCGCACTTCGGGCGGCAGCGGTGCGTCCCGATGGGCCCCCAGGCCCGACAGATAACTGAGCAGCGTGTGTGACAGCACCAGGAAGCGGAAACCCACGTCGGCCTCTTTGCGGAAATGCCCGGGCTCCATGAGCATGTTGGCCAGCGTGGTGGACAGCGCCGCGTCGGCGTTATGGGCGTTGCGTCGGGCCAGTCGATAGGCCAGATCGTCGCTCTTGCCGTTCGCGTATTGCTGCATGATCTGGCGCAGGTAAATGCTGTTGCACGACAGCGTGTTGGCCAGCACCTTGTTCAGTCGACGGCCTTGCCAGTCGGGCAGGAACAGGAACACCGCCAGGCCGGCGATCAGGCTGCCCAGCAGCGTGTCCAGCAGGCGCGGCAGGAACACGCCGTAACCGTCGCCGACCTGATTGAAGCAGAACAGGATCATCACCGTGATTGCCGCCGTCGACAGCGTGTAGCGCGTGGTGCGGTTGACGAAGAACACCACGCCGGCCAGCACCGCGCACATCGATTGCAGGACCGGCGTGGTGATCAGGTCGAACAGAATCCAGCCCGCCGTCAGGCCAATGGCGGTGCCGATGATGCGCTGCCCGAGTTTGCGCCGCGTGGCGCCGTAGCTTGGCTGGCAGACAAACACCGTGGTGAGGATAATCCAGTAACCCTGGGACGGGTGAATCAGGTGAACCATGATGTAGCCGATGACCAGCGCCAATGGCAGGCGCAGGGCGTGACGGAACAACAGCGAGGTCGGCGTCAGTTGCAGCCGCAGCCGCGTCCAGACGTCCTTGAGGTTGCGCGGCGAGCGGTCCAGCAGGCTGCTGTCGGTGGCGTCCGCCAGGGCGTCGGGGTTGCTCGCATCGCTGAGCAGCCGGTCAAGGGTGCCGAGGTTATTGGCCAGCGCCCGCAGCGAACGCAGCAGCCCGCGCCACGCCGGATTGCTCTGAATGCGCAGGTGTTCTAGGGAGGCGCGCAGATCATTGAGCGCGTGGGCGAAGCTGTCGTCATAGATGAACGGCTGGCGCAGCTGGATCGACGCCGACAGGTCACGGCAGGCGCGACCTTGCTGGCGCAGCAGGCGCTGGCAGCGAAACAATACATCGCTGTGGAAAAACGCCTCGGCCAGGGAGTTGTAGGGATAGTGCGACGAACTGGCACGTTCGTGGATGTCCTGGGCCAGAAAATACAGCTTCAGGTAGCGACTGACCTTCGAGCCGGGGCGGCCACTGCCCACACGGTTGAGGATGATTTCCTTGGTCACGTTGAGCGCACCGACGACCTTGCCGTTCTGCTTGGCAAGCTCTAGGCGCTTGGCTTCGATATCCAGGGTGCGAATCGGCTCGAACAGCTCTGATTTGAGCTTCAGGTACAGGCCCAGCTCGCGAAACAGTCGGGCCAGGGCCTGCTGCACCGGCTGATTGGAAAACAGCATCTGCCACAGCACCGACAGCAGGCCGTACCACGCCGCGCCTGCGACCAGCAGCATGGGTTCGTGCCAGAAATCGGTGACTTCGCCGCCGCGCTGATCGACGCCGATCATGGTGTAGACCGACAGAATCAACGTCGCGTAGGCAATGGCGCCGTAGCGCTCGCCCAGCGCGCCGAGCATCGTCAGGCAGAACGCCGCGAAGGCAAACGCGCAGATGAACACCACGGGGTAGGGGAACAGCAGCTCCACGGACAGCGCTGCGATGCTGAAGCACACCAGCGTCACGGCCAGCGCATTGAGCCGGCCCTGCCAGCTGTCATCGGTTTCCGACAGGGCGCTGGCGATAATCCCAAGGAACAGCGGGATCAACTGAGACATCTCGTTCTGGTACCAGCACAGCGCCATGCTGCCGGTCAGCGCGATGAAAACCCGCACGCTGTAGGAAAACTTGTCCAGCGCCCAGAGACGGCGGAATGTATTGCGCAACGATGTCGATGCCATGAACGCTGACGGCCTTGTTCGCGATTGATTTTGCTCAGGGATATGTACAGCGCCGGATGCGCGCTGTACATCCGGTTAGCAAAATTTATTCCGGGGCGGATGCCAATACCTCAAAACGCACCTTGACCCCAAGGGTGCCTCTCTCATTTGCAACACGCCCTTGTAGGAGCAATCGGAGGTAACGACGGTCGCGAAGGCGCAAGGTCACGCACTGAATGTGTATTGCCTGACCCGGCCTCTTCGCGACCGTCGTAAACTCCGATTGCTCCTACAGAGATCGCGTGCGTCTGTGACGTTGTAGGCTTGCTCGCAACGACTGCTCAGACGAACTGCGCCGCCGCGTACGCCGAGGCCCAGGCCCACTGGAAGTTGAAGCCGCCCAGATGCCCGCTGACATCCAGCACCTCACCGACAAAATACAGCCCCGGTGATTTCAGGGATTCCATGGTCTTCGACGACACCTCGCGGGTGTCGATGCCGCCTAGTGTCACTTCCGCGGTGCGATACCCTTCGGTGCCCGCCGGTACCACTTGCCAGCTCGCCAGTCTGGTGGCGATGTCGGCCAGTTCAGCGTGGGTGTACTGCTTCATCGGCTTGGACACAAACCATTGCTCGGCAATCAGGTTGGCCATTTTCTTGGTGAAAATCTCGCCGAGCAGCGTCTTCAGTTCGCTGTTCGGGCGTTCGGCCTGTTGCTCGGTCAGCCAGTTGTGGGCGTCGTGGTCGGGCATCAGATTGATTTCGACCGTGTCGCCCGGCTGCCAGAGGGACGAGATCTGCAGAATCGCCGGCCCGCTCAAGCCACGGTGGGTGAATAGGATGTTCTCGCGAAAGCTGACGTCGTTGCAGCTCACCAGGCAATCGACCGACGTGCCGGTCAGCTCGGTGCACAGCTCTTTCAATTGATCGGTGATGGTGAACGGCACCAGGCCCGCCCGGGTAGGCAATAGCGTGTGGCCGAACTGCTTGCCGACCTGATAACCGAAACCGGTAGCGCCCAGCGTCGGAATCGACAACCCGCCTGTGGCGATCACCAGCGACTCGCAGCGGAGCTCGCCCAGGGTGGTTTTCAGCTGGTAACCGCTGTCGGTTTTCTCGATGCTCTGCACCGAGGTGTCCATGTGCAGGCTCACGCCAGCGGTGTCGCATTCAGCGAGCAGCAGATCGAGGATGTCGCTGGACTTGTTGTCGCAGAACAGTTGGCCGAGTTTCTTTTCGTGGTACGGCACGCCGTGCTTGCCCACCAGCTCGATGAAATCCCACTGGGTGTAGCGGGCCAGCGCCGATTTGCAGAAATGCGGATTCTGCGAGAGGAAGTTGGCGGGCTCGGTGTACATGTTGGTGAAGTTGCAGCGACCGCCGCCCGACATGAGGATTTTCTTGCCCGGCTTGTTGGCGTGGTCGATCAGCATGACCTTGCGCCCGCGCTGGGCCGCCGTGAATGCACACATCAAACCTGCGGCGCCGGCGCCGATGATCACAACGTCAGTAACGGGCAAAGCGGTGTCCTCGGAATATCGGGAAGAAGATCGTGGAATCTGTCAGCGATCAATGTTGATTCTGCTGACGCTTTCGCGAGCAAGGTGGCGATGCGGTATTGCGGGTGTTTACAAGATCCGCACGCGCAACGATTTGCCCTTGATCTTGCCGTTGTTCAAACGTTCCAGCGCCTGCTTGGCCATGCTGCGTTCCACGGCGACGTAGGCCTGGAAATCAAAGATCGCGATCTTGCCCACCTGAGAGCCGGGAATGCCGGCTTCGCCGGTCAGCGCGCCCAGAATGTCGCCGGGGCGCAGTTTGTCTTTGCGGCCGGAACCGATGCACAGCGTGGTCATCGGTGGCAGCAGCTTGCCGCCTTCCTTGCGCTCCAGCTGGTCGTATTGCTGCCAGTTGAGCGGCGCTTTCTGCAGTTCTTCAACGGCGCGGGCGCGCTGGCTTTCGCCGGGCGCGACGAGGCTGACGGCGATGCCGGTCTCACCCGCACGACCGGTACGGCCGACGCGGTGAATGTGGATTTCCGAATCCCGCGCCAGTTCGACGTTGAGCACCATGTCCAGGCCATCGATGTCCAGACCGCGCGCAGCGACGTCAGTGGCCACCAGCACCGAGGTGCTGCGGTTGGCGAACATCGCCAGCACCTGGTCGCGGTCACGCTGTTCCAGATCGCCATGCAGGCCGACGGCAGACATGCCCTTGGCGGTCAGGTGATCGACTACTTCCTGAACCTGCTGCTTGGTGAAACAGAACGCCACGCAGGACTGCGGACGGAAATGATCGAGCACGCGGACCACTGCTTCGAGGCGTTGCTCCGGCGCGATTTCATAGAAGATCTGCTCGATCTGGCTGTCGGCGTGGAGCGCTTCGACCTTGACGGTCTGCGGATCGCGCATGAATTTCGAGGACAGCTGCTTGATGCCGACCGGGTACGTGGCCGAGAACAGCAGGGTCTGGCGACGCTTGGGCGTCTGCTCGATGATGTCGGCGATGGCGTCGTAGAAACCCATGTCGAGCATGCGGTCGGCTTCGTCCAGCACCAGCGTGTTCAGGCCGTCCAGCACCAGCGAACCCTTGCGCAGATGCTGCTGAATGCGACCCGGTGTGCCAACGATGACGTGCGCGCCGTGCTCCAGCGAGCCGATCTGCGGGCCGAAAGACACGCCGCCGCAGAGGGTCAGGACCTTGATGTTGTCTTCGGAACGCGCCAGACGACGGATTTCCTTGGCCACCTGATCGGCCAGCTCACGGGTGGGGCAGAGCACCAACGCCTGGCAGCCGAAGTAGCGCGGATTGATCGGATTGAGCAGGCCGATGCCGAATGCAGCGGTCTTGCCGGAGCCCGTCTTGGCCTGCGCAATCAGGTCCATCCCCTTGACGATCACCGGCAGGCTCTGCGCCTGAATCGGCGTCATCTCGGCATAACCAAGGGACTCCAGGTTAGCCAGCATGGCGGCGGAAAGGGGCAGTGAGTTAAAAGCGGTGTTAGTCACGGGACGGGCCTGCAAAACAAAATGTCGCGCAGTGTATCAGGTCGCGACCCCTGCCTTGGGGCCGCGCGCGATAAATGGTGAGTGGGTCACGCCTCGATCTCGGGCTCCGGTTGCGGTTTGCGGGCCGGTGCTTCGGGTGCCATGCGCGGCGATAGCTGCAGGAAGATCGACGCCGCCAGCATCGCCAGCACGCCGACGCACAGGAAGGTCAGCTGAAACGCGCCGAGCACGTCGCTGACTTCACCCGTCGCCACGTCGTCGCTGAATCCGCCCAGCAAGGCGGCCGCACAGGCGACGCCAAGACTCAGGGACAACTGCGCGACCACCGACAGCAAACTGTTGCCGCTGGCGGCACTGGCGTCATCGAGGTCGATCAGCGTCACCGCGTTCATCGCCGAGAACTGCAGCGAGTTGACCCCGCCCAAAAACGCCAGATGAATGAGCAGTAGCCAGTACGGCGTGTTGGCCGTGACCAGTGCCATGCTCGCCAGCAGAATACCCAACAGCAGCGTGTTACCGGTCAGCACGATGCGATAACCCAGCCGCTCAATGGCCTTGGTTGCCAGCGGTTTGGCGAACATCGCCGCGAGGGCCAGGGGAATCATGCTCATGCCGGCGTGTGACGGTGAGTAACCCAACGCGACTTGCAGCATCAACGGCAGCAGAAAGGGCAGGGCGCCGCTGCCCAGGCGCGCGAACAGATTGCCCATGATGCCTACCGCAAAGCTGCGGGTCTTGAACAACTGAGCGGAGAACAGTGGCGCTTCCACATGACTGGCGCGCAACCAGTACGCGGCGAGACAGGCCATGCCGCCGAACAGCAGCATCACCACCCGCAAGTGCGGCAAGTGCAGTTCGCCCAAGCCTTCCAGCGCGATCGTGATCAGCACCATCGACGCGCCGAACAGGCCGAACCCCACCAGATCAAACCGCGTGCGTCCGCCGCCCTGAAGATCGGGGATGAATTTGCGCACGGCAAAACACCCGAGAATTCCCACCGGAAGGTTGATCAGGAAGATCCAGTGCCAGCTCAGGTATTCCACCAGCCAGCCGCCGACCGTCGGGCCCATCAGCGGGCCGAGCAGGGCGGGCATGGTGATGAAGCTCAACGTGCGCACCAGCTCGGTTCGGGGGTAGGCGCGCAGCACAATGAGCCGGCCGACCGGCATCATCAACGCACCGCCGAGGCCCTGAATCACCCGCGCGCCCACCAGCATGCCGACGGAGTTGGATACCGCGCACAGCAACGAGCCGAAGCTGAACAGCAGGATGGCGCTGAAGAAGATGCGCTTGATGCCGAAGCGGTCTGAAATCCAGCCCGACGCGGGGATCAGCAGGGCGATGGTCAGCATGTAGGCGATGATCACCGACTGCATGCGCAATGGGTCTTCGGACAGCGAGCGCGCCATGGATGGCAGTGCGGTGTTGAGGATCGTGCCGTCCAGGCTTTGCATGAAAAAAGCAATGGCGATGACCCATGGCATCCAGCGCAGGGTGCGGGCGTCCAGCTGCGGTGTTGAGGTCGGCATGTGGATCGAGGGTCCTTATGGTTGCGGGAAACGGGCCAATTAATTATCGGATGTAACTGCTGGGAGCACGGCCCCAGTAGAAGCTCTCACTGCTGAAGCACGGTCCTTGTGGGAGTGAGCTTGCTCACGAAGACGCCCTGACAACCGCCCCATCTCTGCAGCCTGATTGCCAGCATTCGCGAGCAAGCTCGCTCCCACACACAGAGCTCAGTGGCTGCCCGCCAGCAGCCAGACAGCCCGATGCATTACAGCGTCAGCGTCAACCCACTCAGCAGCGCACCCGGCAGCAGATTCGAGGCGGTCTGGCGCTGACTGTAGGTGCTCGTCGACAGCAGGAGTTCCCTTTCTGTGGTCAGTTGCTCCAGTGCGGTGCCCAGCAGGCTGAAGATGCTGTCGTCGAAACGCATGGTATTGACCGGCGCCTTGATCTGCCCGTCCTCGACCCAGAACGTGGCAAAGCGCGTCATCCCCGTGATGCGCCCGGCGGTGCGGTCCGAGAAATTCAAATACCACAGGTTGCTGATGTACAGGCCCGTGCCCAGCGCTTCCAACACCTCATCCAGCGCCAGCGAACCGCCTTCCATGCTCAGCGCACTCGGCGACTCGCCCCAGCCTGCGCCATTGGCGACAAGGCCGTATTCGGCGGCGCTGCGCGAGTCGATCATGCGATCCCGGGCGACGCCTTCGGCCACCAGCGACAGGTCCATGCGCGGATAACCCTCGCCGGAAAACGCAGGGGACAACGAGCCGCTGACCTGCTCGTTCACACTCACCAGCGGACTCAGCGTGGCGTGACCGTCGTACAGCCGCTGCAAGGGACTGGTCTTGTCCGCCAGCGACTGCGCGGAGAATCCACCCCAGCACAGCATTCCGATGACTTCTTCCAGTGCGGCGGGCGCCAGATAGGCACGGTATTTCCCGGGCGCGAGGGCGTGTGCGGGGTGGCCAAGAAACGTCAGTTGCTCACGGGCCAGCGCAAAGCGCCGTGCAAAGCCCTTGTCAGTCCAGGTGTGGCCGGCGTAATTGGCTTTCACTGCCTGGCCGTTCTCGTGGAACAGGCTCCAGTCGAAATTGAAGCTGTTGGCCTGATGCCAGCCCAGCGCACCGCTGGAACTGGCGAAACCGCGATAGATCGGCCCGGCGGCGTAAATACCGACCAGATCCAGCCCTTCGCCCAGTTGCGCGATCTGCTCGACCACATGGGCGCTGTCCGGCAACGGCGTTCCCTGCACGTTGCTGCTCTGCCAGGCCTCTTCGTTCAGTTGCAGATAAGGGTCTTCCGGCAACAGCGTCAGGGTCTCGCGCAACTGAAGCAGCGCCTCGCTCAGGCGCTGTCGATCGACCTCGGCATCGCCCGACAGCGTCAGGCTCAGGTTGGCGTGACGGCCTGCGGCGATCAGCTTAAAGGTCACGCTGGCCTGCTGCACATGGCCGGCCTGACGCACTTTGGCGTGATTGAAACGAATGAAGTCCGACGCTTCGGCGTCGTAGCTCAAGGTGTAACGCTCGTCTGCCGTGACCGCGCCGTGCAGCCATTCAGCCAGGGCCTTGAATTGCGCTTGATGGGACATCATGCGTCACCTCCGAAAACATCAACGCTGGCGAACACGCAAGCGGGCGAGGCGTGCCCTACGCGGATCACTTGATTGGGCTCGCCTTTGCCGCAGTTGGGCGTGCCGAGGACCTTGAAGGTGCTGGCGTCGCCGACCGCGCTGAGGTTGCGCCAGAACTGGGCGGAGATCGCGCGGTAGTTCGGGTTTTTCACCACGCCCTTGATCTCGCCGTTCTCGATCAACTGCCCCCATTCGCAGCCGAACTGGAATTTGTTGCGCGCATCGTCGATCGACCACGAGCGGTTGGTGCTCATCAAAATGCCGTGCTCGATGCCGCCAATGAGCTGCGCCATCGACTGGTCGCCCGGCTCGATATTCAGGTTGGCCATGCGGTCGATGGGTGCGCGGTTCCAGCTCGACGCGCGGCTATTGGCGACGCCTTCCATGCCGCTGCGGTATTGCGACAGCGCGCCGCCCAGAGGCCTCACCAATACGCCGTCCTTGATCAGGAATTGCTTGCTCGCCGGTGTGCCGTCGTCATCAAAGCCGTAGCTCGCCAGTTGCTCGGGGATTTCAGGATCGAAGGTCACGTTGAGCAGCCTTGAGCCGTATTGCAGCGTGCCGAAGTCACTGGCTTTGACGAAGCTGGTGCCGGCGTAATTGCGCTCATCGCCGAGGATGCGGTCCAGCTCCAGCGGGTGACCGATGGATTCGTGGATTTGCAGGGTCATCTGGTCGGGCGTCAGCAACAGATCGCGCGGGCCGGAGGGCGTGTTTGGCGCCATGACCAGTTGCAGCGCCTGATCGGCGACGTTGACCGCCGCACCGATGATCCCGCACGAAGCGATGATTTCCGCGCCGCCTTGCTGGCCGAAGTTCTCGCGACCCAGGCTGCGGGTCTGGCTGTCCTGCCCGTCGTAGGCCGTGACGGTCAGCCCGGGGAAGACGAAGCGCTGGGCCTGACGGATCTCGGCGCCGGCGTTGTTCAGGTAGATCTGCTCGACGTTCTCAAGGCCCAGGCTTACCTGCCAGTTGACAAGACGCTCGTCCCTGGGCACCGACGCCGATTCAGCGTTGAGCAGGGCATAGCAATCGCTGAGCGATGGAAACGCGCTTTGCAGGTTGGGCGAGAGGTAATCGGCGCGGGCAGTGGCGACAGCATGGTCGCCCAGGTCGAGCAGCGAATGCGGGGCCAGTTGTCGCGCTTGAGTCTCTGCTTGTTCCAGCGCCGATTGAAGGCCGCGCTGGGAGATGTCGTTGGTGGCCGCATAGGCTTCGACGCCATTGATGCGCACGGTCAGCATCGCGCCTTCGTCGATGCTCAATTGCGGCGGCTCGGCGACGTTCTTGCGCACCGACAGATGCTGACTGGTCTGTTTGACGTAACGCAGGGAGAAAAACGGGGCGCTGCTCTGCAGGGCGGCGAACCGCTGTTTGAGCTGAGCGGAGAAGTCGAACATGCAGGAAGGCTCCTTGGCGATTCGGACAGGCAACGGCCCGAATCATAGCGCGGATGATCACTGCAGCGGGGAGGGATGGCGGTGGAGGCACGTCGGCGCCGGAGATGTATCTAGTGAGATAGGGACTGGTGGGAGCGAGCTTGCTCGCGAAGAGGCAAGAACATCCGCTAAATTTGCGGCGGTAATAATGCCTTCTTCGCGAGCAAGCTCGCTCACACATGGTCCGGGTGTGCTGCACG
This sequence comes from Pseudomonas sp. GW821-FHT02H06, assembly GCF_059421525.1. NCBI lineage: Bacteria > Pseudomonadati > Pseudomonadota > Gammaproteobacteria > Pseudomonadales > Pseudomonadaceae > Pseudomonas > Pseudomonas sp. GW821-FHT02H06. The sequence continues at coordinate 142,165 of NZ_JBWKVD010000005.1, forward strand.
ATTGCACAGCATCCCGAAGGATCTCCAAGAGCGCTGGCGGTGGTTACTGCGTCAACGGGCCCACTTCGCGCATCGGCTTGCCACGCACGGGCGCATTGCCTGCGACGTAGTAATCGGCGGTGCTACGCGGCAGTGGGGCACGGCCGCGGATCTTGTCGGCAATTTTCTCGGCCATCATGATCGTCGGCGCGTTGAGGTTGCCGGTGGTGATCAGCGGCATGATCGACGCATCTACCACACGCAGCCCTTCCATCCCGTGCACACGGCCCTGACCGTCAACGACCGCCATTTCATCGGTGCCCATCTTGCACGAGCAGGACGGGTGATACGCCGTCTCGGCGTGCTCACGGATAAACGTGTCCAGTTGCTCGTCGCTCTGCACGTCGATGCCCGGGCTGATTTCGCGGCCACGGTATTGGTCCAGCGCCGGCTGCTGCATGATCTCGCGGGTCAGGCGAATGCCGTCGCGGAATTCCTGCCAGTCCTGCTCGGACGCCATGTAGTTGAAAAGAATGCTCGGGTACTCGCGGGGATTCTTCGATTTCAACTGCACGCGGCCTCGGCTTGGCGAGCGCATCGAACCCACGTGCGCCTGGAAACCATGCTCTTTCACGCCCTTGCTGCCGTTGTAGTTAATCGCGACCGGCAGGAAGTGGTACTGAATGTTCGGCCACTCGAATTCCTCGCGCGAACGAATGAAACCGCCTGCTTCGAACTGGTTGCTGGCGCCGATCCCTTTACCGAGGAACATCCACTCGGCGCCGATGGCCGGCTGGTTCCACCACAGCAGCGACGGGTACAGCGAGACCGGCTCTTTGCAGGCGTACTGCAAATACATCTCGAGGTGGTCTTGCAGGTTCTCGCCAACGCCCGGCAGATCATGAACGACCGGAATGTCGAGCTTCTTCAGCAGCGCGGCGGGGCCGACGCCGGAACGCTGCAGGATCTGCGGCGAAGCGATGGCGCCGCCACACAGCAGGACTTCCTTGCGAGCACGCGCTTCGATGCGGGTGTCGCTGTCGCCAACCAGGTAGGCCACGCCGACGGCGCGCTTGTTGTCGAACAGAATCCGGTCTGTCAGCGCGTGAGTGACGATGGTCAGGGTCGAGCGCTTCTTCGCTTCGTCCAGATAGCCACGGGCGGTGCTGGCGCGACGGCCGAACGGCGTGACGGTACGGTCCATCGGGCCGAAACCTTCCTGCTGATAACCGTTGAGGTCGTCGGTGCGCGGATAACCGGCTTGCACGCCCGCTTCCACCATTGCGGCGAACAGCGGGTTATTGCCGGCTTTAGGCGTGGTCACGCTGACCGGGCCTTCGCCGCCGTGGTAGTCGTTCGGGCCGATATCGCGGGTTTCTGCCTTGCGGAAGTACGGCAGGCAATCAAGGTAGGACCAGTCTTCCAGGCCCGGGTTTTTCGCCCAGCCGTCGTAGTCCATGGCGTTGCCGCGGATGTAGCACATGCCGTTGATCAGCGACGAGCCACCCAGGCCCTTGCCGCGACCGCATTCCATGCGGCGGTTGTTCATGTGCGGCTCTGGCTCGGTCTCGTAGGCCCAGTTGTAGCGACGGCCTTGCAACGGAAACGCGAGGGCGGCTGGCATCTGCGTGCGGAAATCAGCGCGATAGTCCGGGCCGCCTGCTTCAAGCAACAGCACGGTGACGCCTGCGTCTTCGGTGAGACGGGCTGCCAGGGTGTTACCGGCCGAGCCGGCGCCGATGATGATGTAATCGAATTCCTGGGACATTTGAAATGCTCCCTCTTGAAAGTAGTCGGAGGTGCGCAAGTCCTGTAGGAGTGAGCTTGCTCGCGATGAGGTCATAGCCCCAATGTTGCTGGCGGCTGACACTCAGCAATCGCGAGCAAGCTCGCTCCTACAGTGAAATGCGTGTTGCCGGTGCGGCTTTACAGGATCAGAACACCGACGCGTAATCGCCCAGCTCGACCTGCACAGACTTGATGCGGGTGTACTGCGCCAGCGAGCTGATACCGTTCTCGCGGCCCACGCCTGACTGCTTGTAGCCACCGACCGGCATCTTCGCGTCGGACTCGCCCCAAGCGTTGATCCAGCAGATACCGGCTTCCAGTTGATGGATCACGCGATGCGCGCGGTTCAGGTCCTTGGTCACGATGCCGGCGGCCAGACCCATTTCAGTGTCGTTGGCGCGGCGGATCACTTCTTCTTCGCTGTCGTAGCTGAGGATGCTCATGACCGGGCCGAAGATTTCCTCTTTGACGATGGTCATCTCATCGGTGCAATCGGTGAACACGGTCGGGGCAACGAACGCTCCATTGGCCAGCTCGCCCTCGGTCAGACGGTCGCCGCCGATCAGCAGGCGGGCGCCTTCTTCCTTGCCCTTGTTGATGTAGCCGAGCACGTTTTCCATGTGCGCGAAGCTCACCAGCGGGCCGAAGTTGGTGTTGTCGTCTTGCGGGTTGCCGACGCGGATGCGTTTGACGCGCTCAAGGATTTTCGCTTCGAACGCTGCCTTCAGCGCGCTCGGTACGAACACGCGAGTGCCGTTGGTGCAGACCTGACCCGAGCTGTAGAAGTTGGCCATCATCGCGATGTCGGCGGCGCGGTCCAGATCGGCGTCGTCGAAAATGATCAGCGGGGACTTGCCGCCCAGCTCCATGGTCACTTCCTTGAGCGACGAGCTCGACGCGCTGGCCATGACTTTCTTGCCAGTTTGTACGCCGCCGGTGAACGAGATCTTCTCGATGCGCGGGTGCTCGGTCAGCCAGCTGCCGACGTCGCTGCCAGCACCGGTAAGTACGTTGAACACGCCGTCCGGCACACCGGCTTCGGTGTAGATTTCGGCCAGCTTCAGCGTGGTCAGCGAGGTGACTTCGCTTGGCTTGAAGATCATTGCGTTGCCGGCGGCCAGTGCAGGGGCGGACTTCCACAGGGCGATCTGGATCGGGTAGTTCCACGCGCCGATGCCGACGGTGACGCCCAGCGGCTCGCGGCGGGTGTAGACAAACGAGGTGTCACGCAGCGGAATCTGCTCGCCTTCGATGGCGGGCACCAGGCCGGCGTAGTACTCCAGCACGTCGGCGCCGGTGACGATGTCGACGTATTTGGTTTCGGAGATCGCTTTGCCGGTGTCCAGGGTTTCCAGTTCGGCCAGCTCATCGTTGCGTTCACGCAGGATGTCGACGGCACGACGCAGGATGCGCGAGCGCTCCATGGCGGTCATGGCGGCCCAGATTTTCTGGCCTTTTTCAGCGCTGACGACCGCGCGCTCAACGTCTTCTTTGGTGGCGCGCTGGACCTGGGCCAGGACTTCGCCATTGGCCGGGTTGATGGCTTCGAAGGTCGCGTTGCTGCTGGCGTCCACGTAGCCGCCGTCAATGTAGAGTTTTTGCAATTCGAAACGGGCCATAAAATCCTCGCAGTAATCTGGGTGGGTGACGACCGAGTGCGCCATGCGCTGCCTTGGTCGTGGTGCCGGCTGCTTCAGCTCGGCGCTTTTGCCAGTTGAAAGTCCATGTACTCGTAGGCAATCCGTTGCGCTTGTTCGGTGTCGAAGGCGTCGCCCGAAAGCGCGCCGCGCAGCCATAGGCCGTCGATCAAGGCCGCCAGCCCCCGGGCTGCGCTGCGTGCTTCATCCAACGGCAATGCGCGACGGAACTGGCAGCAGAGGTTGGAATAAAGACGGTGGTCGTTGATTCGCTGCAGCCTGTGCAGCGAGGGCGAATGCATGCTGGTTGCCCAGAAGGCGAGCCAGGTTTTCATTGCCGGACCGTTGACCTGACTGGAATCGAAGTTGCCCTCGATGATGACTTTCAGGTGAGCCCGCGGGCTGTCGTCGTTCAATGCCCGGCGCCGCTCGGCGACGCTGGCGATCAGCGCATTCATCAAGTGGCGCATCGTCGCTGCGATCAGGCCGTTCTTGTCCTGAAAGTAGTGACTGATGATGCCGTTGGAGACCCCTGCCAGTTTGGCGATCAGCGCAATGCTGGCATCGCCCATCCCGACCTGATCGACCGCCGTCAGGGTGGCCTGGATCAACTGCTGACGCCGAATGGGTTGCATACCGACCTTGGGCATCTGTGGGGCTCCTTGATGTGCCGGGTGATCGTGGGTGGCTGGAAACGGCGTCCACTGTAAAGCTTTTTAATTGAACGTTCAATCAACAAAAAACGAGGGGCGCAGAAAAGCAGCTACAAGCGCCAAGCCTCAAGCCGCAAGAATCAAGGTTTGGCGGCCCTTCTCTTGCAGCTTGTAGCTCGCAGCTTAAAGCTGACCTTCAGCCATGATTCTTGCCCAGCAACGCGTGGTACAGCTCGCTGTCGCCGAGGATGCCGACCAGCTGGTTGTTTTCCTGCAGCACCAGTTTGTTGCCGGTGTGATAGCGGATCTGCAGGGCGTCACGCATACCGATGTCGGAGTGGACGACGGTCGGTTTGCGGCCGAGTGCATCCACCGACTGACCCGGCTCCCAGCTTTGCAGATCAAGGGCAGCGCCATGCTGGTGGGCGCCGGTGATGGCGTTGCCGTCGGACAGATCAATCCATGTGTCGTCGCTCGGGTCCAGGCAGACCTGAGAACCGTTGATGCGCGTGCACTGGGTGATCGGGCGCATCAGGCTGCGACCGCACAGCACGTTGAGCGGGTTGGTGTGGGCGACAAACGTACGGACGTATTCGTCGGCAGGGTTGAGCACGATCTCTTCCGGCACGCTGTACTGAATGATCCGGCCGTCCTTCATGATCGCGATGCGGGTGCCGAGCTTGAGCGCTTCGTCCAGGTCGTGGCTCACGAAGACGATGGTCTTGTTCAGCTTTTTCTGCAGCGCCAGCAGTTCATCCTGCAGGCCCTGACGGATCAGCGGATCGAGTGCCGAAAACGGCTCGTCCATCAGCAGAATATCGGCGTCCATCGCCAGTGCCCGGGCCAGACCGACACGCTGTTGCATGCCGCCCGACAGCTCGTCCGGCTTCTTGTTGCGCCATTGGGTCAGGCCGACCAGCTCCAGTTTTTCGTCCACCAGCGCGCGCCGCTCTTTCTCGGGGCGGCCCTGCATTTCCAGACCGAAACTGATGTTCTCGCGCACCGTCAGCCACGGCATCAGGGCGAACTTCTGGAACACCATCGCAATGCGTTTGGTGCGCATCATCTTCAGCTCGGCGGGGGTGCAGGCGGCGATGTTGATCTGCTTGCCTTCGTGCTCGACGAACAGCGAGCCGCGGCTGACCGTGTTCAAGCCGTTGATGCACCGCAGCAAGCTGGATTTGCCCGAGCCGGAGAGGCCCATCAGCACGCAGATCTCGCCTTTGTTGATCTCCAGCGTGGCCTTTTCAACGCCGACGATCTGGCCGGTTTTCTTGAGGATTTCAGCCCGCGTAAGGCCCTGGTCCAATAGCTTGAGTGCCTCACGCGGGTCTTTGGAGAAGACGACGTCAACCTGATCGAATTTGATGATGCTCATGCGTCGGTCCTCACTTTGGCGTCCGGTTGTTTGCAGATCCGGTCGAGCATGATCGCCAGCAATACGATCGCCAGGCCCGCTTCGAAGCCCAGTGCGATATCAGCAGTGTTCAGTGCGTTGACCACAGGTTTGCCCAAGCCATCCGCACCCACCAGCGCGGCGATTACCACCATCGACAGCGACAGCATGATGCACTGGGTGATGCCGGCCGCGATGCTCGGCATGGCGTGGGGCAGTTCGATACGGGAGAGCAGTTGACGGCGCGAGCAGCCGAAGGCTTTGCCGGCGTCGAGGAGTTCTTGCGGGACATCACAGATGCCCAGGTAGGTCAGGCGGATCGGCGCAGCGATCGCGAACACCACCGTCGAAATCAGGCCCGGTACTACCCCGAGGCCGAACAGGGTCAGGGTCGGGATCAGGTAAACGAACGTAGGCACCGTCTGCATCAGGTCGAGGACGGGGCGCATGCAGGTGTAGAACATCGGCTTGTGCGCGGCAATGATGCCCAGCGGCACACCGATCACTACGCAGACCGCCGTGGCGAACAGCACCTGGGCCAGGGTCTCCATGGTTTCCTGCCAGTACCCCAGGTTGAGGATCAGCAGAAAGGAAATGATCACAAATACGGTCAGGCCCCATTTGCGCTGAATGAAGTGGGCGAGCAGGGCAACCAGGCCGATCAGCACGAAGGGGTTGAACCAGGTCAGCCCGCCGGTCAGGCCGTGAATCATGGTTTCCAGTGACGAAGCGATGGCGTCGAAGGTGCTGGCGCCGTGCTGCGTCAGCCATTCGACGAAGCCGGCGATGTACTCGCCCAGAGGGATTTTATGATCAGTCAGCATGATGTCGGTTGTCCGCGTGCGGGATGAAAAGAGGACAACAGGCGGGCGTACCCGCCTGCCTGTCGAGTTACTTCGTCAGCTCGGCTTTTGCGGCTTCCAGGCCAGGTTTTCCGTCCACGGTGGTGACACCCGCCAGCCAGGTGTCGAGTACTTGAGGGTTGGTTTTCAGCCACGCCTTGGCGGCCGCTTCAGGCTTCATCTTGTCGTCGAGGATGTTGCCCATCAGCGCGCTTTCCATCGGCAGCGTGAAAGACAGGTTCTTCAACAGTTGACCGACGTTGCTGCACTCGGTGGTGTAGCCCTTGCGCACGTTGGTGTAGACGGTGGCTTTGCCGAAGTCGGGGCCGAAGAAGTCATCGCCGCCGGTGAGGTATTTGATTTTGAAGCGGGTGTTCATCGGGTGCGGTTCCCAGCCGAGGAACACCACGTCGGTGTTGCGACGCGAAGCGCGATCCACCTGGGACAACATGCCCGCTTCGCTCGACTCGACGACCTTGAAGCCTGCGTCTTTCAGGCCGAAGGCGTTCTTGTCGATCATGCTCTGGATCAGGCGGTTGCCGTCGTTGCCCGGCTCGATGCCGTAGATTTTGCCGTCGAGTTCTTTCTTGAATTTGACGATGTCGGCGAAGTCGTGAAGCCCCTTGTCGTACAGCGCTTGAGGAACAGCGAGGGTGTACTTGGCGTTCTCGAGGTTGGCGCGGATGGTCTCGACGGTGCCGGCGTCGCGGTAGGCCTTGATGTCGTTTTCCATGGTCGGCATCCAGTTGCCGAGGAAGATATCCATGTTCTTGCCATCGGCCAGCGACTTGTAGGTCACGGGCACGGAAATCATCGTGGTTTTGGTTTTGTAGCCCAACGACTGCAGCACGACGCTGGTGACGGCGGTGGTCGCCGTGATGTCGGTCCAGCCCACATCGGAAAAATTGACCATCTGGCAAGCGGCAGGCTCTGCGGCCTGGGCCAGGATCGGAAGACTCAGCGCAACGCCCAGCAACAGCCTTTGTGAACCTTTCATGTTGGACTCCTTTGGTGTTTTCTTCTCGGCATCAACCGCAGCTGATGCGTTTTCTGGTGTCGGCGAGTCAAGTTGGGAAAACCGCTCCATCACTGCGTCTGGCGATTGAGTCGACAACGATCATGTAACAGGGAAAAACAAACGCCTACAGGGGGCGTCGTATCCAGTACACAGGGCGTCGTATCCAGTATCAGTGACGTCGCTTACAGGTTTTTTCCCTGCTCGCCGAATGATTCCCGGGACAAAAGCAGAGTGACGATACGGCAAAAAGTGCCGGAATCGGCAGCCGATCGTGTTCATGTACCGGTTAAAGCAGACGCGACGTTGGTGGGCATGGGTGAGTCGGTGTGAGACGCCGCCCTGCAAAACAAAAGGCTGATGATGCCGCCATCTCGATGGATCGCTACGTGAGCGTAGCAGCTCCATCGCCGGCCGCGTGGCGCGCCGGGAGCCCTGTTTTCGGAGGTTTGCGGTCAATGGCAATCAGCGTGTTCGACCTGTTCAAGATCGGTATCGGCCCTTCCAGTTCCCACACCGTCGGCCCCATGCGCGCTGCCGCATTGTTCGTTCAGGGCCTGCGCGAACGCGATCAGCTGGAGCAGGTGAACCGCGTTGAAGTGCGGCTGTATGGCTCGCTGTCGGCGACCGGCGTCGGCCATGGCAGCGACAGCGCGGTGATCATGGGCCTGATGGGCGAATGGCCCGATGCGATCGATCCGTCGCTGATCGGCCAGCGCATCGCCGAACTGCGTGAAACCGACACCTTGAAGCTCAACGGCGATCACCCGATTTCTTTCGTCTGGCAGCGCGACATGTTGCTCATCGACGAAAACCTGCCGTTCCATCCCAATGCCATGACGCTGGTTGCTTTCAATGAGCATGGTGAGTTTTATCGCGACACTTATTACTCAGTGGGCGGCGGTTTTGTCGTCGATGAAGCCCAGGCCGCCAGTGGCGTGCTTGATCGCGACGAAACCGTGCTGCCCTATGATTTCTCCAGTGCGGACGAACTGCTGACGCTCTGCGAAACCCACGGCTTGCGGGTGTCGCAACTGATGATGGAAAACGAGAAAGTCTGGCGCAGCGAAGATGAAATCCGCGCCGGGCTCATGCACTTGTGGCGGGCCATGCAGGCGTGTGTCGAATTGGGCTTGAAGCACGAGGGTATTTTGCCGGGCGGCCTGAACGTGCGTCGTCGTGCGGCGCGTCTGCACCGCAGCCTTCTGGAGCTGAACAAGCCGAACGTGATTGGCTCGACGCTGAGCGCGATGGAGTGGGTCAACCTGTTCGCGCTGGCCGTCAACGAAGAAAACGCCGCCGGAGGGCGCATGGTCACGGCGCCCACCAACGGCGCGGCGGGGATCATTCCGGCGGTGCTGCATTACTTCGTCAAATTCAGCGACGAAGTGAGCGAAGCCAACGTGGTCGACTATCTGCTGGGCGCCGCGGCCATCGGCATTCTGTGCAAAAAGAACGCATCGATCTCCGGCGCCGAAGTCGGCTGTCAGGGCGAGGTCGGTTCCGCCTGCGCCATGGCGGCCGCCGGCCTGGCGGACATCCTGGGTGCCACCCCGGAGCAGCTGTGCAACGCAGCTGAAATCGGTCTGGAACACAACCTAGGCCTGACCTGTGATCCGGTGGGCGGACTGGTTCAGGTGCCATGCATCGAGCGCAACGCCATCGCTGCGGTGAAAGCCATCAACGCTGCGCAAATGGCCCTGCGTGGCGACGGCCAGCACTTTATTTCGCTGGACCGGGTCATTCGCACCATGCGCGACACCGGCGCCGACATGCACGACAAATACAAAGAGACGTCCCGCGGCGGGCTGGCGGTCAGCGCCGTCGAATGTTGAGTCGATAACGCCCGCTGCCGGGATAGAAGCAGTTGCATCCGTAGGTGGCTGCTCGCTTTTCGCTCACACCGCACTGAGCCCGCTACGTTTTGGCGCGCGCTTCCCCTTGAGCTGGCGCGATGCCATCTGAATCCGTGACCCATGGCTACCCGCCGACCACCCCGTGCGTCGGGTGACACTCCCGGACTGCCTGCCGATTCGATGGTTCACACAAGTGCTACGGAATTGCTCATCCCGCCCGCCGCGCCTGCGGCTCAGCGCCCATCGGGGTCGCGATTTGAATCGTCATGTCGCTGCCGAATAGACGCTTCGCGACGTCGCAATCAGGGGTTGTTGAATGCTCATTCAACTTTAGGCATGGCATTTGCGTTGCAATGACAAAGCTCTCCACAGATGAGGGCGATACAACAAGAGCCTCCTGCCGGGGCCATCAACCGTTTTACGCGTGAGGAGAAATTGTGATGACTTCGTTCAACTCCGGGGCTCAACCCCAGAACCGTACGCCCCAATCCATCGGCTTCCTGCTGCTGGACAACTTCACATTGATCTCCCTCGCGTCAGCGGTCGAGCCACTGCGTATGGCGAATCAGTTATCAGGCCGCGAGCTGTATCGCTGGACCACGCTGACGGCGGATGGCGGCCAGGTCTGGGCCAGCGATGGTCTGCAGATCACCCCCGATGCCGCCATGCACAAGGCGCCGGTGCTCGACACCGTGATCGTCTGCGGTGGCGTCGGCATTCAGCGCACCGTCAGCCGCGAACACGTCAGCTGGCTGCAGAGCCAAGCGCGTCAGTCCCGTCGTCTGGGGGCGGTGTGCACCGGCAGTTGGGCGCTGGCCTGCGCGGGCTTGCTGGACGGGTTCGATTGCAGCGTGCATTGGGAATGCCTGGCCGCGATGCAGGAAGCTTTCCCCCGCGTCGCCATGAGCACGCGCCTGTTCACCCTCGACCGCAACCGCTTCACCAGCTCGGGCGGCACCGCACCGCTGGACATGATGCTGCACCTGATCAGCCGCGATCATGGACGTGAACTGTCTGCTGCCATCTCGGAGATGTTCGTCTATGAACGCATCCGCAACGAACAGGATCACCAGCGTGTGCCGCTCAAGCACATGCTGGGCACCAATCAGCCGAAGCTGCAGGAAATCGTGGCGCTGATGGAAGCCAACCTGGAGGAGCCGATCGATCTGGATGAACTCGCGGTTTACGTCGCCGTGTCCCGGCGTCAGCTGGAAAGGCTGTTCCAGAAATACCTGCACTGCTCGCCGTCGCGCTACTACCTCAAGCTGCGCCTGATCCGCGCCCGCCAGCTGCTCAAGCAAACGCCGATGTCGATCATCGAAGTGGCGTCGGTCTGCGGCTTCGTGTCCACGCCGCACTTCTCCAAGTGCTACCGCGAATACTTCGGCATCCCGCCACGGGACGAACGCGTCGGCTCCAACACCGCGCAGCAGGTGGGTATGCTGCCGATCCCGCAGTCGATCGTTCTGGCGCCGTTGTCCGGGCCGCTGTCGGCGCTGAGTCAGGCGCGTAATGAATCGACGTTTGCGAGCGTGCGGTTGTAGGGCGATGATTTAGCCAGATGCCATTGGAAAAACGCTAGAACCCCCGGATAGGAGCGCGCTCGCGATGTGCCGATTCAGATGATTAGGACATCGTCTGGGCCGTGCTTTCGCGGGCAAGGTTCTTATCGAGCTCGTAAATGGGCAGCCTCATTAAAAAATTATTTTCCGCTTTACGCCCTTGCGCTAAATCCTCCCGTTTTAGATTTATTTGAACCTATCCGCTTCTGTTTATAACTGCCTTGCGGCGTCGGTCTCGGGAAATCCTATTGTTAAGTTGTGGATTTCGGTGGCTAGGTTTTTTGGCAGTTACTGTCATTTCTGACAGTTTACGCGCCTGAGCGGCCCGACGTATAAAGTCAGCAGGATCTCCGTGGCTCAGTTTGTTAAGGATTACTCATCGAGCAAGGATGCTGAAATGAAAACATACGGCCTGATTTTTTTGATGGCGCTTATTCTGGGATGTACTAACAATCCGGATACTTCTTCCGGGTCGCGACGCGTCAATGCAGTAGATGGCAACGCCGTAGCGGCCTCTATCCAGCTTGCGTACCAGGATACCCGGCATGATTGTGGCAGCGCGTCGAAGCCAGCCTTTTTATGCGCAGGCGTGCTCTTTAGAGGCACGAGCACTTCCGGTGCCCATCACGCCTGGAACCCTGCGCCTGGGAAAACCGGTGTTTCGTTTTCCTACGTGCGCAAGGACGCTAACTTTGACCATCTCGCCGTGGGTACTGATAACGGGTTTATCTTTTATCCGATTCTTTCCGCACCGTCTGGAAAAGATCATATGTATGTACTGTGCTCGTTTCCTGTTGACGGTTATACCTGGATACGGGCCCAGCCAGGTTGCGGAGAAAGCTCTCAATATCCCGGCGTGAGCGGGCGCTGCCAGTCTCAGGGCATTTCCACCGCAGATCAGTGGAAAGCCCATTTCGACAAGGGACCATCAGGTGCAGACAGAGAGTTAATCTACGGTTATGTCTGTGCTTTTGATGTAAGCACTGAGATGAATGCCTTAGGTGCCGAGTCTTTTTATCAGTCACTGAGGGCCATGCATCTTCTGCCCGCTGAATTGAGGCACCGTTACAATGAGTTGATTGTTCAAGCGTGGGCTCAGGACATTCCGACAAGGCTTCCAATTCAGGCGTTCTTTTATACCTCTGTCAGCGGGTTAGTAAGCGCGAGGCATAATCAATGGGATTTTTTCAATAGCACAGGTGGACTCTTCGTTCCGATCATTCATATGACGCTGCCCGCAGTTGTCACTGGCGACGCGACGTTCACTTATAACCCTGCAGATCAATATTGCCAGCCTGATGCAACTTCCTGCTCGTGACTGGCGTTATAAGCTTACTGTGGCGATACGTCAGCAATGACCAACTAACGGGGCATGCTTTTGTTGTATGTCGTGAGCGCCGGCAACAACTGCTGATCAATCGCCTGGCGCACGGCTGGCAAAATCGTTGCGCTGCCGCTCAGCAGTTTCTCGACCAATTGCCGCAATGCCCGAGCGCGATCGTCATTGAGGCCGCGCACCGCCTGTGCGCACGCCTGTTCCGCGCTGAGGCCGGAGGGTACTTCGAGACCGATCGCCCTGAGTTGGCTGATCAGGTCGTCCTGGTCCATGAGGTCTGCGTGCATCATGACGTGCGCTCCGTTCTTGAGGTTGGCCTGATTCTGGTGGTGCGCGCGTGAGCTCGGCAAGCGCTCGCGTCGCAGATGTCTGGCATACGCATCAGTGTGTCGTTTTCGGCTATGTAACCGTTTAGTTCATTTGGCATAATCCGCCCACTTACATTGCGCGAGCTACGGTTTGGTCACCCTCTGGCCCGCGCAGATGCCTCACCCCGGTTTTGTAACGGCTTAACCGGGGATTTTTTTGCCTGTCGTTTGGGCTCCTTCGAGCGGCAGGGCATGAGCGGTCTGCGCAACGTCGGATGGTTTGATAAACTCCGCAGCCTTCCAGGAGCCGCCATGAATTACCGTCACGCCTTCCACGCCGGCAACCACGCCGACGTTTTCAAACATATCGTTCTGACTCGCTTGATCGCGCTGATGTCGCGCAAAGAGCAGCCACTCGCTTACCTCGACACTCACGCGGGCATCGGCCTGTATGACTTGCAGGGCGATCAGGCCACGCGCACCGGCGAATGGATCGAAGGCATTGGCCGTCTGTGGGATGCCGAAGACGTGCCTGAAATGGCGGCCGGTTACATCGACGCGATCCGTCACATGAACCGCAAGACCGGCGAACTGCGTTACTACCCGGGCTCTCCCGAACTGGCCCGCCGCCTGACCCGCGAACAGGACCGCGTGCTGCTCAACGAAAAGCACCCTGAAGACGGCGCGCTGCTTAAAGACAACATGAAATACGACCGCCGCGTCGCCGTGCACCTGGGCGAAGGCTGGCACGTGCCCCGGGCCTTGCTGCCGGTTCACGAGAAGCGCGCAGTCATGCTGATTGATCCGCCGTTCGAGCAACTGGACGAGATGAAGCGCTGCTCCGTCGCCCTCAAGGAAACCATTGCGCGGATGCGCCAGACCGTTGCGGCCATCTGGTACCCGATCAAGGACCAGCGTGCGCTCAAGCGTTTCTATCAGGAACTGGCCGAAACCGGTGCACCGAAACTGCTGCGGGTCGAGTTGTTCGTGCATCCGCTGGACACACCCAGCAGCCTCAACGGCTCCGGCCTGGCGATCGCCAATCCGCCATGGGGGTTGGAAGAGGAGTTGCGCGAATTGATGCCGTGGCTGGCGAAGAAACTCGGCCAGACGCAAGGTGACTGGAAGATGGATTGGCTGATTGCGGAGTAACCGCTCTTGGTTTCTGCGGCGTGACGGCTTACGTCTTCCCGGCTAAAGCCAGTCCCACTGACAGCACGCGTAGTGTCAGCGGGATCAGCTTTAGCCGGGAAGAGGCCAGGAAGTGATGCAGCGGACACCGTTCATGTGGGAGTGAGCTTGCTCACGAAGGCGGCATCTCAACCGCTGACTATTTAGCGGATGTGATGGCCCATTCGCGAGCAAGCTCGCTCCCACAATTCGTTCATCTGCCGGAGGATCGGCGATGTCTGCCTCCCCCGGCCAAGGCAGCCTTTGCCGATACCAGGGATGCCAGCGGGTCCAACGCGGCCGATCCCTCTATGGGGTAACTCAGTTCCCCGCCAGGCTCGGCGGCATGCAGACGCCGGTGCCGCCAATACCGCAGTAGCCCTGGGGGTTCTTCGCCAGATATTGCTGGTGATACGCCTCGGCGAAGTACACGGTGGGCGCCTGGTCGATTTCGGTGGTGATGTCCCCAAGACCAGCCTTGGCCAGTTCGGCTTGGTACACCTCGGCGCTGCTTTTGGCCGCCTGCAGTTGTTCCGGCGTTGTCGCGTAGATCACCGAGCGGTATTGGGTGCCGATGTCGTTGCCCTGCCGCATGCCCTGTGTCGGGTTATGCAATTCCCAGAACATCGCCAGCAGTGCTTCGTAGCTGACCTTCGCAGGTTCGTACACCACGAGGACCACCTCGGCATGGCCCGTCAGCCCCGAGCAGACTTCTTCGTACGTCGGGTTTGGCGTGAAGCCACCCGCGTAACCCACAACAGTGCTGACCACACCTTCTTTCTGCCAGAAGCGACGTTCCGCCCCCCAGAAGCAACCCAGGCCAAAGATGGCGAACTCGACGTCATTAAAGAACGGCCCAAGCAGCGGCGTACCATTGACGAAATGGGTTTCTGGCAGGGTCATGGGGGTTTCGCGCCCAGGCAATGCCTGCTGAGCGGTGGGGAGAGCGTTTTTATTCACAAGAATTTCCGAGCGCAAGACCATGAGGCACATCCTCTCTGGGGCAGGACAACCGACATGCGTTGTCAGTGAAAACCGTATATGGGGTCAGAATCGGCTGATGCAAATGCAGGGCGGCAAGTGTGCCGCACTGATGTGATACGGGGAAGGGGCCTTAGGCCAGTGGGCCGCGCGGGTAGCGACGCAACTTCTCGATCAGCTCTTCGCCCGGAATCGGCTTGTCGAACAGATAGCCCTGACCGACATCACAGCGATGGCGACGCAGGAAGGCCAACTGTGCCGCGGTCTCGATGCCTTCGGCGACCACGGTCAACTTGAGGTTGTGGGCCATGGCGATGACTGCCGAGGTGATTTCCATGTCGTCCTGATCATCCGGGATGTCCCTGATGAAGCTGCGGTCGATCTTGATCACGTCGATGGGGAATTTCTTCAGGTAACTGAACGACGAATAACCCGTACCGAAGTCATCCATCGCCAGGGTCAGGCCTAGCGTCTTCAGCGACTCAAGCTGCAGGCGCGTGTCTTCGGTTGCCTCCAGCAGCAAGCCTTCAGTCAGTTCCAGTTCCAGCAGCGACGGGTCGAGCTGTTCATCACGCAGAATGCTGGCCAGCGAAGAGACCAACTCCGGATCGGAAAACTGCTTCGGCGACACGTTGATGGCCACATGCAGTTTGCCGTATCCGGCGGCGGTCAGTTGCTTGCTCATGCGGCAGGACTGGCGCGCGACCCATTTGCCGATCGGGATGATCAGGCCGGTTTCTTCGGCGACACTGATGAACTGGTCCGGGCGGATCATGCCTTTTTCCGGATGATTCCAGCGCAGCAACGCTTCCATGCCCAGCAAACGGCCACTGCGCAGGCACAGTTTGGGCTGGTAAAAGACCTCAAGTTCGTTCTGCGTCAGCGCGCGGCGCAGGTTGTTCTCGACGAACAGCTTGTAACTCGCCTCGGCGTTCAGCGCTTCGGTGAACACCTGCACCTGATGCTTGCCGTTGGCCTTGGCCTTGTGCAGCGCCAGGCCTGCGTTCTTCATCAGCGTCTGCGGGTCGCGGCCATGGATCGGCGCGCAGGCCAGCCCCACCGAACCGGTCACGCTGATCAACTGATTGTCGACGAACATGGGCTTGTCCAGCGTGCTCAGCACCTGGCTGGCCACCCGTTGGCCCTCCTCGGGACTGGTGTCGTCGAGCAGTACAGCGAATTCGTTACTGGCGAAGCGCGCCAGAATGCCGGTCGGGCTCAGGCTGTTGCGCAGGCGGCGAGCCAGGCTGATCAGCAGCTTGTCGCCAGTCTGGTGGCCGAGGCTGTCGTTGATGCGCTTGAAGTTGTCGATGTCCACCAGCAAAAGACTGATCGGCGTCGCGACGTCCCGGGCAAAGTGCTCGTCCAGGGTGCGGATGAACGCCGGACGGTTGCCCAGACTGGTCAGATTGTCGGTGTACGCCAGGCGCTCGATCCGCTGCTGGGAGAGCTTGGCCTGGGTGATGTCTTCGTAGATGCCGATGTAATGGGTCAGCTCGCGGTTGTCGCCGTAGACCTTTGAAATCGACAGCTGGCCCCAGTACGGTTCCAGATTTTTGCGTCGGCTCTTGAACTCGCCCTGCCAGCTGTTTCCGTTGACCAGGCTGGAGTTCGCGTCGAGGAGCAGCGCGCTGAGGTTTTCCAGCGCCGGCAGCTCCGACAGGCGATGCCCGTGAACCTCATCGGCCGGGTACTGGGTGATCTCGGTGAAGCTCGGGTTGACGTACTCAACCACGCCGTCGCGGTTGACCAGCAAAAACGCATTGGCGCTTTGCTCCACGGCACGCTGAAACAGGTGCAGGGCGCTGGTGGCGGTGCGGCGGTTGTGGTTGTTGATGGCGTGGGCAAACTGATCGGCCAGCTCACCGGCAAAAGCAATCTCATCGGACTGCCATTCCCGTGGCGTACCGGTCTGCTCGAGGCACAGCACGCCCACTACCTGGCCATCGATGCGCACGGCGGCGTCGAGAATGGCGGTGATGTCCTGGGTCCGCAGTCGCTGAACCAGCTCGCGCGTACGCGGATCCTGCTCGACATCGTTGACGTCGATGGCGCGGCTGGTGTGCAGCACGTCCAGGTAGCTGGGGAATTCGCTGATGTCGATCGCGTCGGTCTTGGGGAACGTGCTGGTATCGCGGCGATACTCGGCAATCGGCTCAAGGGTCTTGCCGCTGAGGTTCCACAGGCTGGCGCAGGAGATGTTGTAGATCTCGCAGGCGCTTTTGGTGATCAGCTCAGCGGCTTCCTGCAGCGAATTGTTCGAACTGTAGCGATGGCGCGCCAGGCGCAGAATCAGGCTTTGCTGTGCGCGGACCCGTTCAAGATGCAGCAACTGTTCGTGCTGAGCGCGTTGATTGAGCTCCAGCGCGATCTGCAGACGGGAGTTCTGTACTTCCAGATCGGGGCTGATGATCAGTTCGCCGGGCTCGATCTGCGCATCAACCACCATCAGGTAGCCGCGCAACAGATGCCGGTTGTGTTGCTTGTATCCCTCACCGATTTCCACCAGATTCAAAGGGCCGCGCGTCGTGTGCAGGGTGTAGCGGATCAGGTAATGGGCGCTGCCGGCCAGTTGCATCTGCACGGCGTCGTGCAGTTGATAGCGCGCTTCGGGCTCCATGAGGCTGGCGTAAGGCGTGCCCACCAGCGCGCAAAGTTCGACGGCGGGCATGCTGAATTGCTTTTCGCAGTTCGGATCCAGATAGAGCATGGCCCAGCTGGGTTCATTCAGCCGCTCGAAACGCAGCATGCCGAGCCGCGAGGGCACCGGTAATTGCGTCACGACCTCGGCCGCCGGTCTACCGGCAGCATCAGGTTGGCTTTTCATGAAGGAACTCGCTTTCAGGGTGCTGTCGCGCACGGGCAAGGAGCCCGTCTTTAAGTCGCGTGCCGCAAGGTTGCATCATGGCGAACGGGCTGACAAGTCAGCGCGATGGCTTAGTGCTATAAATCTGTCGGCAGACGGTTGATTTACTGGAGGTAATTGATCGGATTGTCAGGGTGAGGGTCGAGCGGCTGGTGTTTGTGCATGATCAGTTATCGGCAGCGCGACCGAATACTGTAGGGCCTTTGTAGCCGCTGATGAATCCATTTTAAAAGGGCAAAAAAAGCCCCGCCAGTGAGCGGGGTTGAGGTACGAGCGTGGCAGCTCGAGAAAACGCAAGCCCGTTTCGCGAGAAACGGGCCTTGTACGGCTTACAGCAGGATCGTGCGGATGTCCGCCAGCAATTCGCTCAGACGCTTGGTGAAGCGCGCTGCGGCGGCGCCGTTGATCACGCGGTGATCGTAGGACAGCGACAGCGGCAGCATCAGGCGAGGCTGGAATGCCTTGCCGTCCCAGACCGGTTGCATGGTGGCCTTGGACACGCCAAGGATCGCGACTTCCGGCGCGTTGACGATCGGCGTGAAGCCGGTGCCGCCAATGTGGCCCAGGCTGGAGATGGTGAAGCAGGCGCCTTGCATGTCGTTGGCCGACAGCTTTTTGGAGCGTGCCTTTTCCGCCAGCTCGGCCGCTTCGGCTGCCAGTTGCAGCAGGCTCTTCTGGTCGACGTTCTTGATCACCGGGACCAGCAGGCCTTCCGGCGTATCCACCGCGAAACCGATGTTGAAGTACTTCTTGCGAATGACCGCTTTGCCGCTTGGCGCCAGCGAACTGTTGAAGTCCGGCAGCTCCTTGAGCATGTGCGCGCTGGCCTTGAGCAGCAGCGGCAGAATGGTCAGCTTGACGCCGGCTTTTTCGGCCACGGCTTTCTGCGCGATACGGAAAGCTTCCAGGTCGGTGATGTCGGCCTGGTCGAATTGCGTGACGTGCGGAATGTTCAGCCAGCTGCGATGCAGACCGGTTGCGCCCAGCTGCATCAGGCGCGTCATCGGCACTTCTTCGGTTTCGCCGAAACGGCTGAAATCGACTTCCGGAATCGGCGGGATGCCCATGCCGCCGGCAGCGCCGCCAGCAGCAGGCGCGTCCTTGGACTTGGTCATGATCGATTTGACGTACGCCTGGACGTCTTCTTTCAGCACGCGGCCATGTGGGCCGGTTGCCGAAACAGCGTTCAGCTCGACGCCGAACTCGCGCGCCAGCTGACGAACAGCCGGGCCAGCGTGAACCTTGGCGCCGTTGTTCGCAGGTGCAGCGGCTGGTGCGGCAGCAGGCGCAGGCGCGCTTTCAGCTTTCGCAGCCGGAGCAGCAGCGGGCGCCGGAGCAGCCGCTTCCGCCTTGGCCGGAGCCGGGGCAGCAGCTTGTGCAGGCGCCGCAGCCGGTGCAGCGCCCGCCACTTTCAATTTCAAGATCAGGTCGCCGGTACCGACTTCGTCTTCGACCTTGACGCTGATGCTTTCGACAACGCCTGCGGCGGGAGACGGGATCTCCATCGAGGCTTTGTCGGATTCCAGGGTGATCAAAGATTGATCAGCTTCGATGCTGTCGCCCACTTTGACCATCAGCTCGATGATGCGAGCCTTGCCCGACGAACCGATGTCCGGAACGTGGATGTCCTGAACCGTGTCCGACGCAGCAGGTGCAGCCGCTGCGGCAGGCGCCGCTTGGGCTTCGGCTGGCTTCTCGGCTGGCTTTTCAGCAGCAGGGGCAGGCGCGGCAGCAGCAGGTGCAGCAGCCGGCTCGGCCGCCGCTTCGCCTTCCACTTCCAGCTCGAACAGTTCGTCGCCTTCTTTCAGGCGGTCGCCCAGCTTCACTTTCATCGCCTTGATGACACCGGCTTTAGGCGCAGGGATTTCCATGCTTGCCTTGTCCGACTCCAGCGTCAGCACGCTCTGGTCAGCTTCGATGCGATCACCGACCTTGACCATCAACTCAATGACTTCTCCTTCACCGTTGCCGATGTCGGGTACTCGAATTAACTCACTCACAATGTCTCTCCTTAGGAGAACCTGTTCCTCGACTGCGCCGATTCATCTGCGACGAAACAGCCCGGATGCTCATTTACCGAAGTAAATTCCGCATCGGCGGCTGTTTCGCGCACCTCTCAGCGCTCTATTCGATCGTTACGCAGACCTTAGCAGTCCAGCGGGTTGCGCTTTTCAGGATCGATGCCGAACTTGGCAATGGCTTCCGCCACGACCTTAGGTTCGATATCGCCGCGATCGGCCAAGGCTTCAAGGGCGGCCAGCACCACGAAGTGACGGTCAACTTCGAAGAAGTTGCGCAGCTTCTTGCGGCTGTCGCTACGGCCGAAACCGTCGGTGCCCAGCACCTTGTATTCCTTGGTCGGAACCCACTGACGGATCTGGTCAGCGAACAGTTTCATGTAGTCGGTCGAAGCGATCACCGGACCTTTACGGCCATTGAGGCATTCTTCAACGTAGCTCAACTGTGGCTTCTGACCCGGCTTCAGGCGATTGCTGCGCTCTACGGCCAGGCCGTCGCGACGCAATTCGTTGAAGCTGGTTACGCTCCAGACGTCCGCACCAATGTTGAACTGCTCGCGCAGGATCTTCGCCGCCTCGCGTACTTCACGCAGGATGGTGCCCGAACCCAGCAGCTGCACGTGATGTGCGGCTTCCTTGGTGTCTTCTTCCAGCAGGTACATGCCCTTGATGATGCCTTCCTCGGAACCGGCCGGCATGGCAGGTTGCGTGTAGGACTCGTTCATCACGGTCAGGTAGTAGAAGACGTCCTGTTGTTCTTCGAACATCTTCTTCATGCCGTCCTGAATGATCACCGCCAGCTCGTAGCCATAGGTGGGATCGAAGGTGCGGCAGTTCGGGATGGTCGAGGCCAGGATGTGGCTGTGACCGTCTTCGTGCTGCAGACCTTCACCGTTCAGGGTGGTACGACCGGCGGTGCCGCCAATCAGGAAGCCACGGGTGCGGCTGTCGCCTGCAGCCCATGCCAGGTCGCCGATACGCTGGAAACCGAACATCGAGTAGAAGATGTAGAACGGAATCATCGGCTGGTTGTGGCTGCTGTACGAAGTACCTGCCGCGATGAACGACGACATCGCGCCGGCTTCGTTGATGCCTTCCTCGAGGATCTGACCTTTCTTGTCCTCGCGGTAGAACATCACCTGTTCTTTGTCGACTGGCTCGTACAGCTGGCCTACGGAAGAGTAGATGCCCAGCTGGCGGAACATGCCTTCCATACCGAAGGTACGGGCTTCGTCCGGGATGATCGGAACGATGCGCTGACCCACTTCCTTGTCCTTGACCAGTTGGGTCAGGATGCGGACGAAGGCCATGGTGGTGGAAATTTCGCGGTCGCCGGAGCCGTCGAGGATCGCCTTGAGGGTTTCCAGTGGCGGAGTCGGCAGGCTGAAGCTCTGCGCGCGACGCTGTGGCACGAAGCCGCCCAGTGCAGCACGACGCTCGGCCAGGTAACGCGCTTCGGCGCTGCCTTCTTCCGGCTTGTAGAACGGCAGGGCTTCGAGCTGATCGTCCTTGACCGGGATGTCGAAGCGGTCACGGAAGTGACGCAGGCTGTCGACGTCGACCTTCTTGGTGTTGTGTGCGGTGTTTTTCGCTTCACCGGCGCCGGTGCCATAACCCTTGATGGTCTTGGCCAGAACCACGGTCGGCTGACCCTTGTGGTTAACCGCTTCGTGGTACGCCGCGTAGACCTTGTACGGGTCGTGGCCGCCACGGTTCAGCTTCCAGATTTCGTCGTCGGACATATCCGCAACCATCGCCTTGAGTTCTGGCGAGTTGAAGAAGTGTTCGCGCACGAAAGCGCCGTCTTTGGCTTTGTAGTTCTGGTATTCGCCGTCGATGACTTCGTCCATGCGACGTTGCAGGATGCCGTCGACGTCTTTGGCCAGCAGTGGGTCCCAGAAACGGCCCCAGATGACTTTGGTCACGTTCCACTGAGCACCGCGGAACACGCCTTCCAGTTCCTGGATGATCTTGGCGTTGCCACGAACCGGACCGTCCAGACGCTGCAGGTTGCAGTTCACGACGAAGATCAGGTTGTCGAGCTTCTCGCGACCGGCCAGGGCGATGGCGCCCAGCGATTCCGGCTCGTCGGTCTCGCCGTCGCCCAGGAAGCACCAGACCTTCTGCTTGCCTTCAGGAATGTAACCGCGGTGCTCCAGGTACTTCATGAAGCGCGCCTGGTAGATCGCCTGAATCGGACCCAGACCCATGGAAACGGTCGGGAACTGCCAGAAGTCTTTCATCAGCCACGGGTGCGGATAGGACGACAGACCGTTACCATCGACTTCCTGACGGAAGTTGTTCATCTGGTCTTCGGTGATGCGCCCTTCCATGAACGCACGGGCGTAGACGCCTGGCGATGCGTGACCCTGGAAGTAGATCAGGTCGCCGCCGTGTTCGTCGGTCGGGGCCTGGAAGAAGTAGTTGAAGCCGATGTCGTACAGGGTTGCACTGGAAGCGAAGCTGGAGATGTGGCCGCCCAGATCCGGGTCGCCGATGTTGGTCTTGACCACCATCGCCAAAGCGTTCCAACGTACCAGCGAGCGGATGCGGCGTTCCATGAACAGGTCGCCGGGCATGCGTGCTTCGTGGGTAACGGGGATGGTGTTGCGGTAAGGCGTGGTGATGGCGTAAGGCAGTTGCGAACCACTTCGTGTGGCCAGCTCACCCATACGGGTCATCAGGTAATGAGCACGGTCTTCGCCTTCTTTGTCGAGAACCGATTCCAGGGCGTCCAGCCATTCCTGGGTTTCGACGGGATCGAGGTCTTGCATGGCTTGCTCCAGGGCGGAAAGGCTTCCAGAATCGGTTGCCTGAGTTTGTTGCGACTGGCCTTGTGGGCAGACGATATAAAATTCTTGGATGACCGGATGGGTCCCCGGCGTTGTGTAGTTTTACTACAAATCTCGGGCTAATTCAGCTTTTTGACTTGTATATACAGTAGTAAAACTACAGCTGAGCGACGTTTTCACTCGTGGTGCAGTGTCCGTTAAAGCAGTGTTCTCAGTGTAAAAATCTGACGAATCGCCGGACCTGTCATGCTGAAAACCAGAAAATGCCCGTCATCAGCAATTTTTAACCTTTGTTCGACAGTCCGTCCGTTGCGTGTATACAACCGCCGTGGCGTGCTGCCATTTGAATGCCGATCAAGGATAGACCATGAGCCTTCCCCTGCTGGCCGAGCTGCCGGCTGTCCTTCTGCCGTTGGTCACTCGTGCGCGCCAATCCTGGCGCACCGCTCTCGATGCCCTCACAGATGACGCCAGGCATCCATTTCAGGCCTGGCCCGAGGCGCGGTTGCTGGCGTTCGATCGTGTGTGTGCGGCCAGCGACTTCGTCGCCGATCAGGTTTCACGCGATCCGCTGATGCTGCTCGACCTCGCTGAATCCGGTGAGCTGGAGCGCAGTTTTGCGCCCGGCGAGCTGCTTGGGCACATCGCCAATGCAGTCATTCAGGCTGCCAGCGACGATGAGTTGGGGCGTAATCTACGTCGTCAACGCACGCGCCAGCAAGTGCGAATTATCTGGCGGGATCTGACCCGGCAGGCTGATCTGGTGGAAACCTGCCGCGATCTCTCGGACATGGCAGATGGCTGCATCGATCTGGCTTACAAGTGGCTGTACGAGCGGCATTGTCAGCAATTCGGCGTGCCGACCGGCCGTCGGACCGGCGAGGCACAGCAGATGGTCATCCTCGGCATGGGCAAGCTGGGCGCCGTCGAGCTGAATCTATCGTCCGACATCGATCTCATCTTTGCCTACCCCGAGGGCGGCGAAACCCAGGGCGTTAAACGCCCGCTCGATAATCAGGAATTTTTCATCCGCCTGGGTCAGCGATTGATCAAGGCGCTGGACCCGGTCACGGTCGACGGCTTTGTCTTCCGGGTCGACATGCGCCTGCGCCCGTATGGGTCTTCCGGTGCACTGGTGCTCAGCTTCAACGCGCTGGAGCAGTACTACCAGGATCAGGGCCGCGACTGGGAACGCTACGCCATGATCAAGGCGCGTGTGGTGGGCGGCGATCAGGAGAAGGGCAGCGAGTTGCTCGACATGCTCCGGCCGTTTGTCTATCGCCGCTATCTGGACTTCTCCGCCATTGAAGCGCTGCGTACCATGAAACAGCTGATCCAGCAGGAAGTCCGGCGCAAGGGTATGGCCGAGAACATCAAGCTCGGGTCCGGCGGCATTCGTGAAGTGGAATTCATCGCCCAGGCGTTTCAGTTGATTCACGGCGGTCGCGACCTAAGCTTGCAGCAGCGACCGCTGCTCAAGGTGCTGAAAACCCTTGAAGGCCAGGGCTATCTGCCCGCTGCCGTTATCGATGAGCTGCGTGAGGGTTATCAGTTTCTGCGCTACACCGAGCACGCCATTCAGGCGATTGCCGATCGGCAGACGCAAATGCTCCCCGACGACCCCCAGGATCAGGCGCGCATCGCCTTCATGATGGGTTTTGCCGACTGGGCGAGTTTCCATGAACAACTGATGTACTGGCGTGAGCGCGTCGCGTGGCACTTTCGTCAGGTTATCGCCGACCCGGACGAGGAAGAGGGCCAGCAGGACCACGGCGACGAAATCGTCGGCGGAGAGTGGCTGCCGCTGTGGGAAGAGTCGCAGAACGAAGAAAGCGCCTGCCTCCAGCTCCAGGAGGGCGGATTTGCTGACGCGCAAAAGGCGCTGAAAAACCTGAGCAACCTGCGCAACAGTTCGCAGCTGCGCTCCATGCAGCGGCTGGGGCGCGAGCGGCTCGATGCCTTTATTCCGCGGCTGCTCGCCCAAGCGGTCGAGCACGACAATCCCGATTTGGTGCTGGAGCGCGTGCTGCCGCTGGTGGAAGCGGTGGCGCGTCGCTCGGCGTATCTGGTCTTGCTCACCGAAAACCCCGGCGCGTTGCGTCGATTGCTGACCCTGTGCGCGGCCAGCCCGTGGATTGCCGAGCAGATCGCCCGTTTTCCGCTGCTGCTGGATGAGTTGCTTAACGAAGGTCGCCTGTTCAGCCCGCCCCAGGCGCTCGAGCTTGCCGCTGAGCTGCGCGAGCGTCTGACGCGTATTCCTGAAGACGACCTGGAACAGCAAATGGAAGCCCTGCGGCATTTCAAGCTGGCTCACCGTCTGCGCGTGGCTGCGTCGGAAATCACCGGCAGCCTGCCGCTGATGAAAGTCAGCGATTATCTGACCTGGCTGGCCGAAGCGATTCTGGAGCAAGTGCTGGCGCTCGCCTGGCGCCACACCGTCGCCCGTCACGGTGCACCGCGCCGACCGGACGGCACCTTGTGCGACCCCGGTTTTGTCATCGTCGGCTACGGCAAGGTCGGCGGTATCGAACTGGGTCACGGCTCGGATCTGGACCTGGTGTTCATCCACGATGGCGATCCCCAGGCCGAAACCGACGGCGCCAAGCCGATTGATGGCGCGCAGTTCTTCACCCGGCTCGGTCAGCGGATCATTCACCTGATCACCACCCAGACCAACTCGGGCCAGTTGTACGAAGTCGACATGCGCCTGCGTCCGTCCGGCGCGGCGGGTTTGCTGGTGAGTTCCCTCGGGGCATTTTCCCGCTATCAGGAGAACGAGGCCTGGACCTGGGAGCATCAGGCGTTGGTGCGCGCGCGGGTGCTGGTGGGCAGCACCGATGTCGGCCGGCAGTTCGAGGCCGTGCGCGCCTCGGTGCTGGGGCGGGAGCGGGATCTGCCGAAGCTGCGTCAGGAGGTCAGCGAGATGCGCGCCAAGATGCGCGACAACCTCGGCACCCGTACAACGACGGCCGGCAAAGGGGCGAATGCGTTTGAACCGACGGCGCGGTTCGACCTCAAGCAGGACGCCGGAGGTATCGTCGATATTGAATTTATGGTGCAATACGCGGCCCTGGCGTGGTCCAGAGAGCATCCCGCGCTGCTTCGTTACACCGATAACATCCGTATTCTCGAAGGCCTTGAAGAGGCCGGTCTGATGGCCGCCGCCGATGCCGGCCTGCTGCGTGAGGCGTATAAGGCCTACCGCTCGGCCGCTCACCGACAGGCACTGCAGAACGATCCGGGTGTTGTGGCCGGCGACCAGTTCGCCACCGAACGGCGCGAAGTGATGCGGATCTGGGGAGCGCTGGGGCTGAGTTGATTGCATGACGTTGGATGGCAGCAGGACCGGCCCCCTCGCGAGCAAGGTGGAGCGCCACCCCGGTCGCTCCCACGTTAGGTGAGCGATCCTGTGGGAGCGAGCTTGCTCGCGAAGAGGTTGATGAGAACACTGCAGGGTTCGGATCTCACGGATCTATATAAAGCTATGACAGGGAGGCGTCAGGCGGCGTGTGCAAGCATCACGCAGTCTGATGGGCCTCCCTGCTCGTTTCTGGTCGTTTTTGGATGAGCATGAGAATTCTGATCGTAGGGCCCAGCTGGGTCGGTGACATGGTGATGGCGCAGACGCTGTTCCAGTGCCTCAAGCAGCGTCACCCGCAGTGCGAAATCGATGTGCTGGCGCCCGAGTGGAGCCGGCCGATTCTTGAGCGCATGCCCGAAGTGCGCACGGCCCTGAGCTTCCCGCTCGGCCATGGCGCGCTGGAGCTGGCCACGCGCCGGCGCATCGGCAAGTCCCTCAAGGGCCAGTACGATCAGGCGATTCTGCTGCCCAACTCGCTGAAGTCGGCGCTGGTGCCATTCTTCGCCGGTATTCCCAAACGCACCGGCTGGCTTGGCGAATTTCGCTATGGCCTGCTCAACGACGTGCGCACCCTCGACAAGCAGCGCTACCCCCTGATGATCGAACGCTTCATGGCGCTGGCCTACGACAAAGGCGCCGAGTTGCCGCACCCTTATCCCAAACCCAGCCTGCAAATCGAAACGGCGAGTCGCGACGCGGCGCTAACCAAGTTCGGTCTGAGCCTCGACCGGCCGGTGCTCGCGCTGTGCCCGGGCGCCGAATTCGGTGAATCCAAGCGCTGGCCTTCCGAGCACTACGCCAAGGTTGCCGAAGCGAAGATCCGTGAAGGCTGGCAAGTCTGGCTGTTCGGCTCAAAGAACGACCACGCCGTGGGCGAAAGCATCCGCGAGCGGCTGATTCCGGGCCTGCGCGAAGAATCCATGAACCTCAGCGGCGGCACCTCACTGGCCGAAGCCATTGACCTGCTGTCCTGCGCGGACGCAGTCGTCTCCAACGATTCCGGTCTGATGCACGTGGCCGCTGCGCTGAATCGCCCGCTGGTGGCGGTCTACGGTTCAACCTCGCCGGGCTTTACGCCGCCGCTGGCCGATGAAGTCGAGATCGTCCGCCTCGGCATCGAGTGCAGCCCGTGCTTCGAGCGCACCTGCCGTTTCGGCCATTACAATTGCCTGCGCCTGCTGGAGCCGGACTCGGTGATCCAGGCCCTCGGCCGTATTGGCGCCGCCCCGGTCGAGGTCGCCTGACTTGCGGGTACTGCTGATCAAAACCTCGTCACTGGGTGACGTGATCCACACCTTGCCCGCGCTGACGGACGCCATGGGCGCGCTGCCGGGCATCCAGTTCGACTGGGTGGTGGAAGAGGGCTTCGCCGAGATTCCGACCTGGCATCCAGCGGTCGCCAACGTCATTCCGGTGGCCATCCGTCGCTGGCGCAAGAACCTCTGGCAGACCCTCAAAAACGGTGAATGGCGCCAGTTCAAACAGCGTCTGCGCGACACCCGTTACGATCTGGTGATCGACGCCCAGGGCCTGCTGAAAAGCGCCTGGCTTACCCGCTACGTCAAAGCGCCCATCGCCGGGCTGGACAAGACTTCTGCGCGGGAGCCCATGGCCGCCCGTTTCTACGATCGCCCCTACGCCGTTGCCCGCGGCCAGCATGCGGTCGAGCGGTTGCGTCAGCTGTTCGGTCAGGCGCTGGGCTATCAGGTGCCTGCGGGATTGGGCGATTACGGCCTTGATCGCAGCCGCCTGCTCACTGCTACAAACGACGCGCCCTTCGTACTGTTTCTGCACGGCACCACGTGGGACACCAAACATTGGCCCGAGCTTTACTGGCGGCAATTGGCCGAACGAATGATCGGTCAGGGACTTGAAGTGCGTCTTCCGTGGGGCAACCCGGCCGAGAAGGCACGAGCCGAACGCATTGCCGATGGCCTTGATAATGCCGTCGTGTTGCCCAAACTCAATCTGGCAGGGGTTGCTCGCGTACTGGCGAGCGCCCAGGGTTGCGTCGCGGTGGACACCGGTCTTGGTCATCTGGCTGCAGCGCTGGACGTACCGACCCTGTCGCTGTTCGGCCCGACCAATCCGGGCCTGACCGGCGCGTACGGCCGGTCGCAGGTTCATCTGGCGGCCGATTACCCCGCCTGCGCGCCGTGCCTGCAAAAGAAATGCACCTACCGACCGACGCCTGAAGATCAGCGTCAGGTCGATACCGAACGCGAGTGGCCCATGTGCTTCACTCGCCTGAATCCCGAGCGGGTAGCGAACCAGTTAGGTGCGCTATTGCTGGCAAAGGAACATCCCTGATGCAACTGGCATTCGTGCTTTATAAATACTTCCCCTTCGGTGGCCTGCAGCGTGACTTCATGCGCATCGCCCTGGAGTGCCAGCAGCGCGGCCATAAAATCCGCGTCTACACGTTGATCTGGGAAGGCGACGTGCCGCCCGGCTTCGAAGTGCTGGTGGCGCCGGTCAAGGCAATCTTCAACCACCGCCGCAACGAAAAGCTCACCGACTGGATGAACGCCGACCTGGCCAAGCGTCCCGTGGACCGGCTGATTGGCTTCAACAAGATGCCCGGCCTGGACGTGTATTACGCCGCCGACGGCTGCTACGAAGACAAGGCCCAGAACCTGCGCCACGGCCTGTACAAATACTGGGGCCGCTACCGTCACTTCGCCGACTACGAGCGCGCGGTGTTCGGCAAAGACGCGAAGACCGAAGTGCTGATGATTTCTGAAGTGCAGCAGCCGCTGTTCATCAAGCATTACGACACGCCGCTGGAACGCTTTCATCTGTTGCCGCCGGGGATCTCCCAGGACCGCCGGGCGCCGCCGAATGCCGCCGAAATCCGCGCTGAATTTCGTCGGGAATTCAAGCTGGCCGACGATGACCTGCTGCTCGTGCAGATCGGCTCCGGCTTCAAAACCAAGGGCGTCGATCGCAGCCTCAAGGCGCTGGCGGCGCTGCCCGCAGAATTGAAAAAACGCACGCGCCTGTTTGTCATCGGCCAGGACGACCCCAAGGTATTCCAGGTGCAGAGCACGACGCTGGGCCTGGGCGATCACGTCACCTTCATGAAAGGGCGCAGTGACATTCCGCGTTTTCTGTTGGGCGCCGACCTGTTGATTCATCCGGCGTACAACGAAAACACCGGCACCGTGCTGCTTGAAGCGCTGGTGGCGGGGCTCCCGGTGCTGGTCAGCGCGGTGTGCGGCTACGCCCATTACATCGCCGAAGCCGACAGCGGTCTGGTGCTTGATGAGCCGTTCGAACAGAGCCAGCTCAATCAATACCTGGCCCGCATCCTCAAGGACGACACCGCGCGCAGCACCTGGAGCCGCAACGGGCTGGCATTCGCCGACACGGCTGATCTTTACAGCATGCCGCAGCACGCTGCGGATGTGATTCTGGCGGAGCACCACGGATGAAACTGATCCTTGCTGAACCCTTCAAGACCCTCTGGGCCGGGCGCGATGCGTTCGAGGCCGTCGAGGCGCTGGAAGGCCAGGTCTACCGCGAACTCGAGAACCGGCGCACCTTGCGCACGGAGGTCGACGGGCGCGGTTATTTCGTCAAGATCCATCGCGGCATCGGCTGGGGTGAAGTGGCGAAAAACCTGCTGACCGCCAAATTGCCGGTGCTCGGCGCGGGTCAGGAGTGGGACGCGGTCAATCGCCTGCATGAAGTCGGCGTGCCGACCATGACTGCCGTGGCGTACGGCGAGCGCGGCAACAATCCGGCGATGCAGCATTCGTTCATCATCACCGAAGAGTTGGCGCCGACCGAGAGCCTGGAAGATGTCAGCCTGAACTGGCGCAACGAGCCGCCCGAGCCACGCATGAAGCGCGCGTACATCGCCGAAGTGGCGCGGCTGGTCGGGATGATGCACCGCGCCGGGGTCAACCACCGCGACTGCTACATCTGTCATTTTCTGCTGCACACCGACACGCCGGTCACGCCCGATAGCTTCCGGCTCTCGGTGATCGACCTGCACCGCGCCCAGACGCGCCCGGCGATCACCCAGCGCTGGCGCAACAAAGACCTGGCCGCGCTGTATTTCTCGGCCATGGACATCGGCCTGACCCGGCGCGACAAACTGCGGTTTCTCAAGGGCTATTTCCAGCAGCCGCTGCGGCAGATCCTGGCCCAGGAATCGGCGCTGTTGAGCTGGCTCGAAGGCAAGGCCGAGAAGCTCTATCAGCGCAAATTGCGTTACGGAGACGCGCTCTGATGGCGGGCTGGAATCTGGAGCCTGGCTACGCCGCGCTGACGGACGACTTCGGCACCCTCGACGCGGTGTTCGCCCTCAAAGGCGAGCGCCTGACCCGCGATCCGTTGTCCGAAGTCATCCGCGTCGAGCGCGGGGGCGTGAACTACTACGTCAAGCGCTACGTCGCGGCGGGCAAGGGATTGCGCCGGTATCTGGGACGGCCCCGGGTCAAGTCCGAATGGCAAAACCTCAAGCGCTTCGCCAAGTGGGGCATCCCGACCGCAGAAGTCGTCGCCTGGGGCCTGGAGCGCAATGGCGCTGCGTATGATCGCGGCGCGCTGATCACCCGGGAATTGCCGCGTACCGAAGACCTGTCCGAACTGGCGCGGGTCAAGGACATGCGCCTCGACAGCCGCGCGTGGGTCAATGGCGTCAGCCAGCAGGTCGCGCGCTACACGCGGACCATGCACGATCATCACTTCACCCATAACGATCTGAAGTGGCGCAACCTGCTGGTGGACGATCAGGCGACGGTGTTCCTCATCGACTGCCCCAACGGCGCGTTCTGGGTCAGCTTCATGCTGCGTTACCGGATCACCAAAGACCTCGCGTGCCTGGACAAGGTCGCCAAATATCACCTGTCGGCCACCCAGCGCCTGCGGTTCTATCTGCAATATCGTGGTCGTGAACGCTTGAATGATTCTGACAAGAAGCGCATCCGCCACATCGTCAGTTTTTTTGAGGGTCGCGAATGACTGTTTTCATTGCTGACGCCGACCGGGGGCTGCTCGAACGGCATGGTCTGGCGGACTTCGATGCGTTGTGGAACGTAGAGCTCGATGCGGTGGATGAGCCCAACACCGGCCGTGGCGGCTGGAGCAGTGTGTTTCGCCTGGAGCTGGAAGGCTCCGGCTACTACCTCAAACGCCAGAGCAATTACCTGACGTACACCCTGCATCACCCGTTTGGCGAGCCGTCTTTCTCCCGTGAGTTTCGCAACATCAGCCTGTATCAGAAGCTGGGCATTCCGGCGCTGCATGCAGTGTTCTACGCGGACAGGAAAGTCGACGGTGAGCGCCGCGCAATCCTGATGACCCGCGCGCTGGATGGCTGGACCGATCTGGACACGCTGTTGCAGGACTGGCACGAGCGGCCGGCCACCGAGCGTCTGGCGATTCTGCAGGCGTGCGGGCAACTGGCGCGCACGCTGCACAGGGCCGGTCAGGTGCACGGCTGTTTCTACCCCAAGCATATTTTCATGCGGGCCCGGGGCGGTGAGTACATGGCGCAGCTGATCGACCTTGAGAAGACGCGCAAGTCGATCTTCGGCCAGCGCGACCGGGTCAAGGACATTGAGCCTCTTCTGCGCCGCGCACCGGTCTGGAACGAAACGGAAATCCGCGAGCTGCTCGCCGCTTACCTTCATGCCCCGGTCGATAGCGGTCTGGTTGACACCTGGTGGCAGCGTGTCGCCAAACGGGGCAGTCACAAGCGCCGTGAGCGGTAAACAGAATTCCGGTTGAAATGCATAATCTGGGCTTGATCAAAGAGGGCGCCGATGCGTTTGTCTGAACTGAAAAACGCCGGTCGCACCCCGGCGCTGCCGATGAACATCGCGCTGGAGGATGCCGCCGGTCCTGCCGAGCTGCAATTGCTCAGCCTGCTGCGCGTCCTGCCCGGTCAACGCTATGTGGGCGCCGGCATCTGGCGTGGGCGCACGGTGCTGGCGAAATTACTGGTCGGTCCCAAAGCCCCTCGGCATTTCCAGCGTGAACGCGACGGCGTACAGGCGCTGGCGAAACAGGGCTTGCCAACGCCGTTGCTGTTGGCTGACGGGCTGCAGGAAGGCGAGGGCGGCTGGCTGTTGTTCGAGTTTCTGGATCAAGCCCAAAGCCTGGGCGATACCTGGAAATCAGTGGAAAACCTGCCACCGCTGGCCGATGAACAGCAGTCAGTGCTCGGCGATGCCCTGGCCGCGGTGGGTCAGATGCACGCCAAAGGCCTGTGGCAGGAAGACCTGCACCTCGACAACCTGCTGCGTCAGGGCTCCACGCTGTATTTGATTGACGGCGCGGGCATTCGCGTCGAAGAAGCCGGCAAGCCGTTGTCGCGGCAAAAGGTGTTGGAAAATCTCGGCGTGTTCTTCGCCCAGTTGCCCAAGTCGCTGGAGCCGTTCACCGAAGAATTGCTGGTCTATTACCTGCTGAGCAACGGCGAGCACGGCTTGCCGGTCGAGGCGCTGCAAAAGCAGATCGACAAGGTGCGCAGTTGGCGCTTGCGGGATTACCTGAACAAGATCGGCCGTGAATGCAGCCTGTTCAGCGTCGAAGACGGGCCGTTTGCCCTGCGTGCGATTCGTCGCGAAGAAGTCGCTGGAATGCTGCCCGTGCTGGAGCAGGCCGACGCGCTGGTGGATGGCGGTCATCTCTACAAGACCGGGGGTGCGGCCAGCGTCGCCAAGGTAGACGTCGCCGGCCGCGAACTGGTGATCAAGCGCTACAACATTAAGAACCTGGCCCACTGGCTCAAGCGTTTCTGGCGACCGTCCCGTGCCTGGCACTCGTGGCGTGAAGGCAATCGGTTGCGGTTTCTCGGCATCGCCACGCCCAAACCGCTGGCGCTGCTGGAAAAACGCTTTTTATGGCTACGCCGCGAGGCGTATCTGGTGACCGAGTTCCTGCCGGGGCCCGACATCATCGAGCGCTTTGCGCCCTACGTGGCTAACGGCGATGCGCCGGAAGCCGAGTTGCAGGCGCTGGATACGCTGTTTGCGCAGTTGATCCGTGAGCGCATCAGCCACGGCGATCTCAAGGGTCACAACGTGTTCTGGCAACAGGATCGCTGGTCGCTCATCGATCTGGACGCCATGTGTCAGCACGGCTCCCAAGCCTCGTTCGCGACGGCGTTCGCCAAAGATCGCGCGCGCTTCATGCGCAACTGGCCGGCGGACAGCGCGCTGCACCAAGTGCTGGAGCAGCGCATTCCGACGGTTTCAAGGACGCCGGACTGACCGTCAGTCCGCGTGCTTGAGGTTGATCTCCACCAGTGCGTCGATCAATGCCTGCACGTTATCGAACGGCTGGCGATGAACCTGCGGCCATGACTCGCGCTCGACGTAGGCTTTGCCAGCGGTATTGAACCGTACCGGCGTGTGCTTGAGGGTGCGGTCCCTTGAGCGATGCACGATCATTGGCCGCAAGGGGGCGGACTCATCGAGCAGGAACATGCCCGGACTGTGCAGTCTGTCGCCGACGGGCGCAGCGAGTTGAGGACGTGGTGGCAGTTCGATCTCCACGCGGAAATCATTCTGCACCAGCACTGGCTCATGACCCAGCCCCGCCGGGACCTGTTCGCCCGGATCGATCATGATGCCGTGGCCTTTGCCCTGCGCCACGTCCATCACCCGCACGCCAATCCCCTGTTCCAGCTCGGCAATGCCCGGGACGCTGTTTTTGAACGTGTTGGCATGGGTTTCACCCACCAGCGCCATCCACTTGTGCGGCCCCATCACCTCTTGGTGCTTGCGTATCGTGCGGGACGCAAAGTAGCTGAGCACCTGCTGGCGCGTTGTGTTGGAGTGGGTCGGCATATGGCGGATGAAGTAACTGGCGGCGCAGTCGATCGCGCGGATTTCAATGCCGTGCCGCCTGGCCTGGACCACCAGCCTTTCGAACGAGTAGAGGCCGGTCGGGTCGGTCCGGAACGTCTGGTCCATGCGCTTGAGGTCGTGCAGCAGACGTTTGCTCATCAGCCCCGTTTCAGCGAAGCGGTCCAGGTCGGCCTGATGGACGTCCGTCAGCAAATGTTCCATGTACAGCGTCTTCACGTCCTGTCGCGCCAGATGCTCCATGTTATCGAGGATGAAGCGCTTGCTGGCGCGTGCCGAATGGGATTCGCCAATGACCACTCCGGACGTGTTTTCGTACAGCTCGATGAACATGCTCAACGGCGTGTCGGCTTTTACCTCGGGCAGAGTCACCCGTTCAGGGAGGGCCAGGTTGAGCACTGAGCGCGCATCTTTCTGCAGCGTGTTCGCCAGTTCGAAGAACTTCTCACGCACCTCCACCAGATGACTTTCGATGAAAAAGTAATCGGGGTTGAGGCCTCTGTGACGGAAGTTGGCCAGGTCGTGAAAGATGCTCCGCATGTCGGCAGGCATCTGGTAGCGGTTGTCGATCAGCGACTGCTGAATGGCGCCCAGGGGGTAGTCGTTGCTCCAGGTCGCGGCATCGGCGCGGGTCCAGTAGCCGGCCGGGTTCCATTCGAAACCGTGATCACCGACGTAGGGGTTCACCTCGCTCCGGCGGTGGGAAACGATGGCGCGGCGATTAGGGTCCAGACCCCACTCCATGGGTGAACGTCGTTCGAAAAAGCCATACAGCGCATCGTCCATTGATGTGTCGGATGGACTGACGGGCGAGGCTGCGCCGGCCCCGTTATCGATATTCGGGTTGCCGATCTGTGCCTTGAAGTCCGCGCGCGACGCCGCGCTGCTGATGACGGCATCGCTGTCCACGGATATCTGGGTCGGCGCGCCCAACGGCACGTCTTCGACGCGCAGGCTGAGTACGCCTTGCAGTTCGCTGATGCCTGGCTGTTGCTGCCAGGTGTTGGCGGTGCGGTGGTCGAGCAGCGCGATCCAGCGCCTGCCCGGGTGCTGCTGCACATCGCCGCTGATCACTTTGTGACCAAAGAAAACCGCCATCTTTTGGGGCGCGAGGGCATCACCTGCAGCGGATGCCACTTCGTTGCCCGCGTAGTCATAGCTGACCGATGAACTGAACGGACGAACGTCGATGCCGTGGCGGTGGGCCGCTTTGATCAGGTGGTAATAGTCGTATTTTTCGCTGCCGTTCTTGAGCGCGCCCTCGTTCACGGTCTCCAGGTAGTGCTTGATCATGTGGGAGCCGCTGCGCGTCTTGCTGCCGAGTGCCTTGTATTTCTGCAGCTTGTGCGTGTGCTGGTCGGTCTGCAGATGCTCGATGTACAGCACCTCGACCTTGCGCTCCGCCAGCAACGGCATGTTGTCGATCAGCAGTTGTTTGCTGGCGATGGACGTCGGAGCTTCGCCAATCACCAGTCCGTTGGATTTTTTCAGTGCGGCGTCGAAAAACGCTTGAGTCGTCATGTCATCGGCCAGCACCGGCAACTCGGGTTTACCCGGAAGGGGGGGCTGCTCGAAGAATGCTTTTGCATCGCGGTACAGATTCTGGCGCAACGTCTTGTAGGTCGAACGACCGCCCTGGAAAATGTCGTCGAAAAACTCATGCAGACCAAACGGGCCTTCCTCAAAATGTTCAGCCTGCCTTGGGCTGACGATCCCGAAGACGTAGGGCTGCAGCGATTCCGGCATTTCGTAATCGCTTAAGTCGCCCACCGCCGTGGCGGGGCCTGCGGGGGTTTCGTCCAGTCGGCTGAACGAAGGCAGAACGCCGCCTCGCAAGCGCGCAGGCTCAAGCAGCTGCCACTGGCCCTGGCGGTTGAGGCGCACCGTCTGGCGGCCAAAAAAGGCGAACGGGTTGCGCGGGTCGACGATCTGCCAGACGGCCAGCCTGGCGTCGTACTGGACTTGGTACGTCTGGCCCTGCATGGCGATGTAAAAGTTGCCACGAACGACGCTGACACCTTGCCCGTGCGGGCGGCTCAGGGGGAGCGCGTCTGTCAGCGATACATCTACCGCGTGCAGCGGAGGTGAGACGGTATTTGCGACCCGCACCGGCGGGGTGTCCTGCTGCAATGCCCTCCATACGCCGGTCACATCGGTTTGCGCATAACGCCCGGTGGGCTGAAGGGTTTCGGGGATCAGCGCGTGGGTCCGGTACAGCGGGACATGGCGGTTGGCAGACTGAGGCGCGGCCCAGAAGAGTTCGTTCTCCACCGCGACCGGCTGCAGCGTCTCATCGGTGGCATGGGCAACCGAGCGGGCGTACCTGCCGGCGGTTTTTTGTCCGGTCAGATCCTTCAAAATGCCGCCGAGCCCTTTCATTCCCGAGTGCAGATCGCCCGCAGCGCCCGCCGTGTTGAGCCAGGCGCTGAGCACGTAGAAGCTGGCGGTGGCGTGATCCCGCTCGTCGAGTGCTCGCAGCGCGCGATAACCATCAGCGCTCGCGATGATCATGCCGACGGCAAAGCTGGCAGGCGGGAAGGGCAAGGTCACGGCGGTCGCGATCAGCTCGAGGCTGCTCCAGACCTGTCGGCAGAGCATGTCTGCACGGCCGATCGTGGTGTCCTCGACATCCTGGATCTTGCGCTCGATCACTTGGTTGAAACACACGTCATACAGGTTGCTGAACGGCGCCCTCGGCAGCACCGGTTTGCGACCACCGCCTTTCTTCAGTTCAGCCAGGGCGAATGCCAGCGGCATGCCGGCCTTCACCCGGGCGCGGCTCAGGTAGTAATCGCCCATGCCTTCGCTCAGCAGCGTGTTGCCGAACGCGCTAAGTGGTCGGAAGGCGCGGCCGTCCGGTGCCTGCGGCGTATACAGCAGAACCTGCTCCAGCGTGCTCGCCTCAGGCGGCGTGAGCAGGAAGCAGCCGTGAATGACCTCTGCACGAGACGCGATAGCCATCACGTCCACGCTCAATTGCAGTGGATAGACCCGATAGCGCAGGCGGTCTGCCGCGC
Source organism: Pseudomonas sp. GW821-FHT02H06 (assembly GCF_059421525.1). Classification (NCBI taxonomy): domain Bacteria; kingdom Pseudomonadati; phylum Pseudomonadota; class Gammaproteobacteria; order Pseudomonadales; family Pseudomonadaceae; genus Pseudomonas; species Pseudomonas sp. GW821-FHT02H06. The sequence goes on from NZ_JBWKVD010000005.1 coordinate 178,565, forward strand.
TGCTCTGATGCATGTTGACGATGGAGAGGGTGAGCCAGTGCAGCTGGGTGGCGTCGATGTGGCCTTCGAGAAAGCTGCGCAAGGCGTCGGCGCGCATTTGCAATTGCGTCAGCAACAGGCTCTGTTGACGGCGCCAGTCGTAGCCCTCGCTGGCAGGCGCCAGCAGTTGCCCGCGAATCATCGCGATGTACTGATCGGCGACCCATTGACCGCGAACCGAGCCGGCGACCTTCTCCGGGCTCAGTGGTGTGAGATCGACGCCCTCGGGGCCGCTGAAAGTGGCGGTGGTATCGGCCGCCGGGTTGAGCAGGCCAAGGGTGTCGTCGTAACCGTCACGCAGCATCTGGGTGTAGGACAGGGTTTCGCGGGGCGTGTGAATGATGATCCGGTCAGGGTCCACCGTTTCCGGCGGCAGACCCAGCAGCGCGTTGATCTTGCGGCTGGCAGTCCGATGAACGTAGGCGTTGAAGTCGGTCACCCGAGTGTGTGGGGCGGCTTGGTAGATTTCACCCGCCGCCACGATCGTATCCTCCAGTGCCACCATTTGCTGACGCTGCTCGGCGGATGCCCGCAGGATCCAGTCCGGGGTATGCAGCCGTTGCTCCGAGAGCATTACCTGCACGCGCGCCGACACCAGCGCACGCACACCGCTGTTGTAATCGGGGAGGGTGGCGTAGCTGATCCAGTCCTGGGCAGGCGCTGGCTTTTCACTCAAATCATGCAGCTGGTCTTTCAGGGCGGCTCTTCTGCCGGCGGTGATCTGCGCCAGCAGGAAGTGGTTCATGTCGGCGGACCGGCTCCAGCTCACCAGCTCACCGAGCAACTGACGCTCGTTGTCGAAGCGTTGGAAGTGCCGGGCGCGCGGGTTGTCCGGGGTGAACATCAGCAACCCGTCCGACTGCCCCGAAGCGTCGAGCTTGCGCAACAGCAGCACGCTGCTCAATACGTCGTGACCGTTCAGCTTGACCTGCTGCAAGGCCACGGCGGGATTTCGCGGCGCGGCGGTGTCCGGATTCAGCGACTCGATCAGGCTCAGGTCGGAAGGCAGGATATGCCCCTGCAGTTCAGCGCCAAGGGCCTGGGCGATGAGCTGATGATGCATCGCTTCGCCCATCAGGCGCTGGATGGTCGGCGAGCCGAGCGCTTGGCGTTGCGCGGGGCCGAAACGCGTTCGCAGGTCTTGCTCGTTGATGACGTCGGCGAGGTAGGCCAGCGTCATGTCGCTGTACTCAGGCTCAAGCGGCAGGCCGTTGTGAGTGATTCGGCTATGGGTCTGGAAGGCCGAATCTGGCGCTGTGTCGCCGGGATGCAGGCCGTAAAGTGCCAGATGCGTCAGCGTTCGGCGGACGGAGAAGGTTTCACTGGTGATGGGCTGCGTCCGTTCGGTGCTGATCAGGACCTCGTCCGGATCGAGATCAATACCCAGATCATTGGCCAGTCGCGCGCGCAGACGGCTTCGCGCGAATTGCTGCGGGGACGCGGCGCCGTCCATGACGCTCATCAACGCATTGCGCGATCGCTCGTAATTCATCAGGCCCGAGGCGTAGCGCTCACGTTGCTCGGTGCTGGCCATCTCCAGCCAGTCGGGGCGTGCGCGGCGCTCATCTCGCTGGGCGCGACGATCCTGCGCAGCGGCTATGGCGCCGCCCGGGCCCCAGGATTTCGGCTGGTGGAGCAGGTCTTGGAGTCGGGCCTGAAGGGTCTGAGGCGACAGGTTGTGGGCGTTACCGAACAGCTTGTCAATGTCCACACGCTGCCTGGCCAGCAGGCGATCAAAGGCATGGTCGTAGGGCGATCCCTTGATCGGCTGCAGTTGAAAGTCCGAAGGGTGGGTGGGCTCAAGAAATACATCACCGCCGGAGGCAATCTCGAGCCAGGCGTCGCGCGTGCTGTCCTGCATAAGACGCAAGAGTGGCAGGCGCAGGAGTGGGTGATTGATGCGGCGGGCGAGTGCTTGCTGCAATGCCTCGTTCGACACGAAGCCTTCGACGGCCTGGCCGGGCAACCAGAGCAAGGTCTGCCCCGGCTGGGCGGTTGCGACCAGCGCCCCGGCCAGCTCAATGCGACGTTCCGCATCAAGTTGCAGCTCGAGCGCGCTGAACACCACATGCTCCTGGGCGTCCATGCCCGGCAGGCAGCGCGCATAGTCGCGGTGCAGCTCGCCTTCTTCGATGTTCAGCAGCAGGTCGTCACGCAGGGTCAATTCGATGCAGGTCACGAAGAGCTCGCGGCGTGAAATATCACGCGCACTGGCTTCGGCCCAGAAGCGAGTGATGGCCGAGTGCAGCAGCGTTTTCTGCTCCGGGCTCACTGGCAGCGGCGGGGTGTTGAGGCAGGCCTTGGCATCCGGAAGATGCTGAAGCTCGGCGTCAAGTACAGAAGCCAGCGTGGTCAGCCGATCAAGCGCAGGCGGGTTGGGTGAAAAGGTTTCCATGGCGTACAGCATTCCTGAGTGATCTCCGCGCAATGAGCTTGCGCAAGAGCCGGGCAAGCAGCCCGATGATTCGTCGAGCGATCAATCAATCAGAACGCCGGGGCGCGTGGTGCTAAATAGTTAACGCACGAGGTGAGGCGCAAACGTGTAGGACCGGCTTCAGCCGGGAAGGCGTCATTCGCAACGCCGCAGGATTGAGGGCGCTGACACTGGCCTCTTCCCGGCTGAAGCCGGTCCCACCGAGGCATCGCGGGGCAGTTCATTCCCTGCGACCACTTCCAGAGCCATTACGCTATAATCCCGCCCTTTAGCTGTCTGCCGCCGTGGCGCCAGACACACCTTATTTGTCAGGCGCGTGATGCCTGCATGCAGACTTAAGAGGCTAGACCCTAGTGGCATTGACGATCCTTGGCCTGTCCGGCGCCCTTAGCCATGATCCTTCCGCAGCCCTGTACATCGACGGCAAGCTGGTTGCTGCGGCCGAAGAAGAGCGTTTCGTTCGCGACAAGCATGCCAAGAACCGCATGCCCTACGAATCAGCGAAGTTCTGCCTCGAACAAGCGGGCATCAAGCCTTCCGACGTCGACGTCGTGGCCATTCCTTTCGCGCCCATCAGCCTGTTCGGCGAAGCGCGCTGGCACTACGCCAAACGTTACTGGTATGCCCCGGACCGCGCCCTCGACGCGATTCTGATGGGCAACCGCCGCTACAAGCGCTATCGCAACAAAATCGTCTGGTGCCTGGAACAACTGGGTTTTGATCCGAAAAAGATCAAGATCGAGCCCGTCGAGCACCACCTTGCCCACGCTTCCAGCGCCTACCACTGCTCCGGCTTCCAGGAGAAAACCGCGATCCTCGGGATCGACGGCAAGGGTGAGTACGCCACCACGTTCTTCGGCTACGGCGAAAACGGCAAGATCCACAAGATCAAAGAATTCTACGACCCGGATTCCCTCGGCGGGCTGTATGGCGCGATCACCGAATTCCTCGGCTTCGAGATGCTCGACGGCGAATTCAAAGTCATGGGCATGGCGCCGTACGGCGATGCGACCAAATACGATTTCTCGCGCCTGGCCACCTTTGAAAACGGCGAACTGGTGATCAACACCGAATACGCCAACGTCATCGGCCTGCGTCGTTACAAAGAGAAGGGCAAAGGCTTCTACTTCTCGCCGAAACTGATCGAGTGGCTGGGCCCCAAGCGCGAAGGCGACATCGCCGACGAGCCGTACATCCATTACGCCGCCAGCATGCAGGCGCTGTTCGAGAAGCTGTCGCTGCAGATGATCGACCACTATCTGGGTGACATCCTCAAGGAAACGGGCAAGCTCGCTTTCGCCGGTGGCTGCGCGCTGAACGTCAAACTGAACCAGAAAATCATCGCGCGCCCTGACGTCAAAGAGCTGTTCGTTCAGCCAGCGTCGGGTGATGCCGGCACTGCCGTCGGCGCTGCCGCCTACGTTTCCCACGCCCGCGGCGTGCCGGTCGAGAAGATGGAACACGTCTACCTCGGCCCGTCCTACAGCAACGAAGACGTTATCGCCGCCTGTGCCCGCCACCCGAGCAAGCCGGCCTGGCGCCAGATCGACAACACCCCCGAGCGCATCGCCAAAATCATGGTCGCGGGCAACCCGGTCGCCTGGTTCCAGGGCCGTATGGAATTCGGTCCTCGTGCCCTCGGTGGTCGTTCGATCATCGGCTGCCCGAGCATTGCCGGCGTCGCCGATCGCATCAACCATCAGATCAAGTTCCGCGAGCGCTGGAGGCCTTTCTGCCCGTCGATGCTCGACACCGTCGCCCCGCAGATGATCAAGATCGATCACCCGGCGCCGTTCATGACTTTCACGTTCGAAGTGGCGGAAGAGTGGAAAACCCGTGTGCCGGAAGTCGTCCACGAAGACGGCACCTCCCGCGCCCAGGTGCTCAAGCGCGAATACAACCCGCGCTACTACGACATGATGAAGGCGCTGGAAAACCTGACCGGCAATGGGGTTTCCCTCAATACGTCGCTCAACCGTCGCGGCGAGCCGATGATCTGCTCGCCGACCGATGCGCTGAATATGTTCTTCGGCTCCGATCTGGAGTACCTGATCATGGAAGACATTCTGGTGGTCAAAGACGGCGTGGACACCCATGACACGCTCAGCTGAGCGCCATGTTCTCCAGTTCTGCCACGGCTATGACGGGCCGTTCCTCGACTGCGCCCGTCAATACGCCAGCCTGTTCGTGGGCAGGGGATACCGTGTCACCACGGTATTCCTGACCGGCGCCGCCGATGCCGAGGTTGCAGCCAGTTGCGCGTCGGACGAAGTGCTGTTCATGGAGTACAGCTCCAAGGCCATCGGCGGCATGAAGGTGGGAGCGATCCGCGATCTGCGCAAGATCGCGGCGTCCCGCAGTTTCGAGTTTTGCATCACCCACCGTTTCAAGCCGACCTACATCGCACTGGTCGCGACCCGCTTGCCGGTGATCGGCGTCCATCATGCGTTTGGTGATTACCGGCGCCGCAGCCGCAAGGTGCTGGCGAACCTGTTCCGCTCCCGCCTGAGCCTGCTGGGCGTGTCCGATGCCGTGCGCGATGACATTCGCGCCTGCCTGCCGAAATGGCCGGTCGAACGTATCCAGACCCTCTATAACCGCATCGATGTCGATCAACTGAGCGCCACGCTGTTGTCCCGTGAGGAGGCCCGCGACGCGTTGGGTCTGGCCCAGGAGGCGTGGGTCGTGGGCAATGTTGGGCGGCTGCATCCCGACAAGGATCAGTCGACCCTGCTGCGCGGATTTGCCCAGGCGTTGCCGAACCTGCCCGCCGACAGCCAACTGGTGATTCTCGGTCAGGGTCGGCTGGAACAGGACCTCAGACACCTGGCGGCCGAACTGGGTATCGGCCATGAGGTGATGCTGGCGGGGCAGGTGACTCAAGCCAGCCGCTACTTCAAGGCGTTCGACGTGTTCGCACTGAGCTCCGATCACGAACCCTTCGGCATGGTGCTGCTGGAGGCCATGGTGGCCGGCGTGCCTCTGCTGGCAACCGCCTGTGGCGGCGCGAAGGAAGTGGTTGAAGGCGTGGGCATACTGTTTCCCCTGGGCGGAGCCGAGTCTTTGGCTCAGGGGCTGATCCACCTTTCGCGGATGGACGCCGAGCTGCGGCAGTCCTGCGCGGATGCGATGCTGCAACGGCTGCACGACCGTTTCAGCGATGAGGCGGTAAAAGCAGTTTTCTGGCAGCTGCCGCAAGTCGTCGCGCTCACCTCGGAAACCTGATTTCATTCGAACCGCTGGCAGCCATTGGCCTCTGATAGCAATGAACACCCGGCTGCATAGCACAGGATATGGATTGGAATGGTTGTAAAAAATTTGCCGGCACGTGCGGGGTACATCGCAGGTTTACTGCTTGCGGTGGTGATGCTGATCATATTTCTCGGGCCGTTCTGGTGGCCCGGTGAGTCAAGTTCCTGGGCTGCGTTCATTCGCGCGGCGCTGGTCGTTGCCTTGCTTTGCGCAGCGCCGGCGCTGAGTAGGCGATCATTTTCAGTCAGCCCGCTGACCTACACCGTCCTGCTGCTGTTCGCCTATCTGCTGATCAACAGCTTGATGTCAGACGACGACATGAAATCCCTTCGTCGGCTTCTGCTCATCCTTGTGTTTTTCATCGGCGTTGGCGTGATTAGGGCGAGGGGCACATTCGATTGGGAAAAAATCCTCAAGCTGTCGGTCGTGGTGGTTGCGCTGTTCGCCACATTTTCCATGCTCAATCTCGCCATCCACGGTGCGTTCGTCCTCGGCTATCGGCAGATGTCACTGGCTGGCTCGGGCGTAACCGATGTGGCCGACTTTGGCAACACCATCGTTGCCGGCATGAACTACGGCTTGTTTCTGCTGGCCGGGATCTGGCTGACGTTACGCTCAAGGCGCCGTGCCGAAATCGGCCTCTGGCTGCTGTGCTGCGCCCTTGTCGCCACGTACATCTACTTCACTTTCGCGCGCAGCGCCTGGCTGGCTTCATCGGTCGGCGGGCTGGTGCTGCTTGGCACGATGACCAGTGGCAAGCTGCGTCGCAATATCCTGATTCCTGCGGCCATCGTCGTCGCGCTTGTGCTCATTTTCGGCTTCAGCGAGCTCGCTTACGAAGTGCAGACCCGTGGCGTGACCGGGCGCAACGAAGTCTGGCTCGCGGTATTCGAGCGCCTGGCCGGCCACTGGTGGTTCGGGGTTGGCGCGGGTACGCCACTGGGCGAAGTTCACCTATCGACCGGGCAAATCGTGCGCAACACCCACGGCCTGTATTTCGAGGTGCTTTATCAGTTCGGCATCGTCGGTCTGGCGCTGCTGCTGGCGACGATGCTGCATGCTGGCGCGTGTCTGGCCCGAGCGCGCAAGACCTCGGAGATCGCTCGGCTCTGGCTGGCGATCCTCTGCGCCGGTGGCGTGGTCATGACCGTGGAACTGCACACCTTCGTTGGGTCACCCAATCTGGTGTGGGAATGGCTCTGGCTGCCCCTCGCTGGCGCGGTCGCCATCTCGCGGGAGGCGCGGCGTGCTGAGGATTGAAGCGCGGGGCGAGCAACGCTGGCTGGTAGGGCATGATCTGGAAGTGTGCCTGCAGGACTTTGCGCAATCCCGCGGTTCTGTTACAGGTCCGGTATTGCTGCTGGCGTCCGGCCCCTCGGCGAACGAGTTTCCGCTGCACAATTACCGGAGCCTGCCGGTCGTCGCCATGAACGGCTCGATCGTGCGCTGCGTCGACGAGGGCATCCGGCCTTTCTACTACCTGTGCGACGATCCGAATTTCGTCATCGGCCGGCCAGCGCTGGCACTGATGGGGGTTCGCCACGGCGAGCATCTGGCGATGAGTCTGGATGTACTTCAGGCGATTCATTCGGCCTACGCCACTGCGCTGAACGGCAAGAAGATCTATCTGCTGGAGCGGGTCAATCGCCAGGAAGGCAAGGCCGTCATGTCGGATCGAGCCTACGCGTGGTCAATCCGCAACGACGACGAGCTGATCTCCAACTTCTCCCTGCTGCGTCGCAAGCCCAACCGCATTGGCTTCAGCCTGAACCTCAAACGCGGCTATTTCGGCAGTCGAACCATTCCCTTCGGCGCCTTGCAGCTGGTCTGCCATCTGGGGTTTCGTCAGGTGTTCGTGGTCGGGATGGACCTGCGTCAGGGCGGGGGGCGTTTTTACGAGAAGGGCGAAGCGGCTTTGCCCAGCAGCCTGGACGAGGATTTCGAGCAATACATCCTGCCAAGCTTCACGTTGATGACTCGCAAGATCCTGCCGCGAACTGGCATGCAGGTGTTCAATCTATCCAGTGTCAGTCGCATGCCGGAGCGGGTCATTCCCAAAATCACCCTGCAGCGCCTCGACGAGCTGCTGGGCGTTCAACCCGACCCTTCTACGCAAACAGCGCCTTCAACCGCGCAGTGAAGTGGGCGCTCCGGCCTTGGGTGTAAGCTGAAATAAAGGCCGTGCCCCCATCGCTTTCCACCAGCCACGCGCGATCTTCCTTATACCTGAGCAGGTGCTGGAAATTGCGCAGCCGCTTCGAATCGCTCAGCGCGCGACGCTGGCACTTCATGTCAGAGATATCGATGAGCCCCAGTTTCGCCTCCGGGGTGAGGATCACATTGCCCATGTGCAGCGAGCGAAAGTAGACGCCGCGATCATGCAGGTGGGCGATAAACGTACCCAGTTCAGCCCGCAGTGGCGCGCTTTCACCGTGCTCTTTCAACACCTGGCGGATGGTCAGGCCGGGCAACGGCGTGTAACGCACGGCATCGCGGCTGATGCTGGCAATTCGGTAGGTGGCGATGACGTCGGGGCAGGGAATGCCGCGTTTTTTGAGGGCGTCGATGTTGTCGGCGAAGCGTTGCGCGTAGGGAAACAGCAAGGCCGAGCTGATCAGGCGCTTGCGGCGGAACAGTTTGAGAATGGTGCCGTCCTCAAGCAACAGAACCTTGTCCCCGGATCCGTCCGCTTCGAGCACGGTGGCGTTTTCTCGCAAGGCCAGATAGGCGCTGTGTTCCATTGGGTGCATCGGCATACTTACCTGAACAAATGCGGCATGTTACCCGAGTCGGCCCCGCTTGGGTCGCGGCAGGGGTCGACAAATATGGGTTGTGCTACCATGCCCGCCTAATTTTTTCGTGCGGATTCCCATGAGCAGTCCTGATCCTCAAGCTAAAACGACCCTGGCGATTTACTTTCGTCTATTGACCTATGTGCGGCCGTACATCGGCCTTTTCTGCTTGAGCATTGTCGGCTTTCTTATCTTTGCGTCCACCCAGCCGATGCTCGCCTACATCCTCAAATACTTCGTCGATGGCCTGGCCAATCCCGAAGCCAGCCTGTTCCCCGGCAACCCTTATATTGGTCACCTGCAATTGCTGCAGGCGGTGCCGCTGATGATCGTTCTGATCGCGGCCTGGCAGGGCGCCGGCTCTTATTTAGGCAACTTCTTCCTGGCCCGCGTTTCCCTCGGGCTGGTGCACGACCTGCGCGTCGTGCTGTTCAACAAATTGCTCACGCTGCCCAACCGCTTCTTCGACAACAGCAACTCAGGGCACCTGATCTCGCGCATTACCTTCAACGTGACCATGGTCACCGGCGCTGCCACCGACGCAATCAAGGTGGTGATTCGCGAAGGCATGACGGTTATCTTTCTGTTTGGCGCGCTGCTGTGGATGAACTGGAAACTGACCCTGGTGATGCTGGCGATACTGCCGCTCATTGCGGTCATGGTGAACAGCACCAGCAAGAAGTTTCGCAAGCAGAGCAAGAAGATTCAGGTGGCCATGGGCGACGTGACCCACGTGGCGTCCGAGACAATCCACGGCTATCGCGTGGTCCGCAGCTTTGGCGGCGAAGACTACGAAAAGGCCCGCTTCGAAAAGGCCAGCCGCAGCAATACCAAAAAGCAGTTGGCGATGACCAAGACCGGCGCGGTTTACACGCCGATGCTGCAATTGGTGACCTACAGCGGCATGGCCATCGTGATGTTCCTTGTCCTTTACCTGCGCGGCGACTCGTCGGCGGGTGATCTGGTGGCCTACATCACCATGGCCGGCCTGCTGCCCAAGCCGATCCGTCAGTTGTCCGAAGTCAGTTCCACCATCCAGAAAGGCGTCGCCGGTGCGGAGAGCATCTTCGAGCAACTGGATGAGCAGACCGAGCAGGACTTGGGCACCGTAGAGCGCGACAAGGTTTCAGGCCGTCTGGAGGTCAAAAACCTCACGTTCACCTACCCAGGCACGGAAAAGCGCGTGCTCAATGACGTGAGTTTTGTCGCCGAAGCCGGCCAGATGGTCGCGCTGGTGGGCCGCTCCGGCAGCGGCAAATCCACGTTGGCGAGCCTGATTCCGCGCTTCTACGATCACGTGCAGGGCCAGATTCTTCTCGATGGCGTCGAGACTCAGGACTACACCCTGCGCAGCCTGCGTCGTCAGATCGCGCTGGTGAACCAGAACGTCACGCTGTTCAACGACACCATCGCCAACAACATCGCGTATGGCGATCTGGCGGGCGTGCCGCTGGAAGAGATCAAGAAAGCCTCGGCCGATGCCTACTCGGACGAGTTCATCGACAAGTTGCCTCAGCAGTACCAGACCCTCGTCGGCGAGAACGGCGTGCTGCTGTCCGGGGGCCAGCGCCAGCGTTTGGCGATTGCCCGTGCGCTGCTGAAAAACGCGCCGCTGCTGATTCTCGACGAAGCGACCTCGGCGCTGGATACCGAGTCCGAGCGCCATATCCAGAAAGCCCTGGAGAAGGTCATGCAGGGCCGCACCACGCTGGTGATCGCCCACCGCCTGACCACCATCGAAAAAGCCGACGTCATTCTGGTCATGGACGAAGGCCGCATTGTCGAGCGCGGCTCCCATGCCGAGCTGCTGGCGCAGAACGGCTACTACACGCGCCTGCATGCCAAACAGTTCGAAGAAGACGAGCCAGTCGAAATCGATCGGGCAGTCGATGCATGCTGAGTCACTTGCGCGCATGGCGTGAGCGAGGCTGGACCCCGATTGATGCGACCACCTACGCCACCGCGTGGCAGCAGTTCGGCGGCAGCGTTGCCACGCACCCGCATGTGATCGAGCGCCTGGCCGGGCTGGCTGACATTCCGGTTCGGTATCTGGGTTGGCTGCAAGACGGCAACATCGTTGGTGCGGTGGCCTGCTGGGGCCGGGAGCTGGCGCTGGCCAAGAAGGTACTCAAGCAGCGTAATCGGCGGGTGTTCGATCTGGGCAATGCAGAGATCATTCTGCCGATTGCGCCCGGCGTGACAGTGCCGGTACGCCAGCGCATGAGTTACGTGTCGGAGTTGAACGCCGGTCAGATCGACACCCTCAAGCCGCAAGCCGAGAGCCTGGCCATCGCCCGCGCGCCTGAGGACTATTCCAAGAAATTCCGCTACAACCAGCGCCGTGAACAGCGTTTGCTTGAGGAGGCGGGCGGGGTCGTGCAGCCGATGCTGGATTTCACGTCCGAGGAACAAGCCCGCATTTACTCCAGCCTGTTTCATGCGCGCTGGGGCTTCGACGTGCCGGGCAAGGATCATCTGGCCAAGGTGTTCGAGCTGATGCGCGAGTTCATGACCGGCTCGATGATCCTGCTGGAAGGCAAACCCATTGCCGCTCAGGTGCTGTACAGGGTCGAATCGCCACACTGGGTGTCGGTGGAATACATCAACGGCGGTGTCGATCCGGCCCATCAGGCGTTGAGCGCCGGCAGCGTGCTGAGCTTCGTCAACACCCAGAACGCCTGGGCTGATGCGAGGGCGGTGAACAAGCCTTTGCGCTACTCCTTCGGCCGCTCCGATCGCGAATACAAAGACCGCTGGTGCCAGACGGTGCCTGTCTACAAGGTTGGATGACATGTCCGGGCGCAAGCAGCAGCTTCTGAAACGACATCGGCGCAACAAGCGTCTGGCGCTGATCATCGGTCTGGTGCTGCTGATCGGCATTGGCATCTGGGTCGCGTGGTGGCTGGTGCCGTTGCTGATCGTCGCCGCCTGGATCGCCCACGAAGCCTGGTTCTCCGACCATCTGTTTTATTCGCCCAAGAGCGATTACCACTACCAGTTTCCTGACGCGGCCCAGGCGCAGCCTGTTTCTGTCGTCAACGGCATGCTGCAACTGAGCGAGCCTTTGGGCGAAGGCGAAACCCTGCTGCTGGAGCTCGACCTGCGCAGCACCTGGCTCGGTCGCTGGCTGGACCCCTACGTGTTGGCAGGCGACGACCGCCAGGATTTCGAACGAGGCTTTGCCGGGCGTCGCTACGTGAACCTCACCGGGCAGCGGGACGTCGTCGCGGACAGCACGCTGCGCCTCAAAGGCGGCTTCTGCCGCATCGCCAGCGCCGCCCGCTTATACGTATTGAGCAACCCGGATTACCGGCAGCAACGGTTGATGATCCTCGCGCCCCACGCCGACGACGCCGAACTGGCAGCCTTTGGCCTGTACAGCCAGGCGGCGGATTGCAGCATCGTTACGGTGACCCAGGGCGAAATCGAGGCCGAACGCTACGAACAACTGGGGCTGAACCGCGCCGATGCTGCCCGGCTCAAGGGGCGTCTGCGTACCTGGGACAGCCTGGCGATTCCGCTGTGGGGCGGTGTGCCCCAGAGCCAGTGCGTGCAACTGGGCTATTACTGCCTGCAACTGCCGGCCATGGCCCAGTCGCCGGATCAGCCGTTTGGTTCTCGCGACTCCTCAGAGACCGACATCCGCAGTGCGCGGCAGCACAATCCTTTGCCGTTGCCGGGTGATCAGGACGGCGCGCCGACCTGGAACAATCTCGTGGCCGATCTTGCGGCGCTGCTCGATGCTTACCGGCCGGACGTCATTGTCATGCCGCACCCGGAACTCGACCCCCACGCTGACCACATCGCCACGACTCAAGCGTTATACCAGGCGGTGGGCAGAAGCGCGCACACGCCCGAGGTGGCGCTGTTCTACGCCAACCACCTGCACGACAACGACCGCTGGCCCATGGGGCTGGCCGGTAAAGGCGTCGCGCTGCCGCCGTTTGTAGAGGCGCCTTCAGTGGATCAGCTCTGGAGTACGTCGCTCAGTTCGGACGTGCAACTGGATAAGGCCATGGCTCTGGCGATGCAGCATGACCTCCAGGGAGCGCCACCCCTGAAGAAGCGCCTGCGCCGACAGATTCAACGCTGGCTGGCCGGTCGTGAATGGCCGCTGACGGGAGACGACGAATTCTTCCGCAAGGCCGTGCGCCGTCACGAGGTGTTCTGGGTTCGCCGCTTTCCGCGCCCATAGCTGCAACAGTCGATGCGCCATTCGTTGCACCAGTTAAAGCGCCACCTGAAGCGCTGTTTGAAGCACTAAGGGATTCGAGGCCAACCGGCCAGCCAGCGCTGATCGCTGTGCTAAGATTCCGTCCTTGTCCATTTCTGCCACGGGTTGTTCGATGAAGTTGTCCATGCCGCGTTTTGATCAGGCTCAAGTGTTAGTTGTCGGCGATGTCATGCTCGACCGCTACTGGCACGGTGGCACTTCCAGAATCTCCCCTGAAGCACCGGTGCCGGTGGTCAAAGTCGACCAGATCGAAGACCGTCCGGGCGGTGCCGCCAACGTGGCGTTGAACATTGCTGCGCTGGGCGCCAAGGCGTCCCTGGTCGGCGTGACCGGCACCGACGAAGCCGCCGACAGCCTGAGCAACAGCCTCAAGGCCGCCGGCGTGATCGCCAGCTTCCAGCGCATCGCCCATCAGCCCACCATCGTCAAATTGCGCGTCATGAGCCGGCACCAGCAGCTCCTGCGCATCGACTTCGAAGAACCCTTTGCCACTGACCCCGAGGCCCTGAGCCGCGAGGTCGATGCCCTGCTCGACGGTATCAAGGTGCTGGTCCTGTCCGACTACGGCAAAGGCGCGCTGAAGAATCATCAAGTGCTGATCAAGGCAGCCCGGGACCGTGGCATTCCCGTGCTCGCCGACCCCAAGGGTAAAGACTTCGCGATCTACCGTGGCGCCAGCCTGATTACCCCCAATCTCAGTGAATTTGAAGCCATCGTCGGCCATTGCGTCGACGAGGCAGAGCTGGTCGCCAAAGGCGCGGCGCTGATGAAGGACCTCGATCTGGGTGCGTTGCTGGTCACCCGTGGCGAACACGGCATGACCCTGCTGCGCCCGGACCAACCGACGCTGCACCTTCCGGCCCGCGCGCGGGAAGTCTTCGATGTGACGGGTGCTGGCGATACGGTCATCTCCACGCTGGCAGCGGCCATTGCGGCCGGCGAGGAATTGCCTCACGCCGTCGCGCTGGCGAACCTTGCGGCGGGCATCGTCGTGGGCAAGCTTGGCACTGCCGCGATCAGCGCGCCCGAGTTGCGTCGCGCCATCCAGCGCGGTGAAGGTTCCGAGCGCGGCGTGCTGACCCTCGATCAGCTGCTGCTGGCCATCGACGACGCCCGTGCCCACAACGAAACCATCGTATTCACCAATGGCTGTTTCGACATTCTGCACGCAGGCCATGTCACCTACCTGGAACAGGCCCGCGGCCAGGGCGATCGGCTGATCGTGGCGGTCAACGATGACGCGTCGGTGAGTCGCCTGAAAGGCCCGGGCCGCCCGATCAACAGCGTTGATCGACGCATGGCCGTGCTGGCCGGTCTGGGTGCGGTGGACTGGGTCATCAGCTTCCCCGAAGGCACCCCGGAAAACCTGCTGACCCATGTGCGTCCGGACGTGCTGGTGAAGGGCGGGGACTACTCGGTTGACCAAGTCGTCGGCGCCGACATCGTCGGCTCTTATGGCGGCACCGTGAAAGTGCTGGGACTGGTTGCCAACAGCTCGACGACAGCCATCGTCGACAAGATCCGCAGTCAGGACTGATCCGACGCCCGCAGCGCAGAGTGGCACCCCTTGCCGCTGCCATTTTTGTATTCGCAGTTCGGTATATGAACGTATGAAAGTCATGTTACTGGTGATGGATGAACAGCGCGTCATACTGGACGGTTTGTACGACACCGTGCGGCAGCATTGTGACGACTGCGTCATCTTTCGCCTGAGCAAGCAACAGCAGCTGAATCTTGGGCCGTTTCTGGCCTCGGTCGACTATCAGCGCTACGACCGGGTGGTGATTTTCTCCCGGGTCAAACGGCTTGCTCGCCAGCGCGCGGTGCTCAAGTGCATTCCGGGGCTGATCTTTCTTGAGCACGATGCGTATCAGAACTACATGAGCGCCAGCAAATACCACGGCATGTATTCACGCTTGTACCGGCAGCTGCCGTGGAGTCGCGCACTGGTTTCCGGTGCGGTGGTTGCGCGGCGCATGCGCGGCGAAGGCCTTGATGCGGTGTTCGTGTCCAAGGGCTACGACCAGGAAATGCTGCGCAATCTCGGTCAACCCCGAGACATTCCGGTGGGTTTTCTGGGCAGCCTGAAAAGCCGCGAGTATTCCCAGCGCAAGCAACTGGTGGAAAACCTCGCGCAGCGCGCCGGCATGCTGGTGACGCGCACGGCCTCTGGCGCCGAATACCTTGAAATGCTTAATCGCATCAGGATTTTCGTCAGTGCCGACATCGGCATGGGCGAGTTCATGATTAAGAATTTCGAAGCCATGGCCTGCGGCTGCGTGCTGCTCGCATGGAGCCAGGGTGAAGAGGACGAGCTGCTGGGGTTCGAAGAGGGGCGAAATGTCATGTTCTACCGCTCCGAAGACGAAGCCGTCGAGAAGATCCGCCTGCTGCAGAGTGATCCCGAGCTTGCCGCGCGCATCGCCAGCGAAGGCCAAAAATTCGCCGAAGCACGCTATGCCTTTGCCCGCGTGGGCCGCGATCTGGCCGATGAAATTCAGCGGCCGATGCGCCCGTGGCAACGTCCGTCGGCGCTGACCCGTGCCTGGGTCAAGTGGCGCCATGGCATGCAGGTGCCGGCCTGATGACGTTGCCGTCGAACCACGACAGCACCGCGCCGAGTGAACCCCTTGTATTGCCGGGCGCCGATCAGGACGTATTCGGCGCGCTTCCCGCTGCGCTGCGCCAGTGCCTGGCTAACGCTGCACGGGTCATCCTGATCGCCAACAATCCAGCCATCACCCCAGCCGATTTCGATGCCTTGGGCGTGGGTGCCGACGATGTGGTGGTCAGCTTCAATCTGTGCATCAAGGCCGCCCTGCTAAAGCCTGAAAGCGTCAACCTGTTTGTCCACGGCTTCAACGCGCCCGACTGTTATTTCTTTGGCCTGCCTTCAACCGCTGACGTACAGAAGTTCACTGCCCAACCGGGCTCGCGTTGCTTCACGCTGCTGGTGGGATGCGCCGTGCCGCTGTGCCCGCTGCCTGAGGTTGCGCTGTATTGGGACCGCATTCCGTTGCCGGCCCTGGCCGAGCATTACCCTGTTGATCGTCCCAACGGCAAGCGCTTCGTCGGTCCGTCCACAGGTTTCAACGTGCTGGTGCTGCTCGACTGGCTGCGCGCCCATGCCGGTTACCGCTACAAGCTCATGACCCTCGGTTTTTCCAATGAAGCCGGCAAGCTCTGGGGCGGCCACGCCTGGGACTATGAGCGCAACTGGCTGCTCGACGCCGACGTCGAAGTGATCGCCCTCAAGCCCCGGAGTTGGTGGCGCACGCTGTTGTTTCGTAAATGAACGAGGCCGTCCGCCGCTTGAGCGCGCATGTCCAGGCGCATCGCCATCGATCACGGAGAGTTTGTCAGTGCTGAACATTGCGGTCGCGTTTTTTGGTATCCCGCGCAACTCGGAAATCTGTTTTCCTTCCATTGAGGAAAACGTCCTTGGCCAGTTGCCCAAGGGCACCAACGTCAAATGCTTCTACCACCTCTACAAGATCGACGAAGTGCATAACCAGCGCTCGGCGGAGAAGGGTGAGCTGAAGGCGCAGAACTACGACGTTTTCCAGTCGATGACGGGGGTTCTCGAGTCCACGGACGGCGTGCTGGATCGCTGGGATTTCGAGCGGGTCAAGGCGATGGGCGACACCTGGGGCGACGAGCATGTCTCCCTGCGCAACCTGATCTATCAGCTCAATTCCCTGCACACGGTCACGGGCATGATGGAGTCGTTCGATCCGGACTTCGTGGTGTTCGTGCGGCCGGACAATTTCTTCCATTCGCCGCTGCCAGGTTATGTCTTTCATTCGCCGCAGGCACGGCGGCTGAACGCCTATATTCCGGACTGGCAGTGGTGGGGCGGGCTGAACGATCGTTTCGCCATTTGCGGCCGCGACGTCTACCGCGCCTATGGCAAACGGGTGGAGCGCATCTTCGAGTTCTGCGAGGTGACGGGCCGCAAGCTGCACTCGGAGCGTTTGCTCAAGTACGCCCTGCTTGAGGCTGACGCCCGCGTTTGCACGCTGCCAACCACCGCCTCGCGAGTGCGCATCACCGGCGCCTTCGCTGAAGAGTCGTTCTCACCGAAGCGCGGGATGGGCAAGCGTGAGAACCGCTATTTCCACTTCTTCGCCCGGCTGCGCACCTGGCGTGACAAACGCCTCACTGAAAAGAGCTGAGTGGCGGCCTACTTGTGCAGGCCGCTGCGCACCAGCCTGACCAGCCGCCTCGCTTTGATCCGCAGCTTGGTCAGACCTGATTTGGGCTTTTTCTTCGGCGTCAGGCCCTGCTGCACCAGCCAGTCCTTCCAGCGAATCCGCTCCTCGCGTACCACCCAGCCTTCTTGTGGGGCGAAGCTCTCGGCCAGATAAAGGCCGCGCGTACCGGCGGGCGAAAGCTTGTCTTTCTTCAGGGTGTACAGCTCGGGCAGGGGCGAGCCGTTTTCCAGCGGCATCAGGTACAGATCCGGCTTGCTGCGATTGAGGCGCGCCACCAGCTCGTTGTTCTCCAGGCTTTCATCGACGTGAAACAGACTCAGCGGGCGAGCCTCTTTCGGCACTTCCAGGCGCATGTCGTAGATCAGTTGCAACGACGCCGTCGGCAAATGCACGTAAGCGCGGGGCCGCTCAATCAGGGGCAGGCTGCCGCAACGTACAGGGCGTGCCGCGCCGGAAAGCGGCGTGAGGCGAAAGGGCATCGCTTCGCGGTAATGCAACGCTGCCGCGTAGGGCGCTGGCAGCCAAGTGTCGTTGAAACGTCCGCCGAGCCAGCCTTGGGGCGTCTCGATCAGGCATTCCTCGGCGACTTCCTGCACCGCCGTGTGCAACGGCAGGTTGAGTTCGTGGGCGGGAACGTAGCCGGAGATCAGCTTGAGCACCACATCGCCACGGTCCTGACGACGCTGGCGAACCAGCACCCAGTAATCGCGGTTCTGCCAGCGCAGGGTCAGGCGCACCGAGACACCGAGATTGGCCAGTTCGGTGGAAAACCGTTCGCTGTCCTCCACGTCGATCTTGCGACGCCGTGCCAGGGTCTGGGTGAAATTCAGCGGCATCCCTATGCTCTGGTAGGTCAGGCTTTCCGGGGTGGCTTCGACAAATAACGGCAGGGTCTTGAAGTTGCTGGGGTTCTTTCGGATCAGGGTTCGCGGCATATCGGCTCCTTCTTGCGTTGGGGTCGGCCGTTTGTCTCAGGGCTGACGACGGATGACGGCAGCGGCGGTTGCCACGTTATGGGCCAGATGCAGCGGATTGATGGTGCCGACGATAGCACCGGTGACGCCGGGATGTTCAAACAGCAGCTCGAAACTGGCCCTCACAGGATCGACACCGGGGCTCAGGCAAACGTGCCCGCTGGCCAGCGCTTTTTTGACCAGCACCCCTTTGCCGTGTGCAGCAGCGTAGTCGAGGACCGGCTTTTCGCCCTGTTCGTTGAGGTTGTACGTGACCATCGCGCAGTCGCCGTCCTCCAGCGCCAGCAGACCGCCTTCGACGGTCTTGCCGGAGAAGCCGAACCCGCGAATCTTGCCCTCGCGCTTGAGCTCCGTCAGCGTTTGATAGACATCGCATTCATTCAGTACGTGCAGATCGTTGCCGTCGGAATGCACCAGCACCAGATCGATGAAGTCGGTTTCCAGGCGCTGCAGGCTGCGCTCCACGGACAGGCGCGTGTGGGCGGCGCTGAAATCGTGCCGTGACTGGCCCGCGTCGAATTCTTCGCCGACCTTGCTGACGATCACCCAGTCCTTGCGTTGCCCGCGCAGCAGCGGGCCGAGGCGCTCTTCGCTGCGACCGTACGCCGGGGCGGTGTCGATCAGGTTGATGCCCAGATCCCGCGCCAGCTTCAGCAACATCTGCGCTTCGACGTCGTCGGGAATGGTGAAGCCGTTGGGGTACTTCACGCCCTGATCGCGGCCCAGCTTTACCGTGCCCAGGCCCAAGGGTGAGACGTTGATGCCGAGGCTGCCGAGCGGCCGATGCAGATCGTGCAGGGTCTTCATGGCAGCAGTTGATCCCAGACAGGAATGGCGAGTGGCGGCTTGGGGAAGTCGGTGTGCGGTGGTTGCGGGGTCGGGTGAATGTCATCCCGGGACAGCGAGGCCAGCACGCGATCGGCGAAGTCGGGGGCCAGCGCCAGTTTGGTGGGCCAGCCGACCAGCAAGCGCCCCTGCACGTCGACAAAGGCGTTGTCCGGGCGCACCAGACCGCTTTGCTGTGGCTCGGCGCGGTCCACGCGCAAGGTGGCGAACTGCGCCTGGCTGAGATCCACCCAGGGCAGCAGATTGGCGAGCTCTTTTTTCGCGGCGGCGATCTGCTCGGCGGGGGTGCGGGCCACGCCTTCGGCTTCGGCAATGTCGCCGCCCAGGTACCAGACCCACTGGCCGTCCGCCGCCGGATGCGTCGTGACGGTGATGCGCGGTTTCGGCCCGCCGCCCAGGCAGTGGGCGTACAGCGGTTTGAGCGTCGGGCCTTTGACCAGCACCATGTGTAGCGGGCGGCGTTGCATGGCCGGCTGGCTGACGTTCAGCGCCTTGAGCAGATCAGCCATGCCTTCACCGGCGCTGAGCACCACTCGCTGGGCGTGGATGTCGCGGCCGTCGACGCGCAGCCCGACCAGTTCGCCGTCGCGGCGCAGCGGCTGGATGTCCTGCCCCGCCAGCAGGCTGTCGCCCGCCAGCTCCGCCAGTTTTTTCACCAGACTGGGGATGTCGATGACCAGCTCGGCCAGACGGTACACCTTGCCTTTGAAGCGCGGATCCTGAAGCGCAGGGGGCAGGTCGCTGCCCTTGACCTGATCAACACGCCCGCGCACGGCCTTGCTGGCGAAGAAGCTGGTGAGGTTGCCGGCGAGGGTGCCGGGCGACCACAGGTAATGGGCTTCCGACAGCAGGCGTACGCCTGAGAGGTTCAGCTCGCCTTTGCCGGCGAGCGCTTCGCGCCAGCGACGGGGCATGTCGGCGATCGCTTCCGATGCGCCAGACAGTGCGCCGTGCAGGGCGTATTTAGCGCCGCCGTGAATGATCCCCTGGGATTTGAGTGTCTGGCCGCCACCCAGGCTGGCCTTTTCCACCACCACCGTTGAAAAGCCCTGATGCCGCAGCCGCGCATTGAGCCAGAGACCGGCAACGCCCGCGCCGACAATCAGGACGTCAGTGGAAATAGCAGATGACATGGGCACCTCAAATGGCGAAACGAATGCCGGCATTATAGGGGAAGGCACTTTTCAGTAACCCCCTTAATGACCGGCCGTCTTCGAGAACAGCTGGATGACCACGACGCCCGCGACGATCAGGCCCATGCCGGCGATGGCGGGCAAGTCCAGTTTCTGGCCGTAAATAAACAGCGCCGCGATGCTGACCATGACGATGCCCATGCCCGCCCACACGGCGTATGCCACGCCGACCGGGATGGTGCGCACCACCAGCGTGAGCATCCAGAACGCAATGGCGTAGCCGACGATTACCAACAGCAGTGGAATCGGCGTGCTCAGGCCTTTGACGGCTTTCATGGACACAGTGCCGATGACCTCGGCACAGATGGCGATGGCCAGCAGGTAGTACGCAGACATGGTGTAGCTCCTTTTCAATGGCCGTCATTAAAGCGGCTTACCCGGTACTGAACAACCGGCGCCTTTCGGGCTGGCGGGCTGGCGGGAGGGCGGCTGGCGAAATGCGCCGGGCAAGATATGTGCGAAGCTCCATGGATATCTGACAGCGTTTGGCTGATAAACTCCGCGCCCATGAATAGAACCCTCTACAGCATCCTGTTCCACCTCGGCCTCCCATTGATCGCCCTGCGCTTGTGGCTGCGTTCGCGCAAGGCGCCGGCCTACGCGAAACGGGTCGGCGAGCGCTTCGCCATGGGCTTGCCCGCCATGCAGCGCGGCGGTATCTGGGTGCATGCCGTGTCGGTGGGCGAGAGCATCGCCGCCGCGCCGATGATTCGCGCCTTGCTGGCCCGCTATCCGCAATTGCCGATCACCATCACCTGCATGACGCCGACCGGCTCGGAGCGCATTCAGTCGCTGTTCGCCAACGAGCCGCGCGTTCAGCATTGCTATTTGCCCTATGACTTTCCGTGGGCAGCCGGGCGTTTTCTCGATCACATCCAGCCGAAGATCGGCGTGATCATGGAAACCGAGCTGTGGCCCAATCACATTCATCAGTGTGTGAAGCGCGGCATTGCGACGGTGCTGGCGAACGCGCGGTTGTCAGAGCGTTCCGCTCGCGGCTACGGACGCTTCGCCGGGCTGACTCGGCCGATGCTGGCAGAGATGAGCCTGATTGCCGTGCAGACCGAAACCGAGGCCCAGCGCTTTCGTGACCTGGGCGCTCGGCCCGAGTGCGTCACCGTGACGGGCTCGATCAAGTTCGACCTGACCATTAATCCGCAATTGCTGGAGCGTGCCGCTCAGCAGCGTGAGCAATGGCAGACCTTGCAGCGTCCGGTGTGGATTGCCGCCAGTACCCACGCGGGCGAAGACGAGGTGGTGTTGGCGGCCCATCGCACGGTAATGGAAACCCATCCCGGCGCGCTGTTGATCCTCGTGCCCCGTCACCCCGAGCGGTTCAATGGCGTGTTTGAGCTGAGTCAGCAGCAAGGATTCGCCAGCGTTCGTCGTTCGACGGCCGAGCCGGTAACGCCGGAGACCTCGGTTCTGGTGGGCGACACCATGGGGGAGCTGCTGTTTCTGTATGCGCTGGCCGACATCGCCTTTGTCGGCGGCAGCCTGGTGCCCAACGGTGGCCATAACCTGCTGGAGCCTGCGGCGCTGGATAAGCCCGTTCTCAGCGGCCCGCACCTGTTCAACTTCCTCGAAATCGCCGCGATGCTGCGTAATGCCGGCGCGTTGGAGGAAGTCAGTGACGTGGCCGGACTGGCCGCTGCAGTGCGAGGGTTGATTGAGCATCCCGAGAAAGCAAAGGCGATGACCGATGCCGGATTGGCCGTGATGAAGGCCAATCAGGGGGCGCTGAAGAAGTTGCTGGACGGGATTGGGCGGTTGTTGGGCTGATGTTGGCGAGCAAGCGGTCATCTTGAGGGCTTGCGCATAATGACAATCGTGCGTTCCGCGCAAATCCAATGCATGAGCGCGCTTGCCCGGGACTTGGCGCGAAGCGGAAGCAGAGTGGTTGAGCGGGACATGAAGGTGCTACCGGTAAGCCTCCCGACGATTGCCCAGTTCGATGACCAAAATGGTTAGCTCGCCGTTTTGGATATCGCAGATTACTCGTAGATCCCCAATTCGATAGCGCCACAGCCCGCCCTCGGGACCTGTTAGCGCCTTCCCCACGCTGCAAGGGTCGTCTCTGACAGCCACCCGTTCGTCCATGAAGTCAAGCACGCGCCGGGCGGTTTGCTTGTCGAGCTTCTTGAGCTGTTTCTTTGCCGTCTCGGTGTACTTAATCGTCCAGGCCAAGCTCTTTTCTTGCATCGCTGGATGAATAAGTGGCTTCCTTGCCCTTTCGGACGCGTTCGAGTACGTCCGCTGCCAGGTAATACTCTTCAAGCTCAGGTAAACCTTGCTCGATAATTTCACGCAAATAAAAGGCTTTGGTCCGGCCGGTGCTAGCCGCGAGAACGTCGAGACGTGCTTCAGTCTCGGGGGTGAGGCGAATTGAGGTAGGCATGCGACTTCTCCGCAATACATGTATTCACTGTATCGCGCGGATGCTACTCGGGTCGCCGGAACCTTTCAATCGGCCTGTCACCGCTCCGTCGGCCGCTCGAAGTTCTTCGCCGCTTCTTTCGCCAGATCAGGCGGCAGGAAGTCTTTGTCGGGGTTGTAGTCGGCTTTCAGAAAGCGTGACAGATCCTGCAGATCCCCCGGGCTCAGCGTGCCGGCAGCCTGCTTTAGGCGCAGGTTGTCGAGGATGTAGTCGTAACGAGTGTTGTTGTAGTCGCGGACCGACGCGTACAGCTGGCGCTGTGCATCGAGCACGTCGACGATGTTGCGCGTCCCCACTTGATAACCGATTTCCGTGGCTTCCAGCGCGCTCTGGTTGGAGATGATCGACTGCTTGCGCGCCTGCACCTGCTCGACATCGGTGTTCACCGCGCGGTGCAGGTTGCGGGTGTTTTCCACCACTTGCCGACGCAGGCCTTCACGCTGCTGCTCGCTCTGACCGAGACGAGCGTAAGCCTCGCGGACCTGGGAACTGGTCAGGCCGCCGCTGTAAATCGGTATGTTCACCTGCAGGCCGATGGTGCGTTGCTCGACGCTGCCGTGGAAACTCTGGCCGGTGTAATTGGGGTTGGTGAAACCCAGCGGGTCGTTGTCGCCTTTCTCGTACTGCGCTACCGCATCGACCGTGGGTGCGTGGCCCGCCTTGCGCTGACGCAAAGTCTCTTCAGCGGCGCTGACGGCGTAGTTGCTGGCCAGCAAATTCAGGTTTTGCTGGGTTGCCGTGTCGACCCAGGCTTTCGCATCGTTGGGCGTCGGTGCGAGCACTGGCAGGGTGTGCACGATGCCTTCAATGGAGTTGTAGTCGCGGTTGGTCAGGGTGATCAGCGCCTGAAAGGCATCGTCCACCTGGCGCTTGGCAACGATCCGCGCAGCGCGGGCGGTGTCGTAACTGGCTTGGGCCTGCAGCACGTCGGTCTTGTCCGACAGGCCGACGTCGAAGCGTTCATTGGCCTGATCGAGCTGGCGCTTGAACGCCGCTTCCTCTGCCTTGGTCGAGGCCAGATTGTCCTGTGCGCGGAGCACCGCAAAATAGTCTTCGGCGCTTTGCAGAATCAGGTTCTGCTCGGTGGCCGAGAGCTGCAGGATCGCCTGCTCGTTGACGTCCTTCGCGGCCTTGAGCTGGAACCAGCGGTCCGCGCGGAAGATCGGCTGACTCAAGGTCGCGCGATAGACCGTGCCACTGCGGCTGATGACGGCAGAGGGCTGGTCAATCGAGGTGCGGGTGTCATTGATGTCGGCGCCGCCGGAGATGTTCGGCAACAGACCGGCGCGTGCCTGGGGCACGATTTCCTTCTGCGCGTCGTAGCTGGCGCGGGCTGCCGCAAGGTCGGCGTTATTGTTGACCGCTTCCTGATACACACTGACCAAACCGGTCCTGGTCGGCAGCGGCATGTCTGCTGCCCCGGCCATCGCATTCGAAGCACACGACACGGCAATGGCCAGTGAAAGTTTGCGCAGCATAGACATTCCCTAGTAATTCAAGCGGTATGAAGACGGTGACGTTGCGTCTGATCCAGATGGCTTTGGCGACGCGTAGCGAGTGTAGTTCCAGCGGGTAGGGACAACAATCGGGCAAATCAGCCATTTAACGCGCGTTTGAATTCCGCGCTTGGCGTTTGGCCTGCGCCGCGACTAGACTGACGCCGTTCTTGTCGGGGTGCCTTGATATGAGGCTGAGATCGGATAATCCGGATCCCGTTGAACCTGATCAGGTTAGCGCCTGCGTAGGGAACAAGATTTCTCGTCTCCCGGCGAGTCCTCTTGAGTGTCGTCCGGGGTCGTCTTTGTTCATTTTCTGAACAGTCCGCGCCTTTCGATTCTCAGCATCCATGCCGTCTCAGGGTGCATCCGTCCGTGTTCATCAGGCTCAAGCTCCGACAATTCATTCCGCTGCTGGATGATGTCCTGGAGAGCCCGTGATGAGTACAACACTAAAAAACGCCAATCTGAGTGAATCCGCCCAAGTCGACTCGGGGTCGGTTCAACCGTTTACCCGCTCGCAGAAAATCTACGTTCAGGGCTCGCGTCCGGACATCCGCGTGCCCATGCGTGAGATCAGCCTGGACGTCACGCCGACGGCCTTCTCTGAAACAAAGAGCTCTGGAACAAACAGCGGCGGCGAGATCAACGCACCGGTCTGCGTGTACGACACCTCCGGCCCGTACACCGACCCCAACGTCATCATCGACGTGCGCAAGGGCCTGGCGGATGTGCGTTCGCCGTGGATCGAGTCCCGCGCTGACACCGAACGCCTTCCAGGGCTGACCTCGAACTTCGGTCAGCAGCGCCTGGCCGATGCCGAACTGACCCGGCTGCGTTTCGCCCATGTGCGCAATCCGCGTCGGGCAAAGGCGGGCGCCAACGTCAGCCAGATGCACTACGCGCGTCAGGGCATCATCACCGCCGAGATGGAATACGTCGCCATCCGCGAGAACATGAAGCTGCAGGAAGCCCGCGCCGCTGGTCTGCTCACCCAGCAGCACCCCGGCCACAGCTTCGGTGCGAGCATTCCGAAAGAGATCACCCCTGAGTTCGTGCGCGAGGAAATCGCCCGCGGTCGCGCGATCATCCCCGCCAACATCAACCACGTTGAGCTCGAGCCGATGATTATCGGGCGCAACTTTCTGGTGAAGATCAACGGCAACATCGGCAACAGCGCGCTGGGTTCGTCCATCGAAGAAGAAGTGGCGAAACTGACCTGGGGCATTCGCTGGGGTTCGGACACGGTCATGGACCTGTCCACCGGCAAGCACATTCACGAAACCCGCGAGTGGATCATCCGCAATTCGCCGGTGCCCATCGGCACCGTGCCGATCTATCAGGCGCTGGAAAAGGTCGGTGGCGCGGCCGAAGACCTGACGTGGGAGCTGTTCTGCGACACGCTGATCGAGCAGGCGGAGCAGGGCGTCGACTATTTCACCATTCACGCCGGTGTACTGCTGCGTTACGTGCCGCTGACCGCCAAGCGCGTGACCGGGATCGTCAGCCGTGGCGGTTCGATCATGGCCAAGTGGTGTCTGGCCCATCACAAGGAAAACTTCCTCTACACCCACTTCGACGACATCTGCGAAATCATGAAGGCCTATGACGTTAGCTTCTCTCTGGGCGACGGCCTGCGCCCGGGCTCGATTGCCGACGCTAACGACGAAGCGCAGTTCGGTGAGCTGGAGACCCTCGGCGAGCTGACCAAGATCGCCTGGAAACACGATGTGCAATGCATGATCGAAGGCCCGGGCCACGTGCCGATGCAGTTGATCAAAGAGAACATGGACAAGCAGCTGGAGTGCTGCGACGAGGCGCCTTTCTATACGCTCGGCCCGCTGACCACCGACATCGCACCGGGTTACGACCACATCACGTCGGGCATCGGCGCGGCCATGATCGGCTGGTTTGGCTGCGCGATGCTCTGCTACGTCACGCCCAAGGAACACTTGGGATTGCCGAACAAGGATGACGTCAAGACCGGGATCATTACCTACAAGATCGCCGCCCACGCAGCGGACCTCGCCAAAGGACATCCCGGTGCGCAGATTCGTGACAACGCTCTGAGCAAGGCGCGGTTTGAATTCCGCTGGGAAGACCAGTTCAACCTCGGTCTGGACCCGGACACCGCGCGTGCTTACCACGACGAGACGCTGCCGAAAGACTCAGCCAAGGTCGCGCATTTCTGCTCCATGTGCGGGCCGAAATTCTGCTCGATGAAGATCACCCAGGAAGTGCGCGAGTACGCCGCCAACCAGAAGATCAGCGCGGTGGACGTGTCGGTGGACGAAGGCATGCGCGAACAGGCCGAGCGGTTCAGGCAGGAAGGCAGTCAGCTTTATAAGAAAGTCTGAGCGGCAAGCGGCAAGTCACAAGCTGCAAGGAAAAGCAGGCCGCGATCGTTCCCACGCTCTGCGTGGTAATGCCGCCCCTGACGCTCTTCGTCACTCAGGACGCAGAGCATCCAGGTATGCGTGCCCACGCAGAGCATGGGTACGATCAACCATAAGTTTCAGCGAGACACAAAAGTGAACACACCCGGCACCTATTCACCCGACGCCCCCGTGCCCGCTGCCAAGCGGGTTTTTGGCGGGCGCGATCTGTTCTCTCTGTGGTTTTCCCTCGGCATCGGCCTCATGGTCCTGCAGACCGGCGCGTTGCTTGCGCCGGGATTGGGCATGTCCGGCTCGATGCTGGCGATCCTGCTCGGCACACTGGTGGGCGTTTTGCTGCTCGCCGCGGTTGGCGTGATTGGCAGTGACACCGGCCTGTCATCGATGGCGGCGCTCAAGCTCAGCCTCGGCAGCAAAGGCGCAGGCGTTCCGGCGATTCTCAATCTGCTGCAACTGGTGGGCTGGGGCTCGTTCGAAATCATCGTCATGCGCGACGCCGCCAGCCTGTTGGGCGCGGGCGCCTTTTCCGAAGGCAGCCTCTGGGCCAGCCCGATGCTCTGGACAATCGTCTTCGGTGCCCTCGCGACCTTGCTGGCGGTGAGTGGCCCTTTGGCCTTCGTTCGGCAAATCCTGCGCAAATGGGGCATCTGGCTGCTCTTGGCCGCGTGCGCCTGGCTGACGTTCAATCTGTTCAGCAAGGCTGATTTGACGGCCCTGTGGTCGCGGACGGGAGATGGCTCGATGCCGTTTGCCGTGGGTTTCGATATTGCCATCGCCATGCCGCTGTCGTGGCTGCCGCTGATTGCGGACTATTCCCGGTTCGGCAAGCGCGCAACCGGGGTGTTCGGCGGCACAGCGCTGGGCTTCTTCATCGGCAATTTCTGGCTGATGTCCCTTGGCGTGGCGTACACCCTGGCCTTCGCGCCGAGTGGTGAAGCCAATGCGCTGCTGCTGGCGCTCGCGGGTGCGGGGATGGGCATTCCGTTGTTGCTGATCCTGCTGGACGAATCGGAAAACGCGTTCGCCGACATTCACAGTGCAGCCGTGTCGAGCGGCCTTCTGCTGAAGGCCAAAGTCGAGCACCTGGCGCTGGGCATCGGCGTCATCTGCACACTGATCGCCTGCTTCGCGCCGCTGGCGCAGTACCAGAACTTCCTGCTGATGATCGCTTCCGTGTTCGCGCCGCTGTTCGGCGTAGTGCTGGTGGATCACTTCATCCTGCGTCGCCGCCGTCAGGGCACCGTAACGAAGGGCCTGAGCTGGACGGCATTACTGGCGTGGATCGGCGGGATCTGCACCTACCATCTGCTGGCGAATCTGTATCCAGACATCGGTGCAACGCTGCCAGCGCTTATTGTCGCTGGCGTGTTGCAGCTGATACTCAATAAAGCGATCAGCTCCGACCCGGAAACAGCTCAGGCTTGATGATGCCGTTCAGTTGCGGATACGGGATCTTCAGCTCGATGTGGCCCATGGCGTAGGGGGCGATGGTTGTCACCGGGTACTTGAGGATCACCGCACCGTACGTCAGAGCAATGTTGGAAGTTTGCTTGAAAGGCCACATGTTCTGGAACTCGGTGTCCTTGTCCAGCTTGCTGCTGATCAGCCAGGCCTGATGAGCCAGGCGGGCCTTGTCCCAGAATGCAGCTTCCTGACCCGGGACCAGCATGTCCGCCAGGGTCAGCACGCGCTGCTGCTGGCGCGAATAGTTGATGAACGCGCGGCCCGGATTACCCTGACCAGTGCCTGAGTCAACGTAGCTGGACAGCTCGACGACCACGATTCCGTCATGCTGCTCACGTACTTTGGCCTGCAGGTAGCTGCTGTTGCGCGCCGGCGCGCGGCTCAGGTATTGCTCTTGATACGCCTTCAGCGTTGGCGGCACCGGGCCGTCTGTGTCGCTGCGGGTCAGTTGCAACAGCGTGCGCTGGACGATCTCGTCCAGTTTCGGCTCATCGGGGAAATGCACGGTGTCGATGTTCACCAGCGGGCAATCATCGGTGGTGCAGCCGGGCTTGATCAGCTCGGAGGCGTCACGCTGAACCGTCAGCGGACTGCGCAGGTTGGGTTGGAACAGGCTTTGGCAGGCGCCCAAAATCAGGGCCACGCAGGCCAGTGAAATGATCTTCAGAAAAGACATGTTGATCCTTGGCATCGGCATAGGGGGCGTCACGTGGGAGGTAACGGCAACGTCCTTCGACTGTAGGTGGCGCAATCAGTTCGCCATCGGGCGGATTAGAGTGCTTTCCCCGGCAGTCGTCTACCCTGGCGACCGGTTTTGCGAACTCAAAGGGCTGCATCCCGCACAACAGCGCGTTAGGATGGGCCCGGACACAGTGCTCAAGCAGTGAGAAATCTATGACGGATAGCAACAGATCGACGCCGACGAATTACGAAATTAAACACCGTGAGACCTGCTTCAAAGGGTTTTACCAGCTCGACCGTCTTCAGTTGCGCCACGAATTGTTCGCGGGCGGCATGGGCCCGGAAATCAAGCGCGAACTGTTCGTTCGCCACGATGCGGTCTGCGTGCTGCCCTACGACGCCAAACGCGATGAAGTCGTGCTCATCGAGCAGTTCCGCGTCGGCGTCATCGGCAAGCATGAAAACCCCTGGCTTATCGAAATGGTCGCCGGCCTGATCGATAAAAAAGAGGAGCCCGAGGAGGTTGCTCACCGCGAGGGACAAGAGGAAGCTGGGCTCACGTTCAACGCCCTTTGGCCGATCACCAAATACTTTCCATCGCCGGGCGGCAGCAACGAGTTCGTGCACTTGTACCTGGGCAAATGCGACAGCGAGGGGGCAGGTGGGCTGCACGGGCTGGTAGAAGAAGCCGAGGACATCCGGGTTTCGGTCTGGTCATTCGACGACGCGATGCAAGCCGTCAAAGACGGGCGCATCGTTAACGCCGCAACTATTATTGCAATGCAATGGCTGGCGCTCAATCGCGCCGAAGTAAGGGGGCTATGGTCGTGAATCTTCTGCGCGAGCGCTACCGTGTCGACCTCGCCGGGCTGCAAGCCGCCTGCGAGGCGAACTACGCGCGCTTGATGCGTTTGCTGCCCGATATGCGCAATCAACAACGCTCACGCCGGGTCGCCGTGACCCAAGGCGACCAGATGCTGGGCGTGCTGGCGGTCGAGGTCATCCTCGATTGCCCGTACACCACCACGCTGCAAGTGCGCCAGGAACACAGCCTGCCGTGGCTGCCGGTGCCCGTGCTCGAAGTGCAGGTCTACCACGACGCACGCATGGCCGAAGTCATCGGCGCCGAACATGCGCGCCGCTTTCAGGGCATCTATCCCTATCCCAACGCCGACATGCACCAGCCCGATGAAAAGGCCCAGCTCAACGTGTTTCTGGGTGAATGGCTGAGCCATTGCCTGGCCTGCGGGCATGAGTTTGAGGCGATTCGCTGAGACGGCGCGACGCTGCGGCCGGACGTTCTGTGCGCAGATGAGAACCAGGCCCTCTTTCCAGGTTTGCCGCCGCACCGATCTCACACCATAATCCGGCCACATCCGCTCAAGGAGATGGCCATTGTCGAGCGCATCCTCTCATTCCTCATCCGTGTTGGTCGTTCAACTGACCGACAGTCATCTGTTCGTCGAAGCCGACGGCGCGCTGCTGGGCATGCCCACGCGGGCCAGTCTGGATGCGGTGGTCGAACTGGTGCTGAGCGAGCAGCCGGCGATCGATCTGGTGCTGGCTACCGGTGACTTGTCTCAGGACGGCACGGTCGAGTCGTATCAGGCGTTTCGCGACGCGAGTGACCGCCTGAATGCGCCCGCGCGCTGGATTCCGGGGAATCACGACGAGCTGAGGGAGATGGCGATTGCTGCGCAGAACAGCGACTTTCTCGAACCTGTCGTCGATGTCGGTCACTGGCGGATCACTTTGCTTGATTCTGCTGTTTCAGGGTCTGTCCCCGGCTATCTGCAAGACGGTCAGCTTCAATTGCTCGCTCAGGCCTTGAGCGAAGCGCCGGAGCGGCATCATCTGGTGTGCCTGCATCATCATCCGGTACCCATCGGGGCGGCATGGATGGCGCCCATCGGTTTGCGCAATCCCGAGGCGCTTTTTTCGGTGCTGGATCGGTTTCCTCAGGTGCGTGCGGTGCTCTGGGGGCATGTGCATCAGGAGTTCGATCAGCTTCGCGACGGCGTGCGGCTAATGGCTTCGCCTTCAACCTGCATCCAGTTCGCGCCGAACAGCGTGGATTTCGGGCTCGACGACCTTGCGCCCGGCTATCGCTGGCTGCGTCTTCACAATGATGGCCGGATCGAAACCGGTGTTTCACGCATCGCCCCCGACCTGTTCGACGTCGACATCAACGGCGCGGGCTATTGAAAGACATTTCCTTGATGTGCAGCGATTCATCAACAGGCGAGTCTTTACGCAGTTGACCCTGTAAACTGCGTGGCTTTGCCCTGATGAGCGCCGACAGGCCAGCCCGTCCGGGATGTATCGATTGCCGTTTGGGAGGCAACTGCGTGGACCAGGATCAATCGACGCTTCTTTATATTCACGGCTTGAACAGCTCGGCCAAGTCGCAGAAAGCCACACAGCTGACGACGCTGATGGCACGTTTGGGTTTGAGCGAATACGTGCGCGTGCCCGAGCTGCATCATCATCCGCGGCAGGCACTGGTTCAGTTGGAGGCCGCGATCGAGGAGCTCGGCCGGCCGCTGCTGGTCGGCAGCTCGCTCGGCGGCTACTATGCGACTCACTTGGCTGAGCGCTACGGCCTCAAGGCTGTGCTGATCAACCCGGCGGTCAATCCGCATCAGCTCTTCGATGGTTTTCTCGGCACCCAACAAAACCTTTATACCGGCGAGAGCTGGGAGCTGACGCACGACCACGTGACGGCGCTGGCCGAGCTGGAAGTGCCTGCTCCACAGGATCCGCAGCGTATTCAGGTGTGGCTGCAAACGGGCGACGAAACGCTGGATTACCGCCGCGCCCAGATCTTCTATCGGGCCTGTGCATTGCGCATCGAAGCAGGCGGCGATCATGGCTTTCAGGGCTTCGCTGCAAAAATACCAGCGCTGTTGAGCTTTGCCGGGTTCGCTCCCGCCTTGCTCCAGGGCGTTGATTTGAGCGGGCTCTGACCTGAGCCATTGCTGCAACAAATATGTAGAACAGTCTTGTAAAACCAGTGCTACTCCGAAATTTCATGAACGACTTGATGACGAGACCCCATGGCCAATCCCAGCGCTAGCTCTTATAACGCAGACGCCATCGAAGTCCTCTCGGGCCTCGACCCGGTCCGCAAACGGCCGGGCATGTACACCGACACCTCACGGCCCAACCACCTGGCGCAGGAAGTCATCGACAACAGTGTCGACGAAGCGCTGGCAGGCCACGCCCGATCCGTGCAGGTCATTCTGCACGCCGACAACTCGCTGGAAGTCTCCGACGATGGTCGCGGCATGCCCGTGGACATCCACCCGGAAGAGGGCGTGTCGGGCGTCGAGCTGATCCTCACCAAGCTCCACGCCGGCGGCAAGTTCTCCAACAAGAACTACCAGTTCTCAGGCGGTCTGCACGGCGTCGGGATTTCCGTGGTCAACGCGCTTTCTACCCAGGTTCGGGTGCGGGTCAAGCGCGATGGCAACGAATATGAAATGTCCTTCGCTGACGGTTACAAGGCCAGCGAACTGGCCATGGTTGGCACCGTCGGCAAGCGCAACACCGGCACCAGCGTGTACTTCGCGCCGGACCCCAAATACTTCGACACCCCGAAATTCTCGGTCAGCCGCCTCAAGCACGTGCTCAAGGCCAAGGCCGTTCTGTGCCCGGGCCTGCTGGTCAGTTTCGAAGACAAAGGCACCGGCGAGAAAGTCGAGTGGCATTACGAGGACGGCCTGCGTTCGTACCTGCAGGATTCGGTGTCTGACTTTCTGCGCCTGCCCGATGAGCCGTTCTGCGGCGTGTTCGCGGGCAACAAAGAGGCCGTCGACTGGGCGCTGCTGTGGTTGCCCGAGGGTGGCGACAGCGTTCAGGAAAGCTACGTCAACCTGATCCCCACCGCCCAGGGCGGCACCCACGTCAACGGGCTGCGTCAGGGCCTGCTGGACGCGATGCGTGACTTCTGTGAGTTCCGTAATCTGCTGCCGCGCGGCGTGAAGCTGGCACCCGAAGACGTCTGGGAGCGCATCGCTTTCGTGCTGTCGATGAAGATGCAGGAGCCACAGTTCTCCGGCCAGACCAAAGAGCGGCTGTCGTCCCGCGAGGCGGCAGCGTTCGTCTCCGGTGTGGTCAAGGATGCCTTCAGCCTGTGGCTCAACGCACACCCTGAAATGGGCATGCAACTGGCTGAACTGGCGATCAGCAATGCCGGTCGTCGTCTCAAGGCGAGCAAGAAGGTCGAGCGCAAACGCATCACGTCAGGCCCGGCACTGCCGGGCAAGCTGGCGGATTGCGCGGGTCAGGATCCGATGCGCTCCGAGCTGTTCCTGGTCGAAGGTGACTCCGCTGGCGGCTCCGCCAAACAGGCGCGGGACAAGGAATTTCAGGCCATCCTGCCGTTGCGCGGGAAGATCCTGAACACTTGGGAAGTCGACGGCGGCGAAGTGCTTGCCAGCCAGGAAGTGCACAACATCGCCGTGGCGATCGGGGTCGACCCGGGGGCTGCAGACATCAGCCAGCTGCGGTACGGCAAAATCTGCATTCTGGCCGACGCCGACTCCGACGGCCTGCACATCGCGACGCTGCTGTGTGCCTTGTTCGTCCAGCATTTCCGTCCGCTGGTGGATGCCGGTCACGTCTACGTTGCCATGCCGCCGCTGTACCGCATCGATCTGGGCAAAGACATTTATTACGCACTGGACGAAGCCGAACGCGACGGCATTCTCGACCGACTCGTGGCCGAGAAGAAGCGCGGCAAGCCGCAGGTCACCCGATTCAAAGGCCTGGGTGAGATGAACCCGCCGCAGTTGCGCGAAACCACCATGGACCCGAACACCCGTCGACTGGTGCAGTTGACCCTGGATGACTTCACAGCCACGTCGGAAATGATGGACATGCTGCTGGCCAAGAAACGCGCGGGCGACCGCAAGAGCTGGCTCGAATCCAAAGGCAATCTAGCCGAGGTGCTGGTCTGATGCGGGGCTGGTTTGCAGCGCTGTTGTTGGTCGTCACGCCTGTTTTCGCTGCGCCACTGCCCGAGCTCAAGCTGCTGTCGGAGCATCCGGTGGATGACATGATCGGCGGCAACCTGTCCGGCCTTGCGTCCTGCAACGGCGTGCTGTGGACCGTTTCGGACCGCGACGACACCCTGCTTTATAGCCTCGACACCTCGGCAACGGTCTGGAAAGCCAAGGCACAGACACTGGAAATCCCGCCGATCCCGGACAGCGGCTTGTCCGCTACCCTGCGCAGCATGGCCAAAGCCTCGGCGCTGATTCGTGGCGGCGATCTGGACTTTGAAGGTGTGAGTTGCGACGCGGCGGGCAACCGTTACCTCGTCAGCGAAGCCTATGCCGCCGTGCTGAAGGTGCCAGTCAAAGGCGCGCCGGTCTGGCTGGATCTGCCCAAAAAGGTCGTCGAGGAAGCGCAGTCGGCCGGGATGCTGCAGCATTTCAACGCCATCTTCGAAGGCATCGCGGTCAACCCGGCAGGCGATCAACTATGGCTCGCCGCCGAACGTGACAAGCGTGGCCTGCTGACCGCCAGGCTTGGCAAGGACGGCTGGGCCTGTGATGCCAGTTGCATCCTGAGAGTTGACTCGGGCAATGACATTTTGCCGCCTGAGCTGGGTGGCAAGGCGGTCTCCAAGGACTATTCCGACATCTCGCTGTACAAGGGCAAGCTGTACACCCTGGAGCGCGCGGCTTATCGCATCTGCCGCCGGACGCTGGCGACAGGTCAGCTGGAAACCTGTTGGTCGTTCGCCAAAGAGGCGCTGCAGCCCAACCGGCTGTACGACCAGAAATACGGCCTGACCGAAGCGCTGATCGTTGACGAGAAAGGCGCGTGGGTCGGTACGGACAACAACTTTGGTGCCCGCGCCGATGGCGAAAAACGTCCCGTCGTCTGGCGCTTTGCCGCGCCCGAGGGTGGCTGGAGCGGCAAGCCTTGACCCAGGCACTTCCCGGCAAACGCGCCGGGCGGCTGATGATGATCATCGCCTGGGCGGCGGCGCTGTTTCTGGCGACGCGTTTTTTTGGCGAGTGGGAGCAGCGGCAGGAAAATCCGAATACCATCGTCGCCTCCGAACATGGGGACGGCTATCTCGAGGTGACACTGGCGAGCAATCGTGACGGGCATTTCGTCATGACCGGGCAGATCAATACCCGCCCCGTGCAGTTCATGCTCGACACCGGCGCGACCAATGTCGCCGTGCCGGAGAGCGTCGCGCAGACGCTGCGCCTTGAGCGCGGCGAGCGCGTTCAGGTGAGCACGGCCAACGGACGCACAGACGCGTTCCGGACCACCCTGCAACGGTTGCAGATTGGCGACATCGTCCTGAACAACGTGCGCGCCCTGGTGGTGCCCGGTCTGGACGGTGAACAGGTGCTGCTGGGCATGAGCGCCGTGAAACAACTCGAATTCACACAGCGCGGCGGCACATTGTTGCTGCGCCAGACGACAAAATGATGAGGCCCGCATGAGCGACTCCCTTGACCTCAGCCTGGATGGCGTAGAACGCCGATCGCTGGCTGACTTCACCGAACAGGCCTATCTCAACTATTCCATGTACGTGATCATGGACCGGGCGTTGCCGCACATCGGTGATGGCCTGAAGCCTGTGCAGCGACGCATCGTCTACGCGATGAGCGAGCTGGGCCTGGATGCTGACGCCAAGCACAAGAAGTCGGCACGCACCGTCGGTGACGTGCTCGGCAAGTTTCACCCCCACGGCGACTCGGCCTGCTACGAAGCCATGGTGCTGATGGCGCAGCCCTTCAGCTATCGCTACACGTTGGTCGACGGCCAGGGTAACTGGGGTGCGCCGGACGATCCCAAGTCATTCGCGGCCATGCGCTACACCGAAGCGCGTCTGTCGCGTTACTCCGAAGTGCTGCTTTCCGAACTGGGGCAGGGCACCGCGGACTGGGTGCCGAACTTTGACGGCACGCTGGAAGAACCCGCTGTTTTGCCCGCGCGCCTGCCGAACATTCTGCTCAATGGCACCACTGGCATCGCCGTGGGCATGGCCACCGACGTACCGCCGCACAACCTGCGTGAAGTCGCGACAGCCTGCGTGCGTTTGCTCGATGAGCCCAAGGCAACGGTCGAACAGCTCTGTGAGCACATCCAGGGCCCGGACTACCCGACCGAAGCGGAAATCATCACGCCCCGCGCCGACCTGCTGAAAATGTACGAAACCGGCAAGGGCTCGGTGCGTATGCGCGCCGTGTACCACATCGAAGACGGCGACATCATCGTCACCGCGCTGCCGCATCAGGTGTCCGGTGCCAAGGTGCTGGAGCAGATCGCGGCGATGATGCAGGCCAAGCCGTCCAAGGCCCCGCAGATCGCTGACCTGCGTGACGAGTCCGACCACGAAAACCCGTGCCGGATCGTGATCATCCCGGGCGCCCGCAAGCATTTCGACCACGATGCGCTGATGCAGCACCTGTTCGCCAGCACCGACCTGGAGTCGAGCTACAGGGTCAACATCAACATCATTGGCCTGGACGGCAAGCCGCAGCTGAAAAACCTGCGCGCCCTGCTGGTCGAATGGTTGGAGTTCCGGGTACAGACCGTGCGTCGCCGCCTGCAATTCCGCCTCGACAAGGTTGAGCGTCGCTTGCACCTGTTGGATGGTTTGTTGATCGCTTACCTCAACCTGGATGAAGTGATTCACATCATCCGCACCGAGGAACACCCGAAAGCCGCGCTGATCGCGCGTTTCGCCCTGAGCGAAATCCAGGCTGATTACATTCTCGACACCCGTTTGCGTCAGTTGGCGCGACTGGAAGAAATGAAGTTGCGTGCCGAGCAGGATGAATTGCTCAAGGAACAAGCCAAGCTGCAAGCCCTGTTGGGCAGCGAGGCCAAGCTGAAGAAACTGGTACGCACCGAGCTGATCAAGGATGCCGAAACCTATGGCGACGACCGTCGTTCGCCTATCGTCGAGCGTACCGAAGCCAAAGCCCTGACCGAACACGATCTGCTGCCGAACGAGAAGGTTACGGTCGTGCTGTCGGAAAAAGGCTGGGTTCGCTCCGCCAAAGGTCATGAAATCGACGCCACCGGGCTCTCTTACAAGGCCGGGGATGGCTTCAAGGCCCTGGCGCCGGGTCGTTCCAACCAGTTTGCGGTGTTTATCGACTCCACCGGTCGCAGTTATTCGGTGCCGTCGCACACCTTGCCATCGGCCCGTGGCCAAGGCGAACCGCTGACCGGTCGTTTGACGCCGCCGCCCGGTGCGACTTTCGAATGTGTGCTGATGCCGGAAGACGATTCGCTGTATGTGGTGGCGTCCGACGCCGGCTACGGTTTCGTGGTCAAGGGCGAAGACCTGCAGGCCAAGAACAAGGCCGGCAAGGCGTTGCTGAGTTTGCCGGCCGGGGCGAAGGTGATCCTGCCGCGTCCAGTGCCCGATCGCGAGCAGAACTGGCTCGCCGCCGTGACCACCGAAGGCCGTTTGCTGGTGTTCAAAATCAGCGATCTGCCGCAGCTGGGCAAGGGCAAAGGCAACAAGATCATTGGCATTCCGGGCGAGCGCGTTGCCAGTCGGGAAGAGTACGTGACTGATCTGGCCGTAGTTCCCGACGGCGCCACGTTGGTGCTGCAGGCGGGCAAGCGCAATCTGTCGCTCAGGCCCGACGATCTGGAGCACTACAAAGGTGAACGTGGACGACGGGGCAACAAACTGCCCCGTGGTTTCCAGCGCGTCGATGCGCTGTTGGTGGAAACCGCGGGCTAAAGCGGTTGGTTCGGCGGTCGCTCTTCGTTTCGTCACGAGAGCGACGCAGAATCGCTGGAGTCAACGCGCATATTCACGGATGATATGACGTCCTCTGGCGCCGCCATGGCGGAATGCCTTCATGTTTTAAAGTATTTAACAGCGTGGACGCGTTACACGGCGTTCACTTGGAAGGGATGATGAATTTTCTACGTGTTCCCTGTGTGCTGTTGTTGACCGGCGTTCTGGGTTTGGCCGGTTGCAGCGTTCATCAGCCCACGTCGCTCTATCAACTGGACAGCGGCGATCCTGGGCAACCGAAACATACCGGCGGGGTCGCCGTTTTACTGGGCCCTGTGGCGATTGCTGACTATCTGCAACGTGAAACATTATTACAGCGGCAACCGGATGGCAGCCTCAAGGCTTCCACCGACGGTCGCTGGGCGGGCAGTCTGTCTGCCGATATCGATCAACTGCTGCTGCGCCAGCTCGCCTGGAAGCTCGACAGTCAACGCGTGGTGATGGCGCCGGCCGCTGCCAACTTCACGCCGGATGTCCAGGTGGTGTTGTCCATCACCCGCCTGGATTCAGGCGAGAAGCAGCCGGCGGTACTGGATGCCCAGTGGCGCTTGCTCGACCGCCGCGGCAATGTGCGCGACAGCAAGCTGGTTCACCTGGAAGAACCCCATGCAGGCTCTTCAGCTGCGCAGGTCAAGGCTCAAGGGATTCTGCTGCAACGCCTGGCGGACAAGCTGAGCGTCGCGGTCAAGCCCATCGCTAGCCAGCCGTATGTGGCAGACGTGCCGAAGAAGGCCGCAGCGCCGGCAAAAACCCGGACTGATCAGGACAAGCCAAAGATCCCGATGGCATCACCGATTCGCACCGATCTGGAAGTGTTCCGCTTCTAGACTCAGCGCCCACAAAAAAGCCCGCAGCGATGCGGGCTTTTTTTGTGGCTGACGCTTAGACCTTGCGCGCCTCGTGCATGCGCGCCAGTTGGCGCTCCAGCATTGACGGATACGGCTCCATCAGACGCTCCACGCAGCTGGCACCTTCGGGGCTCGCAATCGGGCGAATGCGCGCGCGCTGGCGGATGGTCGGGTCTTCGCTGATCTTGCGCTCCACCAGCAGCAGGTTGCGGCTGTGTTGCGACAGGGCCAGGGCATCCTGGGCGGTTTCGGTCAGCAGCAGATCGATCTGGTTCATGCCGTGCAAGCCTTCGCCCAGTGTCAGGCCCAGCTGCAATTGCAGGGTGATGCCGCTGTCGGCGACTTCGATCTGCAAGGCATGGCTCAATGCACGCAGCAACTCGCCACAGCAGATCGCGTTGGTCAGGTAGTCATCGCCGCTGTCCTGGGTGCTGAACACCATCAGCGAACTGCCGTCGTTCAGGGTGTGTAGCTCGCTGTCGTAGAGCGAAGCGGCTTGATCAATGCAGTCACGGTAGCGCTCGAGCAGCTCGGTCAGACGCGTGCGCGGCAGGCGGCGAAGTTGCTCCTGCGAACCCAGCTGCACGGCCAGCACAGCGCTGTACTGCGGCTGCGATGGAACGACCGGAAGGATCGGACGCGGCGCAGGTTTTGGCGCGGCGGGAGAGTGATCGCGAAGGTCCGCGAACGGATCCTCCTCGTCGTCTTCATCTTCCTCGGCGACGATACGTCGAGCCGGGATCACCGTCGCGCGTGGCTTTGGCGCGTCGTCGAAGTCAGGGTCGTTCAGGTCGCTGCTGTCAAACTCGGGGGAGGCTTCGTCTTCTTCCTCGACCTGTGCAGGCTCGGGAATGGGAGCCGGTTCCGGTTCTGGCGGCGCGTAGGAAGTCTTCAGCTGGCGCGCCAGATCGCCGATCTCGTCCTGACGATCAGTGGCCGGCGTGTACGGATCGATGTAGCGCAGCCACATGCGCAGTTGCAGCATCGGCGTGGAGATATGGCGCCCCAGGCGCAAGCTCAAGGCCAGCGCCAGTGCCAGCAGGATCCCGGCCAGAATCGCCATGCTCTGGAGGCTGATGGTCAGCGGCTGTTGAAACTGAGCCATGTCCAGGCTGATGCGCAGCGTGCCGGCGACCACGTCCTGGAAGGTGATCTTGATCTCGTAGAGACCTTCCGCCTCGCCCAGCAAGCCGTTTTTCGGACGCTGACCGGCTTCGGCAAGAATGCGGTTGTCGGGGCTATAAATAGCCGCGTGGGCCACCAGCGGGTTTTTCACCAGATTGCCCAGCAGCACGTTGAGGCTGAGGATGTCGTTGGACACCAGCAGTTCAGTGGCGGACGTGGCGGTCTGCGTGGTCAGGGCTTGCCCCAATGCGTCGGCCTGTTCGTGCATGGCTTGCTTGAATTGCAAACCCATGACGCAGGCGTAGATCACCAGAGCCAGCGCGACGAGGATCACGTTATGGCTGGCGATGCGCAAAGCAATCGGTACACGTCGGTGACGCAATGCCCGGAAGATCAGCAAGAAGAAATTATCGGTTTTTACTGGCGTGGGCCGGTTCACTGAGCACGGCTCTCTTGGTGAAGTTGGGGCGCAGTATAGCGAGCGACCCTGTGGCGGCAAAGCGCTGGCTGTGCCCGGCGGTCACTGAAAGTGCGTAGAATGCGGTTTTTTTCCACTGCGGGGGTGCGCCTTGCGCGAAATCGTCCTGATAAACATCACCGGTGAAGACCGTCCGGGTCTCACTGCGGCCATCACCGGTGTGCTGGCCCAAGGCGGCGTGAACATTCTCGACATCGGTCAGGCGGTGATTCACGACGCTCTGTCGTTCGGCCTCCTGGTCGAAATCCCCGACACCGAGGCAGGCGCGGCAGTGCGCCAGAACGTGCAGGCGACAGTCGACGAACTGGGGCAGCAAGTCCGTTTCACCCGCATGTCCGAAGCTGACTATCAGCACTGGGTCGACGGTCAGGGCAAGGCGCGGCACATCGTGACGCTGCTGACCCGTAAGGTCACCGCCGAGCAACTGCAGACGGTCAGCGCGATCACTGCCAAGTATGGCTTGAACATCGACCGCATCGACCGCCTTTCCGGGCGTATGCCACTGGACATGCCTAGCGAGAAGAGCAAGGGTTGCATCGAGTTTTCCGTGCGCGGCGAGCCAGTCGATCCCCAGCAAATGCAGGCCGAATTCCTTCACGTTGCCCAGGAGCTGAACGTTGATATCGCGTTCCAGCAGGATTCATTGTTCCGCCGCAACCGGCGTCTGGCAGTGTTCGACATGGATTCGACGCTGATCGAGGCCGAGGTCATCGACGAACTGGCCAAGGCCCACGGCGTCGGCGAGCGCGTTTCCGAGATCACCGAGCGCGCCATGCGTGGCGAACTGGACTTCCGCGCCAGTTTCAAAGAGCGACTGGCGCTGCTCAAAGGCCTGGATGTGAAGGTGCTGGACGAGATCGGCGCCTCGTTGCGTTTGACCGAAGGCGCAGAAACGCTATTCGCCGAACTCAAACGGCTGGGTTACAAGACCGCGATCCTGTCAGGCGGTTTTACCTACTTCGCTCGCCAGTTGCAGGCCAAACTGGGCATCGACTACATCTTCGCCAATGAGCTGGAAGTGGTGGACGGCAAGTGCACGGGCAACGCGATCGAGCCGATCGTCGACGCCCAGCGCAAGGCCGATCTGCTGCGCGAACTCGCGGGCAAAGAAGGGTTGAGTCTGGAGCAGACCATCGCAGTGGGCGATGGCGCCAATGACCTGCCGATGCTCGCCATCGCCGGCCTGGGTGTGGCGTTCCGCGCCAAGCCGCTGGTCAAGCAGTCAGCGAAACAGGCTATCTCGACGCTAGGCCTGGACGGCGTGCTGTATTTGCTGGGGTTCCGCGACCGGGAAGGGAGCAGCGCTTAACAAGCGTGGAGGTTGAGGCATCTGCAACGGATGCCTCGATGGCTCAGAGCACCGTCCACAGCGAATCGAATTCCTGCTCCGGGCCGCCGGCGTCTGGCGTCGCAACCTTCTTCGGTCCTTCAAGAATCTGATACTCAAACTGGTTGTAGCTGCCCGTCGTCGCACGACGATTGCTCAGGCTCGCGCGTCGCTGTTCGCCACTGGTATTGATCAGCACCTTGGAGCCGTCCTCGAACGGCAGGCGCGGAGCGATGACCGTCGCTGGCACGTCGATGGCGCGAACTTCCGGCAACAGCAACGCGCGCAAAAACTGACTGCTCTGCTCGGCACGGGTCAGTTGCATGCCACATGCCTGAGCGAAAGGGGCTATGAGTTCGACACCCATCTGCATGCCACCGCCACGGACCTGCCGCACCCAGCGGACCACCGCGATGCTCCAGCCGTGCCCATGGTCCTGAATGCCGATCATCTCACCGGCCTGCAACTGGTCCGGGACTTCCTTCGGCCAGGCCAGGCAGTAGCCGCCCGGACTGTGATTGACGATGTGCAGCGTGTACGTTGGAAAACTCTTTTGCCCGTCGGACGCCGCATTGCCTTCAGCGTCATCACGTTTGTATTCGATTTCCTCGAACGGCAACATGCTGTCGGACGTGCCATTGCGTTGCGCGTCCGCCGTCTCCGCCCACGGATCATGCTTGGCCGGCTTCAAAGGCTGCAACGTGTATTCGGCGACTTTGGACAGGGTCGACATTTGCAGCAGGTCGCTGAAAGACTGCTGGCCGCCGACGTAATAATGCAGAGCGCTCATGCCCACGCAGACGGTGAGGGTGCCTTGCCCCGGGGTGCGTTGAAACGCACGTTCTGACACATCACCCCAAGCAGCGGCAAGGTGCTGGAGGACGTCGATGGACAACCCCGGTGGCACTTTCAGTGCGGATTTCGAGCGTTCTTCAACAGGCGTTTCGGTGTAGCGTTCCAGAGCAGCCGACAGGGGACGGGGGTCGATGCCGAGCAGGTTCGGCCGCTGATCATCGTCGTAAAGCGCGGCATAGCGCGGCGCCGTGTCCGTGCCCGGCGACACCGCGTACAGGCTGTGGCTGTCCAGCGGCTGCTGCAGCGTGACCATCGCGCTCCACGCATCCAGCGCCTCTGCCAGCTTGCCGATGTTGTGCTGGCGCATCTGATTACAGCGCGAGCAGCCCATCAGCAGCGCGACGACGTAAGTCTGTTCAACGGTCATCGCCTGGGTGTTGTGGGCGAGGCTGTCGGCGACGGGCACGTTGTGCAACTGATGCTGGCGGGCGATCTGATAGATCTGGTGCAGCTCAAGCCACAGGCCGTCCTGCACCGGGCAGTAAAGCTGATTGGCGCGGATCAGCGGGCCGTTCAGGCAGCTGAGCGCGCGCTGAAGGGCGGTGGTCAGCAGGCCGATGCGGTCTTTGCTGAGCTTGACGGCCACCCGCGCGATGATCTGTTTGTAGCCAATGGCGAGGTGGTTTTGCAGGGCCTGGCACAGATTGGCGACCTTGCGCGGACGCTC
This sequence comes from Pseudomonas sp. GW821-FHT02H06, assembly GCF_059421525.1. Taxonomy (NCBI): domain Bacteria; kingdom Pseudomonadati; phylum Pseudomonadota; class Gammaproteobacteria; order Pseudomonadales; family Pseudomonadaceae; genus Pseudomonas; species Pseudomonas sp. GW821-FHT02H06. The sequence goes on from NZ_JBWKVD010000005.1 coordinate 221,111, forward strand.
TTCGAGAACCACGGACTGGTTCAGGAAGTGACGCTCCAGATGCTTGCACACGAAAAAAACTTCCGGGCGAAGCAGTTCAAGGAGCTGCATGCGGTTGTCGCTGGGGGTGAGCAACTGGTTCAGCTCGCCGAGCCCTTGATAGAGCTGGCGGGCCATTTCACCGAGATTGGCCTTGGGCAGCGTAGCGATCCAGCGCTTCAAGTCTTTGGGCGTCGCGTCACAGAACGACAGGCTCGACTGCGTCGGCACAGGTGCGCGCAACAACAGTGGAAGACTTAAATTACTCATGTGACCGGCAAACTCCAACGACGACAGGACTGAACGGCGGCGTCCAACTCCGGGGGCAAGCACCCTCGCCGAGCGAAAAGAGCACGTTTACGTCCACTGAAAGCGAAGTTTCCTACAGCGCTGACAACTGGACTTTAGCAGCATCCTGCAACGGTCGCAGCCTGGGCACATTGTCCTGCGCCCAGCCCCGGCAATCCCTGGTTAAGCGTGATGTGGCGCGACGGCTTAAAGCAGTTCGCGCCAGAAAAACAGCATCACGCCTCTCGGGTAAGAGTTAAGGCAAGAATCAGGCCTGCAATGGCAGCGCGATGCCCTGACCCATCTGAACGGCAGAACCGGCCGCCAGCAGCTCGGACCACTTCACCTGATTGGGCCCGAACAGCACGATGGCCGTAGAACCCAGTTTAAAGCGACCCAGCTCGGCGCCTTTTTCCAGATGAATGGGTGCGCGCGCGGCTTCGTCGTAACGGAAAGTCTTGAGCTCGCGTTTCGGCGGCGTGACCAGACCGGCCCAGACGGTTTCGATCGAGGCAACGATCATGGCACCGACCAGCACGACGGCCATCGGTCCGCGTTCGGTGTCGAACAGGCACACGACGCGTTCGTTACGGGCGAACAGCTCCGGTACGTTTTCCGCCGTGGTCTGGTTTACCGAGAACAGCCGGCCGGGCACATAGACCATCTCGCGCAGGGTGCCGGCGAGCGGCATGTGAACACGGTGATAGTCCTTCGGCGACAGGTAAACGGTGGCGAATTCGCCACCCATGAACGGCGTGGACAGGCGCGCATCGCCGCCGAGCAGTTCCAGTACGCTGTAGCTATGGCCTTTGGCCTGGAAGATGCGGCCGTGTTCAATTGGGCCCAGTTGGCTGACCGCGCCATCGGCGGGAGAAAGGATCGCGCCCGGCGTTGGGTCCAGTGGACGCGCGGCCGGTTTGAGGGCGCGGGTGAAGAAGTCGTTGAAGTGCGGGTACCCGGTGATGTCCTCGACCTGAGCCTGGGACATGTCGACCTGGTAGCGTCGCGCAAACCATTGGGTGAAGGCATTTTTGAACCAGCGCACGCGGCATTCGGCCACGCAGCCCGCCAGTTGCGACAGCAGATGATGGGGAAGCAGATACTGGAAAAGGATAAACAGACGCTGTTTCATCAAGATTCCTAAAACGTTTGAAAAAGGGAATACGGATTTATGCCACGTCGGGCGCCGATTATTTCTCGACAGGGGTGTCCGGATGGTTGCCCCACTCGCCCCATGAGCCTGCGTAGCCCTTGACCCTCGGGTAACCCAGCGCCTTGGCCACCAGATAGGTGAAGCCCGAACGATGATGGGTCTGGCAGTGGGTAATGATTTCTTTCTCCGGGGTAATGCCCAGGTCTTTGAGGATCTGCGGCATGTCCTTGCGGATGCGCAGGTGGCGTGCCTGGTCCATGCCGGCAGTCCATTCAAAGTTCACGGCGCCGGGAATATGACCCCCCTTGGCGGCGACGACTTTCTCGCCGGAATATTCAGTTGGCGCGCGAGCGTCCCAGATCGCCAGGTCATCGGCGCCGAGGCGGCTTTGCAGGTATTCGCGGCTGGCCGTGGGCTCGTCGTGCAAGGTGAGCGAGACCGGACCGCCGACTGCCTGTGGCACCTCTGACGACAGCGGCAGACCTTCGGCCTGCCAGGCGAGCAGGCCACCGTCGATATAGTGATACTTTTTGTGTCCGATGACGTCTAGCAGCCAGATGAAGCGGCCGGCCCAACCGCCGCCTTCGTCGTCGTAGACCACGTACACCGCCTCGGGGTTGTGGCCCAGCTCGCCGAACAACGCTTCAAGATGGGTGTGCGAGGGCAGCAGTCCCGGCGCAGGTGGCAGGCCCAGTTGCGTGCGTTTCGGATCGACGAATCGCGCGCCGGGAATGTGGCCGGCCTCGTAGCGGGCCGGGCTGGTCAGGTCGACCAGAATCAGCTCTGGCGCGCTGAGGCGTGCTTGCAGGTCTGCGGGCTCGATGACCAGCGGCAGGCTTGAAAAGGCAGACATCTAGCGTCTCCGGATCGCGAAAAGGTTGCGAATTGTAGCTCAGCCGTCAGCCATTGCGATGGCTAAAGGTGGTCAGCGCTTTCTCGATGCACTGACCGGTTTTTCCGAACGCCTGGACGGACACTTCGGAAAACGGCCCCCCGCCCTGATCAGCCACCACCATCATCACCACACGGCCATTGCTGGCCAGTGAGCGAATCAGCAGGTTTTCGCCGCTGAACAGATTGCGCAGCTGCGGCGGCAGCAGCGCCGAGAACTGAGCGTTGTTGGCCGGTGTCAGGCGCAATTGCGTGGGTTGGGCGAGCAGGCGTTGCAGCACGGTGCTGTCTTTGTAGGGCACCAGCAACGCAGCGGCCGACTTGTCCACGCCCGCGATCTGATGCACGCGCAGGCTGTCGGTCTTGCGATCGGTCATCAGCAACACCACTCGTTGCATGCCTGCGGCTACCAATGCATCCCGGGCGCAGGTGGTCAGGTGTATCGCGTTGATGAAAATGCCGGGCTCTTTCAACAGATCGGCGCAGTGCTTGCGCCACAGCTGCAAGGCGTCGGGCGAGGGGGGCGGGGCAGGCAGCAAGCCTTTATGTACTCGTCGTGCACTCCACGGCCAAAGCAAAGCCTGCGCCGGGTGCCAGATATCCAGGCCGGAATGCTGGCGAGCGCTGGCCGCCGCATTCTGGTGAACCTGCTGCTGGAGATGATCCAGTGACTGTTGCAGATACAGGCTGGTCAGCAATTGCCAGCGCAGGTTATGCGGCGTTTCCCAGGCCTGGTGCGCCGACAGCGCGAGGCCGTTGGCCAGCAGAATTGTATTGGCGGGCTGGTTAAGCCAGCGCCGCAGCGGCAGATCGGCGTCGAGTTGCTGTTGCTGCTTGAGTGGGTCGTTGTTGCTATGGGCGATGCGCAACACTTTCACCAGATTGCGTTGCTGGGAGGTCAGCAGTTCGTAGCCCTGGGTCACCCAGATCGGCAAGCGCCAGTGCTGCGCCAGCCCCTGACACAAACGCACCAGCCGCACGCCAAACAGTGCCTGCTCCACGGTCTTGGCAGATTCGCCCTTGTGGATAACCCGCAATTCCCATTCTTCCAGCAGTTTGGGGTGGGCCAGCGCCAACGGCCAGAGGGGCGAGAGAAACAGCAGGCTGCCCAGATGGATGTCCTGCCACAGCCGGGCCAGTTGATTGGCGAACAGGCCGTAAGCCTGTTGCATGGCGTGCTGACTGATCAGTTGTATCTGGCGCAGCGCCATGGGGATATCCCGTGCATCGACACTCGGCAACCGCGCCAGCAGCGCCTCGGTACGCGCCAGACCCAGGCGGTTGATGGCGACTTCAAGACTCTCCGCAGGCTGAGCCGTGGCGGGGCTGTTCAGGTTGGCTTCGCGCAAAACGTTGAGCACCAGCGCCGGGCTGTCCTGCATGAGATCGGCAATATCGCGCAGCGAGCGGCGGCTGTCGGTCAATGCCGCCTGCACGCGCTGATACGCCACCGCTGGCACCGGCAAGGCGATGCTGTCGAGCTGCTTTATCCAGGTATCGAGGGTGCGCGGAACAGGGAGCGAAGTAGCTTTATCTGATTGCATTCACAACACCCGTACGGCTGGGAGGTTTTGATCAATGTCGGGTACTGGCATCATGCTGGCCCTCATGGACGCAACGTCCTGCGCCACGCATCGGTCAGCATTTTCCTGTGATCTGACTATAGTCTGGCGCATTCATGCCGATAAGCAGGACAAGAGTTTCAAGCGCTTCTCGCACAATGACCATGAACCCGACTCAGTAAGTATTCTCTACCTATGGCAAAAATTATCGGCATCATCGTCGTTTTCGCGAGCGTTCTCGGCGGATACGTACTGTCCCACGGTCAGATCGCTGCGTTGATCCAGCCTTTCGAGGTCATGATCATCGGCGGTGCGGCGCTGGGCGCATTCCTGCAAGCCAACCCGGGCTATATGACCATGCTGGTCATCAAGAAGTCCTTGAAGATGTTCAGCACCCGGTTCACCCACGGCTACTACCTCGAAGTGCTGGGCCTGGTCTACGAGATCCTCAACAAGAGTCGCCGCGAAGGCATGATGGCCATCGAAGGCGACATTGAAGAGCCCGAGAACAGCCCGATTTTCGCCAAATACCCTGGCGTGCTCAAAGACACCCGCATGATCGCTTTCATCTGCGATTACCTGCGCATCATGTCTTCCGGCAACATGGCGCCCCACGAGCTGGAAGGCTTGTTCGACATGGAACTGCTGAGCATGAAAGAAGAGCTCGAGCATCCTTCCCACGCAGTGACCGGTGTCGCCGACGCCATGCCGGGTTTCGGTATCGTTGCTGCGGTACTGGGTATCGTTGTGACCATGGCCTCCCTGGGCTCCGGCGACAAAGCGGCGATCGGTATGCACGTCGGTGCGGCGCTGGTCGGTACGTTCTTCGGTATTCTCGCGGCGTACGGTTTCTTCGGTCCGTTGGCCACTTCCCTGGCCCACGATGCCAAGGAAGAAATGAACGTCTATGAATCGATCAAGGCTTCGCTCGTAGCGTCAGCGTCCGGCGTGCCGCCTTCGCTGGCCGTGGAGTTCGGTCGCAAGGTTCTGTATCCGGCCCATCGCCCCAGCTTCAGCGAGCTGGAACAAGCTGTCCGCGGTCGTTGATCCATGGAAAATAATCAGCCGATTATCATAAAGCGCGTCAAGCGCTACGGCGGGGGGCATCACGGCGGCGCCTGGAAAATCGCCTTTGCCGACTTCGCGACGGCGATGATGGCGTTCTTCCTGGTGCTGTGGCTGATGTCGTCGGCCACCCCCGAGCAACTGCTCGCCATCGCCGGTTACTTCAAGGACCCGGTCGGTTTTTCCGACAGCGGCTCGCCCTATGTGATTGACCTGGGCGGTTCGCCGGAAATGTCCCCTAACCAGACGCTCAACCCGGAAGTGCAATCCACGCCTGCGCCGGATCGCGTGCCCGTTGATGCAGACCAACAGGATGCCGCCGCCGAGCAGGTCGAGCAGGACCGTCTGGAGATGTTGCTGCAAGAGTTGCAGACCAAGATCAACGAGAATCCGCAACTGGCGAAGTTCAAGGACCAGATTCTGTTCGAGATCACTCAGGACGGTTTGCGCGTCCAGATCATGGACGCCGAAAACCGCCCGATGTTTGACATCGGCAGCGCGAAGCTCAAACCGTATTTCGAAGACATCTTGCTGGCCATGGCCGACACCATCAAAGCCGTGCCGAACAAAGTCAGCATCAGCGGACACACCGACGCGACGCCCTTTGTTGGTAACAATGGCTTCGGTAACTGGGAGCTGTCCTCCGGTCGAGCGAATGCCGCACGCCGGGCGCTCGTCGCGGGAGGATATCCGGATCAGCAGGTGGCGCGCGTAGTGGGTTATGCGTCTTCGGCACTGTATGACAAGGAGCACCCGCAAAACCCGATCAACCGTCGCATCGACATTGTGGTGATGACCAAGAAAGCGCAGCAGCGGATCGAAGGCGCGCAGAATTCAGGCGAAGCACCGCAAACCCCGGATGCACCAGGAGCTCCTGCGCCATCGCCTGTACCTGGCGCTGCAGCGCCGGCCAATCAGCCGGGGGCGTCCACTTCCACACCTGCCGTTGACCCACAGGCTTATGCCCAGCCCCACGAGATCCGGCAGAAACTGAACATCTTCGATCAGGGCCAGTTGAAGATCGACGACACCAAGAATTGATACTGGGTTGCAGACACAAAAACGCCGCGATGATCGCGGCGTTTTTGTGTGCGCGTTTCATTCAACGGGCCCGCAGTCAGTAGGAGCGGCTTCAGCCGGGAAGGCCTGAATCGGATTGGCCACTACCGCTGAATCAATAACTGCTTTCCGGCAAGCTCGCGATGATCGAGCGATAGCTGTTCATGCGCTGCTGCTGCACGCGTCCGTCTGCAAGGCCCTGCAACAACGCACAACCGGGTTCGCGGTCGTGTTTGCAGTCGCGGAAGCGGCATCGGCCGAGCAGGTCGTTGAACTCGATAAAGCCCGCTTCGACGTCGGCACGGCTGACGTGGCCCAGGCCGAATTCACGAATACCCGGTGAGTCGATCAGGTCGCCGCCGCGCGGGAAGTGGAAAAGGCGCGCGGTGGTCGTGGTATGCGTGCCTTGACCCGAATACTCCGACAACGGCCCGACGCGGGTGCCGACTTCCGGCAGCAGGCTGTTGACCAGCGAGGATTTGCCGACGCCGGACTGGCCGACGAACACACTGATGTGGCCATCCAACTGGTCCTGCAATTGCTGCATGCCGTCGCCGTGGTGGGCCGACACTTCCAGCACCGGGTAACCCAGCGTGCGATAAACGGCCAGCAGCGCATTGAGCGCCGGGGCGTTCTGATCGTCGATCAAGTCAAACTTGTTCAACAGCAACAGCGGGCGAATCCCCGCGTGCTCGGCAGCCACCAGGTAACGATCGATCAGGTTGGCATGGGGTTCGGGCATCGGTGCGAAAACGATGACGATCAGGTCAACGTTGGCGGCGACCGGCTTGAGCTGGCCCCGGCTGTCCGGGCGGCTCAGTTCTGTATCGCGGGGCAGTTGCGCAACGATCACGCCGATGCCCTGATTGCCCGCGCGCCAGACAACTCGGTCGCCGGTCACCAGTGCTGGAAGGTTGGCGCGCAAGTGGCAGCGGAAAACCTGACCCTGCAGCTCGCCTTCCTGCGCTTCGACTTCTACCTGCACGCCAAAATGCGCGATGACCAGCCCCGTTTGTTCGGGACCGAGATCGCCGCCTTCCAGCGTTTCGAGAGCGGTTGATTCACGTTTTGCGGCACGCGCTGCGCGTTCGCCCTGAATCTTTTCGATGCGCCAGTTCTGGCGGCGATTGAGTTGGCGTTTGGCCATGGGTGTTCAGTGTTCCGTTTGAAGACGCATAAAGGTGCTTATTTGATAAAGCGCGAGCGAGTCTAGCACGCCCGGGTGGGCTAAACTGCGCGCCAACGCTGAGGAGCCGACATATGCAGAACAAACAGAATCTGATCTGGATCGACCTGGAAATGACCGGTCTGGACCCTGATAACGACGTCATCATCGAGATGGCAACGATCATCACCGACAGCGAACTCAACACCCTGGCCGAAGGCCCGGTCATCGCGGTTCACCAGAGCGATGAGCTGCTGAACGGCATGGACGAGTGGAACACCCGCCAGCACGGTGGCTCCGGTCTGACCCAGCGCGTGCGCGAAAGCAAGATTTCCAACGACGAAGCCGAGGCCATGACGCTTGAGTTCATCAAGCAGTGGGTTCCCGAGCGCAGTTCGCCCATCTGCGGCAACAGCATCTGCCAGGATCGTCGCTTCCTGTACAAGCGCATGCCGACGCTGGAAAACTACTTTCACTACCGCAACCTCGACGTCTCGACGCTTAAGGAGCTGGCCGCACGTTGGTCGCCTGATCTCAAGTTCAAGAAGGGCAGCACTCACCTGGCGCTGGACGATATCCGTGAGTCGATCGCCGAGCTGCGTTTCTATCGCGAGCACTTCATCAAGTCCTGATGAGAGGGCGCCGGCGGCCAAGCGCGGTCGCCTGGAGAGGACGCAAAGCTAAACGCTCTCTTTTGGTGCCCCGGTCGAGTGGTTAGACTGCGCCCCTTTCTCGCAGGGACTGCCGCCATGTTGTTGATGCTCTACCTGATCGCTATTACGGCCGAGGCCATGACCGGCGCGCTGTCCGCAGGCCGTCGCGGCATGGACTGGTTCGGCGTGGTGCTGATCGCGTGCATCACGGCATTGGGCGGCGGTTCGGTTCGCGACGTGCTGCTGGGGCATTACCCGCTGACGTGGGTCAAGCACCCTGAATATCTGATCCTCACCAGCGTCGCGGCGCTGGTGACGATTTTCATCGCACCGCTGATGCGCCATCTGCGCTCGCTGTTTCTGGTGCTCGATGCGCTGGGGTTGGTGGCGTTCACATTGATCGGCTGCATGACCGCGCTGGACATGGGCTTGAGCATGACCGTCGCCGCCGTGAGCGGGGTGATTACGGGCGTGTTTGGCGGGATTTTGCGGGATATTTTCTGCAACGACATCCCTCTCATCTTCCGCCGCGAGCTGTATGCCAGCGTGTCGTTCGCCGCCGCGTGGTGCTTTTTACTGTGTCAGTACGCCGGCTTGCCGGTGGAGCAGGGCACGCTGATTACTCTGTTTGGCGGGCTGTTGCTGCGGCTGCTGGCGATCAGGTTTCGCTGGGAAATGCCGAAGTTTGTTTACAAGGATGGGCATTGAGTCAGCGCGTTATTACAGCAAGCGTCCTGGGGCCCTGGCTTCATGCTGCCGCAACGCCCATTCCACATGCTCGCGCACCATCTCTGACGGATGCTCCCGCCGCGCTTTCAGCGCTTCGATCACAGGGATGCTAGACGGCGCGTTACCCAGCCCCACGGCCAGATTTCTGAGCCACCGCTCATACCCGGCGCGCCGCAACGGTGAGCCTTCGGTGTTGCTCAGGAAGGTCGTTTCATCCCACAAAAAAAGCGTCGTCAATTCGGCGTTATCCAGGCCGTGGCGCGGCTTGAAGTCTGTCTGATCGGTGGGCCGGGCGAAGCGATTCCACGGGCAGACGATCTGGCAGTCATCGCAGCCAAACACCCGATTGCCGATCAGTGAGCGCAAGTCTTCGGGGATCGACGTCTTTAGCTCGATGGTCAGGTAGGAAATGCACTTGCGCGCATCCAGTACGTAGGGCCCGACGAACGCATTGGTCGGGCAGACGTCCAGGCACGCCGTGCAGCGCCCGCAATGCTCGGTAGCGTGTGGCGCGTCTACCGGCAGCGGCAGGTCGACGAACAGTTCGCTGAGGAAAAAATAACTACCGGCCTTGCGATTGAGTACCAGGGTGTTCTTGCCGATCCAGCCCAGCCCGGCCTGTTCGGCGATGGCCTTCTCCAGCACCGGTGCGCTGTCAACGAACGCGCGAAACCCGAACGGACCGATCGCCTGTTGAATACGCTCCGCCAGTTGCTGCACGCGCTTGCGGATCAGTTTGTGGTAATCACGGCCCAGCGCGTAACGGGAAACGTAGGCTTTCTCGGGCTGCCCCAGCAACTGAGCCATCTGCGTGTCGCCGGGAAGATAGTCCATGCGCAACGACACCACGCGCAGGGTTCCTGGCACCAGCTCGTCCGGATGCGAACGTTTGCTGCCATGCGCTGCCATGTAGTCCATCTCGCCGTGGTACCCGGCGTCGAGCCATCGCTCCAAGTGCTGCTCGTGCTCAGCCAGGTCCAGCCCCGAGATCCCGACTTGCTGAAAGCCAAGCTCGCGCCCCCACGCCTTGATCGATTGGGCAAGGTCGGTCAGCCCGGCCGCCGAGAGGGGCGTTGAGGCTGTGGATGGATCTACAGTTATCGCGGACATGCAAGGAGGACACCGGGGCGCAGGTGCGTATAATTCTGCCAGACATCGGAGCCCAAAGACGCATGTTGCACAGCAAACCCCCATTTCCCGACGCACTGTACAGCGCCGCTCAGGTCCGCGACCTCGATGCGCGCCTGATTGCCGCCGGCACGCCCGGCTTCGAGCTGATGCAACGGGCCGCCCATGCCGCGTGGCGGGCAATACGCCGCCGTTGGCCTGAGGACAAACAGCTGACCGTAATGGCCGGTCGCGGCAATAACGCAGGTGACGGCTATCTCATTGCTGCGCTGGCCCGACGTGCCGGTTGGCAAGTTAACGTGCTGGCCGTGGGTGATTGCGACGCGCTGGCCGGCGATGCCCGTTCGGCCTATGAAGAGGCCGTCGCCGCCAATGTCGATATTCAGTCATGGCAACAGCAGGCGCTGGCCGGCATCGTGGTCGACGCGTTACTGGGGACTGGACTGACGGGCGACGTGCGCGCGCCTTACGCTGCGGCCATTGAAGTCATCAACGACAGTGAGTTGCCCGTCATGGCCGTCGATCTCCCTTCGGGACTGTGCGCGGACACGGGGCGAACCCTCGGCTGTGCCGTTCACGCCGATCTGACCGTCACCTTCATCGGCCTCAAGGTCGGGCTGTTCACCGGCGATGCGCCCGAGCTGGTGGGTGAGCTGGTGTTCGATGACTTGCAGGCGGACGCCGAGATCATTCGGCAGACGCCAGTGAGCGTCAGACGGCTGGATACCTTCAATCTGCCTACCCTGGCCCCTCGCTCACGCACTGCGCACAAGGGCATGTTCGGCCGCGTGCTGGTGGTGGGCGGCGATCGGGGCTTCGGCGGCGCGGCATTGCTCACCACTGAAAGCACGCTGCGCACCGGCGCGGGCATGGTCACGCTGGCGACGCGGCCGGAACATGTCAGCGCCGCGCTGACGCGTTTCCCCGAAGTCATGAGCGCCGGCATCAGCTCGGCCAACCAGTTGCGCGCCTTGATCGAGCCCGCGTCGGTGCTGGTGGTCGGTCCGGGCCTCGGTCAGCACAGTTGGGGGAAAAGCCTGTTGTCGGCGGCTGCCAACGCGCCGTTGCCGCAGGTCTGGGATGCCGACGCATTGAATGAGCTGGCGACCGGCGCGGTGCAGTTGCCCGATGGCTGCGTGATCACCCCGCATCCTGGCGAAGCCGCGCGGCTGCTGGGCACCGATACCAAACACATTCAAGCCGATCGTCCGGCTGCGGCGCGGGCGCTGGCTAAAAAATTTAACGCTGTATGCGTTTTAAAAGGCAGCGGCAGCCTGATCGCCAACCCTGCCGGTGACCTCTCACTGGCCAATCATGGCCATCCGGCGATGGCGACCGGCGGGCTGGGCGATGTGCTGTCCGGTGTCATCGGCGCGCTGATGGCGCAAAAGATGACCGCCTACGACGCTGCCTGTCTGGGCGTCTGGCTGCACGCCCTCGCCGGTGAGCAATGTGGCGCCAGCGGGCGAGGGCTTGCTGCCGCTGATCTGATTCCTGTTATTCGCCAGCTTCTGGAGGAGCACCAACCGTGTCTGAGCTAACCCTGGAGCTCATGGGTGAAGAGGCCATGACCCACTTCGGCGCACGTATTGCCCAAGTGACTGAAAGCAATGGGATTATTTTTCTGGAGGGCGATCTGGGGGCGGGCAAGACCACGCTGTCCCGAGGGATCATTCGCGGCCTTGGCCATACTGGCGCGGTTAAAAGTCCGACGTTTACGCTGGTAGAACCTTACGAAATTGGGAGAAACCGCGCGTATCACTTTGATCTCTACCGACTTGTTGATCCAGAAGAGCTAGAATTCCTCGGCATCCGGGACTATTTCGAAGGCGATGCCCTTTGTCTCATCGAATGGCCCAATCTTGGTGCAGGCTTTTTGCCAAAGCCTGACCTGATCATTACCATAAGGCCGCTCGATCAAGGTCGAGCGCTGACGCTGAGCCCTAAAAGCTCCCGTGGTGAGCAGTGGTGTGCCGCTTTGGCGCCGTCGTTTAAATAGAAATTCATTAGATATGGGGTTTGGTATGCGCATGCGCGCGCTGGTTACTGTGATTGGACTGCTGCTGGCGACACTGGCTGTCGACGCGTTGGCCGCTTCACAGGTACGAAGTGTCCGCTTATGGCGTGCTCCGGATAACACTCGGCTGGTTTTCGACCTGTCTGGCCCCGTTCAGCACAGCGTCTTCACGCTGCAGTCCCCTGATCGTCTGGTCATTGATATCAATGGCGCCACCCTGGGTGGCGCGTTGAATGTGCCGACGGCCAATACGCCGATCACCAGCATGCGCTCGGCGCAGCGCACGCCTGACGACCTGCGCGTGGTCATCGACCTGAAAAAGGCGGTGACACCAAAGAGTTTCACCCTCGCGCCGAACCAGCAATACGGCAACCGTCTGGTCGTCGATCTGTACGACAACGCCGCCGATGCCAATCCGCCGCCGTCGGTTGCCGATACCCCGGCCACCGCTGCTCCGGCGACGCCCGCGGTCCCGGTCAGCCCGTCCAAGCCTGAAATCAAACTCACCCCTGTGCCGAATGGCAAGCGTGACATCGTCGTCGTCATCGATGCCGGTCACGGCGGCGAAGACCCAGGCGCGTCCGGCGGCCGCGGTGAGAAAGAAAAGAACGTCGTGCTCGCGATTGCCAAGGAGCTGCAGCGCCAGATCAACGGCGAGAAGGGCTATCGCGCAGAGCTGACCCGCACCGGCGACTACTTCATCCCGCTGCGTAAGCGCACGGAAATCGCACGGGCCAAGGGCGCTGATCTGTTCGTCTCCATTCACGCCGACGCGGCGCCTTCCTCGGCGGCGTTCGGGGCGTCGGTGTTTGCTTTGTCCGAGCGCGGCGCGACTTCTGAGACCGCACGCTGGCTGGCGGACAGTGAAAACCGTTCCGACTTGATCGGGGGCGCCGGGGCCGTGAGCCTCGATGACAAAGACCGCATGCTCGCCGGCGTACTGCTTGATCTGTCGATGACCGCGTCGCTGACTTCAAGCCTCAACGTCGGCCAGAAGGTTCTGACCAACATCGGCCGCGTGACCTCGTTGCACAAATCCCGCGTCGAGCAGGCTGGCTTCATGGTGCTGAAGTCGCCGGACATTCCGTCGATTCTGGTCGAGACCGGCTTTATCTCCAACGCGGCGGAAGCGAACAAGCTGGAAGGTGCAAGCCACCAGCAGGCGTTGGCGCGTTCCATTACCGCCGGCGTGAAGCAGTTCTTCCAGCAGAATCCGCCGCAAGGTACGTACATCGCCTGGCTGCGGGACAACGGCAAACTCGCCATGGGTGCGCGCGAGCACACGGTCCGTCCCGGCGAATCGCTGAGCATGATCGCGGCGCGCTACGACATGACCATGCCGATGCTTCGCACCGCCAATCATCTGAGTTCTGACGAATTAAAAGTCGGCCAGCAACTGAGAATCCCCAGCGCAGAACTGGCAGGTGAGCCGTGACTGACCTGTTGCTCGGTGATCAGGAGCTGGATGTCAGCGTCAGCGCCGACTTACCTGCGGCAGAAGCCGCACGTATCCAGCTGCTCAGCCCACGGCTTGCCAACCAGATTGCTGCGGGCGAGGTCGTCGAGCGACCGGCATCAGTAATCAAGGAACTGCTCGAAAACAGCCTCGATTCCGGCGCGCGTCGTATCGATGTCGACGTTGAGCAGGCCGGCATCAAGCTGCTGCGGGTTCGCGACGACGGTGGCGGCATTTCTTCGGATGACCTGCCCCTGGCGCTGGCCCGACATGCCACCAGCAAAATCCGCGATCTGGAAGATCTTGAGCGCGTCATGAGCCTTGGCTTCCGGGGTGAGGCGCTGGCATCAATCAGCTCCGTGGCCCGTCTGACCCTGACGTCGCGCACCCGCGATGCTGATCAGGCGTGGCAGGTCGAGACCGAAGGCCGCGACATGGCTTCTCGCGTTCAGCCTGCTGCGCACCCTGTCGGCACCTCCGTGGAAGTGCGCGACCTGTTCTTCAACACCCCTGCGCGGCGCAAGTTTCTCAAGGCCGAGAAAACCGAGTTCGATCATCTCCAGGAAGTCATCAAGCGCATGGCGCTGGCGCGTTTCGACGTGGCCTTTCACTTGCGCCATAACGGCAAGACCGTCCTGAGCCTGCACGAAGCGCGCGATGACGTATCGCGTGCGCGACGAGTGTCGGCTATTTGCGGCCCCGGGTTTCTGGAACAGGCGCTGCCGATCGAGGTCGAGCGCAACGGTTTGAGGTTATGGGGTTGGGTCGGACTGCCGACATTCTCCCGCAGTCAGGCCGATCTGCAGTATTTCTTCGTCAATGGCCGTGCGGTCCGCGACAAACTGGTTGCCCACGCGGTGCGTCAGGCTTATCGCGACGTATTGTTCAACGGCCGGCATCCGACCTTCGTGCTGTTTTTCGAAGTCGATCCGGCGGTCGTCGACGTCAACGTCCACCCGACCAAGCATGAAGTGCGGTTCCGAGACGGGCGCATGGTTCACGATTTCCTCTACGGAACGCTGCATCGGGCGCTCGGCGATGTACGGCCTGAGGATCAGCTTGCAGGTACGACCTCGGTCACCGCGCTGGTGAGACCAAGCGGGCCGGATGCCGGCGAGTTCGGGCCCCAGGGCGAAATGCGCCTGGCCAATAACGTGCTCGAGACGCCGCAGGGTCAGGCCTGGAACCCGCCCGCCGGATCCGCCCCCGGCTCTGGCAGCGGCGCAGGTTATCAGTATCAGTACACGCCGCGGCCGTCGTCGGTGCTTCCGGCTGAAGAGGCGCGTGCCGCTTACAGCGAATTCTTTGCCCCGCTGCCCGGCGCACAGGCTCCGGTGGGTGCAGGCAGCGTCGCGTTGCCCGACTCCCAAGGCGATGTGCCGCCGCTGGGTTATGCCCTCGCTCAGCTCAAGGGCATTTATATCCTCGCGGAAAACGCCCACGGCCTGGTGCTGGTGGACATGCACGCGGCCCACGAGCGGATCATGTACGAACGTTTGAAGATCGCCATGGCCAGCGAAGGCCTGAGCGGTCAGCCGCTGCTGGTGCCGGAGTCCATCGCGGTCAGCCAGCGTGAGGCCGACTGCGCCGAAGAGCATATGACGACCTTCCAGCAACTGGGCTTCGAATTACAGCGCCTGGGGCCAGAGACGCTCGCGATCCGGCAGATCCCCGCGCTGCTCAAGCAGGCTGAGGCGAATCGACTGGTGCACGACGTGCTGGGCGATCTGATGGAGTACGGCACCAGCGACCGTGTTCAAGCGCACATGAATGAGCTGCTGGGCACCATGGCGTGCCACGGCGCGATTCGCGCCAACCGGCGGCTGGCTATTCCGGAAATGAACGGCTTGTTGCGTGACATGGAAAACACCGAGCGCAGCGGTCAATGCAACCACGGACGGCCCACCTGGACTCAGCTGGGTCTGGATGATCTGGACAAACTATTCCTGCGCGGTCGCTGATGAGTGCTCTTCCTCCGGCCATCTTCCTGATGGGGCCGACCGCCGCCGGGAAAACCGATCTCGCCATCGAGCTGACCAAGGTGCTTCCGTGTGAGCTGATCAGCGTGGATTCCGCGCTGGTCTATCGCGGCATGGACATTGGCACCGCCAAGCCATCAAAAGCACTTCTGGAAAAGCATCCGCACCGGCTCATCGATATCCTCGACCCCGGCCAAAGCTACTCTGCGGCGGATTTTCGAACCGATGCCTTGCAGGCGATGGGGGAAATTACCGCCCGGGGAAAAATTCCCCTGCTGGTGGGCGGCACGATGTTGTATTTCAAGGCTCTACTGGAAGGCCTGGCCGATATGCCTGCGGCTGACGCCGAGATTCGTGCGCAGATTGAGGCGCAAGCGGCCAGTCAGGGTTGGCAGGCATTGCATGATGAGCTGGCGAGCGTCGATCCGGTGTCGGCAGCGAGAATTCACCCCAACGATCCTCAGCGGCTGGTTCGTGCGCTGGAAGTCTTTCGGGTGAGCGGAATGAGCATGACCGCGCACCGTGAACAACAAAGTGCGCAAAGTGCTCAAGCGAGCGCTTCGGGGCGTCATCAATTGCCCTATACTGTCGCAAATCTCGCGATCGCACCGACGGATCGCAAGGTGCTCCACGACCGAATTGCTGTGCGTTTCAGGCAAATGCTTGATGAAGGATTCGTTGAAGAAGTCGTAGCGCTACGTTCGAGGGGTGATCTGCACTCGAATTTACCGTCTATAAGAGCTGTAGGGTATCGCCAGGTCTGGGATCATCTGGACGGCAAGCTGACTCGGGATGAGATGCAGGAGCGCGGCATCATTGCCACGCGCCAGCTGGCCAAGAGGCAGTTCACCTGGTTGCGCAGCTGGCAGAATTTGCACTGGTTGGACAGCCTGGCTAGCGACAATCTGTCACGCGCCTTGAAATACCTGGGGTCGGTCTCCATATTGAGCTGAGTCCTTGCAATAGCCGTCTATCCTTGGGGGATAGCCTTCGGGAGGTAGCGGCCCAAGCCAACGTTTTCGAAATTTATTCTATTGATCCTTAAAGGAGTGCGGCACATGTCAAAAGGGCATTCGCTACAAGACCCTTACCTGAACACTTTGCGTAAAGAAAAGGTTGGGGTTTCGATCTATCTGGTAAACGGCATCAAGCTGCAAGGCACTATCGAATCTTTTGACCAGTTCGTTATTTTGCTGAAGAACACTGTCAGCCAAATGGTCTACAAACACGCCATCTCGACTGTCGTTCCTGTCCGCCCGATTCGTCTGCCTAGCGCTACCGAATCCGAGCAGGCTGACGCCGAGCCAGGTAACGCCTGATAGGAGTCTGCTTTGTTCTTTGAGCGCCACAGTGGTGGTGAGCGGGCGATCCTCGTTCACTTGGATGGTCAGGACCCTGAGGCGCGCGAAGATCCGCAGGAGTTCAGGGAACTGGCGCTGTCGGCCGGTGCCGATATTGTCTCGTTCGTCAACGTGCCAAGACATCGGCCTACGGCCAAGTATCTGGTGGGCAGCGGCAAGGTCGAGGAATTACGCGACCTGGTCAAAACCGAAAAATCAGATATCGTCATCTTCAATCATGTCCTTACACCCAGTCAGGAACGTAACCTCGAACGTG
The DNA here is from genome assembly GCF_059421525.1 of Pseudomonas sp. GW821-FHT02H06. NCBI lineage: Bacteria > Pseudomonadati > Pseudomonadota > Gammaproteobacteria > Pseudomonadales > Pseudomonadaceae > Pseudomonas > Pseudomonas sp. GW821-FHT02H06. The sequence continues at coordinate 237,891 of NZ_JBWKVD010000005.1, forward strand.
TTTTCGAGTGTCGCGTGCTTGACCGTACGGGCCTGATTCTCGACATCTTCGCCCAACGGGCGCGCACCCACGAAGGCAAGCTGCAGGTCGAACTGGCCCAGCTTGAGCACATGAGTACGCGGCTGGTCCGTGGCTGGACTCACCTTGAGCGTCAGGGCGGTGGTATCGGTCTGCGCGGCCCGGGTGAAACCCAGCTTGAAACCGACCGACGTCTGTTGCGTGTGCGCTTGCGTCAGATCAAGGGCCGGCTTGAAAAAGTCCGCAGTCAGCGTGATCAGGCTCGTCGTGGCCGGTCCCGCGCCGATATCCCTACGGTGTCGATCGTCGGCTATACCAACGCCGGCAAGTCAACGCTGTTCAATGCGGTGACCGACTCCGACGTCTATGCGGCCGATCAACTGTTCGCGACCCTCGACCCGACCCTGCGCCGCCTTGAAGTCAAAGACCTCGGGCCGATTGTGCTGGCCGATACGGTGGGTTTTATCCGCCATTTGCCGCACAAGCTGGTCGAGGCCTTTCGGGCTACGCTCGAAGAATCGAGCAACTCCGATCTGCTGCTGCATGTGATCGACGCTCACGAGCCCGATCGCCTTGAGCAGATCGAGCAGGTCATGGTGGTGCTGGGCGAGATTGGCGCCCAGGACTTGCCGATGCTCGAGGTCTATAACAAACTCGATCTGCTCGAAGGGGTGGAGCCGCAGATTCAACGCGATGCCGATGGCAAGCCGCAGCGGGTCTGGGTTTCTGCCCGTGACGGACGCGGTCTGGATTTGCTCAGGCAAGCCATCGCCGAAGTATTGGGCAATGATCTCTTTGTGGGGACGTTGCGCCTGACGCAGGAGTTCGCCCGGTTGCGCGCCCAGTTTTTCAACTTGGGCGCGGTGCAGAGCGAAGAACACGACGAAGAAGGCCAGAGTCTTCTGGCTGTTCGGTTACCCCGAGTTGAATTCAATCGCCTGGTGAGTCGCGAAGGACTGCAGCCGCTCGAATTCATCGAGCAACACACTTTGCAATAAAAGCCTGACAAAGCGGTTGTACCGCTTTGACGGGCATTCTGTAGCATTGGTCGGCGCGCCGCGGGCGCGTCTTTGCTTTATCAGATGGAGAGCGCTATGGCTTGGAATGAGCCGGGTGGCAACTCGAATAATCAGGATCCTTGGGGTGGTAAGCGCAAGGGCGGCGACCGCAAGGGGCCACCGGATCTCGACGAGGCCTTCCGTAAGCTGCAGGAAAGCCTGAATGGGTTGTTCGGTGGTGGCAAGAAACGCAGTGGCGATGGCGGCGGCAGCGGCGGTGGATCGAGCAAGGGCGGTGGCCTTGGCCTGCTCGGCATCGGTCTGGTCGTGCTGCTCGCCATATGGCTGTACAACGCAATCTATGTGGTCGACGAGCAGGAGCAGGCCGTTGTGCTGCGCTTCGGCAAGTACTACGAAACCGTCGGGCCGGGTCTGAACATCTATTTCCCGCCGTTCGATCGCAAGTACCTCGAAAACGTGACGCGCGAACGTGCGTACAGCAAGCAGGGCCAGATGCTCACCGAAGACGAGAACATCGTCGAAGTGCCACTGACCGTGCAGTACAAAATTACCAATCTGCAGGATTTCGTGCTGAACGTTGATCAGCCTGAAGTCAGCCTGCAGCATGCGACCGAAAGTGCCTTGCGTCATGTCGTCGGTTCGACCGCCATGGATCAGGTGCTGACTGAAGGTCGTGAGTTGATGGCCAGCGAAATCAAGGAGCGGCTGCAGCGCTTCCTCGATACCTATCGCACCGGCATCACCGTGACTCAGGTCAACGTGCAGAGCGCTGCGGCGCCACGTGAAGTCCAGGAAGCGTTCGATGACGTGATCCGCGCCCGTGAAGACGAGCAACGCTCACGCAACCAGGCTGAAACCTACGCAAACGGTGTGATTCCGGAGGCGCGTGGTCAGGCTCAGCGTATCGTCGAAGACGCCAACGGTTATCGCGATGAAGTGGTCTCTCGGGCCAAGGGTGAGGCAGACCGTTTTACCAAGCTGGTCGCCGAGTACCGCAAGGCACCGGAAGTCACGCGTGAGCGTCTGTATCTGGACACCATGCAGGAAGTCTTCAGCAACACCAGCAAGGTACTCGTGACCGGCGACAAAGGTCAGAACAACCTGCTTTACCTGCCGTTGGACAAAATGATCGATAGCAGCCGTAACGGTTCCAATTCGTCTACCGCCGGCGGCGCAGCTGCTGCACCGGCAGACCCGGGCTCACGGGCAGCGGACATGCAACAGCAGCGTGACACGCGCACTAGGGAGACTCGCTGATGAGCAATAAATCTCTGGTTGCCCTGATTGTCTGCGTCGTGTTGGCCGTGGTCGCATGGAACAGCTTCTACATCGTCGCTCAGACCGAGCGCGCGGTGCTCCTGCAGTTCGGTCGCGTGGTTCAGGCGGATGTTTCGCCAGGTCTGCATGTGAAGATTCCTTACGTGAATCAGGTGCGCAAGTTCGATGGTCGCTTGATGACCCTCGATGCGCCGACTCAGCGTTTCCTGACGCTCGAAAAGAAAGCCGTGATGGTTGATGCCTATGCCAAGTGGCGTGTGAAGGACGCTGAGCGTTTCTACACCGCGACATCCGGCCTGAAGCAGATCGCCGATGAGCGCCTTTCCCGTCGTCTCGAGTCTGGTTTGCGCGACCAGTTCGGCAAGCGCACCCTGCACGAGGTGGTTTCAGGTGAGCGTGACGCGTTGATGGCTGACATCACTGCGTCGCTCAACACCATGGCCGGCAAAGAGCTGGGCATCGAAGTGGTCGATGTTCGGGTCAAGGCCATCGATTTGCCGAAGGAAGTGAACCGCAGCGTGTTCGAGCGCATGAGCACCGAGCGTGAGCGTGAAGCCCGCGAGCATCGCGCCAAGGGTAACGAACTGGCTGAGGGCATTCGTGCCGACGCCGATCGTCAGCGCCGCGTTCTGTTGGCTGAGGCGTATCGCGAGTCTGAAGAGGCCCGCGGTGATGGTGATGCTCAGGCGTCCGCGATCTACTCCAAGGCCTACGGTCAGGATCAGGAGTTCTACGCGTTCTACCGTAGCCTTCGCGCCTACCGTGAAAGCTTCGCCAACAAAAGCGACGTGATGGTGCTTGACCCAGGCAGCGAGTTTTTCCGCTATCTGCAAAAGTCCAAGCCGTAATCGCATCAGCACTTGATCACTCCGCCGGGCGGCAAAACTGCCCGTCGGGGTGATCGCGCGACAAAACGTGTGTATGATGCGGCAGCCGGGAAATTCCCGGCTTTTTTGCGTCTGCACGATTGATTGGCCGTGGCGTGTTCCGTGCGCGGCAGTTTTTTCGAGGACAGTGTTCACGCTATTGCGGCGCATCAGGCAGGGGAGGTTTCCTTGTCCTGCGCCCGTAGAATGCTGTCTGCTTCACTCAAGGCTTGCCCAAGGGCCGGCCGCCCGGATCATAGGGGAAAGGCGTAATGGCAACGGTTGACCGCTGGCTGCTGCCGGATGGCATCGAAGAAGTACTGCCGCCGGAAGCTGCGCGTATTGAAGTCGCGCGTCGTCAGGTGCTGGATCTGTTTCAGAGCTGGGGCTACGAGTTTGTCGTCACCCCGCACATCGAATACCTCGAATCGCTGCTCACCGGTGCGGGCCAGGATCTGGATCTGCGCACCTTTAAAGTCGTCGACCCGCAATCGGGTCGGCAGATGGGGTTCCGCGCGGACATCACGCCGCAGGTCGCCCGCATCGACGCGCATACATTGCGCCGTGAAGGCCCGAGCCGTCTCTGCTACGCAGGCAGCGTGCTGCATGCCCAGCCGCGTGCGTTGTCGTCCTCGCGCAGTCCGATCCAGCTGGGTGCCGAGTTGTACGGCGATGCGAGCCCGAGCAGCGACGTCGAAGTCATCAGCCTCATGTTGGCGATGCTGCAACTGGCTGACGTGCCGGACGTCCATATGGACCTGGGCCACGTCGGGATTTACCGCGGCCTTGCCCGCGCTGCCGGGTTGTCCGGCGAAGTCGAGCAACAGCTGTTTGATGCACTTCAGCGCAAAGCCATCGACGAGGTCATTGCGTTGACCGAAGGTCTGTCGGCGGATCTGGCCAGCATGCTGCGCGCGCTGGTGGATCTGTGTGGCGACCGTAGCGTGTTGGCGCAGGCTCGCGACCGTCTGGCGAATGCGCCGGCGCCGGTCATCGAAGCGCTGGATGATCTGCAGGAAATCGCCGAACGTCTGTCGGCCCGGTTTCCTGAGCTACCGTTGTATTTTGACCTCGGCGAATTGCGCGGCTACCACTACCACACCGGTGTGGTGTTTGCGGTGTTCGTCCCGGGTGTTGGCCAGTCGATCGCTCAAGGCGGTCGGTACGATGACATTGGTGCCGACTTCGGTCGTGCGCGCCCGGCAACGGGTTTTTCCACCGATTTGAAAACCCTGGTCACACGCGGTCAGGCGCAGATCGAGCTACCGTCAGGCGGTATCTGGATGCCGGACAGCACTGATGCGGTGCTGTGGCAGAAGGTCTGTCAGCTGCGCGCAGAAGGTCAGCGTGTGGTTCAGGCCTTGCCAGGCCAACCGGTTTCAGCGGCGCAAGACGCCGACTGCGATCGGCAATTGATTCAGCAGGGCGAGCTTTGGCAGGTAATGCCGCTGGCCTCTTGAGTTTCCCCGCCGGCCGCTGCCGGCACCAAGTTTGCGCGAATGAGGACAAGTGTTATGGGTAAGAATGTCGTAGTCCTGGGCACCCAATGGGGTGATGAGGGCAAAGGCAAGATCGTTGATCTGCTGACCGAACATGCAACCGCGGTAGTGCGCTATCAAGGCGGCCACAACGCTGGCCACACGCTGGTGATCGACGGCGAAAAAACCGTCCTGCACCTGATTCCGTCCGGCGTCCTGCGCGAAGGCGTGCAGTGCCTGATCGGCAACGGTGTGGTTGTTGCGCCTGATGCACTCATGCGCGAAATCACCAAGCTGGAAGAGAAAGGCATTCCGGTGCGCGAGCGTCTGCGCATCAGCCCGTCCTGCCCGCTGATCCTGTCCTATCACGTGGCCCTTGATCAGGCCCGTGAAAAAGCCCGTGGCGAGCACAAGATCGGCACGACCGGTCGTGGCATCGGCCCGGCTTACGAAGACAAGGTTGCGCGTCGTGGCCTGCGCATCGGTGATCTGTTCCACCGCGAACGCTTCGCCGCCAAGCTGGGCGAGCTGCTGGATTACCACAACTTCGTTCTGGTGAATTACTACAAAGAGCCGGCCATCGACTTCCAGAAGACACTCGACGAGTGCATGGAATACGCCGAGCTGCTCAAGCCGATGATGCTCGACGTGACCGCCACGCTGCACGAAATGCGTCGCGCCGGCAAAGACATCATGTTCGAAGGTGCCCAGGGTTCGTTGCTGGACATCGACCACGGTACCTACCCGTACGTCACCAGCTCGAACACCACTGCCGGCGGCATCGCCACCGGTTCGGGCATGGGTCCGATGTACCTAGATTACATCCTGGGCATCACCAAGGCCTACACCACTCGCGTGGGTTCGGGTCCGTTCCCGACGGAGCTGTTCGACGACGTCGGCGCATTTCTGGCCAAGCGTGGCCACGAGTTCGGTGCAACCACCGGCCGTGCCCGCCGCTGTGGCTGGTTCGACGCCGTTATCCTGCGTCGCGCCATCGACGTCAACAGCATCTCGGGCATCTGCCTGACCAAGCTGGACGTGCTTGACGGTCTCGAGACCATCAACATCTGCGTGGGCTACAAGAACGAGAACGGTGCAGTGATCGACGCCCCGACCGACGCTGACAGCTACATCGGCCTGGAGCCGGTGTACGAAGAAGTGCCGGGCTGGTCCGAGTCGACCCTGGGTGCCAAGACCCTGGAAGAGCTGCCTGCCAACGCTCGCGCTTACATCAAGCGCCTTGAAGAACTGGTTGGCGCACCGATCGACATTATTTCGACGGGCCCTGATCGCAACGAGACGATCGTTCTGCGTCATCCGTTCGATTGATAAGTCGTTGAAACACAAACAAAGGATCGCTTCGGCGGCCCTTTGTTTTGTCCGTCGGCTTGCACCTCCATTCAATCCCGCCACTGCGGCACGACCCTTGCTGTGATTCCACGTATTACGTGATGCCAACATTTTAATGGCGTGTGTTGTGGGGGATTTCCTGTGTCGGCTGTTACTTCTCTTCTACGCAGTCGCTTGCTGCGACCCGTATTCATTGCTCTTGGTATTGCCCTTGTGGTGCAGGTGCTGGTTGCCGTCGCCCTCACTCGGAGCACCGTTACTGCGCTCGAAGCTGAACTGGCGGCGCGGCTGAGTGTAGATTCGCAACACTTGGCCGACGAACTGGAACAGGCAAGCGGCGACGTAACGTCCAGTCTGGACAGTCTTTCGCAAAATACACGTCAGCGCCTGAGCGCGGGCCTGTCGACGCGTCTGAAAGATGAACAGAAGCAACTGCGTGCGACGCTGGAGAAAGACCTTCGGGATTCAGCGACGGACATGGCCGAGCTGCTGGCTGCTGTCGCGCCACGGGCGATGTGGGATGGCGATACGCCGACGCTGTCAGAGTTCGCGCGCCGTGCGCAACGCAATCCGAACGTGCTTTTTGTGGTCTACGACGATGCTCAAGGTGAGCACCTGACGCGTTATCTGAATCGCGAGAACGAATCGATCAAGGCCCTGCTGGCGAAAGGCGAGGGCGAGCGTGCCATGGACAAGGTCCTGAATGCGGCGCAGAAGGATCCTTCGGTTTATTACGTCGAGGCGTCGATCAGCCCCAACGGCGTAGAAATCGGCAAAGTACGCATGGGCGTATCGACCACGTCGGTGGAAGAGAATCTGGCGGCGCTGGACAAACGCTTCGTTGCGTTGATCGGCAGCGGTGATCAACTGGTTTCGGAAAGTCTGGGCGGCGCTGCGGCCGAGAGTTCTGCCGCATTGCGCTCGCGTCTGCAAACGGCGCAATCGTCGGCCACTGCGATGGCAACCAATACCAGTTCCGCCGTACAAGAGGCTGCGTCCACGTTGCGCTGGAGAATCGGCGTCGGGCTGTCTCTGGTGGGACTCGGTGTGCTGGTGGTGTTGGCCATCGTGCTGGGGCGCCGCGTCGTGTTGCGCTTGCAGTTGCTCAATCGTGCGCTGGATGATCTGGCAGCAGGCGAAGGCGATCTGACCAAGCGCGTCAAACTCAACAGCAACGATGAGATAGGCGATATGGCTGCGGCGGTGAACCGCTTCGTAGACAAATTGCAGCCGATCGTTCGAGAGGCGGGCGATGTGGCGCAACAGACGGGGGTTGAGATCGGCGCCATGAGCAAACGCAATGCGGGCGCCGGCGCTGCCGCCGAGTTGCAGCGTGATGAAGTGGCTGCCAGCCTTCAAGCGCTGGCGCAGATGGCTGACGAGGCGCAGGCCGAGAGCCAGGCGATGCAGGCAGCATTGCGGCAGGTGGTGGACATTCGTCAGGCGACCGATGAAAACACACGCACCTCCAATCAGGTGGGCAGCCTGATTGAGGCGCTGGCCGGGCAGGTGGAGACCGGCTCCCAGGTCATCGAGCGGCTGGCGCAGCAAAGCCAGCAGATTGAAGTGGTGCTGGAAGTGATCCATGGCATCGCCGAGCAAACCAACCTGCTTGCCCTCAACGCGGCCATTGAGGCAGCGCGTGCGGGCGAGACCGGTCGAGGTTTCGCCGTTGTCGCCGATGAAGTGCGCGCGTTGGCGAGCAAGACGCAAAGCTCAACGGGCGATATTCAGGAACACATCGCCAAGCTGCAGTCCGGGGCACGCGAAGCGGTGGCAACGATTGGTCTGGCCGGGCGTCAGGCCAAAGAAGGCTTGGCGGTATTAAAGGACAGCGCGCGGCTACAGCAGTCGGTGCAGTTGTCTGTCGAGCAGGTTCATGCGGCGATTGGCTTGGCGACTCGTGCGGCAGAGCATCAGGCTCAAGGCGCGCAAGCGGTGCGGGGGCGTGTAGAAGTCATTCACGCTCAAGCCGAGAAGGCTGCGCAGGCCGTGGTGGAAACAACCGCCAGCGGCAAGACGCTGGACAGGCTTGCTGCTCAGCTCAAGGCGAGTCTTGGGCAGTTCCGCGCGTAGTCGCCTGTACGGACCGGGGTATTGCAGCCCCCCAGAAAGCACAAAACCGAGCACTTGGCTCGGTTTTGTTTGTTTGGTGCCCAGAAGAAGACTCGAACTTCCACGACCTTGCGGTCACCAGCACCTGAAGCTGGCGTGTCTACCAATTTCACCATCTGGGCATGGCGCTGATTTAATTAGATTTTTCTTGGGAGTGCAACTGAATTTTTGAATTTCTTCGGGAGGCGGTTGAGCGATTCAGTTGCCGCGTGGGACAGGGCAGGGAGAAGTGATCTACGCTGAGGGCAGTTTTGCCAGGCTTGACTTTTCAAACCGCAAAATGCACAAAACCGAGCCTAAGCTCGGTTTCGTTGAATTGGTGCCCAGAAGAAGACTCGAACTTCCACGACCTTGCGGTCACCAGCACCTGAAGCTGGCGTGTCTACCAATTTC